>CAYORU010000023.1:0-56896 GCA_964406445.1 uncultured Steroidobacteraceae bacterium
GAGGAGTGCCCCCCAGCCGGATCCCGGCCGCGGCGCAGGCACGACCGACTCAGCCGATCCCGCCCGCGCGCAAGGCACTTCCCAATGATGCGCCTACGCCGGATCCTGGCCGCGGCGCAGGCACTCCGTCCGGGACGTTCAGCCGGCCTGGCCGGGGGCCGCAAAGTAGTAGCGGTACTCCTCGATCAACGCCGCGATCTTCGGATCGCCGTCGACGGCGGCGGCGAACTCGTCGGCCGTCGCGATCGCCCACTTGAGGCCTTCGTCGCCGAGGCCGTAGGTCGTGTCAGTCGCGTAGATGTTCTGCGCGCGGGTGATGTTGCGGCTCGCCGACCAGGTCACCAGCGGCACGCCGTTCACCACGATCTCGTAGGTGATCACGACGTCCTGGTTGGTGACCATCGGCAGCAGGCCCAGCGACCCGCCGGCGAGCAGCGCAGAGGCGAAGCCCGCCGCCTTGCCGCCGGCGGTCAACTCGAAGCTGCGCGTCACCCGCAGCAGCAGCGGGCTGCCCGGCAGTTCCGTGCTGAGCGCGGCGAAGCGCGGGTTGGCGCGGATGCGCGCGAGGATCTCGTCGCGCGCGACCGAGCCGGCGAAGCGCATCGGTGGCAAGGCGTCAGCCGGCGGCGGCGCGGCCACCTGCACCGTGGGCGCCGCCGCGTCCACCATCGGCGGCACGGTGTCCTCGGCCGCCGGTGACAAGACATCCTCGAACGTCGGCGCCGGCTCGTCCACGGCCTGGGCACCGGCGATTGCCGGCAGCGATGCGACGGCGGCCGCAAGAACGAGGGCGAGTGTCTGCTGACGGCGCATCTTCGCCCCCTACTGGTAGCAGCTCAGGCTGACGACCGTGGCCAGGGCCGCCTCGTTGCCGGTGCGCATGTCGGCCTTGAAGTTGGGCTCCACCTCGTCGAACTGCACCCCGTTCCTTTGCATGAAGCGGGCCGCGTGGGCTGCGTCGAGCGCGAAGTTGACGTTCTGCGGCAGCACGCCGGCCTCGACCAGCGGCGCGAGGTTCAGCGTGCCCTGGGTGATGCCGAGCAGCTCGCCGCCGTCGGAGACGACCGGCCCGCCGCTCGAGCCCGGCTGGATCGGGGCCGAGAACTGGAACTGCCCCACCGAGCCTTCGAGCGCGCCGCGGGAGCTGACGTTGCCGCGCGTGAGGTTCGGAGTCGCCGCGAGCAGCTTCTGCAGCGGGTAGCCGACGTTGGTGACGGCCTCGCCGAGGACCAGCTCCTGCTGGCGGCGAAGCGGCAGGTAGCGCTCCACGGGCGTGCCGGTCGACAGCACCGCCAGATCGAGGAGGTTGCTGCTCGCCATAACCTGCGCGGGAACGACGCGCGCGCCCTGCTTGACCTCGAGCGTGACGCACTCGTGGGTGACGTGGGCGGCCGTGAGCAGCTGGCCCGCCGCGTTCACGAAGAAGCCGGTGCCGCTGGAGACCGGCGCCTCGCGATTCACCAGTCGCTCGCGATCCACCCCCGCCACCGTGCCGGTCGCGGCATGGGTCGCGCGCGACGGGCGCAGCTGCGTGACGATGTCGACCATCGCGAGCTGCGCCGCCTGAAGCGCGGTGCGCTGGAAGCCGGCCCCCGAAGCCAGGTCGCCGATCGGCGCCTCCGCCGAGCGGCTGCCCTCGAGCAGCTGGGCGCCGGCACCGTCAAGGACGCGGTAGGCGATCCGGGTGGTGAGCTTGCCCGCCTTCGCCTCGAGCGTCGGGTGCATCACCACCAGCAGGTTGTGGGGTCGCGCATCGTCGGCGCCGGCGACGAAGCCGTCGCTGAAGAATCCCTGCAGCGCGGCCGCGACGCCCTTCTCGAGGGCCTTGCCGGGTTCGGCCCAGAAGCCGCCCGCGGGCACGAAGAAGCGCTGCTTGCGCTTGGCGGCCGGCAGGTACCCGGCCACCGAGACCTCGAGCGGCAGCTTGATGTCCTTCGGCAGCACGACGCCCTTGGGCAGCACCATGGCCTGCGCCCGGGCCGGCGGCACCGGCGCCGCCAGAAGCACGCCGGCCAGCAGCGCGCAGACAGCCCTCACTCCCATCGACCCGCTCCCGGCCTCGCGATCAGCCGTCATTGTCGCACACGCTGGTGCTCCTGGAAGGCGTAGCGGTCGGTCATGCCGGCGACGTAGTCGGCGACCGCGCGGGCGCGGCCGGCCGCGCCCTCCTCCGCCTCGAGCCGCAGGGCGGTGTCGTGGTGGTCCTCGGGCATGAGCGCGGGGTCCTCCATGAACGCCGCGAACAGCTCTTCCAGGACCTTGACGGCCTGCTCGCGCATCGCGAGCACGCGCTCGTGCTCGTAGACGCGCCGGCGCAGGAACCGCTTCAGCGCATGGTGCTCCTCGGCCTTGGCGTCCGAGAAGGCGACCAGCGGCCCGGCCTGCGAGCGGACCTCCTCCACGCTGGCCGGGGCCGCCCCGGCGATGCGCCGCCGCGTCTCCTCGATGAGGTCGGTGACCACGTCGTCGATCATCCGGCGGATGGTCTCGTGCAGCAGCTGCTTGGGCCGGATGCCCGGATGGAGCCGCAGCACGGCCTCGCGCTGGCGCGCGAACAGCGGCAGGTCCGCGAGTTCCTCGGGCCTGATGAGCCCGGCGCGGACGCCGTCGTCGACGTCGTGGTTGTTGTAGGCGACGGCGTCGGCGAGGTTCGCGAGCTGCGCCTCGAGCGAGGGCTGGCGCCGCTCCAGGAAACGCCGGCCGACGTCGCCGAGCCGCCGGGCGTTGGCCGCCGAGCAGTGCTTGAGGATGCCCTCGCGGCATTCGAAGGTCAGGTTGAGCCCGCGGAAGGCCGCGTAGCGCTCCTCGAGCTCGTCGACGACGCGCAGCGACTGCAGGTTGTGCTCGAAGCCGCCGAACTCGCGCATGCAGTCGTTCAGGGCATCCTGCCCCGCGTGTCCGAAGGGCGTGTGGCCGAGGTCGTGGGCGAGGCAGATCGCCTCGGTCAGCGGCTCCGAGAGCCCGAGCACGCGCGCCACCGTCCGGCCGATCTGCGCGACCTCGAGCGAGTGGGTCAGGCGGGTGCGGAACAGGTCGCCCTCGTGGTTCACGAAGACCTGGGTCTTGTAGACCAGCCGGCGGAACGCGTTGGAGTGCACGATCCGGTCGCGGTCGCGCTGGAACTCGCCGCGGTAGCCGGGCGGCGGCTCCGCGTGGCGCCGGCCGCGCGAGGTCGCCTCGAGCGCGGCCCAGGGCGACAGGCCGCGGTCGGCCTCCGGCGCGGCGCTCATCACGCCGCCTCGCCCATCACCTCGCCGAGCAGGGCCTCGAGGGCCCCGGGCGGATAGTCGTCGACCACGGCCGCGGCGCCGATGCGGTCGAGGAGCACGAGGCGGATGCGGCCGGCCTTGACCTTCTTGTCCATCCGCATCAGCTCGAGCGCGCGCGCGGCGCCGAGCCGCGGCGGCTCGACCGGCAGGCCGGCACGGACCAGCAGGTCGCGAAGCCGCGCCACCTCCGTCGCCGGCAGGCCGCGCACGCGCCGGGAGAACTCCGCCGCGAGCAGCAGCCCCGCGCCCACCGCCTCGCCGTGCAGCCAGGCGCCGTAGCCGGCGCCGGACTCGATCGCGTGCCCGAAGGTGTGGCCAAGGTTCAGCAGCGCGCGTTCGCCCTGCTCGCGCTCGTCGCGCGCCACGATCGCCGCCTTCATCTCGCAGGAGCGGCGGATGGCGTAGCCGAGCGCCCTCGGGTCGCGGCCGAGCAGGCGGCCGACGTTGTCCTCCAGCCACCCGAAGAAGGCAGCGTCGCCGAGCAGGCCGTACTTGATCACCTCGGCCACGCCGGCACGCAGCTCGCGGTCGGGCAGCGTGCCGAGCGTGTCGGTATCGGCGATCACCGCGACCGGCTGGTGGAAGGCGCCGATCAGGTTCTTGCCGCCAGGATGGTTCACGCCGGTCTTGCCGCCGACCGAGGAGTCGACCTGCGCGAGCAGCGTCGTCGGTACCTGCACGAAGGCCACGCCGCGCTGGTAGCAGGCGGCCGCGAAACCGGCGATGTCGCCCACCACGCCGCCGCCGAGGGCCACGACCGCGCAATCGCGGTTCATCCGCTCGGCGACCAGCGCGTCGAGCACGGTGCCGAGGGTCGCCAGCGTCTTGTGCTGCTCGCCGTCCGGCAGCACGCAGCGGGCGACCCGTCGCCCGGCCAGCGCGGCCTCGACCCGCGCGCCCCACAGCGGCATGACCGTCTCGTTGCTGACCAGCATCACGGCCTCGCCGGGCAGCACGGCATCGAGCAGGCCGGCCTGGCCCAGCAGGCCGTGACCGACATGGATCGGGTAGCTGCGCTGGCCCAGCTCGATGACGAGGCTGTCGGGGGTCGTCACGCCTGCTCCTTCCTGAGGTGGACGTCCGGGAGCCGCGCGGCGATCTCCGCCGCGACCGACTGGACCTTGCGGCCGTCGGTCGCGACGACCAGGTGCGCGACCTCGCGGTACAGCGGCTCGCGCAGCGACATCAGCTCGGCGAGGCGTGCCGCCGGATCCGCCGTCCGCAGCAGCGGGCGGTGGGTGCCGCGCCGGGTCCGGGCCAGCTGCTGGGCGACCGAGGCCTGCAGGTACACGACCGTGCCGCGGGCGGCGAGCCAGGCGCGGTTCTCCGGCAGCAGCACCGCGCCGCCGCCGGTGGCGAGCACGATGCCCGGCTCGAGGGTCAGCCGGTCGATCGCATCGCGCTCGCGCTGCCGGAAGCCGGCCTCGCCCTCCTTCTCGAAGATGTAGGCGATGTCCACGCCGGTGCGCTCCACCACCGCGTCGTCGCTGTCCACGAAGCGCGCGCCGAGCATGCGCGCGAGGCGCCGGCCGACCGCCGTCTTGCCGGCGCCCATCGGCCCGACCAGGAAGACGCTGCCGCCCTCGCGCTCCGCCACCCGTTCACCCCGCGCACCAGAAAAACCACGGCCGCCCTGGGGCGGCCGTGGGACTGTGCCTCCGGTGCGCCCGGCACGCAAGCCGGGCGGCGGGATCAGTTGATGCTCGCGCCTTCGCGGAGGATCTTCGGCGTGACGAAGATCAGCAGCTCGTCGCGGTTGTCGGTCTTGCTGCGGGTGCGGAACAGCGCGCCGAGCCCGGGGATGTCGCCGAGGAAAGGCACCTTGCGCTCCGCGTCCCGGCGCTCCGTCTCGAGGATGCCGCCGAGCACCACCGTCTGGCCGTCGTCGACCAGCACCTGGGTGATGATCGAGCGCGTGTCGATCGAGGGCACGAAGCCGCCGGTCGCGCTCGGGACGAGCTGGCCGACGCTGTCCTTGTTGACCTCCAGGTCGAGGATCACGCGGTCGTCCGGGGTGATCTGCGGCGTCACCTTGAGCGACAGGACCGCCTTCTTGAACTGGGTCGTGGTCGCGCCGGACGAGGCCGACTCCTGGTAGGGGATCTCCACGCCCTGCTCGATCACCGCCTCGCGCTGGTTCGCGGTGATGACCCGCGGCGAGGAGACGATCTCGCCCTTGCCCTCGGCCTGCGCGGCCGACAGCTCGAGGTCGATCAGGAAGTCGTCGAAGTCGAGCACCGACAGCGCGATCCGGCCGGCCGGGTTGCTGACCGGCATGTTCACGTTGTAGCGGTCGAAGTTGCCGAACGGGATCTGCGCCGGGAACGGCTGCCCCGTGTTCGCGAGGTTGTCGAGGACCGAGCCCACCGACGTGTCGTTCGCCTGCGCGCTGCCCCCGATGAACAGCAGGTCCTTGACGTCGTCCGTGATCCGGTTGAAGCCGGCGCGGACGCCGAGTTCACGCGAGAAGTCGTCGCTCACGATGACGATGCGCGACTCGATGAGGACCTGGCGGACCGGGATGTCGAGCTGCGCGACCATCGCGCGGATCTGCTCGAGCTGCTCGGCGGTGTCCTGAACGAGGAGCGTGTTGGTCCGGTCGTCGATGCTGACGTTGCCCCGCCCGGACAGCAGCGAGCCGCCGCCGCCCGACTTGAGGAGCTTGGCGATGTCGGAGGCCTTGGCGTAGTTGACCTGCACGAACTCGGTGCGCAGCGGCGCCAGCTCCTGGATGTCCTTGATCGCCGCCAGCTCCGCCTTCTCGCGCTCGGCGATCTCGGCCTGCGGCGCGACCAGGATCACGTTGTCCTTCTTGCGCATATCCAGACCCTTCGTGCGCAGCACGATGTCGAGGGCCTGGTCCCAGGGGACGCTCTGCAGGCGCAGGGTCACGCGGCCCTTGACGGAGTCGCTGACCACGATGTTCTGCCCGCTCGTCTCGGCGAGCAGCTGCAGCACGGCGCGGACGTCGATGTCCTGGAAGTTGAGCGTCAGGCGCTCGCCCGTGTAGACCTTCTCGGCCTCGGTGACGATGGCGCGCTTGGGACGCTCCTTGACCTCCACCACGTAGGTGTCGTCGGCCTGGTAGGCGAGCTGTTCCCAGTCGCCCGCGGCGGTGACCACGATGCGCGCGGAGGTCGCCGTGCGGGTCGCGTCGACGGTCGAGACCGGGGTCGCGAAGTCCATGACGTCGTAGCGCTTCATCAGCTCCTCGGGGAGCGTCGCGCCGGTGAAGTCCACGATCACCCGGTTGCCTTCCTGGCGCAGGTTCGCCGGCGTGCGCGGGTCGGACAGCCGGACGATCACCCGGCCGGCGCCCTCGGGCGAGCGGCGGAAGTCCACGCCCGCGATGCTGCGCGGGCCGGCCGACGGGGGCGGGACGACGGCCGCTTCGCGGGCGGCGGCCGTGGCGCCGAAGCTGACCACGACGGCATCGCCCTGGGCCTGCACCGTGTAGGGCACCAGCGAGTCGAGGTTGAACACCACGCGGGTGCGGCCGCCGGCCTCGGCGGCGACGATGCTGTCGACGCCCGCGGCCTTGACGTCGACGCGCCGGCTGTCGAGCGCGAGGCCCGTGCCCGGCAGGTCGACCGACAGCCGCGCCGGCTTGTCGATGGTGAAGGCCATCGGCTCCGGCGCCGGCCCGCTGGTGCGCAGCGTCACCTGCAGGCTGTTGCCCTGCAGCGGCTGCACCTCGACGGCGGTCAGCGAGACCGTGGGCGCCTGAGCCTGCGTGCCCGCGCCCCACGCCATCGCGACCGTCACGGCGATGCCGCCCAGCCATCGCGACACGCGGCGCGGCGCGCCGTTGTTCCAACCCGTTGCCCTGTCCATGACAGCCATCAGAGGTTCTCCCAGGAATTCACTCGCCCATGCCGAGGGCGGCAGGCCGCTCGATGTAGCCGCCGAGCCCGTCGGGCACGATCTCCGTCAGGGAGATCCGCGCCTCGGAGATCGACAGGATCCGGCCATCGTTCTGGCCGAGGTAGTTGCCCGGCAACACGCGGTGCACGAGCCCGTCCCGCGTCTGCACGAGACCGTAGTTCGCGCCGCCGAGCCGCAGCGTGCCCACCATGCGCATGGTGTCGAGCGGGAACTGCTCGAGGTACTCGCGCGGCCGCTTGCTGTCCGGCCGCGGGCCGCTCGCGCTCTCGCCGGCGGCGCTCTGCGTGAACGGGGAGCGGTCGGACGCCTTGCTGTAGGCGAAGGACTCGTAGGGCTTGACCTCCGGCAGCGGCGGAATGCGCCCGCCCGGGCGCTGCTTCGCCTGCTCGATCTGGCCCCGGAGGTCGTCGAGGCCGTCGCCGCAGCCCGAGAGCATGACCGCTGCGGCCAGGCAGCCGGCGACCAGCGCGAATCTGCTTGCATGCGTCACTTGCCGGCTCCCTGGTTGCGCCGGTTGGTAGTCTTGCGCGCGTTGGCCTTCTGCTCGGCCTCCTGCTCGGCCAGCTCGGACTCCTCGAGGTAGCGATAGGTCTTCGCCGTGAGGTCGAGGATCAGCTGGTCGGCGGGGGGCGGCGCGGCGCCGCGGCGGCCGCTGCCCGAGCGGCCGCGCGACGGCGTGATCTGGATGTCGTGCAGGGTCACGATGCGTGGCAGCGCCGCGATGCCCGTGACGAACTCGCCGAACTCGTGGTAGCCGCCGGTGAGGCGGATCTTGATCGGAAGCTCCGCGTAGAAGTCGCGCCGGACTTCCGCGCCGGGCTGGAACAGGTTCTCCTGCAGCCCCGCGGCGAGGCCGGTCTGGGAGATGTCCACCAGCAGGCTCGGAACCTCGGTCCTGCCCGGCAGCTGCCGGAGCATCGCGCCGAAGGTGCGCTCGATCTCGGCGAGCTGCACCCGGTAGGCCTCGAGATTCGCGGCCCGGCGCTGCTTCTCGTCGAAGGTGTTCCAGAGCTGCTGCTGCTCGGCCTCGGCCTTGCGCAGCTGAGGGACGTTGCCCTGCGCCTCGCTGAACACGAAGTACCAGACCAGCAGGCCGGTCGCCACGACGAAGGCGAGGGCCACGGTCAGCGCCCGGAACACGAAAGGCCAGCGGCCGACGTCGCGGGGGTCGAGCCTCTGCAGGTCCTCGAAGAACTTCTTCAGGGCGTTCATCGGCGGGCCTCCTTGCGGGCGCCCGGCTTCTTGGTCTCGGCCGCCGGCCCTTCCTCGCTCTCGCCCTCGGGGGCCTTCATCTGCGCGAACAGGGTGAAGGTCGCGCCGGCGCCGGCGCCGCTGTTCTCGATCACCTTGAGGTCCGGCTTGGCCATGACCCCGGAGGCGTCGATGTTGCGCATGAACGAGGAGACGCGGGTGCTCGACTGCGCGACGCCCATGAACTCCAGCCGCCGCTGGTTCTGCTTGAGCGAGGTGAGGTAGACGCCCTCGGGCAGCGTCGTGACCACGTCGTCGAACAGCTTGACGACCTCCGGCCGGCTCTTCTGCAGCTTCTCGATCACCTCCATGCGGGCCACCATGCGGGCCTTCTGCTCCTCGAGCACGAGGATCTCGGCGATCTGCTTGTCGAGCTCGGCGATTTCCGCCTGCAGCAGCTCGTTGCGGCGCTGCTGGGCGTCGATCATCGTGCTCACCGCGAAGTGCGCGAGCAGCGTGATCAGCACGCCCACGGCGGCGGCGGCGCCGAGGCCGACGAGGAATTCCTTCTGCCGCCGCTTGCGTAGTTCTGCCCGCCAGGGCAGCAGGTTAATACTTGGCATTTTCGTCAAAGCTCCGCAGCGCCAGTCCGCAGGCCGTCAGCAGCGCCGTGCCGTCGCGCTGCACGCCGAGCGCCTTGGCGCGCGACGCGACCCTCATCTGGCCGAGCGGGTCGCCGCGCTCGGCCGGCACGCCGACCCGGCTCGCGATCACGTCGGCCACGCCCGGGATGCTCGCGCAGCCGCCGCAGACGAGGATCTGCTCGGGCTGCGTGCGGCCGGCGCCCGAAGCGAGGTAGAACTGCAGCGAGCGACCCACCTGCTGGGTCATGTCGTCGATGAAGGGGTCGAGGACCTCGGGCTGGTAGTTCGACGGCAGCCCGCCCTCCTTCTTCGCTCGCCCGGCCTCCTCCATCGAGAGGCCGTAGGTGCGCATGATCTCCTCGGTCAGCTGCTGGCCGCCGAAGGCGAAATCGCGGGTGTAGATGACCTTGAGGTTGCGCAGCACGCTGAAGGTGGTGGTGCTCGCGCCGAAGTCGACCACGGCGATCGTCCGCTCGATGCCGCCGTCGGGCATCTGGTGGGTCAGGAGCCGGCAGGCGTTCTCGAGCGCGAAGGCCTCGACGTCGACGACCTTGGGCTCGAGCCCGGCGGCCGTGACGGCGGCCACGCGCTGGTTGACGTTCTCCGTGCGGGTCGCGACCAGCAGCACGTCCTGCATCTCCGGATCCTTCTCGGAGGGCCCGAGGACCTGGAAGTCGTAGCTGACCTCCTCCATCGGGAACGGGATGTACTGGTCCGCCTGCATCTCGACCTGCTGCTCGAGCTCGTTGGCCGAGAGCGCGCGCGGCATCGGGATGGACTTGGTGATCGCGGCGTCGCCGCTGATCGCGATCGCGCACTCCTTGGTGCGCACGCCGGCGCGCTTCACGGCGCGGCGGATCGCCTCGCCGACGGCATTGGCGTCGACGATGGCCTTGTCGTTGACGGCGCTGTGCGGCGTGGGCTCCGCGGCGTAGGACTCCACGCGGTACTGCCCGCCGGCCTCGGACAGCTCGATCAGCTTGATCGACGACGTGGTGATGTCGATCCCGACCAGCGGCCGGCGACGGGGGCCCAGCGAAATCTGAGGCAGCTTCACGTGGTTTCTTTCCTTTTCAGGTCAAGCGCTTGCGAAGCCTTGAGCAATGCCGGGTCAGGTGTTCCGCCACTATATAGCAAGCAATTGTCAAATTGAACGTGACCGGAATCGCAGAAGCATCCAGGCGCCGACCTCGCTGATGACTCCCCGAAGACCGCGCCCCAGGTCCCGGCCCACGGCCGGACGTCGCCGGCCATCCCGTCCGCGCCCCCACCCGTCGCGTCTATGGCGCCCTGCATCGTGCACCCTTCCCCGCGGGCCGCTCCGTGCAGCGCGTCACGGTACGCGCACCCCATCGCGCCGATGAATGCATAATCGGCCATGGCTTCGCGCTGGTCCGGCCGCCTCCCCTGGCTCCTCGGCTCGTCGTTCGTCGCCCTCGCGGGAGCGATCGGGCTGGCCTTCCTCTCCACCTACTACTACCTGCGTCCCACGCTCCCCGACGTCGCCGAGCTGCGCCAGCTCAAGCTGCAGATGCCGCTGCGCGTCTACAGCCGGGACGGCCGCCTGATCGGCCAGATCGGCGAGCAGCGCCGCCTGCCGGTCGCCTACGCCGACCTGCCGGAGCTCGTGGTGCAGTCCTTCCTCGCGGCCGAGGACGACCGCTTCTTCGAGCATCCCGGCATCGACTGGCAGGGCATGACCCGCGCCCTGCTCGTCGCCGCCGGGCTGCCCGGCCCCCGCCAGGGCGGCAGCACTATCACCCAGCAGCTCGTCCGGACCACGCTGATCGAGAACGAGCGCACCCTGCGGCGCAAGCTCCGCGAGATCTTCCTCGCGATCACGCTCGAGCACGAGCTGTCGAAGGACGAGATCCTCGAGCTCTACCTCAACACCGTGTTCCTCGGCCAGCGGGCCTACGGCGTCGCGGCGGCCGCCGAGACCTATTTCGGCAAGAGGCTCCCGGAGTTGAGCGTCG
The DNA here is from genome assembly GCA_964406445.1 of uncultured Steroidobacteraceae bacterium. Lineage (GTDB taxonomy): Bacteria > Pseudomonadota > Gammaproteobacteria > Steroidobacterales > Steroidobacteraceae > SG8-30. Next base: position 10,966 of record CAYORU010000023.1, read on the forward strand.
CGGAGGCGGCGCTGCTCGCCGGCCTGCCGCAGGCGCCCTCGCGCTACAACCCGGTCGCCAGCCGCGAGCTCGCCGAGCGCCGCCGCAGCTACGTGCTGCGGCGCATGCTGGAGCTCGGCTTCATCGACGCCGACACCCAGCGCGCGGCGCTCGAGACGCCGATCAGCAGCGAGCTGCACGGCCCGCGCGTCGAGGTCGAGGCGCCCTGGGCCGCCGAGCTCGCCCGGCAGGCGATGCTCGAGACCTACGGCGAGCGCGCCTACACCGACGGGCTGCGCGTGGTGACCACGATCGACAGCCGCCTGCAGCGCGCCGCGGACGTGGCGCTGCGCAGCGCCGTGCTCGAGTACGACCGCCGCCACGGCTTCCGGGGCCCGGCCGGCAAGGCGACGCTGCCCGCCGTCGAGGGCCCCGGCGACCTCGAGGCGGCGCTCTCGTCCTACCCGGTGGTCGGTGGCCTCCTGCCCGCCGTGGTCCTCGCGGTCGACGGCGTCGCGGCGCGCGTCGCCACGCGCAGCCGCGGGCGCTTCGAGCTCCCCTTCGAGAACCTGCGCTGGGCGCGCCCCGCCGTCGGGCCGACCGAGGTCGGCCCGGCGCCGAAGCGTCCCGCCGACGTGCTGGCGCGCGGCGACGTGGTCTACGTCCTGCCCCAGCAGGGCGGCCGCGCGCTGCTGGTGCAGCTGCCTCAGGTCCAGGGCGCCATGGTCGCCGTCGACCCGCAGGACGGCGCGATCGCGGCGATGTCCGGCGGCTTCGACTTCTACGCGACCAGCTTCAACCGCGTGACCCAGGCCAAGCGCCAGCCGGGCTCGGCGTTCAAGCCGTTCATCTACTCGGCGGCGCTCGAGAACGGCACCACGCCGGCCACGCTGATCCTCGATGCGCCGGTGGTCTACGAGGCCGACGAGACCGGCAGTGGCGAGGACTGGCGGCCGCAGAACATCGACGCGCGCTTCTACGGGCCGACGCGACTGCGCGACGCCCTCACCCGGTCGCGCAACCTCGTCTCGATCCGCCTGATGCGCGCGATGGGAGTCGGGCCGACCCTCGAGCACGTCCGCCGCTTCGGCTTCGCGCCGGGGCAGGTGCCGGCCAACCTGACCGCGGCGCTCGGCACCGCGCAGGTGACGCCGCTCGAGCTGGCGGCCGCCTATGCCGTGTTCGCGAACGGCGGCCAGCGCGTCGAGCCCTACCTGATCGAGCGGGTCGAGGACGCCGGGGGCAAGGTCCTGTCCCAGGCCGCCCCGCGGGCCGCCTGCCCGCGCTGCGAGAGCGCCGCCGCGAGCCTCGCCGCCTACGGCGCCACGCTCGCGACCGTGGTCGCCGGCGACGGCAGCGGCGTCACCCGCGCCGCCGAGGCGGGCGGCGCGCCGACGCCCGTGCCGGAAGCGGAGGCCGCGCCGCGCGCGATCAGCCCGGCGAACGCCTACATCATGACCGACATGATGCGCGACGTGATCCGCTCGGGCACCGCGCGCCGCGCCCTCGCGCTCGGTCGCGACGACCTCGCCGGCAAGACCGGCACGACCAACGACCGCCGCGACGCCTGGTTCGCGGGGTACAACGCCGGGCTGGTCGCGGTGAGCTGGATCGGCTTCGACCAGGAGCGCTCCCTCGGCAGCGGCGAGGAGGGCGGGCGCACCGCCCTGCCGATGTGGGTCTACTTCATGCGGGAAGCGCTGCGCGACCGGCCCGATCAGCGGCTCGGCATGCCCGAGGGCGTGATCACCGCGCGGGTGTCGCCGCTGACCGGCGCCATGGCCTCGCTCGACGATCCCGACGCGTTCTTCGAGTACTTCCTCGCCGACCATCCGCCGCCGGGGGCGGGAACCGCGGAGGCGCCGGAGCAGCCGGCACCCGGTCGCCGGGAAGAGCCGCTGTTCTGAGGAGGATCGCGCCATGGCGAAGCGTTCGCCCCGGACCGAGCTGCTGCGCCAGGCGCTGGCGCGCGAGGCGGCACGGATCATGATCGAGCACGGCGTCGACGATCACCTGTTCGCGAAGCGCAAGGCCGCCGAGCGACTCGGCGTCACCGACCACGCCGTGCTGCCGAAGAACACCGAGATCGAGGAGGCGCTCGCCGAGCACCAGCGCCTGTTCGGGCCCGACGCGCACGCGAGCGAGCTCGCGGGGCTGCGTCGCGCCGCCCTCGGCGCGATGCGCCTGCTCGCCGACTTCCAGCCGCGCATCGTCGGCCCGGTGCTCTCCGGCACGGCCACCGCCCACAGCGACATCCTGCTGCACGTGTTCGCCGACACGCCCGAGACGGTGGCCTTCAGCCTCATGGACCGCGGCGTCCGGCACCGGGTCGTCGAGCGGCGCGTCAGACTGCAGCGTGACGAGGCGGCGAGCCTGCCGACGCTGCGCTTCGAGTCCGACGGCCTGGAGGTCGACGCCATGGTGTTCCCGCCGGACGGGCTGCGGCAGCCGCCGATGAGCCCGGTCGACGGCCGGCCGATGCGGCGCGCGACCGCCGCCGAGCTCGAGGCGCTGATCGCCGCCGACGCCTGAGGGACCGCCATGACCGACCGCGGCGCGCGCGACCCGCACGAGGTCTTCAACCAGCCGCCGGCGCTCTCCGGCTACGACCCTCTGGCCGGCGACGCGGCGCTCACCGAGGGCCTCCTGCGCGAGCGCGGCGGCCACGGCCTCGAGGGCGTGCGCGCCTTCGCCCGCCGCATGGGCTCGGCTGCGGTGCTCGAGCTCGGCGAGCTCGCCAACCGCCATGCGCCGATCCTGCACACCCGAGACCGCTTCGGCCGGCGCATCGACGAGGTCGAGTTCCACCCGGCCTGGCACGAGTTGATGCGCATCGGCATCGAGGCAGGCCTGCACTCGCTGCCCTGGACCGACCCCGGCCCGGGCGCGCACGTGACCCGCGCGGCGCTCATGATGCTCCGCCACCAGGTCGAGGAAGGGGTCAGCTGCCCGCTGACCATGACCTTCGCGTCGGTGCCGACGCTCGGGCTCGAGCCGGCCGTCGCCGCGGCCTGGCGGCCGCGCGTGCTGTCCCGCCGCTACGACCCGCGGCCGCTGCCGGTCGCGGCCAAGGACGGCGCCATCGTCGGCATGGCCATGACCGAGCGGCAGGGCGGCACCGACGTCCGCGCCAACACCTCCCGCGCGACGCCGGGCGGGCCGGACGGCGCCTTCCTGCTCGCCGGCCACAAGTGGTTCTGCTCGGCGCCGCAGAGCGACGCCTTCCTGGTGCTCGCGCAGGCCGCCGAGGGCCTCGGCTGCTTCCTGCTGCCGCGGATGCTGCCGGACGGCTCGCGCAACGCGATGCACATCCAGCGCCTCAAGGACAAGGTCGGCAACCGCTCGAACGCCTCGAGCGAGGTGGAGTTCCACGGCGCGCTGGCCTGGCCGGTCGGCCCGCCCGGGCGCGGCGTCGCGAGCATCATGGAGATGGTCCGCCACACGCGCCTGGACTGCGCACTCGGCTCCGCCGCCACGTTGCGCCGCGCCGTCGCCGAGGCCACCCACCACGCCGCGCACCGCGAGGTGTTCGGCGCGCGGCTCGCGGCCCAGCCGCTGATGGAGAACGTGCTGGCGGACCTGTGCCTCGAGTCGGAGGCCGCCACCGCCCTCGCCCTGCGCCTCGCGCGCGCCTTCGACGCCGCGGCGGCCGGCGACCCGCGCGAACAGAGCTTCGCGAGGGTCGCCACGGCGGTGGCGAAGTACTGGATCACCAAGCGCGCCGTCGCCGCCGTCGCCGAGGCCCTCGAGTGCACCGGCGGCAACGGCTTCGTCGAGGAGTCGCCGCTCGCGCGGCTCTACCGGGACGCGCCGGTCAACGCGATCTGGGAGGGCTCGGGCAACGTGCAGTGCCTCGACGTGCTGCGCGCGCTGGCCCGCGACCCCGAGGCCGCGCCCGCCCTGCTCGGCGAGATCCGCGCCGGCGCGGCCGGCGAGGCGAGGCTGGCCACGCTCGCGGCGGATCTCGAGACGTCGCTGCCGGCGGCCATCGCCGACGAGCGCTCGGCGCGGCGGCTGGTGGAGCGGCTCGCCACCGGCCTGCAGGCGTCGCTGCTGGTGAGGCATGCGCCGGCGACGATCGCCGATGCGTTCTGCGCCTCCCGGCTCGCCGGTCACGGCGGCCTGTTCGGGTCGCTGCCGCCCGGCCTCGACCTCGCGGGGATCGTGGCTCGCGCGACGCCGCGCGCTGGCGCCTGACCGGCCTCAGCGCTTCGCGATCTGCACGTAGTCGCGCTGCGCCGGCCCGCGGTAGAGCTGGCGCGGCCGGCTGATCTTCATCGAGGGGTCGGCGATCATCTCGAGCCAGTGCGCGACCCAGCCGGCGGTGCGCGCCAGCGCGAACATCACCGTGAACATCGAGCGCGGGATGCCGAGCGCGCTGTAGATGATGCCGGAGTAGAAATCGACGTTCGGGTAGAGCTTGCGCGCGATGAAGTAGTCGTCCTTCAGCGCGATCTCCTCGAGCTTGAGGGCGAGCTCGAACATCGGGTTGTTGGTGTCGCCGAGCTGCGCGAGCACGCGGTGGCACATCTCGCGGATGATCTTCGCGCGCGGGTCGAAGTTCTTGTAGACGCGGTGGCCGAAGCCCATCAGGCGCACGCTGTCGGACTTGTCCTTCACGCGCGCGAGGAAGTGCGGGACCTTCTCGACGCTGCCGATTTCCTCGAGCATGTCGAGCACCGCCTCGTTGGCGCCGCCGTGGGCCGGACCCCACAGCGCCGAGACGCCGGCCGAGATCGCCGCGTAGGGGTTGCAGCCGGTGCTGCCGGCGAGCCGCACCGTCGAGGTGCTGGCGTTCTGCTCGTGGTCGGCGTGCAGGATGAACAGCAGGTCCAGCGCCTTGGCGTGCAGCGGGTCCACGATGTACGGCTCGCAGGGCACCGCGAAGAACATGTGCAGCATGTTCGCGGTGTAGCCGAGGTCGTTGCGCGGGTAGACGAAAGGCTGGCCGAGCGCGTGCTTGTAGGCGGCCGCGGCGATGGTCGGGATCTTGGCGATGATGCGGTGCGCGAAGATCTCGCGGTGCCGGGGGTCGTAGATGTCGGTGGTGTCGTGGTAGAACGCCGCCATCGACGCGACGATCGCCGCGACCATCGCCATCGGGTGCGCGTCGTGGTGGAAGCCGTCGTACATCTTCCGGAGCGACTCGTTCAGCATCGTGTGGCGCTGGATCGAGCGCGTGAAATCCGCGTATCCCTCCTCGGTCGGCAGGTCGCCGTGCAGCAGCAGGTAGGCGACCTCGAGGTGGTTGCTGTGCTCGGCCAGCTGCTCGATCGGGTAGCCCCGGTAGAGCAGGACGCCGGCGTCGCCGTCGATGTAGGTGACGCGGCTCTCGCAGGAGGCGGTGGCCATGAATCCCGGGTCGAAGGTGAATATCCCGTGGTCGCGGTACAGGGTGCTGATGTCCACGACTTCGGGGCCCACGCTGCCCTGATGAACGGGGTATTCGGTCGTCTTGCCGGTGGCCAGGTTCTTGAACTGGAACTTGTTGTCGCTCATCGGAACCCCGTCGTTCTGTCAGGCCGAAAAGACGCCTCGGGCGGTCGGGCAGACTGTCATGATGCACCGCAAGAATCAAGGCAGGAAGGCCCGCCGGACGAGGCCCGGCGGCCCGCCGATTACAATGCCCGGATGGCTCCGCCGCTCGCCGTCTACCTGCACCTGCCATGGTGCGTCCGCAAGTGCCCGTACTGCGACTTCAACTCGCACGCGCAGGCCGGTCCGCTGGCGGAGGACGCCTACGTCGACGCGCTGCTCGCGGACCTGCGGAGCGACCTCGACCTCGCCGCCGGGCGCACGGCCGTCAGCGTGTTCATCGGCGGAGGCACGCCGAGCCTGTTCAGCCCCGCCGCGATCGCCCGGCTGCTGGCAGGCCTTCGCGCCGTGTTGCCGCTCGCGCCGGACGCCGAGGTCACGCTGGAGGCGAACCCGGGCACCGTCGAGCGCGGGCGCTTCGAAGGCTATGCCGCGGCCGGCGTCAACCGGGTCTCGCTCGGCGCCCAGTCGTTCTCCGCGCCGGCGCTCGCGGCCCTCGGCCGCATCCACTCGCCGGGCGACGTCGAGGCGGCGGTGGCCGACCTGCGCCGCGCCGGACTCGAGAACTTCAACCTCGACCTGATGTACGCGCTGCCCGGCCAGGACCTCTCCGGCGCCGTGGCGGACGTCGAGCGGGCGATCGCGCTCGGACCCGCGCACCTGTCGCACTACCAGCTGACGCTCGAGCCCGGCACGGCGTTCTTCCACCGCCCGCCGGCGCTGCCCGGGGACGACCTCGCGCTCGACATGCAGCTCGCCTGCCAGGAACGCATCGCGGCGGCGGGGTTCACGCAGTACGAGGTCTCCGCCTATGCGCGCCCGGGCCGCGAGTGCCGCCACAACCTCGCCTACTGGCGCTTCGAGGACTACCTCGGGATCGGCGCAGGCGCGCACGGCAAGGCGACCACCGCGGCCGGCGTGGTGCGGACCGAGCGGCCGCGGATGCCGCGCGAATATCTGGCGCAGGTCGCGGCAGGCCAGGCCGGCAGCCGAAGGATCGTGCCGCGCGCCGAGCTGCCCTTCGAGTTCATGCTGAATGCGCTGCGGCTCTGCTCGGGCTTCGCGCTGACGCATTTCGAGCAGGCGACGGGCCTGCCCGCGGCCACCGTCGCCGCCACGATCGAGTCGCTCGCCGGCCGCGGCCTGCTCGAGCCGCGGCCCGGCGCGCAGGGCGCACAGTTCCGGCCGACCGAGCTCGGTTTCCGGTTCCTCAATGACCTGCAGGCGGCCTTCCTGCCCGGGGAGCCTGGCACCGCCTCCGAAGTGGCTTGACAACGGCCGCGAAACCAGTAGTTGTCAACAAGTCGGGCGGGCGTCCGGGGCGACGGCTACTTTCGCTCACTTGTTGCCGATCGACGTTAAGTAACTAGGTCTAACTTGTTGATTTAATAATATAAAACGGCCTGCTCAAATTTTAATCAAAGCGTCACTTTCCCGGATTTCAGCGCAGGCAGGGGCGCCGGCGGTCCCGTGGTCCACAGAGTTATCCACAGATTTTGTGGATAAGAAAAAACTCGCGGAATTACGCCCACTTGCGCCACGGCGGCCGCCAGCCTCGGGCCTCCACCTTGTGCGTTCGGGCGAGGCTGGCTAGACTTCGCGCCCTTTCGGCACGCAGACCCGCCGCCCGGAACCCCCATGAAGCCGTCGATCCACCCCGAGTACAAGCTGATCAACGTCACCTGCACCTGCGGGAACGCCTTCCAGACGCGCTCGACGCTCGGCGAGGACCTGCAGATCGAGGTGTGCTCGAGCTGCCACCCGTTCTACACCGGCAAGCAGAAGATCGTGGACAGCGGCGGCCGCGTCGACCGGTTCCGCAAGAAGTACGGGATGAAGACCGGCTGAGCGGGATCGCTGCTCGTCCGCAGTCTCGAGGGCGCCGCAAGGCGCCCTTCGCGTCTCGAGGGCCAACTTTTCCTCCGCAGGACCGTCCAAGCGTGAGCCGCGAGGGCTTGCGTCGGCTTTTTCGGCGCGGCTATAAGCGACTGACTGCGAGAGGAGCCCCATGACCCGCCACGCCCTGCCGGCGCTCGCCGCCGCCCTGCTGCTGCTCGCCGCCGCCGGCTGCGCCACCAACCCGGTCACCGGCAAGACCGACCTCGCCTTCATGTCGGTCGAGCAGGAGAAGAAGATCGGCCAGCAGATGCACGTGCGGATCACGCAGGTGATGGGCGTGTACGAGGACGCGCGGCTGCAGGAGTACGTGCAGGCGCTCGGCGAAAAGCTCGCCAAGCAGAGTCACCGGCCCGAGCTCGACTGGAAGTTCACGATCGTCGACACCGACGACGTGAACGCCTTCGCCACGCCCGGCGGCTTCGTGTACGTCTCGCGCGGGCTGCTGCCCTACCTGTCGAGCGAGGCCGAGCTCGCCGCCGTGCTGGGCCACGAGATCGGCCACATCACCGCGCGCCACGCCGTACAGCGGCAGAGCCAGTCGGCGGTCGCCGGGGTGCTCGGCGCCGCGGCGGCGATCTTCACGGGCCAGTCCGCGGTCGGCGACCTCGCCGGCATCGCCGGCCAGGCGGTGATCAGCGGCTACGGGCGCGAGCAGGAGCTCGAGTCCGACCGCCTCGGCGCCGAGTACCTCGCGCGCACCGGTTACGACCCGCAGGCCATGATCCGGGTGGTCGCCGCGCTCAAGGAGCAGGAGGTCTTCGAGCGCGACCGGGCCCGCGCCGAGGGCCGGCAGCCACGCATCTACCACGGCGTCTTCGCCTCGCATCCCGACAACGACACGCGCCTGCAGGAGGCCGTCGCGGCCGCGGCGAAGGTCGAGGGGCGCGCCACCGGCAAGGCCGACAACGTCGAGGACTTCATGAGGCGCATCGACGGCCTCGCCTTCGGCTCGAGCCGCCGCCAGGGCATGGTCCGCGACAACCGCTTCTACCACGCCGACTTCCGCTTCACGATGGCCTTCCCGCAGGGCTGGAGGGTGCAGAACGACCCGAACCAGCTGCTCGCCGCCTCGCCCGACCGGAACAACATCGTTCAGCTGACGGCGCAGGCCCCGCCCGCGGGCCTGACCAGCCCGCGGGACTTCGCGCTGCGTGCGCTCGGCAACCGCCGCCTCGACCGCAGCGAGAGCCTCGAGGTCAACGGGCTCGACGCCTTCACCACCATCGTGCGCGGCGACGCCTCGCCCTTTGGAAACTCGTCGAACGTGCGCTACGTGGTGATCTACCACAACAACCTGATGTGGATCCTGCGCGGCGCGAGCCGGGCAGGCGCGCCGGCGCCGGAGGGCGACGTGCTGTTCATGTCGGCGGCGCGCACCTTCCGGCCGCTGCGCTCGGACGAGTTCCGCCTCGCCGAGCCCAACCGCCTGCGCGTCGTGAAGGCGCCGGAGAACGCCAGCATCGCGGACCTCGCGGCGCGCTCGCCGCTCGAGAAGTACGCCGTCGAGCAGCACCGGCTGATGAACGGCCTGTACCCGGCCGGCGAGCCTGCGCCCGGCGCGCTGGTGAAGGTGGTCCGCTAGCCGTTCCCGCCCGCGGCCAGCGCCGCGACGAGCGCCGCGAGCGCCTGGCCGCGATGGCTGACCCGGTTCTTCTCCGCCGCCGGCATCTCGGCCGCCGTGCGCGACCCGCCGGCCACCAGGAACAGCGGGTCGTAGCCGAAGCCGCCGTCGCCGCGCGGCGCTCCGCCGATCGCGCCCTCCCAGGCCGCCTCGAACACCCGCGGCGCCGGGTCGTCGGCGCGATCCACCCAGGCCATCGCGCAGCGGTAGCGCGCGCCGCGGCGGCCCGCCGGCACGCCGGCCAGCTCCTCGAGCAGCTTGCGGTTGTTGTCGGCGTCGCTCGCGCCCGGGCCGGCGTAGCGGGCCGAGTGGATCCCCGGCCGGCCGCCGAGCGCGTCGACCTCGAGGCCCGAGTCGTCGGCGATGGCCGGCAGGCCCGCGAGGCGCGCCGCGTGGCGGGCCTTGATCAGCGCGTTGGCGGCGAAGGAGTCGCCGTCCTCGACCGGCGGCTCGATGCCGAAGTCCGACTGCGGCAGGACCTCGATGCCGCTGCCCGCGAGGATTGCCCGCATCTCCGCCAGCTTGCCGCGGTTGCCGGTCGCGAGCACCACGCGCCGCGCCACGGCGGGTCTCAGGCGGGCAGGCCGCCGAGCGCGTCGAGCTGCAGCGCGCAGAGGCGGCGGATGCCGCCCGCCGCAAGGTCGAGCAGCGCGTCGAGCTCCTCGCGGCGGAAGGCGTGGCCCTCGGCGGTTCCCTGCACCTCGATGAACGCGCCGCCGGAATTCATCACCACGTTCATGTCCGTCTCGGCGTCGGCGTCCTCGGCGTAGTCGAGGTCGAGCACCGGCAGGCCGCCCACGATCCCGACCGAGACCGCCGCGACCTGGCCGTGCAGCGGGCTCGCCGGGATCTCGCGACGGCGGACCAGCGCGCCGACCGCGTCGGCGAGGGCCACGTAGCTGCCGGTGATGGCCGCCGTGCGCGTGCCGCCGTCGGCCTGCAGGACGTCGCAGTCGAGGGTGACGGTGCGCTCGCCGAGCGCGCGCAGGTCCACGCAGGCGCGCAGCGAGCGCCCGATCAGCCGCTGGATCTCCTGGGTCCGGCCGGTCTGCTTGCCGCGCGCAGCCTCGCGCGGCGAGCGCGTGTGCGTCGCCCGCGGCAGCATGCCGTACTCCGCGGTGATCCAGCCCTGGCCGGTGTTGCGCAGGAAGGCCGGGGCGCCGCCCTCGACGCTCGCCGTGCACAGCACGCGCGTCTGGCCGAACTCGACCAGCACCGAGCCCTCGGCGTGACGCGTGTAGCCGCGCTCGAAGCGCACCGGGCGCAGCTCGTCGGGCGCGCGGCCGCTCTTGCGTGCCCTTGACGGCATCCGCTCAGCCCAGCCAGCGCAGCGCGGCGGCGGTGGCGTTGTCGCTCTGCGGGGCCGAGGCCCGCACCGCCCGGTCCACGAGGTCGGAGAGCGCCTGGGCCAGCGGCGGCCCGCCGGGCGTGCAGAAGGCGGCGATCTCCGCGTCGCGCAGGTTGGACCAGACGCCGTCGGAGCAGACCAGCAGGATGTCGCCGGGCTGCAGCGGCCGGCGGCGCGACAGCGCCATGTCCGGCAGCGCCGGCTCGCCGCCGATGCAGCACTCGACGAAGTTGCGCATCGGGTGCCCGTGCACCTGGTCCTCGCGGATCTGGCCATCGCGAAGCAGCTGCTCCACGTGGCTGTGGTCGCGCGTGCGCTCGACCAGCGCGCCGTTGCGCAGGTGATAGACGCGGGCGTCGCCGAGATGCGCCCAGTAGGCCGAGCCCTGCTGCACCAGGCAGACCGCGCAGGTCGCCCGCGGGCGCTGCTCGAGCGGCCGGCCGCGGCCCGCCGCCGCCACCGCCTCGTGCGCCCGGCCGAGCGCCAGGTGCAGGAAGCCCAGCGGGTCGAACAGCGGGTGCGTCTCCGCCGCGAAGGCCTCGAGCAGCACGTCGCGGCCGATCTCCGCGGCGCGCGCCCCGTCCGCGTGGCCGCCCATGCCATCGAGCGTGACGAGCAGCGCCGCCCGGTCATTGGCCGCCACCGCCGCGCGGTCCTGGTTCTCGTCGCGGTGCCCGACGTCGCTGACGTCCGCGTATTCGACCTGCAAGCGACCCCCCGGCTGCGTGCGCGCCGGCTTCTGCTATTCTGCCGCGCAGCTTACACCACGAGCGCGCCGGCGTTCATGCCCGCGAGGGGCGCGGCGACCAGGCGCGGGGGACGCATGATCCGCAGCATGACCGGCTTCGCCCGCCGCGAGCTCGCGGCCGGCTTCGGCAGCCTCGCGTGGGAGCTTCGCGCGGTGAACCATCGCTACCTCGAGGCTTCCCTGCGCCTGCCGGAGGACTTCCGCGCCGCCGAGGGCGAGTTCCGCCAGGCCATCGCCGCGACGGTGCGCCGTGGCAAGGTCGAGGCGAGCCTCTACTTCCGCCCCGCCGTCGCGGCGAGCGCGACCCTCGAGCTCAACGAGCCCCTGCTCGGGCAGCTGGTCGAACGTGCGAGCGAGGTGCAGCAGCGCCTCGCGGCCGCGGCGAGCATCAATGCGATGGACCTCCTGCGATGGCCCGGCGTCGTGCGCGAGGCCGAGCGCGACAACGCCGCCGCGCTGGCCGCGGCCCACGACCTGCTCGCCGAGGCGCTCGAGGCGCTCGACGCCTCCCGCGCGAGCGAGGGCGGGCGCATCGCCGAGCTCTTGCTCGGCCGCTCGGCCGCCCTCGAGACGCTCGCCGACGCGGTCAGCGCCCGGCTGCCCGAGGTGCGCGAGCGGATCCGCGCGAAGCTCGACGAGCGGCTCGGCCAGGTGGCGGTCGAGCCGAACCGGGACCGCCTCGAGCAGGAACTCGTGATCGCGCTGCAGAAGATGGACGTGGACGAGGAGCTCGACCGGTTGAGGAGCCACGTCGCCGAGGTCCGCAAGGTGATCGCCTCGGGCGAGCCGGCCGGGCGGCGACTCGATTTCCTGATGCAGGAATTCAACCGCGAGGCGAACACGCTGTCGTCGAAGTCGCAGGACGTCGAGACCACGCGCGCGGCGGTCGAGATCAAGGTGCTGGTCGAGCAGATGAGGGAGCAGGTGCAGAACGTGGAGTGATGCCGGCGCAGGCCGGCGCCGACGCGTGAATCCCGAGGGACAGGGAGGACTTCGATGAGGCCGTTGATTCTCTTCTTCACCCACGTCGTCGCGCTGGCCGTCGGCTTCGCGGCCGGGATCTACGCCCTGCCGATCCTGACCGCCCCGGAGGCGCCCTCGGCCGCGGACGTCGAGGCCCTTGTCGGCACCGCGACCTACGTCGGCGAGTTCCGTCGCGACCTGGCCGGCAGCGACGCGCTGCACTGGGGCGAGGGCACGGTGTCGGTCGGGCCGCGCAGCGTGGCGCTGCTCGGCGAGATCGCGCCCGGGCCTGACTACAGGCTGTACCTTTCGCCGGAATTCGTCGAGACCGAGGCGGACTTCGAGCGGCTCAAGCCTGTGATGGCGCTGGTCGGCGAGGTCAGGACGTTCCGCAATTTCCTGGTCGAGGTGCCCGAGTCGGTCGACGTCGGCCGCTTCAACACCGTCGTCGTATGGTGCGAGAGCTTCGGGGAGTTCATCACCGCCGCCCGGTACCGGCAGCCGACGAGGGAACCGGCCCCATGACAGCCTGTCCGACGCAGTAGCGCCGCGCCACGGAGCCCGCCATGAGAATCGCCCCGTTCACCCTCGCCTGCCTGCTCGCCGCCTCGCCCGCCTTCGCCGACGACCTGCCGCGGACGCCCGCGCCGGCCGGCGCGGAGCTCTACTTCATCAGCCCGCAGGACGGCGAGACGCTGCAGGGCCCGATCAAGGTGCGCTTCGGTCTGCGCGGCATGGGCGTGGCCCCGGCCGGCGTCGAGATGCAGCACACCGGGCACCACCACCTGCTGATCGACGTCGAGGAGATCGACTTCACCCGGCCGCTGCCCGCGGACGAGCGGCACCTGCATTTCGGTGGCGGCCAGACGGAAACGACGGTCGAGCTGCCGCCCGGCACCCACACCCTGCAGCTCGTCCTCGGCGACCATCGCCACGTGCCGCACGACCCGCCGGTCGTGTCGGCGAAGATCACCGTCACGGTCGAGTGACGGCGGCGCTCAGGGCCGCTTGCGCGCGAGCGTCAACCCGTCGCCGATGGGAACGAGCGAGAGGTCGACCCGCTCGTCGCGGTGCAGGCGCGCATTGAACTCGCGCAGCGCCACGGTATCCGGGGAGTTCTCCGCAGGATCGGCGACGGCGCCGTCCCACAGCGTGTTGTCCACGGCGATGAGCCCGCCCGGCCGCAACAGCGTGAGCAGGCGCTCGTAGTACGCGAGGTAGCCGGTCTTGTCGGCGTCGATGAAGGCGAAGTCGTAGCGGCCGGCGTCGCCGGCCATGATGCGCGCTTCGAGCGTCTCCAGCGCCGGCGCGAGCACCAGCTCGATCTTCGACGCGACGCCCGCTGCCTGCCAGTGGCGCCGCGCGATCGCTGTGTACTCCTCGCTCACGTCGCAGGCGAGGAGGCGGCCGTCGTCCGGCAGCGCCAGCGCCATCGCGAGGCTGGAATAGCCGGTGAACACCCCGACCTCGACCACGCGACGCGCGCCCATCAGCCTGAGCAGCAGCTGCATGAACTGGCCCTGCTCGGGCGAGATCTGCATGCCGGCCTGCGGGTGGGCGGCCGTTTCCTCGCGAAGCTTCTCGAGCGAGGGCGGCTCGCGCAGGCTGGCACCGAGCAGGTACTGGTAGAGCCGGTCCTCGAGGCCGATGGACTTGCGCGACATGGACGCTCCTCGCCAGGGGTCGCGCCTACAATAGCGCGCGGGCGACCGGGCCCGCAGGGACCCACCGAGGCAAGGCGATGGCCGTGATCGACCGGAATTGCGCGGTGCGGCCGAGGCGCCAGGCGTGACCGACCTGCTTCCCCTCGCGGTGCGGCTGCCGGACGGGGTTGCCGCCGAGTGGGCGCTGGTGCTCGAGGCGGTCGGCATTCCGCACGAGCGGCGAAGCGGTGCGAACGGCGAGGAACTCTGGGTCCCGGCGGACAGGCTCGCGCCTGCCACGCGCGAGCTGTCGCGCTACCTCGGCGAGAACCGTCCGCCGGCGGAGGCCCGTCTCGCGTGGCCGCGCCACCCTCACTCCTGGACGGGCGTCGCGGGCTATGCAGCGGCGCTCCTCGCCGTGACCGGCGCGGCGCTCGAGCGCGCGGGCGGCCTGGACTGGGTGGATCTCGGCGTGCTCGACGCCGGCTTCGCGGCGCGCGGCGAGTGGTGGCGGCCGTTCACCGCGCTCACGCTGCACGCCGACCTCGGCCACCTGCTCGCCAACCTCGCCTTCGGCGCGCTGTTCGCCTGGCCGGCCGGCCAGATCTTCGGGCCGGGACTCGCCTGGCTGCTGATCGTGCTCGGCGCCGGGGGAGCCTATGCGCTCGACGCATTGCTGCATCCGCCGACCCACCACCTGCTCGGCGCCTCCACCGCCGTCTTCACCGCGCTCGGCCTCACCGCCGCCGTCGCGTGGCGGCGCCGCGCCACGCATCGCATCACGGCCACGCAGCGCGCGGCGCCTCTCGTCGCCGGCGTGGCGCTGCTGGCCTTCACCGGCATGGGCGGCGAGCGCACCGACGTGCTGGCCCACGTGCTCGGCTTCGCGGCCGGAGCCGCCATCGGCGCCGCGCTCGCGGCGCGGCCAGGGCCGGCGCCCGGGCGGAACGCGCTGCAATGGGCGGCCGGCGCCGCGGCCGCAGGGGTCGTCGCCTCCGCCTGGGCGGCGGCGCTCGCGTCGGCAGCGTGATCCGCTTCGCGGTTTCGCGATGTCGACGCCAGATGCGTATGGGACGCGGCGAGGCCGGCGCGCATCCTGCGCGCCATCGAAGTTCTGGCATCGCACCGATGGAAACCTTCAGGACCCTGCTGCTCAGCCTGCCCTTCCTGCTCTTCCTGGCGGGGGTGCCCGCGCTGCTCGTCGCGATGCGCCGCGTCTGAACTCCCGGCCGGCTAGAATGACTGGGCCTCGGCGCTGACGCGTCGCCAACCCTGGTCAAGCTCCGGATGTCCGACCCCGAGTCTCTCCGCGGCCGGCTGTTCGTCATCGCCGCGCCCTCCGGCGCCGGCAAGACGAGCCTCGTGCGTGCGCTGATGGAGCGCGAACCAAGGCTGGGTTTCTCGGTGTCCTTCACCACGCGGCGGCCGCGGCCTACCGAGGTGGACGGGCGCGACTACCACTTCGTCACGCCGGCGCGGTTCGCGGAAATGGCGGCCGCCGACGCCTTCCTCGAGCACGCGCAGGTCTTCGACAACTCCTACGGCACCGGCCGCGCGCAGGTGGAGGCGGCGCTCGCCGCCGGACGCGACCTGATCCTCGAGATCGACTGGCAGGGCGCCCGGCAGGTCAGGGCCCGCCTGCCGGAAGCGCTCGACGTGTTCATCCTGCCGCCCTCGCGCGAGGCGCTCGAGCAACGCCTGAGGCTGCGGCGCACGGACAGCCCCGAGGTGATCGCGCGCCGGCTGGCGGACTCGGTGACCGAGATGTCGCACTGGAGCGAGTTCCGCTACGTGGTCGTGAACGACGATTTCGAGCGCGCGCTCGGGGACCTGGCGGCCATCGTGCGCGGCGAGGGCGAGCGGTTGCGGGCGAACCGGCCGGGTCTCGCGGAGCTCGCCGCCCGACTGCTGGCCTGAGAGCCCGGCGGCCGGGAAACTGGCCTCCGAGGGGTCGGCTGGGGTATCCTGTTCGACCGTTTTCCCCGTTTTGACCGGTTTCCCATGGCACGCATCACCGTCGAAGACTGCCTCCAGAACGTCGACAACCTGTTCGACCTCGTCCTGCTCGCCGCCAAGCGCGCCCGCCAGCTGGCGAACGGCGCGGAGGCCCACGTGGAGTGGCAGAACGACAAGCCCACGGTGGTGGCGCTGCGCGAGATCGCCGCCGGCCAGGTCACCGTCGACCTGCTGAGCGAGCCGGAGCCCGAGCCGGAGCCGGAGTTCATCCCGGAGAACCCGCTCGACCTCGCGGCCGATTTCCGCGCACCGCAGCTCGGCCTGGGAGACTGACCCGGGCCGCGATTCCCGATGTCCTACGCGTCCACGCTGCTTGGGCTGTTGCCGGGCGGCAGGCGCGCACCGGGCGTCGGGCAACTCGTCTCCAAGCTCGAGACCTACCTCCCGCCGGAGCAGGTCGACCGCGTCCGCGACGCCTACGAGTACGCCGAGGCGGCGCACAGGGGCCAGAAGCGGCGCTCCGGCGAGCCGTACATCACCCACCCGGTGGCGGTCGCCGACATCCTCGCCGACCTGCGCATGGACGGCGCCACCATCGCCGCGGCGATCCTCCATGACGTCGTGGAAGACACCGGCGCCTCGACGGACGAGGTGACGCAGCGCTTCGGCCGCGAGGTCGCGGAGCTGGTCGACGGCGTCACCAAGCTCGACCAGGTCCAGTTCAAGAGCCGGCAGGAAGCGCAGGCCGAGAGCTTCCGCAAGATGCTGCTCGCCATGGTGCGCGACATCCGCGTGATCATGGTCAAGCTCGCCGACCGGGTCCACAACATGCGCACCCTCGGCGCCATGCCGCCGCCGAAGCGCCGGCTGGTGGCGCGCGAGACGCTCGACATCTACGCGCCGATCGCCAACCGCCTCGGCATGCACTCGATCAAGCTCGAGCTCGAGGACCTCGGCTTCAAGGCGCTCTACCCCAAGCGCTACCGCGTGATCGAGCGCGAGGTGAAGCGCGCGCGCGGCAACCAGAAGGAATTCCTGCCGAAGATCGTCTCGGACCTCCAGCAGGCCCTGGAGAGGGCGGGGATCAAGGGGGAAGTCGAGGCGCGCGAGAAGCACCTGTTCAGCATCTACGCCAAGATGCGGCGCAAGCGGGCGCCGCTCGAGCAGGTGGTGGACGTGTTCGGCGTGCGGGTCGTGGTCGACAGCGTGGACGAGTGCTATCGGGTGCTCGGGCTCGCCCACGGGCTGCACCGCCCCATGCCGGGGCGGTTCAAGGACTACATCGCCATCCCGCGCGTGAACGGCTACCAGTCGCTGCACACCACCCTTTTCGGCCCGAACAGCCTGCCGCTCGAGCTGCAGATACGCACCCGCGAGATGCACCGGATGGCCGAGGACGGCGTCGCCGCGCACTGGCGCTACAAGACCGGCGAGGAAGGCCTCGTGGACCGCCAGGACCGGGCGCGCGAGTGGCTGAAGAACGTGGCGCAGCTGAACGAGGCCTCGGCCGAGGAGATGCTCGAGAGCGTCCGCGTCGACCTGTTCCCGGACAAGGTCTACCTGTTCACGCCCAAGGGCGACATCATGCGCCTGCCGCGCGGCGCCACCTGCGTCGACTTCGCCTACGCCGTGCACACCGACGTGGGCAACCGCTGCGTCGCGGCCAAGGTCGACCGCCGGCTCGCGCCGCTGCGCACCGCGCTTCGGAACGGCCAGACGGTCGAGATCATCACCGCGCGCGGCGCGAAGCCGAATCCGGCCTGGGCGAGCTTCGTGGTCTCGGCCAAGGCGCGCGCGGCGATCCGCCAGTACCTGCGCAACCTGCGCCGCGACGAGGCGCAGGAGCTCGGCGCCAGGATGCTGAACCAGGCGCTCGAGGAGTTCAGCCTGTCGATCAGGAAGCTGCCCGACGGCCGCCTCGACCAGGTCGCGGCGTCGCTGTCGCTGCGCGACGGCAAGGACCTGCTCGAGAAGATCGGCCTCGGCGAGCGCCTCGCGCCGCTCGTGGCGCGCCGCCTGCTGCCGCGCGAGGCCGACACGCCCCCCGGCGGGCCGCAGGCGCCGCTCGCGATCGCGGGCACCGAGGGCATCGTCGTGTCCTACGCGCGCTGCTGCCACCCGCTGCCGCCCGAGCCCATCGTCGCCTATCTCTCGAGCGGTCGCGGGGTCGTGATCCACCGCGACAGCTGCCCGAACGTCGCCGGCTTCGGCAAGCAGCCGGACAAGTGGCTGCCGGCGGTGTGGGAGAAGCAGCCGCAGCGGATGTTCGCCGCCGAGATCCGCGTGCACGTCGCCAACCGCGTCGGCGTGCTGGCGCAGGTGGCGGCGCAGATCGCCGCCAACGAGTCGAACATCGAGCACGTCAACGTCGCCGACGAGGGCGACGACACGTCCATCCTCACCTTCGAGATCGCCGTGCGCGACCGGCCGCACCTCGGGCGGGTGATGCGGGCGATCAAGGGGATGGCGGATGTGCTGGAGGTGGAGCGGAGCATGAACGGTGACCAGTGACCGGTGACCGGTGACCGGCCGAACCGGGCTCAGCCGCAAGCGAGGTTTCTGGCCGATCACCGGTCACCGGTCACCGGTCACGATTAGCTAGAATCATCCGCCAGCCTCCTGCAGGACCTGCCCGTGAAGAAGACGATCATCGCGACCCCCAGCGCCCCCGCCGCCATCGGCCCCTACTCGCAGGCGGTGCGCGCGGGCGACACGGTCTACCTGTCCGGCCAGATCCCGCTGGATCCGCGCAGCGGCGAGCTGGTCGGCGGGCCGATCGAGACCCAGGCGCGGCGCGTGTTCGAGAACCTCAAGGCGGTGGCCGCCGCCGCCGATGCGACGCTCGACGACGCGGTCCGCGTCACCATCTACCTCACCGATCTCGGCCACTTCGCGGCCGTGAACGCGGTGATGGCGGAGTATTTCCGCGAGCCCTACCCGGCGCGGGTCACCATCGGCGTGGCGTCGCTGCCCAAGGGCGCGTCGGTCGAGGTGGACTGCGTCCTTGTCACTTCCTGACCCCGCGCCCGAGCTGCGGCCGGTCACGAGCCTCAAGGGCGTCGGGCAGGCGCTCGCGGACCGGCTCGCGAAACTCGGCGTCGAGACGGTCGGCGACCTGCTGTTCCTGCTGCCGCTGCGTTACGAGGACCGCACCCGGATCGTGCCGATCGGGTCGCTCAGGCCCGGCGAGCGCGCGGTCGTGGAAGGCGAGATCCAGCTCGCCGAGGTGGTGTTCCGGCGCAAGCGCACGCTGCTCGTGCGCGTGGCCGACGGCACCGGCTTCCTGACGCTGCGCTTCTTCTACTTCAGCGGCGCGCAACAGGAGCAGCTGGTCCGCGGCGCGCGCCTGCGCTGTTTCGGCGAGGTGAGGCGCGGGCCGCTCGGCCTCGAGATCGTGCACCCCGAGTACCGACGCGCCGATGCGCGCGACGCGCAGGCGACCGAGGACGCACTCACGCCCGTCTACCCGGCGACCGAGGGCGTGCAGCAGGGCCGGCTCAGGATACTCACCGCGCTGGCGCTCGCGGCGGCCCGCGACGGCGTGCGCGACTGGCTGCCGCCCGCGCTGCTCGAAGACCTCGGGCTGCCGACGCTCGGCGCGGCGCTCGAGTACGTGCACCGGCCGCCGCCCGACGCCGAGCTCGGGCTGCTCGCCGCCGGCCAGCACCCCGCGCAGCGCAGGCTCGCCTTCGAGGAGCTGCTCGCCCACCAGCTGGCGTTGCGGGAGCTTCGCAAGCAGCTGCGGCGCGATCCGGCCTGGCCGCTCGCGCCGCCAGGCGAGCTCGAGGCGCGCCTTCGCGAGTCGCTGCCCTTCGACCTCACCGGCGCGCAGCGCCGCGTCCTCGAGGAGATCCGCAAGGACCTGGCCGAGCCGAGCCCGATGCTCAGGCTGGTGCAGGGCGACGTCGGCTCCGGCAAGACCGTGGTCGCGGCACTCGCCGCGCTGCGCGCGGTCGAGTGCGGCTGCCAGGCCGTGCTGATGGCGCCGACGGAACTGCTCGCGGAGCAGCACTGGCAGAACCTCGACCGCTGGCTCAGGCCGCTCGGCGTGCTGGCCGCGCTGCTCACCGGCCGGCTGACCGGCCGCGCGCGCCAGTCCGCGCTCGATGCCATCGCGAGCGGCGAGGTGCCGGTGGCCGTCGGCACGCACGCGCTGTTCCAGGAGGGCGTGCGCTTCGCGCGGCTCGGGCTGGCGGTCGTCGACGAGCAGCATCGCTTCGGCGTGCAGCAGCGCCTCGCGCTGCGGGACAAGGGCCTTTCCGGCGGCCGCTACCCTCACCAGCTGATCATGACGGCGACGCCGATCCCCCGCACGCTCGCCATGACCGCCTACGCGGACCTCGACGTCTCGGTGATCGACGAGCTGCCGCCCGGGCGCACGCCGGTCGCGACGGTCGCGATGCCCGAGACGCGCCGCGACGAGGTCGTCGCGCGCATCCATGGCGCCTGCCGCGAAGGCCGCCAGGCCTACTGGGTCTGCCCGCTGATCGAGGAATCCGATGCGCTCGAGGCGCAGGCGGCGCAGGACACGGCCGCGGCGCTCGCCGCCGCGCTCCCGGAAGTCCGGGTCGCGCTGGTCCACGGCCGCATGCCCGCCGCCGAGAAGGAGCGCACCATGGCCCGCTTCAAGGCGGGGCAGATCCAGCTGCTGGTCGCCACCACCGTGATCGAGGTCGGCGTGGACGTGCCGAACGCGAGCCTGATGGTGATCGAGAACTCCGAGCGCATGGGCCTCGCCCAGCTGCACCAGCTGCGCGGCCGCGTCGGCCGCGGCGAGCACGCCAGCAGCTGCGTGCTGCTCTACCGGGCGCCGCTCAGCGAACTCGCCCGCGAGCGCCTCAAGGTGCTCAGGGAGACCAACGACGGCTTCGAGGTGGCGCGCCGCGACCTCGAGCTGCGCGGTCCCGGCGAGCTGCTCGGCACCCGCCAGACCGGCCTCATGACGCTGCGCGTGGCGGACCTGACCCGCGACGCCGACCTGTTGCCCCGCGTCCAGCAGGCGGCGGAGATGATGCTCGCCGCGCATGGGGATAACATTGCGGCCCTCAAGCGCCGCTGGATCGGCGCCGGCACCCGCTACGGCCACGTATGACTGCCCCCTCGCCGAAAACCGCCCCCCTCGCCACCGACGGCCCGCACTGGACGGATTCGGCCGCGGCGCTGGGCGCGCCGCCCGCCATCCTCGGCTGGCTCAGCGAGGCGGGCCTGCTGACCGAGCGCGTGCGCCGCGGCTGCACCGGCGGCTTCGGCTTGAGGATCGTCGAGCAGCGCGAGGACCGGCTGGCGCCGGCCGACGCGCGGCTGCTCGGCGCGACCGACCCGCGCTGCTTCGTCCGCGAGATCGAGCTCACCTGCGGCGGCGCGGCGCGGGTGTTCGCGCAGACGCTGGTGCCCGCGTCGACGGTCGCGGCCGAGCCCTGGCTCGCGGAGCTCGGCACCGAGGCGCTGGGCCCCAGGCTCGCGCGCACCGGCAACGCCCGGCGCGAACCCTTCGAGTTCGCGCGCCTCGAGCCAGGCCACGCGCTCTTCGGGCGGGCCTGGCGCGACCCGAAGGACGCGCCGGAGGCGCTGTGGGCCCGCCGCGCCTGCTACGCCCTCGGGCCGGCCCGCCTCGTCGTGCAGGAGGTGTTCCTGCCGGGAGTGCTCGAATGAGCACGCCGCTGCGCCCGGCGCCGCTGCGCAAGCCGCGGCCGGATCCGGAATACAAGCCACAGTACCGGCCGCAGACGCTGCGCCACGTCGCCTCCGCGCTTGTCGCGACGCTCGGCGAGTACGCGATGCTGATGCGCCTGCACCGGCCGATCGGCATCTGGCTCCTGATGTGGCCGGCGCTGTGGGGGCTCTGGATCGCAGGCGCCGGACGGCCCGACCAGCACGCCTTCACGATCTTCATGGCCGGCGTGCTGGTGATGCGCTCGGCGGGCTGCGTGATCAACGACTACGCCGACCGCGGCTTCGACCCGCACGTTCGCCGCACCGCCGAGCGGCCGCTGGCCGCCGGCAAGGTGACGCCCGGCGAGGCGCTGACGCTGTTCGTGGCGCTCGGCCTCGTCGCCAGCTGGCTCGCGCTGCAGCTCGAGCCGCTGGCGCGACTCTATGCCGTCGCGGGCGCGGTGCTCGCGGTGACCTACCCCTTCATGAAGCGCTTCATCTACCTGCCGCAGTTCTACCTCGGCGCGGCCTTCGCCTGGTCGATCCCGATGGCCTTCGCCCAGCTGACCGGCGAGGTGCCCCGCCTCGGCTGGCTGATGGTGGTCGCGGTGGTGCTGTGGGCCGCCATCTACGACACGATGTACGCGATGGTGGACCGCGAGGACGACCTGCGCCTGAAGCTCAAGTCCACCGCCATCCTGTTCGGCGACGCGGACCGGGTGATCATCGGCGCGATGCAGGCGATGATGCTCTTCGCGATGTGGCTGGTCGGGCGCGAAGCCGGGCTCGGCGGCTGGTACCAGGCGGGTGTCGCGGCCGGTGCGGTGGTCTTCGCCTGGGAGCAGTGGCTCATCCGCGATCGCGAACCCACCCGCTGCTTCCAGGCCTTCAACAACAGCCACTACTTCGGCCTGGTCGTCTTCGTCGGGCTCGCGCTCGACTACCTGTTCCGGTGAGGCGCTGGCTCACGCGCCTCGCGACCGCGCTGGCGCTGGTCGCGCCGGCGATCATCGTTTACGCGTGGCAGACCCGCGACCTGCTGCCCGCCGGCGAGCGGCTCGCCGCGCCGCCGCTGCCGACGCTCACCGCCGACGGCGCGCGCTTCGACGCGGCGATCCTCGCCGGCCGGCCGGCGGTGGTGTACTTCTTCGCGCCCTGGTGCGGCGTCTGCGCCGCGAGCGCGCCGCAGCTGCGCTGGTTCGACGGATTCTCGACCGGCTCCGCGCAGGTGGTGCTGGTCGCCCTCGATTACGCCTCGGCCACGGAAGCGGCGGCCTGGGCCGAGGATCACGCCCTCGGGATGCCGGTGCTGCTGGGCGACGCGGCCACCGCGGCCGACTGGCGCATCCGCGGCTATCCGACCTACTACGTGCTGGATGGCGAGGGCCGCGTCGCGGGCCGCGACTTCGGCCTCAGCACCCTGCCGGGCCTGTGGTGGCGCACGTGGGGACTGTGAGCATGCGGCGTCTCGGCCTTCTTCTCGCCGCCACCGCGCTGCAGCTGCCGCTTGCGGCGGGCGCGGTGTCGCCAGAGAAGTTCCGGGCCGAGCGCGAGGCCTTCAAGGCCGCCTATGCAGACGCCGAGGCGGGCCGGCCGCTGCCCGAGGGCGAACTGCTCGACCGGCTCGGCGGCTACGTGCTGTATCCCTACATCGAGGCAGCGCAGGTCCGGGCGCTGCTTCGCCAGGGCGGCGCCGCGGCCGACGCCGCTGCGAAGCGTTTCCTCGAGCGCCACGGCGCGGAGCCGTTCGCCCGGCCGGTGCGCCGGGCCTGGCTCGACAGCCTCGCCTCCCGCCGGCGCTGGAACGAGTACCTCGAGGTGTTCGCGACGGCGCGCGCGGTCGACCAGACCCTGCGCTGCCAGGCACTTGAGGCGCGCATCGCGCTCGGCCGGCTCGATGGCCTCGTCGAGGCCGCGACCGCGGAGTGGCTGACGGGTACGAGCGCGCCGGACGCCTGCAATCCAGCCTACGACTGGCTGCGCGCGCGCGGCGCGCTGACGCCCGATCTGATAGAGCGTCGCGCGCGGCTCGCGCTCGCCGCCGGCGAGACGCGCCTCGGCCGCTGGCTCGCGCGCCAGCTGCCGGAAGAACGCGCCGGGCCGCTCACCGACTGGGCCACGCTGATCGAGAAGCCGGGCCGGTCGATCGACGCGGCGATCGAATCGCCGAAGACGGGCATCGAGCCGGCCGCCCTGCTCGACGGCTGGACGCGCCTGGTGCGCGCGGACGTCGAGGGCGCGCTCGATCGCTACGAGCGCCTCGTCGCGGCCCGCCGGCTCGACGCGGCGGCGGCGAGCCCCTACGCGCGCGTGCTCGCCATCCGCCTCGCGTTGAATCGCCACGCCGCCGCGCGGCGTATCTTCGACCTCGTGCGTCCCGCGGACTACGACGAGCAGGCCTTCGAGTGGCATGCGCGCGCGGCGCTGTGGGCCCGCGACTGGCCGCGCGTGGAGCGGGTCATCACCGCGATGCCGCCGGCGCTCGCGAGCCAGGCGCGCTGGCGCTACTTCGCCGCACGCGCGGCCGAGGCCCGCGGCCAGAAGACGCTGGCCGGCGAGATCTACGCGACGGTCGCGCCGGGCGGCAACTGGTACGCGGTGCTCGCCTCGGCCCGGCTCGGCCGGCCGTTCGCGCCGCCGCGGCAGGCGCTGCCGCTCGACGCCGCGCGCATGGACGCCCTCGAAGCGCGGCCGCCGCTCGCTCGCGCGCGCGAGCTCTTCTACGCGGAGTTCCCCGGCCAGGCCAACTCGGAGTGGAACGACGCGTTCGAGGCGCTGGCGGAGGCGGAGCGCGTGCAGGCGGTCGGCCTCGCCGGACGCTGGGGCTGGCACTTCCAGTCCATCGCCAGCGCCGCCAGGCTCGGCTTGTTCGACGACCTCGAGCTGCTCTACCCACGGCCCTTCGACGCCGAGGTCGCCGCCGCCGCGAAGTCGGTGGACCTCGCGCCGAGCCTCATTTACGCAGTGATCCGCCAGGAGAGCCTCTACCAGCCTCACGCCGTCTCGAGCGCGAACGCGCGTGGGCTGATGCAGCTCCTGCCCGCGACCGCGGCCGCGACCGCACGGCGCCTCGGCCGCCCGCGGCCCTCGTCGTCCGGGCTGCTGCTGCCCGCGGTCAACGTGCCGCTCGGCGCCGGTTACCTGCGCCAGCTGGTCGACCGCTTCGACGGGCAGGTGGCGCTCGCGCTCGCCGGCTACAACGCCGGGCCGAACGCCGTGCGCCGCTGGCTGCCGGACGGGCCGCTGGACGTGGACCTCTGGGTCGAGAACATTCCCTTCAACGAGACCCGCGGCTACGTGCAGCGGGTGATGTGGCACAGCGTGGTGTTCAAGTGGCTCGCCGACCGCCAGCCCGAGGACGCTTCGCCGTGGCTGGTCGAGGTCACGCCGCGCGTCGTGAGCTGAGCGCGGCGCGCGCCACGCACCAGGACTCGATCCAGTCCGCGCCGCCCTCGCGCAGCACGGCGGCGAGCTCCTCCGCGGTGCTGCCGGTCGTCATCACGTCGTCGACGATGGCGACTCGCGCGACCGGCAGCGGACGCAGCAGCTCGAAGGCGCCGCGGAGGTTGTCGGCCCGCTCCAGCGCGCCGAGGCCGACCTGCTCGGCGGTCGCGCGCCGCCTGCGCACGTAGCCCGTCAGCACCGGGAGACCCAGGCGGCGGCCGGCGAAGCGGGCGATCTCGCCGGCCTGGTTGTAGCCGCGCTCGGCCTCGCGGCGGCGGTGCAGCGGCACGGGCAGCAACGCCTCGACGTGCAGGGCGTGGGCGGTCGCGGCCGCCTG
Organism: uncultured Steroidobacteraceae bacterium; assembly: GCA_964406445.1. Lineage (GTDB taxonomy): Bacteria > Pseudomonadota > Gammaproteobacteria > Steroidobacterales > Steroidobacteraceae > SG8-30. The sequence goes on from CAYORU010000023.1 coordinate 36,091, forward strand.
CCCGAGCAGGGTGCCAAGCACCCGGGACACGGCGAGGTCACCGCCGTACTTGAGGCGGCGAACGAGCGAATCTACGGGGAACTGGTAGCGATATGCAGCGAACGCGGCGTCAAAGGCTCGCGGCCGGCGCAGGCACTCGCCGCACAGGAAGGCGTCCGCCCAAGGCAGCGGCGCGGCGCAGCCGGTGCAGGCCGGCAGGTCGCGCGGCAGGTCGGCCTGGCAGGCCGGGCAGAGGTCGAGCGCCGGCGGCTGGCCCGGGTCGAGGCAGAGCATGCAAGTCGGCGGGAAGAACCGGCCGACCGCGAGCGACAGGTTCTCGTAAACCCGCTCCATCGGCGATGGTTGACAGGCCCTGGCGGCGTTCAAATACTTCGTCCATCCCATGGCGCCAGACTGCACCGGCCGGCAGCGGGCGTGTCCTCGGTAATGCGGCCCAAGCGGGGCAATTCGTGAAACTCGACCTCGATCGGCTGGGACAGCTGCGCTCGGACTGGACGATCGAAGAGGTGCGGGCGCTGTTCGCCCTGCCCTTCCCGGAGCTCTTGTTCCACGCGCAGTCGGTGCACCGCCGCCACTTCGACCCGGCCGAGGTGCAGGTCTCGACGCTCCTGTCCATCAAGACCGGCGGCTGCCCGGAGGACTGCGCCTACTGCCCGCAGAGCCTGCGCTACGACACCGGCCTCGAGCGCGAGGCGCTGGTGGCCGTCGACGAGGTGGTCGAGCGCGCCACCGCGGCGCGCGAGGCCGGCGCCACGCGCTTCTGCATGGGCGCCGCCTGGCGCAGCCCCAAGGACCGCGACCTCGCGGTCGTCTCGGAGATGGTGCGGCGCGTTCGCGCGCTCGGCATGGAGACCTGCGCCACGCTCGGCATGCTGACGCCGGCGCAGGCGACGGCGCTCAAGGAAGCCGGGCTCGACTACTACAACCACAACCTCGACACCTCCGAGGGCTTCTACGGCAAGATCATCTCGACGCGGACCTACCAGGACCGGCTCGACACGCTCGAGGCCGTGCGCAACGCCGGCATCAACGTCTGTTGTGGCGGCATCCTCGGCATGGGCGAGGCCGCCGAGGACCGCGCCGCGCTGCTCCACACGCTCGCGACGCTGCCCGAGCACCCGCAGAGCGTGCCGATCAACCAGCTGGTGCAGGTGGCCGGCACCCCGCTCGAAGGCAGCGCGCCGGTCGATCCCTTCGACTTCGTGCGCGCCATCGCGGTTGCCCGGATCCTGATGCCGCGCTCGCACGTGCGGCTCTCGGCCGGCCGCAGCGCGATGAGCGACGAGCTGCAGGCGCTGTGCTTCATGGCGGGCGCCAACTCGATCTTCTACGGCGAGAAGCTGCTGACCACCGGCAACCCCGACGTCGAGGCCGACCTGGCGCTGTTCGCACGCCTCGGCCTTCGACCCGAGGGCGGCGAGCCGGTCGCGGCGCCGGCCCCCGACAGCCGCGGGGGCGCCGCCGTGGCGCACTGCGGCCGTGCCGGCTGACCGGCTGACGCGGCTCCTCGGCCCCCGCCTCGCCGACCTCGAGGCGCGCGGCCTCTATCGCCGCCGTCGCGTCGTCGAGGCGGCGGGCATCGGCGAGCGGCTGGTCGTCGACGGACGCCACGTCACCGCCTTCTGCTCGAACGACTACCTCGGCCTCGCGCAGGACCCGCGCGTCGCCGAGGCCTTCGCGCAAGCCGCGCGCGAGTGCGGCACGGGCAGCGGCGCCTCGCACCTGATCACCGGGCATCACCGCGAGCACCACCGCCTCGAGGAGGCGCTTGCGGAATTCACCGGCCGGGAACGCGCGCTGCTCTTCTCCACCGGCTACATGGCGAACCTCGGCCTCGCGCGCGCCCTCATCGGGCCGGGCGACGCGGTGTTCGAGGACCGCCTGAACCACGCCTCGCTGCTCGACGCCGGCCGCCTGACGGGTGCGCAGTTCCTGCGCTATGCGCACGGCGACGCGGCGGCGCTGGAGTCCTCGCTCGCGTTGCGGACCAGCGGGCTCAGGCTCGTGCTCACCGACGGCGTGTTCTCGATGGACGGCGACCTTGCGCCGCTGCCGGCGCTCGCCGCCGCCTGCGGGCGCCACGACGCGCTGCTCGCGGTCGACGACGCGCACGGACTCGGCGTAATCGGCGCGACGGGGCGCGGCAGCGTCGAGCACTTCGGCCTCGGCCTCGCAGAAGTGCCGGCGCTGGTCGGCACGCTGGGCAAGGCCTTCGGCAGCTTCGGCGCCTTCGTCGCCGGCAGCGAAACGCTGGTCGAATACCTCGTGCAGCGCGCGCGGACCTACATCTACACCACCGCCCTGCCTCCCGCCGTCGCCGCGGCCACGCGCCGTGCCCTCGAGATCGCCCTCGGCGAGCCCTGGCGGCGGGAACGCGTACTCGCGCACGCCGCGCGGTTCCGCCGGCTCGCGCGCGAGGCCCGCATCGAGCTGATGGCCTCGGACACGCCGATCCAGCCGGTCGTGCTCGGCGATCCGCATCGCGCCGTCGCGGCGAGCGCGGCGCTGCTCGAGCGCGGCCTGCTCGTGACCGCGATCCGCCCGCCGACCGTGCCGCCCGGGACCTCGCGCCTTCGGATCACCTTCTCGGCCGCGCACGAGGAGGACGACGTGGACCGCCTCGTTACGGCGCTGGCCGAGGTCCTCGCCGCGCTGCCCGCGGAACCCGCCGCATCCGCCGCCCGCCATGGCTGAGCCGCCCTTCGCGCTCGACCGGCGCGCCGTGCGCCGCGCCTTCGACCGCGCCGCGCCCTCCTACGACGGCGCGGCGGCGCTGCAGGCCGAGGTGCGCGCGCGGCTGCTGGAGCGGCTCGACTACGTGACCGTCGAGCCTGGGGTCGTCGTCGACCTCGGCTGCGGCACCGGCCACGCGACGCGGGCGCTCAAGGACCGGTTTCCCAGGGCGCGGGTGATCGCCATCGACCTCGCCGAGGGCATGCTGCGCGTGGCGCGCCGGCGCAGCGCCTGGCGCAGGCGATTCGACCGGATCTGCGCCGACGCACGCCGGCTGCCGCTGGCGGACGGCGGCGTGGACCTGCTGTTCTCGAGCCTGATGCTGCAGTGGTGCCCGGAGCTCGACGAGGTGTTCGCGGAGTTCCGCCGAGTACTCGCCCCGCGCGGGCTCCTCAATTTCACGACCTTCGGACCCGACACGCTTGCCGAGCTGCGCGAGGCCTGGGCCGCCGCCGACGGCGGCGTGCACGTCAACGCCTTCACCGACATGCACGACCTCGGCGAGGGCCTGCTGCGCGCCGGGCTCGCCGAGCCGGTGCTCGACGTCGAGCGCATGACCGTCACCTACCCCGACGCGCTCGCGCTGATGCGCGACCTGAAGGCCATCGGCGCGCAGAACGCCAATGCCGCCCGCCCGCGCGGCCTCACCGGCCGGCGCCGGCTCGCGGCCATGCAGGCCGCCTACGAACGCCGGCGCCGCGACGGCGCGTTGCCGGCGACGTATGAAGTCGTGTTCGGCCAGGCCTGGGGACCCGTGGCGGCCGCGCCCCTGCGCGGGCGGCGCGGCGGCGAGCTGACCTTCGACGTCGCCTCGATCGGCCGTCGCGGCGCGGGCGGCTGAGGTGGCGCGCGGGATCTTCGTCACCGGCACGGACACTGGCGTCGGCAAGACGCTGGTCTCCGCCGCGCTGCTGCACGTCTTTCGCGCCCAAGGCCTCGCCGCGGCCGGCATGAAGCCCGTCGCGTCGGGCTCCGGGCGAACGCCCGCCGGCCTCAGGAACGAGGACGCGCTCGCCCTGGTCGCCGCGGCGTCGAAGCCGTGGCCCTACGAGACCGTGAATCCGTACGTCTTCGAGCCGGCGATCGCGCCGCACATTGCCGCGGCCGAGGCGGGCGTTGCCGTCGAGCTCGAGCCGATCGAGCGCGCCTACCGCGAACTGGCCGCCGGCTCGGACGTGGTCGTGGTCGAGGGCGCCGGCGGCTTCCTGGTGCCGCTCGCGCCCGGCCTGTCGTTCGCGGACCTCCCGATCCGGCTCGGGCTCGAGGTCGTGCTCGTGGTGGGCCTGCGGCTCGGCTGCCTGAACCACGCCTTCCTCACCGCCGAGGCGATCGCCACGCGCGGGCTCCGGCTCGCGGGCTGGGTGGGCAACCAGGCGGAGCCGGTCTACGACCGCCGCGAGGAGAACATCGCCGCGCTCGAGGCGGGCCTGCCGGCGCCGTGCTGGGGCATCGTCCCGCCGCTGGCGGCCCCGCAGGGCGAGGCCGCCGCGCAGCATCTCGATCCCGGGAAGACCGCCGGTCGGCCGCCCGGCCGCTAGCGGCCGACGGCTCAGTTCCCGCCGCCGGCCGCGATCTCGAAGGTCACGGTCTGGCGGCCGATGCGACGGGACGAGTCCGCCACCTCGAGCACGAGGGTATGGCGCCCCGGCTTGCCGATCGGGATGCGCTCGCCGCGCGCGCCCTCGGGCGTCACCCGCATGAACCTCAGCGCCTGCTCGGTGATGTCGAGCGTCAGCAGGCCCTTGCGGTAGCGGACCGAGAAAGTCGCCGGGTCGACGCGCGCGCCCGGCGCAGGCTCGAAACGGGCGTGGACCGAGATCGGCGAGGCCAGCGGCGCGGCCAGGTCGGGCCGCTCGATCACGATGCGCGGCGCCCCCGGCTCGGCCGGCTCGGCGGCGGCCGCCCGCAGTTCCTCCTCCGCGGCCGCCTCGATCCTGGCGTACTGGGCCGCGGTCAGCAGGTCGTCGGGCGCCGCGACCGGCGGCGTCGGTGCGCAGGCCGCGGTCGAGGCGACGATCGCCGCCAGGCAGACAGGACTCGCGCGCATCGCTCCTCCCCTCGCGTCCGGCGAGACGCTACCGCCGCATGTTGCAGCGCAACTGCGATTTTCGCGTATGGCGCGGGAGTCTTGTCCTTATTTCGCGGGTCCGGCGATCCGCTCAGGATTGCCCGCAGGTGTGGCCGGGGGGGCCGCACCCGGGAATGTGCTCACGGGCGCGGTCACGGCCGGTCCCGGGGCCCAGAACAGAAACCGGACCCAGGTCGGCACCGCAGCCGCGCCGCGCCCCTCCCGCAGCACGGATACCGATGCCCGCCGCGGCCCTTCGGAGGTCCCATGGCAGACACCTTCTATGACGTGATGCGCCGCCAGGGCATCACGCGCCGCAGCTTCCTCAAGTTCTGCAGCCTCACGGCGACTTCGCTCGGCCTCGGCCCGGCGTTCGTCCCGAAGATCGTGCATGCGATGGAGACCAAGCCGCGCACGCCCGTGATCTGGCTGCACGGCCTCGAGTGCACCTGCTGCACCGAGTCGTTCATCCGCTCGGCGCACCCGCTGGTGTCCGACGTGGTGCTCTCGATGATCTCGCTCGACTTCGACGACACCATCATGGCGGCCGCGGGCCACCAGGCCATGGCGATCCTCGACCAGACCATCGAGAAGTACGACGGCCAGTTCATCCTCGCGGTCGAAGGCAACCCGCCGCTCAACGAGGACGGCATGTACTGCATGCCGGCCGGCCAGCCGTTCGTGAAGAAGCTGCAGAAGATGGCGGACCATGCGGCCCACATCATCGCCTGGGGCTCCTGCGCCTCCTGGGGCTGCGTGCAGGCCGCGCACCCGAACCCGACCCGCGCGACGCCGATCCACAAGGTCCTGACCGACAAGACGATCATCAAGGTGCCGGGCTGCCCGCCCATCCCCGAGGTGATGACCGGGGTGGTCACCTACCTGCTCGCCTTCGGGGTGCCGGAACTGGATCGCCAGGGCCGGCCGAAGATGTTCTACAGCCAGCGGATCCACGACAAGTGCTACCGCCGGCCGCACTTCGACGCCGGCCAGTTCGTCGAGAAGTTCGACGACGAGGGGGCGCGCAAGGGCTACTGCCTGTACAAGGTCGGCTGCAAGGGCCCGACCACGTACAACGCCTGCTCGACCACCCGCTGGAACGAGCGCGTGTCCTTCCCGATCGAGTCCGGCCACGGCTGCATCGGCTGCTCCGAGGACGCGTTCTGGGACAAGGGCTCGTTCTACGACCGCGTCACCGACATCCAGCCGGGCATCGAGAGCAACGCCGATCGCGTCGGCATGACGACGGCCGCGGTCGCCGGCGCGGCCATCGCCGCGCACGCTGCCGCGTCCGCCATCAAGCGGGCCCGCGACAGCAAGGGCGAGACACACAGCAAGAAGGGAGGTGCCTGATCATGGCCGCCTACTCAACCCAGGGCTTCACGCTCGACGACAGCGGCAAGCGCGTCGTCGTCGACCCGATCACCCGCATCGAGGGCCACCTGCGCATCGAGGTCAACCTCGACGAGAAGAACGTCATCCGCAACGCGGTGTCCACGGGCACCATGTGGCGCGGCCTCGAGGTCATCCTCAAGGGCCGCGACCCGCGCGACGCCTGGGCGTTCGTGGAACGCATCTGCGGCGTGTGCACCGGCGTGCACGCGCTCGCCTCGGTGCGCTGCGTCGAGAACGCCCTCGGGATCCAGATCCCGAGGAACGGCAACACCATCCGCAACCTGATGCACGCGACGCTCTACGCCCACGACCACCTGGTGCACTTCTACCACCTGCACGCGCTCGACTGGGTGGACGTGGTGAGCGCCCTGAACGCGGACCCGAAGGCGACCTCCGAACTGGCGCAGAGCATCTCGCCCTGGGCCAAGTCCTCGCCGGGCTATTACCGCGACCTGCACTCCCGGCTGAAGAAGTTCGTCGAGTCCGGCCAGCTCGGGCCCTTCGCGAACGCCTACTGGGGCAACCCGGCGTACAAGCTGCCGCCCGAGGCCAACCTGATGGCGGTGGCGCACTACCTCGAGGCGCTCGACTTCCAGAAGGACATCGTCAAGATCCAGACGATCTTCGGCGGCAAGAACCCGCACCCGAACTGGATGGTCGGCGGCATGCCCTGCTCGATCAACGTCAACGAGACGGGCGCCGTGGGCACGATCAACAAGGAGCGGCTGAACCAGGTCGCGTCGATCGTCGACCGGACGATCGAGTTCATCGACCAGGTGTACGTCCCGGACCTGCTCGCGATCGCCTCGTTCTACAAGACCTGGACCTACGGCGGCGGCATCTCCTCGCAGAACCTGCTGTCCTACGGCGACTTCCCGGAGATCGCGAACGACTACACGGCGCAGAGCCTCGCCTTCCCGCGCGGCGCGATCGTCGGCGGCGACCTGTCCACCATCCACGAGGTCGACCTCGACGACATGGAGCAGATCCAGGAGTTCGTCGACCACTCCTGGTACACGTACGACACCGAAGGGCGGGGCCTGCACCCCTACCAGGGCGTGACCAACCCGAAGTTCGACCCGGGCCCGAACATCAAGGGCACGCGTACGGCCATCGAGAACCTCGACGAGAAGGCCAAGTACAGCTGGGTCAAGGCGCCGCGCTACAAGGGCCAGCCGATGGAGGTCGGCCCGCTGGCCCGCTACGTGATCGGCTACGCGCAGGGCAGGCCGGAGTTCAAGGAGCCGGTGGACAAGGTGCTCACCGACCTCGGACTGCCGCTCACGGCGATCTTCTCGACGCTCGGCCGCACGGCCGCACGGGGCCTCGAGGCCTCCTGGGCCGCGCACAAGATGAAGCACTACCTGAACGAGCTGATGGCGACGATCAAGGCCGGCGACACGACCTGTGCGTTCGTGGACAAGTGGGAGCCGGCCACCTGGGCGAAGAAGGCCCAGGGCCACGGCTTCGTCGAGGCGCCGCGTGGCGCGCTCGGCCACTGGATCGTGATCGAGAACGGCCGGATCGACAACTACCAGTGCATCGTGCCGACCACCTGGAACGCCTCGCCGCGCGGCAAGGACGGGGAGATCGGCGCCTACGAGGCGTCACTCATGAACACGCCCATGGAGGTGGCCGATCAGCCGCTCGAGATCCTGCGCACCATCCACAGCTTCGACCCCTGCCTCGCGTGCGCCACGCACGTGATGTCTCCCGAGGGGCGTGAGCTGACCACGGTCAAGGTGCGCTGACGGCGCCTGGGCGCCGAGGAGGCAACATGTCTACAGCACAGGGCGAGGCGCTGCGCGAGGCGCGCGCGATCGACGGCGCGCCGGAGCACCACGTCGAGGGACTCGTCGACCACGCGATGATGCGCGCGGTCTACGTGTACGAGGCGCCGGTCAGGCTCTGGCACTGGGTGACGGTGGTCGCGATGATCGCGCTGTTCGTCACCGGCTACCTGATCGGCAAGCCGCTGCCGTCCGTGGGCGGCGAGGCCAGCGATCACTACGTGATGGGCTACATCCGGATGATCCACTTCATGGCGGGGTACGTCTTCGCCATCGCCTTCGTGGTGCGCATCTACTGGCACTTCGCCGGCAACGAGTGGGCGAGGGAACTGTTCGCGCCGCCGCTGCACAAGGGCAGGTTCTGGGGAGGCCTCTGGCACCAGATCAAGTGGTACCTGTTCCTCACCAACGAGCCACGCAGCTACGTCGCCCACAACCCGCTGGCGAACCTGGCCATGTTCCTGATGTTCGGGCTCGTGGGGCTGTTCATGATCTTCACCGGCTTCGCGCTCTATGGAGAGGGCCTGGGGATCGACAGCTGGGCCGGCAGGATGTTCGGCTGGGTGATCCCGCTGCTGGGCCAGAGCCAGGACGTGCACACCTACCATCGCCTCGGCATGTGGATCATGCTGCTGTTCACGATGATCCACATCTACATGGCGTTCCGCGAGGACATCCTGTCCAAGCAGAGCATCGTGAGCACGATGGTGAACGGGTACCGGTACTTCAAGGACTGACGGAGAGGGGGCGGGGCGGATGGAGGAAAGTGATCGGTGATCGGTGACCAGTGACTGGCCGGACGCCCGATTGGCTTGTCTGGCCGATCACTGCTCACTGATCACCGGTCACCGATTCTGATCCGCCCTTTTTCAATGGACCACACCGAAACGATTCTCGTCCTCGGCATCGGCAACCTGCTGTGGGCCGATGAGGGCTTCGGCGTCCGCGCGGCGGAGGAGTTCGCGCGCCGCTACGAGCCCGATCCGCGGGTCACCGTGCTGGACGGCGGCACCCAGGGACTGTACCTGCTGCCGCACGTGCAGGCCGCGTCCCGCCTGCTGGTGTTCGACGCCATCGACTACGGCCTCGATCCCGGCACCATGAAGGTGGTGCTCGACGACGAGGTGCCCGCGTTCATGGGCGCGAAGAAGATGAGCCTGCACCAGACCGGCTTCCAGGACGTGCTGTCGGCCGCCCGGCTCACGGGGCAGGCGCCGCGACACCTCGTGCTGATCGGGGTGCAGCCTGTCGAGCTCGCCGACTTCGGTGGCAGCCTGCGCGACCCGGTGCGGGCGCGGATCGGGCCGGCGGTGGACCTGGCGGAGCAGTGGCTGGCGCGATGGGGCGTGGCGCTCGCGCGGCGCGAGCGCGCGGAAGACCCGGCCCTCGCGACCAGGGCGCTCGACATCGAGGCCTACGAGCGCGGACGGCCGTCCGAGAGCGAAGCCTCGCGGCACGGCGACCGACGATTCCTGCCGGGGGGTGCGCGCTGATGTGCATCGGGATCCCCATGCAGGTCGTGGAGCCGGCCGGGCCGGGCACGGGCTGGTGCGAGCGCCGCGGCGAGCGGCACCTGATCGACCTGCGCCTCGTGGACGGCGTGGGGCCCGGCGCCTGGGTGCTGGTGTTCCAGCACGCCGCCCGCGAGATCCTCGACGACGTGCGCGCCCGGGACATCTCGAGCGCAATCGAGGGGCTGGAGGCGGCGCTCGCGGGCAGCGGCGACTTCGAGCGGCATTTCGCCGACCTGGTCGATCGCAGGCCTGAACTTCCGGAACACCTGAAGAGGGAGCTGAAAAGTGCCTGAGTCCGCCAACCCGCGCCACCCGCTGCTCGGGCGCCTCGTGCGCGACTGCGGCGTGCCGGAAGTCGACGCCGCAGGCATCGACGCCTTCCTGGCGACGCCCGGCGACGCCGTGCTGTTCTTCTCGGAGAACCCGCTGCAGTACCCGGAGTCGGCGGACGTCGCCGTGGTCCTGCCGGAGCTGCTCGGCGCGTTCCCGGGCCGGCTGCGCGCCGCGCTGGTCGCCCGCGCGAGCGAGCGCGAGCTGCAGAAGCGCTTCGGCTTCGCGCGCTGGCCGGCGCTCGTCTTCCTGCGCGACGGCGACTACGTCGGCGCGATCACCGGCATCCACGACTGGGACGTCTACCTCGAGAAAGTCGAGTCCCTGCTCGCCGCTCCCACGCGCCGCGAGGCGGCCGCGGAGGCAGCCCGGGCCAACCGTGCGGCCACGACCGCACAGGAGGAGCGCGCATGAAGCCTTTCCCGATTCCCGTCGTGGCCGTGGGGCCGGGCAGCCAGGAAAGCGGCGAGGAGGAGCTGTCCTACCTCGAGCTGCCTCGCGAAATGAGCACCTTCAGCATGCCCTCGCTGCCGGATCCGGAGGCTGCGCGCGACCTGCTCGAGGCGCGCGGCGCGGTGCGCTGGCTGCTGAATGCCGCGCAGGCGTGGACGCCCGGCGCGGCCAACGCCGTCTTCGACGCCGGCGTGCTCGACGCGGGCAACCGCGAGTTGCTCGACCAGGTCCTCGGCGAGGGGGAGGTCTCGATCATCGTCGGACCCGCCGGCTCGCCCGAGGTCCTGGCGCAGGAATCGGTCTTCACCGGGGTCTGGCGGGTCCGCGAGGTCGGCCCGGACGGCAGCCTGCGGCGCGATCTCATCGAGGTCGGGCCGGCGCCGGACGTGGCGCTCACGGTGGCGCGCGCCGCGGCGGCGCCGGTGCCGCCCAGTCTCGAGATGCCGGCGGACGCCTTCAGCGCCCCGCCGGTGCTGCAGGAGGTCGCACACCGGGCGACGACGCGAAGCCCCGGCGACCCGGCGCACGTGATCAACCTCTCGCTGTTGCCGATGTCGCCCTCGGACGGCGAGGTGCTCGGGCGGGCGCTGGCCGCCGGGCCCGTCCGGATCCTCTCGCGCGGCTACGGCAGCTGCCAGATCACCAGCACCACGGTGCGCGACACCTGGTGGGTGCAGTACGTCAACGGCTACGGCAAGGTGATGGTCGACTCGATCGAGATCACCGACATGCCGGAGGTGGCGCTCGCCTCAGCCGAGGACATCGCGGAGTCCGCGCGACGGCTAGGCGAGGCGCTCGAATGGCTAGAGAAGGGTTGAGGCTCCAGGAGATGGAGGGAGGACGCTTCGAGGGCTCCTTCGGCGGCGATGCCGCGCGCATCGCGGACGACACGCGCCTCGAGTGCAAGATCTGCTGGTACGTCTACGACCCGGCGGTCGGCGACCCGGTCTGGCAGGTTGCGCCCGGCACGCCGTTCACGGCGCTGCCGGAGCACTGGAAGTGCCCGGTCTGCGACGGCGCCGCCGACCAGTTCATGGTGATCGACGGTGGCTGAAGCCGCGGACCTCGCCGCGGCGGCCGCCCGCCTCGAGGCGACCTTCGAGGCGATCCGCACAGGGCGCATGCAGGACGTGCCGATCCTGAACGCGGCGCTTAGGGTCGAGGCGGTCGGCCTGCGGTCGTGGAATGGCTGCGTGCTCGGCGCGCTGGTCACCCCCTGGTTCATCAACCTCGTCGTCCTTCCGGGCGACGGCGCCTGGCGTGCGCTCCGCCCGACGGAGTCCACCTGGTACGGATTCCCGTCAGGACGCTTCCAGTTCATCGCGGCCGAGGAGCCGGGCATCGGCGAGTTCCACGCCTGCTCGCTGCTCTCGCCGGTGCTGGAGTTCGCCGACCACGAGACAGCCCGCGAGACCGCCCGCGTGGCGGTCGAGTCCCTCTTCGATCCGACGCTGCTCGGCGAGGCGCCGCCGCGACCGGCGGGGGACGAGCCCGCATCCGCGAGCCGGCGGGACTTCCTGCGAGGCGCCTCCGGCCAGCGCTCATGAACCTCGAGGGACGGGTCCGGGTCTCGGCACGCTACGGCGCCGGCCGGCTCGCGGGCGCGACCGTGGTCGACGATCGTCCGCTCGTGGCCGACTGCCTGCTCGCCGGACGCACGCCGGAGGAAGCGCTGCGCCTCATCCCGAACGTGTTCTCGATCTGCGGCCGCTCGCAGGCCATCGTGGCCGAGGCGGCGCTCGAAGCCGCTGCCGGCGAAACGGCCGGACGCGCGATCCAGGACCGGCGGCGCCGCGAGCTGTGCGGCGAGACCGCGGCCGAGCACGCCTTCCGCCTGCTGCTCGACTGGCCCAACATCACCGGCGGCCGCGGCGAGCCGGAGCTGCTCTCCCGCCTGCGCTCGCTGCTGCTTTCCGCGCCGGAGTCCGGCGCCGCCTGGGGCGCCGCGCGCGACGCGGTGATCGCCGTGATCGAGACGCGGATGCTGGGGCACGCCCTCGATCCGTGGCTCGAGCAGTTCTCCGCCGCGGAGTGGCTCGCCTGGGGCGAGCGGGGCGGCACCGCCACGGCCGCCGTGCTGGGCGCACTCGCCTCGCTGCCCGCCTGGCCTTGCCAGGAAACGCCGCCGCTCACCCAGCCGTCGCGGCCTCGCTTCCTAGAGGACATCGGCCGGCGCGCGCTCACCGAGCCCGGCTTCTGCAGCGCACCGGTGCTCGACGGCGAGCCCGCCGAGTGCGGACCGCTCGCCCGCCTGCAGGCCCACGCCGCGGTGCGCGACCTGGCGCGCCGCGACCGGATCGCGGCCCGCGCGTTCGCACGGCTGGCCGAGTTCGCGCTGCTCCTGCGCGACGACTCGGTGGCCGGCTGGCTGGACTCGGCCGCGCTCGGCGGCGGCACGGGCGTGGCGGCGGCCGAGATGGCGCGCGGGGTGCTCGTGCACGCGGTCGCCCTGGAGAACGGCCGGATCGCCCGCTACGCGATCGTCGCGCCGACCGAGTGGAACTTCCATCCGCGCGGCGCGCTGGTCGCGGAACTCGCCGGCCGGCCGGTGCGCTCCGCGGAGGAGGCGCGCCGCGCGATGCACTACGCGGCGGCGACGCTCGACCCTTGCGTCGCGCTCGAGGTGGAGCTCGCCGATGCATGAGATGTCGCTCGCCGAGAGCGTCCTGCAGATCGTCGAGGACACCGCCCGGCAGCACGGCGGGACGCGCGTCACGTCGGTCCGCATCGAGGTCGGCCGGCTGGCGGGCGTGGAACTCGAGGCGCTGCGCTTCTGTTTCGACGCGGCGAGCCGCGAGACCCTGGCCGAGGGCGCGACGCTCGCGATCGACCAGCCGGAGGGCCGCGCCTGGTGCATGCCCTGCGGCGGAAGTGTTACGGTGGGAAGCCTCGCCGACCCTTGCCCCGACTGCGGCAGCCACCAGCTGCAGGTCACGGGCGGCACGGAGCTCCGGGTCCGCGACATCGAGATGATGAGCTGAGGGAACGGCCATGTGCACGACTTGCGGCTGCGGCACGGATCACGTCCACATCGACGGCGTCGGGCAGGCGCTCGCGCGCGGCACGCGCGCGCCGCTCGCCGGGGTCGAGCAGTTCGTGCCGCTGGCGCCGGCGCCGGTGAGCGCGGTCGAGGCCGGCATCGGCGCCGCAGGGGTGCACGCGCACGGCACCCCCGCGGCGCGCATCGTCCAGGTCGAGCGCGACCTGCTCGCCGCGAACGACAGCTGGGCCGCGAGAAACCGCGAGCGCCTCGCGGCGGCGGGGACGCTGTGCCTCAACCTCGTCTCGAGCCCGGGGTCCGGCAAGACCTCGCTGCTCGTGCGCACCGTCAGCGCGCTGTCGGGCCGGCGCCCGGTCGCGGTGATCGAGGGCGACCAGCAGACCTCGAACGACGCGGACCGGATCCGCGCGACGGGCGTCGCGGCCGTGCAGGTCAACACCGGCAAGGGCTGCCACCTCGAGGCGCCGATGGTCTCCCGCGCGCTGGACCGGCTGCCGGCGATGCAAGGCGGCGTGCTGTTCATCGAGAACGTCGGCAACCTGGTCTGCCCGGCGCTGTTCGACCTCGGCGAAGCGGCCAAGGTCGCGATCCTCTCGGTCACCGAGGGCGAGGACAAGCCGCTCAAGTACCCGGACATGTTCCGCGCCTCGCGGCTGATGCTCGTCAACAAGATCGACCTGCTGCCGCACCTCGACTTCGACGTCGCGGCCTGCGAGGAGAACGCGCGCAAGGTCAATCCCCGGATCGAGATCCTGCGCGTCTCGGCGCGCACGGGCGAGGGCTTCGACGCCTGGCTGGCGTGGATCGCGCGCGCCGCCGGCTGAGGGTCCGCGGCCAGGTGCAGGGCGTCGGGTTCAGGCCCTTCGCCTTCCGCATCGCGACCGACCTCGGCCTCGCCGGTTTCGTCGGCAACGACGGCCACGGCGTGTTCCTCGAGATCGAGGGCGCGCCTTCCGCGCTCGACTCGTTCGCGAGCCGCCTCGCGGCGGAGGCGCCGCGCCTGGCGCGGATCGTCGCGGTGGAGACCGAGGACCTCGCGCCGACCGGCGGCGACGAGCCCTTCGCCATCGTCGCGAGCGAGAGCCGCGGACGCGGCGCGCACGTCACGCCCGACACCGCCGTCTGCCCGGACTGCCTCGCCGAGCTGTTCGACCCGGCCGACCGTCGCTGGCGCTACCCGTTCATCAACTGCACCCACTGCGGGCCGCGCTACACCATCACCCGCGCCCTGCCCTACGACCGGCCGAACACCAGCATGGCGGCGTTCACGCAGTGCCCGGCCTGCCTCGCCGAGTACCGCGATCCCCTGCATCGCCGCTTCCACGCCCAGCCGAACGCCTGCCCGGCCTGCGGGCCGTCGCTCGCGCTCGTCGCGCGTGACGGCGCGCGCCTGCCGGCCGAGGACCCGGTCGCTGGCACGCTCGAGCTCATCCGCAGCGGCGGGATCGTCGCCATCAAGGGACTCGGCGGCTTCCACCTGGTCTGCGACGCCGCGCGGCCGGACGCCGTGCGCCGCCTGCGCGAGCGCAAGGCGCGCGAGGAGAAGCCCTTCGCGCTGATGGTGGCGAACGCCGCCTCCGCGTTGCGCCACGCCCGGCTCGAGCCGGCCGAACGCGAGGCGCTCGAGTCCCCCGAGCGGCCGATCGTGCTGCTGACGAAGACGGACGTCGCGGCCGACGCCCCCGAAGGGGTCGCGCCCGGGCTCGCGCTGCTCGGCGTGATGCTGCCCTACACGCCGCTGCACTACCTGCTGTTCCACGAGGCCGCGGGCCGGCCTGCCGGCACGGGCTGGCTGGGGGCGCCGCAGCAACTCACCCTCGTCTGCACCTCGGCGAACCCGAGCGGCGAGCCGCTCGTCATCGGCAACGACGAGGCGCTGCGGCGGCTCGGCGGCATCGCGGACGCGCTGCTCCTGCACGACCGCGACATCCTCGTCCGCTGCGACGACACCGTCGCGCACGTCCGCGCCGGCAGGCTTCGCTTCATCCGCCGCGCGCGCGGCCAGACGCCGCGCCCCATTCCGCTGGCCCGCGCCGGCCCGCCGGTGCTCGCGCTCGGCGGCTACCTGAAGAACACGGTCTGCGTCACGCGCGGCGGCGAGGCCGTCGTCTCGCAGCACGTCGGTGATCTCGACAACCGGCCGACCTGCCGCGCGCTCGAGGAGACCGCGCTGCACCTGCTCGACGTCCTCGACGTCGTGCCCGCGGTCATCGCCTGCGACCTGCACCCGGACTTCGAGAGCACCCGCCTCGCCGCGGCGCTGGCCGCCGAACGCGGGCTGCCTCTGGTGCGCGTGCAGCACCACCACGCGCACGTCGCGGCGGTGATGGCCGAGCATCGCCTCGAGGGGCCCGTGCTCGGCCTCGCGCTGGACGGCGTCGGGCTCGGCGAGGACGGCGAGGCCTGGGGCGGCGAGCTGCTGCAGGTCGACGCGGCCGGCTACCGTCGCCTCGGGCACCTGCGACCGATCGCGCTGCCCGGCGGCGACCGCGCGGCGCGCGAGCCCTGGCGCATGGCGGGGGCGGCCCTGCACGACCTCGGCCGCGGCGACGAGATCGAGCGGCGCTACGCGAACGCGGCCGCACGCGCGGTGCGGACGATGCTCGATCGCGATCTGCGCTGCCCGCGCACCACCAGCATGGGCCGCTGGTTCGACGCCGCCGCCGGACTGCTCGGGCTCAAGGAAGTGATGCGGTTCGAGGGACAGGCGGCGATGCTGCTCGAGGGCCTCGCCACCGCCCACGGACCGGTCGAGCCGATGCAGGGCGGCTGGCGCCTCGACGGCACGACGCTCGACCTCCTCCCGCTGGTCGGCCGGCTGGCCGACACGGGCGACGCGGCCGCGGGCGCGGCGTTGTTTCACTGCACGCTCGCCGCCGCGCTCGCCGACTGGGTGGCCGCCGCGGCGGCCCGGGAGGGCCTCGGGCAGGTGGCGCTCTGCGGCGGCTGCTTCATGAACCGACTGCTGGCCGCCGACGTCGAGTCGCGCCTCGTCGCCGCAGGCCTCTCCGTCTACGAGGCCTGCGAGCTGCCGCCGAACGACGGCGGCATCTCGGCCGGCCAGGCCTGGGTCGCGCTGCTGTCCGGCGGCGATGTGCCCGGCTATCGTCCCGCGGACAAGGTGTAGCGCAGGCCGAGCTGCAGACTGCGCTCGAGCGCCGCGGGAGCCTCGCCGAGCCGGGAGCGCCAGTTGAACTCGCTGTCTACCACGAGCCACTCCACGCTGAGCGCGAGCGGCTCGGTGGCCTGCCAGGTCCAGGCCACGGACCAGGCATCGCCGCGCTCGCGTCCCAGCGCGATGGGAAAGCTGGTTCGCACGTGATCGAGGCTGAAGGCGTCGACCCGACCGGAGAGACGGTGCCTTCCCAGCTGCTGCGAGACCAGCAGGAAGGCCGAGTCGAACGTCCAGCGGTCATGCGCGGCCGGCCCGACGTCCGTCACGCCATTCAGCCATTGCGACACGATCGTCGTCCGTGCCCCGGTTTCGTAGCGCGCGCCGACGGCCAGAAATCGGGTGTCCCAGGCGTATTCGACGATGGACGGCTCGAACGCGGCCGGGTCGCCACGATTGTCGTACCAGAGCGCGCGCAGCTCGAGCCGGTCCGCATGGCGCAGGAAGCCGTGGACGTAGTATCCGGGCCGGCCGTCGATCTCCTCGAACAGCACCCGCTGCTCGGGCCCGGAGACGGGCAGCGTCCCGGTGCGGCCGAACAGCGGGGTCTGCCGGTCGTGCAGCGCCCAGCCGCGCGTCGCGACGATGATGCCCGCCGGATCGTTCCAGCCGTACAGTGCCGCGCCGACGCCCCAGTCGAGCCCGGAGCCGACGGCCAGGCCGCTGCGCTCCAGCCGGTACTCGACGCCGATGGTGCGCAGTTCCTCGCCGACCCAGGTGTTGAGCGCCGAGCTGCTCGTGAGATAGGGATTCGTCCATCCGGCGGCGCGGTGCTCGAGCGATATCGGCGGATAGAACGCCCCGATCCGAAGCCGGGAGCGCCACGCCGACTGCGGCACGGGCCGCCACTCGACCAGGGCCTCGGTCAGGTCGATCGGATTGTGTTCGTCCCCGCTCCAGGCCGAGGCGTCGACGCTCGCGTGCCAGGTCTCGCCGAGCACGCCACGCCAGGCGAGCCGCAGCCGTCCGAACTGCAGGCCATCGGCCTCGTCGTCGTAGCGGAGCTTGCCGAGGCCGCCATCGAGGAAGCTGCGCCGGCCGTCGCTCTCGACCAGCCGCGCATCGAAAGCGAGATCGAGACGGCCGGCCTCGGCGGCGGCGCGCGGCGCGCCGACGAAGACCAGGGCCAGGACGGCGACGCCGCCGGCAGCGCGGCGGCCCGGTGGCGACCAGGGCATCAATAGGCGTCCCAGGTAGCCGGTTTCGCCGCACGCGGCGCCGGGCGCAGCGCGTCGGCCGCGCGCACGACGAGCGACGTCGCGGCGGCGTCGCCGATGCGCAGCACGCGCTCGGTCAGCCCGCCGGGCTCGCGCAGGCGCGGATGCCAGATGCGCAGCGTGTACTCGCCGGGCACCACGTCCGGTGCGCGCCACACGCCCCGCCCGTCGCTGCGGCCGTAGTGCTGGCCGTCGGTCACCACGACGTAGGCCCGCATCTCGTCGTGGATGTTGCATCCGAGCGTGGCGACGCCGGGCTGGTCGAACTGCACGGGTGGGTGCGCCTTGCCCCGATATAGCGGCAGCTGGAACTTGCGGATCGGCGAGAACGAGTAGACCTGATGGCTGATCGAGTCGCTGTTCGGAAAGGTGACACGGGAGCCGACCGGGATCACGACGACGTCCGGAACGAAGGTCCGGTCGATCTGGTCGATCACCGCCGTCACGGCCGGGGCAGGCTGCCGAGTCGCGTCCTGTGCGCTCAGGGTGACGACCGCGCCCACGAGCGGGCGGCCGTCCGCCTCTTCGACACGCACCTCGAACGACACGGCCCGGGCCGGGCCGGCGGCCAACAGCAGCCCGAGCACCGCGACGACGGTGGTCCAGCGGTGAGCATTGCGTCCCAGATCCAGTGTCACGTCGTCGCGCCCCGAGTCGGCCCTGTCTAGCATCTTCGTTCCGGATTTCAGCCAAGCCTCATGCGCACCTTCCGAAACAGGCTTCTCATCCTGATCATCGGCCTGGTGGTCTGCGCGCAGACTGTGACGCTCGTCGCATCGCTCGCGCGCACGGAAACGCTGGTGCGGGAGCGCGCGTCCGAGCAGCTCGCGGCCGGCGCCGTCGTCGCTCGTGAGCTGATCGGCTTCCGCGCCCAGCAGCTCGCCAACGCGGTGACGGTGCTGTCGGCCGACTTCGGCTTGCGGGAGGCGGTCGCTTCGGGCGACGCGCCGACGATCGCCTCGGCGATCGGCAACCATGGCGGACGGGTCGGGGCCCAGTTGATGATCGCGCTCGATACCGACGGCCGGCCGATCTCGTCGAATGCGCGTGGTCAGCAGCTCGCCGCCGGCGCCGGTGCCGCCCTGATCCGCGAGTCTGGCGGCGGCGCCGCCGAGCCGCATTTCCTGTCGCTCGGCGACCGGGTCTACCAGGTGTTCGTCGCGCCGGTACAGGCGCCTGACCTGATCGGCTGGGTCGCGATGGGATTCGTCATCGACGACCGGTTCGCCGCGCAGATCCGCTCGCTGGTCGACGTCGACGTCACGCTGCTCGCGGAGTCGACGGGCGGCGCAAGGATCGTCGCCTCGACGCTGCGCGGCGGCGGCCGCGCGGCTCTCGCCGACGTCACCGGGTCCCTGCTCCTCGACGACGCGCCGCGCGAACTGGGCTTGGGCGACGAGGCATGGCTGGTCAGCGCGTTGCGCCTCTCCGACGGGGACCTGCCACTGCACGTCGTCCTGCACTCGCCCATGCGAAGCGTCGAGGCCCCGTACTACGAGCTCGGCCGGACCCTGCTGGCGATCGCCACGCTGACCCTGCTCGCGGCCATCGCGATATCCTGGGTGCTCGGGCGCAGCGCGGTGCGCCCGATCGACCGGCTGGTCCAGGGCGCGCGGCGGATCGAGCGCGGCGACTACTCGTCGAGCGTCGCCGCCAGCGGCGGCGAGGAGCTCGAGCGGCTCGCCAGGACGTTCAATGCTATGCAATCGGGCATCGCCGAGCGCGAATCACGCATCCTGCGCTTCGCGACCCACGATGCGGTGACGGGGCTTCCCAACAGGCGCGCGGCGGAGGAGTGGCTCGGCCAGGCCCTTGCGTCGGGCAGCGAGGCCCGCGCCGCGCTGATCGTGGTCCGTTTCGTCAATCACCCGGAGCTCTCGATCTCGCTGGGCTCGGAGGTCGCCGACGAGGCGATCCGCGAGCTCGGTCGGCGCCTGCAGGCGGTCGCCGGCGGGCAGGCGCTCGTGGCGCGCATCGATGGCCCGCACCTGCTTCTCGCGCAGGTCGGCCTCGGGCGCGCGCGCGCGGAAGCGGCGGCGAGCGAGTGCGTCGGCCGCCTGTCGGCGACGCTCCGCATCGCCGACGTCGCCGTGCAGCCGGCGCTGGTCTGCGGCGTATCGCTCGCACCCGAGCACGGCTCGGACCCCGCCGAGCTGCTGCGACGCGCAGAGTCGGCGCTCGTGGCGGCCGGCGCGGCGACGCAATGCGTCGCCGTCTTCGATCCTGCCTCGGACGAGGCCCAGCGACGTCGCCTGCAGATCGGCGCGGAGCTGCCGGAGGCCATCGAGTCCGGACGGCTGTCGATCGTGTATCAGCCGAAGGTGTCGTTCGCGTCGCGGCGCGTGCAAAGCGCCGAGGCGCTCGCGCGCTGGACGCACGGCACGCTCGGCTCCATCTCGCCGCTCGAGTTCGTCACCGTCGCCGAGCAGACCGGGGCATCGCGTCTGCTGTCGCGCTGGGTGCTGCGCAGCGCCTTGCGCCAGGTGGCCGCCTGGGATGCCGAGGGCCTGTCGATGGAGATCGCCGTGAACCTGTCGGCCACCGACATCGTCGACCCGACCCTTCCCGACTACGTGATCGGCGAGCTGCGCACCCACGGCGTCCCCGGCCTGAGGCTGGTGCTCGAGATCACCGAAAGCGCGTTCATGCGCGATGCCGAGGTCGCGATTCGCCACATGGAGCTGTTGCGGGTGGCCGGCGTGCGCTTCTCGATCGACGACTTCGGCACCGGCTTTTCCTCGCTTTCCCAACTGCGCCGACTGCCGGTGGACGAGATCAAGGTCGATCGATCCTTCCTCGTCGACGAGGCGGGTGACGAAGACCGTGCGACGATCGTCCGCTCGATCGTCGAACTCGGCCACACGATGGGAATGAAGGTGGTCGCCGAAGGCGTGGAAACCGAGACGCAGTGGCGCTGGCTGTCGGGACTCGGCTGCGATCTCGCGCAGGGCTACCTGATCAGCCGGCCGATCGGCGCGCGGGAGTTCGCGAAGTTCGTGGTGGCCACCCACGCCAGCCTCGGCTGCGACCCGCCCGAGACGCGGCCGGTCCAGCTGCTCGAGAGGCGCGAGCGGCGCGGCTAGGCCGGCTCCGCGGCCCCATCGCCCGGGAGAATCAGCGGGTTTCCGGCCTG
>CAYORU010000024.1:0-49323 GCA_964406445.1 uncultured Steroidobacteraceae bacterium
CCCGAGCCGGCCGCGCCCGCGGCGCAGGAGCTGGCGCGTCTCGAGGAGAGCGACCCGACCGCCCAGGCGCTGGGCTACCGCCACGACGCCAGCCTCGTGGACGCGACGCGCTACCCGGCCTACAAGCAGGGCAGCCGCTGCAGCAACTGCGTGCAGTTCCGCGGCCAGGAGGGAGACGAGTGGGGCGGCTGCAACCTGTTCCCGGGCAAGGCCGTCAATGCGGCTGGATGGTGCAGCGGCTACGCCGCGAAGGCCTGAGGCGCGACCCCCGTCGCAGGGGGTCCTGACTGCGCGAAGGCGGGGGCGGCTCAGGGTTCCCGCGCGTCGGCACCGCCGAGCGCGCGGCCGGTCATGGGCACGAAGCGCACGGGCAGGACCGCCTCGCGGCTCACCTGTCCGCCGCGCTTTTCGAGCAGGTAGAGCTGCTGGCCGCGCCGCGGGTCGCCCACCGGGATGATCATGCGGCCGCCCTCCCGCAGCTGCTCGACGAGCGGCGCGGGCACGTCCTCGGGCGAGCAGGTGACGATGATGGCGTCGAAGGGCGCGTGTTCGGGCCAGCCCTCGTAGCCATCCCCGATGCGCACCTCGACGTTTCGGTAGCCGAGCCGCTCGAGGTCGGCGCGCGCGCGCTCGCCGAGCGGCGCGACGATCTCGATCGTGTAGACCTCGCGGACCAGTTCGGCCAGGACCGCCGCCTGGTAGCCCGAGCCGGTGCCGATCTCGAGCACCCGGTCGCCCGGCCCGGGCTCGAGCGCCTGCGTCATGAAGGCGACGATGTAGGGCTGCGAGATCGTCTGGCCGTGACCGATCGGCAGCGGGTGGTCGCGGTAGGCTTCTGCCTCGAACTCCCGCGGCACGAGCTCGTGGCGCGGGACGCGTGCCATCGCCTCGAGGACGCGCGGGTCGCGGATGTCGCGTCCGCGCAGCTGCCGGTCGACCATGGCGCGCCGCTCGGCGGCGTGGGCGTCGCCGTCGGTCGCGGCGGCGAGGGACGGCTCCTGCCGACAGGCGCCGAGCAACAGCGTCGCGAACAGCAGTGGCCAGCCGCGCGGCCTCATGCCCGGAGCATAGCCCGTCGCTCGCGCGAACGAAACGCGACGCGGCCCGCTCAGGCGCCGCGGTCCGGCCACAGCGCGATGAACTCGCGGTGCAGCGCGGTCGCCGGGCCCTGCACGGACGCAAGCTGCGAGGCGCGATAGCCGGATCGCAGCTCGAGCACGCGGATCCTGCGCCCGTCCACCACGAAGCGCGCGCGCCAGTCCTTGATCGCGATGCGATACCCGTCGGCCTCGCGCTTGATGCGCCGGTAGGGGTTCGGGCGCGGCCCCTCCGCGAGGGCCTGCGCGATCCGCTGGGCCAGCGGCAATCCCGTGCGCTGCTCGATCCAGGCGGCCTGCTCGGCCGCCCGTGGCTCGAACTCGACGCGCCAGTCCGCGACCGGATCCGCCGGGCGGACCGCCGCGCCGCGCTGCGACTCGTCGTCGAGCCAGCCACTCCTCGCCGCGGGATGCGCGTCGGTGTAGGCGACATAGGGCTTGATGTCGAGCACCGGCGTGCCGTCCACCATGTCCGCCCCCGCGACGTGAAGCGTCAACCCCTCGACGCGCTCGAGGCGCACGGCCGACAGGCCCAGCGGGTTGGGGCGGTGCGGCGATCGCGTGGCCAGCACGCCCTTGCGGCCGGTCGTGCTGCGCGGCGGCAGCACCTTGGGGCGCCAGCCCTCGTTGAGGTGGAACCAGAAGATCACCCAGAGGTACTCCCAGCCCTCGAGGTCGTCGACGGCGTGCTCGAGGTTGCGTCCCGTCACGAGCTCGATGCGCGCGCGCTGGCCGGCGGCGGCCGCGGGCTGGCGTGGCGCGTCGACCTTGCTGGCCAGGCCGCTGCGCACGAAACCGATCGGCACGAGCCTCGGCGTCGGCGCCGCGGAATCCGCCTCCGGAACCTGTGGCCCACCTGGCTCGCGCACCGCCGTCCTCCCGCCTCGGGATCTCCCGGCACACGCTAGGCGCGACGCCGCGACGGCGCAAGCGGCCACCCGGTCCCGGCGCGGGCGGGTGAAAGCGGCCGGTTCCGCGGCTAGAGTGGCGGCGGGGAGACGCGTTCGCCTGCCATGAAGATCCTCGCGGTTTCGAACATCAAGGGTGGCGTCGGCAAGACGACCGCCGCGGTCAATCTCTCCTATCTCGCGGCACGGGCGGGTCACCGCACCGTGCTGTGGGACCTCGACCCGCAGGGCGGGGCCAGCTACGTGCTGCGCGGCGAGCCGCAGGAGCGCGTGAAGGCCCGGCGCCTGGTCAGCGGCAAGGTCGAGCTGCCCGAGATCGTGTCCTCCACGCCCTGGCCGGGGCTCGACCTCATCGCGGCCGACTTCTCGTACCGGAACTTCGACGCGCAGCTGGAGCGCAGGAAGCACCCCACGCAGCGGCTGCTCAGGATGAGCCGGCCGCTCGAGCGCGAGTACGACCTGCTGGTCCTCGACTGCCCGCCGGGCGCTTCGCTGCTCACCGAGAACGTGCTGCGTGCGGCCGACGCGATCGCGGTGCCGACGGTCCCGGCGCCACTGTCGCTGCGCATGATCGGGCAATTGCTGGAGTTCGCCCAGCGGCAGGGTCTCTCGGACCTGCGGATCCTGCCGTTCCTGTCCATGGTCGATCGGCGCCGGTCGCTGCACGGCGAGCTGGCCGACGCGGCCCGGGCGCGCTTTCCGGCGCTGCTCGCGACGGAGATTCCCTACTGGAGCGACATCGAGCGGATGACCGTGCGACGGGCGCCGCTGCCCGCGCTCGCGCCCGCGAGCGAAGCCGCGCTGCGCTTCGCCGAGCTGTGGGCCGAGATGGCCGCGCGGCTGTAGCGGAGCGCGTAGCTGCGTCGACTGTCGCCGTGCGGCGACAGGCGGCGCGCGCCTGCTGTGCCCTCTCTCACAGTTTGCGACACGCGTCGCGCGCGCGCTTGTCGCCAGCCGGCGCGGCGCGGTAAGTAGGGTCTCGCCGGTCGAGCGAGGAGAGGCCGTGGCCTTCCTGATCATCTCCCCCGGGTCCGCGGCAGGCTCGCGGACCCGAACCATCCATGCGGGCGTGGCGCTCGCGGTCGCCGCCGCGGTCGCCGCGGCGCTCGCGACGCTGTGCCTCGGCGCAGGGTACTGGCTCGCCCGCACGCAGGCGGCCCAGCCGGCGCCGCTCGACCTGGAACAGCCGGCGGGCAGGGCGCTCGTCGGCCGGGTCGGAGCGTTGGCGAGCCGCCTGTCGCTGCTCGAAGGCGAGGCCGAGGCGCTCGCACGCAGCCTCGGTCCCGCCGACGGCGCGCCTGGATCGAGGCCGCGTTCCGTGACCGGCGCCGTCGGCGGGCCGCTGGTGCAGTTCGCCGCCCTGGGCTCCCTGCCGGCGGCGTTTTCGGCGGCCGCCGACCACGGCACGGGACTGTCGCTGGTGGAATCGCGGCTGTTCGCGCTGGAGACGGCGCTGGGCCAGCTCGCGGACTCGGCCGCCGGCCAGGTGCTGCAGACGATGGCGTTTCCTTCCCGCGTGCCGGTCGCCGGCGAGGGCGTCGGCGTCAGCTCGGTGTTCGGCCTGCGCCACGACCCGTTCACGGGCGAGCTGGCGCGCCACGCCGGCCTCGACATTCCCGCGCCGCAGGGCACGCCGATCCTCGCGAGCGGCGGCGGCCGGGTGGTCTTCGCGGGCTACCGCGGCGCCTACGGCAAGACGGTCGTGATCGACCACGGCAACGGCCTGTCCACGCTGTACGGGCACGCCTCCCGGCTGCTGGTGCGGCCGGGCGAGGTGGTCATGCCGCAGCAGGAAGTCGCGCTGGTCGGCTCGACCGGCCGCTCGAGCGGGCCGCACCTGCACTTCGAGGTGATCCGCGACGGGCGCAGGGTGGATCCAGGCCCGTTCCTCGCCGAGGTGTTGCCGGGCGCGGGGCGCTGAGGCGATGGCCAGCCGCGCCACCCGCTTCCTCACGGAGACGCGCATCGAGCTCGTGCCGGCGGCCTGGCGCCGGCTGTCGCTCGCGCTCGGCGCCGCGTCGCTCGTGGTCGCGGCGGCCGCGAGCGCCCTGCAGGCGGGCGGCGGCACGACGCCTTTCTCGCAGGCCCGCGCGCTCGAGTCGGAGAACGAGGCGCTGCGCGCCGAGGTCGCCGGACTGCGCGTCGAGATCGAGGTCGAGCGGGCGACGCGCGCCGCCCTCGACCGCGAGCTGCGCGAACTCAACGGCCAGGTGGCCGAGCTGTCGAGCCAGGTCGATTTCTACCGGGCGAAGGGCTCGCCCGCCCGCGGCGCCGCGACGCGCCCTTGAGCAGAGGAGGCATGCCATGTTCCGACGCAAGCAGCACCCGTCCATCGCCATTCGCCGGCTCTCGAGCCTCGTCGCCGAGGGCGTCGAGATCAAGGGCGACGTCTTCATCACCGACGGGCTGCGCGTGGACGGCAGCATCCAGGGCAGCGTCTGCGCGCGCGGCGGCGAGGGCGGATTGCTGGTGCTGAGCGAGAAGGGCAGCATCGAGGGCTCGGTCAAGGTCCACGACGCCGTCATCAACGGGACCATCCGCGGCGACCTCGAGGTCGGCCACTTCGTCGAGCTGCAGGCCAAGGCCCGCGTCACCGGCAACATCTTCTACCGCAAGCTGCACATGGAGTGCGGCGCGGCGGTCGAGGGGCGCCTCGAATGCGTCGACGCCGAGGCGACCGGGCACGCGGACACGAACAAGGTGGTCAGCCTGCCGAAGGCCGCCGCGCGCGGGGCGGCCACGGAGGGCTGACCGGGTCCGGCCGCCAGGGCGACATCGCGCGAAGGCCGGGGCGAATTCCGCCCGCTTACGCCGGGCGGAACCTCGGCATGGTGACGCCCTCCGGCCAGTCGTCGAAGACGACGACGACCTGCATGCCGACCTCTGCGCTCTCGGGCGCCGCGCCTGCGAGGGTGCTCATCATCTTCGGCCCCTCCTCGAGCGCGACCAGCAGCAGGGCGAAGGGCGACTCCGCGGCGTAGGCGGCCGACACCGGGCGCCGCACGAGGGCGAAGCTTTGCACCACGCCCCGCCCGCTGGCGCGCGTCCAGCCGAGTTCGCGCCCGCCGCAGGCCGTGCACAGCAGCCGCGGGTAGAACTGCAGGTGTCCACAGGCCGCGCAGCGCTGCAGCAGCAGCTCGCGGCGCCGGCAGGCGGCCCAGAACTCGGCGGTCTCCGCCGTCGGCACCGGGACCTTGCGCAGGGTTCCGTCGCTCACGCGGCGCGCTCCCGGCCGAGGATCAGGGTGCAATGGCTCGACATCACGCCGCCGAGACCGTGCACGAGCCCGAGCCCGGCGCGCGCGAGCTGCCGCTCGCCGGCCGCGCCCTGCAGCTGCCGGACCGCCTCGGTGAGCGCGAACATCGAGCCCGGGTGGCCAGGATGGCAGTGCGCCAGCAGGCCGCCGTGGGTGTTGACCGGCAGGCGCCCGCCGGGCCCGATGCTGCCCGCCTCGACGAAGCCGCCGCCCTCGCCCTTGCGGCAGAAGCCCAGGTCCTCGAGCAGCACGACGACCGTCGGCGTGAAGCAGTCGTAGAGGTTGGCGAAATCGACGTCCGCCGCGCGCAGGCCGGCCATCTCGAAGGCGCGCCGGCCCGAGTCGACGGCGGCCGAGGTGGTCAGGCTTCGCGCCTGGCTGATGTGCTCGTGGCCGTGGCCCTCGCCGACACCCAGCAGGTACACCGGACGCCGGCGCAGGTCCGCGGCCCGCGCGGCGGAAGTCAGCACGACCGCGGCGCCGCCGTCCGAGACGAGCGAGCAGTCGAGCACGTGCAGCGGGTCGGCGACCAGCCTCGAGGCGAGCACGTCCTCGACAGTGATCGGCTCGCGCTTCTGCGCCGCGGGGTTGCGCGCCGCGTGCGCCCGCGCCGAGACCGCCACCGCGGCGAGCTGCTCCGCAGTCGTGCCGAACTCGTGCATGTGTGCGCGCGCGATGAGCGCGTAGCTCGCCGCGACCGGCGCGCCCCACGGCGCCTCGAACTGCGGGTGGCCGGTGGAGGCCTGCAGGGCGACGGCGCGCTCGCGCGTCACGCCCGAACGCAGGCAGTCGGCCATCGCCACGACGACCGTGCGGCACAGGCCGGTCGCGACAGCCGCGGCGGCCTGGTGCAGCGCCGTGAAGGTCGTGCCGCCGCCGGTCGCGACGCTCACGCAGTAGCGGGGGAACACGCCGAGGTGCTCCGCGATGGCCTCCGCGTGGTAGGTGAAGGGCTCGGCGATCGGGTTGCAGGTGACGAGGCCGTCGACCTCGTCCTTGCCGAGGCCGGCGTCCGCCAGCGCGGCCAGGATCGCGTCGATGCACAGCCGCGTGGCGCCGGCCTCGGGCAGGATGCCCACCTCGGTGTCGGCGGCGCCCACGATGGCGACCTGGCCGCGGAGCGACTCTGGCATCGACCGGCTCGTCGGTTAGGATGACCGATCTTAGCGGCCCGTGCGCCGCGCTGCAGCGGAGGCGCCATGCGATCCGGGGACGGCTTCGACGCACGCCGGCGCGGCTTCGTCGCCGGCGCGATCGGCCTCGCGGCCGCCGGCGCGCTGCGCGACGCGTCGGCGGCGGCGCTCGGCACGCGGCCGATCCCCGCTTCGGGCGAGGCGATCGTGCGTGTGGGCCTCGGCACCTGGCGCGGCCTGAGCCTCGGGCAGCGCGCGGCGTCGATGGCGGTGCTCGGACGCTTCTTCGAACTCGGCGGACGGGTGGTCGACACCTCGCCGATGTACGGCGACGCCGAGCAGGCCATCGGCACGCTCGGCGCCGAACTCGGCATCCTGCCGGAGTTGTTCCTGGCCACCAAGGTCTGGACGCGCGGCCGACGCGAGGGCGAGGCGCAAGTCGAGCGGTCCTTCGGCCTGGTGCGCCGCGAGCGCATCGACCTGGTGCAGGTGCACAACCTCGTCGACGTCGCCACGCAGCTGCCGTTGCTCGCGCGGCTGAAGGCCGAGGGCCGGATCCGCTACCTCGGCATCACGCACTACCTGCCGGGAGCGCACGACGACCTGGCCCGGGTCATCGAGCAGGAGCGGGTCGACGTCCTGCAGGTGAACTACAACGTCCTCGACCGCAGCGCGGAGCGACGACTGCTGCCGCTCGCGCGGGAGCGCGGCGTGGCGGTGCTGGCGAACCAGCCCTTCGGCGCCGGCGAGCTGTTCGGGCGCGTGCGCGGCAGGCCGCTGCCCGGCTGGGCGGCGGACTGGGACTGCGCGAGCTGGGGCCAGCTCTTCCTGAAGTTCATCCTCGCGAATCCCGCCGTCACCTGCGTCATCCCCGGGACCCTCAAGCCCCGCCACGTCGAGGACAATCTCGGCGCCGCGCGCGGCCGGCTGCCGGGCCTGGCAGAGCGGGAGAGGCTGCTCACCGCGCTCGCCTGAGCGCGGGCGCCGGGCGCGCGTCGAGCCTGTCCAGTGCGGCGGCACGGCGCTGGCGGCCGCGCGCCGCGGCCCACTACACTGCGCGCCGTGTACCGCAAGCTCCTCAAGCTGCTCCACGAGGTCGGCGCCGTCGGCGTGATGGGTGCGCTCGCGGCCTACATCGTGCTGGTCGCGACGGCGCCGCAGGACTCCCTCGTCGAGTATGCGGCGGTTCGCCGCGGCATCGCGGCCCTGACCCAGTGGCTGCTGCTGCCCTCGCTGGTGCTGGTGCTGATCAGCGGCCTGCTCGCGATCGCCGCCACCCGCGCCTACATGGATGCCGGCTGGCCCTGGCTCAAGGCGCTGTCCACGGTCGCGATGTTCGAGGGCACGTTGCTCACGGTGAACGCGAGCGCCCGCAAGGCGGCCGAGGTCAGCGCGCTCGCGGCGAGCGCGGGCGAGGCGAGCCCCGAGCTGCTGGCGCCGATCCTGCGCACCGAGTGGATCGGCCTGTGGACCATCCTCGCGCTGTCCTTCGGCAACATCCTGGTCGCCGTGTGGCGGCCGAGGTTTAGGCGGCGCCAGGCCTGATGGCCGCCGGCCAGCGCTCGTCCCAGAGCCGCGCGATTCGCGCCGGCGCGGGTTTGTGAGTATCCTCGCAGCCGGCGCATCGGAGGCCGGCCGGAGCCCGATCCCCGCGCAAGCCGCGACGGCCGGGGAGGATCGACGCGTGATCGAGAGGCTGGCCTGGCGGGCGGAAGACGTGGCGCGGCGTGCCGCCGTGGCCCTGACGCCGCCCTCGCGCCGGCGCAACGCTGCGCTCGCCGGCCACCTCCGCGCGCTGTTCGCGGCCCGCGGCGTGGACGCGGCGGTCGACGTCGGCGCGAACCGCGGCCAGTACTACCGCTTCCTGCGGCACCACGTGGGCTTCCGCGGCCCGGTGCTGTCCGTCGAGCCCATCGAGGCGCTCGCCGGGGACCTCGCCCGTCGATCGCGCTTCGACCCCCACTGGCGCGTCGAGCGCTGCGCGCTCGCGGCGAGCGGGGGATCCGCGTCGCTCAACGTCATGGCGCGCCCGGTGTTCTCCTCCCTGCGCGCCCCCGATCACTCGGCTTCCGGCCAGTTCGCGGACAAGAATGTGGTGGCCCGGACCGAGACGGTCCCGGTGCGCCGCCTCGACGAGCTCGCCGGCGGGTCGGCTGTGTCGGGCCAGCGCCTCTACCTCAAGCTCGACACCCAAGGCTACGACCTCGAGGTCCTGCGCGGCGCCGCGGCCACGCTGCCGCGCGTGGTCGCGCTGCAGTCGGAGCTGTCGTTCGTGCCGCTCTACGAGGGAATGCCGTCCTGGCAGGAGTCGATCGGGTTCATCACTTCGCTCGGCTTCGCGGTCAGCGGCTTCTTCTCGGTGACCCGCGATGCCTCGCTGCGCCTGCTCGAGGCGGACTGCGTCTTCGTGAGGCAAGCGTGACTGCCCGGGCGCTGCACATCACCGGCTGCGTGATCACCTTCAACGAGGAGGCGAGCATCCGCGCCTGCCTCGAGTCCATGGCGGGTTGCGACGAGCTGGTGGTCGTGGATTCGCACTCCACGGACGCCACCCGGGACATCGCCGCCGCGCTCGGCGCGCGCGTGATCGAGCGCGACTGGCCGGGCTACCGCTCGCAGAAGCAGTTCGCGGTGGACGCCGCGAGCCACGACTGGGTGCTGGTGCTCGACGCCGACGAGCAGCTCTCGCCGGCGCTCGCCGGCGAGATCGCGGCGTTGCGCGAGCGCGGTGCGGACGGTTTCGCGGCCTTCGACGCGCCGCGGCTGTCACGCTACTTCGGGCGCTACCTTCGCCACGGCGACTGGTACCCGGACCGGCAGATCCGCGTGTTCGACCGCCGCCGGGCCCGCTTCGCGGGCCTCGAGGTGCACGAGCGGGTCGACGTGGACGGCCGGCTCGGCCACTTGCGCGGCGACATCCTCCACGATTCCTTCCGCGACCTGAACGACCAGCTCGCCAAGCGCACGACCTACGCGCGGCTGATGGCCGAGCAGCAGCTCGCCCGCGGCAAGCGCGGCAGCTGGCTGTCGGTGTTCTTCAACCCGCTGTGGCGCTTCCTGCGCGGCTACGTGTTCCGTCTCGGCTTCCTCGAGGGCTGGCGCGGGCTCGCGGTGTCGCTGATCGCCGCCAAGTACGTGCGCGAGAAGCACCTTCGGCTGCTGATCCTCGACCGCGCCGCGCGGGAGGCGAGGCGGCGCCCGTGACGACCGGCATGCGACGGCGCGGCTCTGGACGGTGGCCGGTGCTTGCGCTGGCCGTCGTGGCCGGCTGCGCCGGCTGCGGCGACCGGGCACCCGGGGGCGGGGACGGTCCCGCCGTCGAGGCCATCGCGAGCCCGGCGGCCGCGGGCAGCGGCGGGCCGCATCTTGCCGCCGCCGCCGACGGCAGCGTGGTCCTCAGCTGGCTCGAGCCCGACGGGCAGGCGCACGCATTGCGCTTCGCGACCCTCGACGGCGCGGCGTGGTCGGCGCCGCGGACCCTGGCCCGGGGCGAGGACTGGTTCGTCAACTGGGCCGACTTCCCGTCGGTCGTGCCGCTCGCGGACGACCTTTGGGCGGCGCACTGGCTGGTGCGTCGCGCCGAGGGCGGCTACGCCTACGACGTGGCGGTCTCGCTGTCGCGCGACCGTGGCCGGAGCTGGTCACCGCCCTTCAACCCTCACCGCGACGGGACGCCGACCGAGCACGGCTTCGTCACCCTGTTCCCGTGGCAGGGCGGGGCAGGCGCGGTGTGGCTCGACGGCCGCGAGATGCTCGCTTCGGGTCACGGTCACGATCACGGTCATGCTGGCGCACGGCAAACGGCCCATGGCGGCGGGATGACGCTCCGGACCGCGCTGATCGGCGCCGACGGCGAGCTTCGCGAGGAAGCGCTGCTCGACGGGCTCACCTGCGACTGTTGCCAGACCGACGTCGCGCTGACCGACGCCGGGCCGGTCGTCTTCTACCGCGACCGAGGCGCGGGGGAGATCCGCGACATCTACGCGGTTCGCCACGGTCCGCAGGGCTGGACGCCGCCCGCGGCCGTCGCCGTCGACGGCTGGCGAATCGAGGGCTGTCCCGTGAACGGTCCGGCCGCGGACGCGCATGGCAGGGACGTCGCGGTCGCATGGTTCACCGCGGCGGAAGACCGGCCGCGGGTGCGGTTTGCGCGGTCCGCGGACGGTGGGGCGTCGTTCGGCCCGCCTGTCGACCTCGATGCCGACGGCCCGCTTGGCCGCGTCGACGTGGTGCTGCTGGAGGACGGCGATGCGGTGGCCGCCTGGCTGGCCGCCGACGCGGATGGCGCGGCGGTGGCGCTTCGGCGCGTCGCACGCGACGGCTCGCTGGGACCGGTGCGGATCGTGGGCAGGACCGCGGCGTCGCGGCCCGCCGGTTTCCCGCAGATCGCGCGGCAGGGAGCCTCGCTGATCGTGGCGTGGACGGAATCGCGTGGCGAGGAAGCGCGCGTCGCGACGGTTCGCGTGGCCGCGGCAGGGGTCTGAATCCCCTCAGCCCGGCGGAGCGCCGAGGCCGAGGACGCGCGCCGTATGCCGGGCGATCATCAGCTCCTCGTTGGTGCGGATCACCAGCACCTCCACGCCGCCGCCCGCCGCGGTGAGGCGCTGTTCGCCGCGTGCGTTCGCGGCCTGGTCGATCGTCACGCCGAGCCAGGCCGAGGCGTCGCAGATCCTGCGCCGGACCTCGGGCGAGTTCTCGCCGATGCCCGCGGTGAAGACCAGCCCGTCGAGGCCGCCGAGCACGGCGGCGAGCCCGCCGATCTCGCGGGCCGCGCGGTAGACGAAGTAATCCACCGCGAAGCGCGCGTCGGGCGCATCGCTCGCGAGCAGGTCGCGCATGTCGTGACTCTCGCCCGACAGGCCGAGCAGGCCCGATCGCCGGTACAGGACGTCCTCGACCTCGGCCGCGCCCAGGCCGAGCTCCTGGAACAGCCAGAGCACGATGCCAGGATCGAGCGCGCCCGGCCGGGTGCCCATGCACAGCCCGTCGAGCGCGGTGAAGCCGAGCGTGTAGTCGACGCTGCGGCCGCCGGACAGCGCGCAGAGGCTCGCGCCATTGCCGAGATGCGCGACGATCACGCGCCCGCGCGCGGCGTCCGGCGCGACCTGCGGCAGGACGACGGCGACGTACTCGTAGGACAGGCCGTGGAAGCCGTAGCGCCGGACGCCCCGGTCGCGGATCGCCTTCGGCAGGGGCACCGTGCGCGCGACGGGCGGGGCGTCGTGATGGAAGGCGGTGTCGAAGCAGGCGACCTGCGGAACGCCCGGCATTCCCGCGAGCGCGGCCTCGATGCCGGCGAGATTGTGCGGCTGGTGGAGGGGAGCGAGCGGCCCGAGCGCGCGCAGCTCCTCGAGCAACGCCGGCGTCACGCGCGTGGGACGCGAGAAACTCTCGCCGCCGTGGACGACGCGGTGTCCCACCGCGACCGGGCGTTCGCGCGGGCGCCGCGCCTCGAGCCACTCGAGCAGCGTCGCGAGCGCTCCGCCGAGGTCGCCGGCGCGCGATTCCAGCGACGCGTCGGCCAGCACGGCGCCGTCGCCGGCGCGCGCGACGAGGCGCGGCTCGGCCCCGACGCCCTCGATCTGGCCGCGGATGCGCAGCGCGCCGTCGTCCACCTCGTACAGGGCGAACTTGAGGCTCGAGGAGCCTGCGTTGAGCACCAGGACGGAGCGCGCGGGCCTCGTTCGCTCTGGCATCGGCCGGATCCGGGCGTCCCGCCGCCGCTCAGCCAGCCGCCTGGTGCCGGGCGTGGGCCGACAGCATGGCGACGGCGCAGCTCGCGACCCGCGAGCGGATGCTGCCGGCGCGGCTCGTGAGCACGACCGGCACGCGCGCGCCGAGCATCAGGCCCGCGCTGTCGGCCCGCGCCAGGAAGGTCAGCAGCTTGGCGAGGATGTTGGCCGCCTCCAGGTCGGGCGCGAGCAGGATGTCCGGATCGCCCGCGACCGGCGACTCGATTCCCTTGGTGCGCGCCGCCTCGAGGCTGATGGCGTTGTCGAAGGCGAGCGGCCCGTCGAGCACCGCGCCCGTGATCTGCCCGCGGTCCGCCATCTTGCACAACGCCGCCGCGTCGATGGTCGCCGGCATCTTCGAGCTGACGGTCTCGACCGCCGCGAGGATGGCGACCTTCGGGCGCTCCACGCCGAGCGAGACCGCGAGATCGACCGCGTTCTGGCAGATGTCCATCTTGTCCTCGAGCGACGGGGCGATGTTGATCGCCGCATCGGTGACGAGCAGCACCTTGTGGTAGGTCGGCACGTCCATGATGAACACGTGGCTCACGCGTCGCGCGGTGCGAAGGCCGCCGTGGGTGGAGAGGATCGCGCCGAGAAGCTCGTCCGTGTGCAGGCTGCCCTTCATGACCAGCCCGGCCTGCCCCTCGCGCACCAGTTCGACCGCCTTCGCGGCCGAATCGTGGCTGTGGGCCGAGGCGACGATCTCGAGATCCCCGAGGTCGAGCCCGTTGTCCGCGGCGACGCCGCGGATCCGCGCCGGCGGCCCGACCAGGACCGGACGGATCAGGCCGAGCCTGGCCGCCTCGATCGCCCCGGCGAGCGCCTTGTGCTCGCAAGGGTGGACCACGGCCGCGACGACGGGCTCGAGGCCGCTGCAGCGCTCGAGGAGCAGCTCGTACTTG
Organism: uncultured Steroidobacteraceae bacterium; assembly: GCA_964406445.1. Taxonomy (GTDB): domain Bacteria; phylum Pseudomonadota; class Gammaproteobacteria; order Steroidobacterales; family Steroidobacteraceae; genus SG8-30. The sequence continues at coordinate 13,032 of CAYORU010000024.1, forward strand.
CCCGTACCGGTGGCCCTGTCCATCCTCGGCGCCTCCCGCGCGACCCGCTCGTTCGCGACCCGCGAAGCATCGCAGATCCCGGCCGCGGATGCCGTCGGGAATCGCCGCGGCGCCGGCGCAAGCGGCGGCGAAACTTTCCCGCCGTCGCGGTGTCTGCACAGTCCGCCGCCGGAGTTCACATGATCGGTCCGCTCGCCACACTGATGCTCATCTGCGCGCTCGCGGCCGGGACCGCCGGCGCGGCGGAGCCTGCGGGGACCGGCGCGCCGGAGCCGCCGCCGGCGGCGGAGGCCGGGGCCCCGGCGACGATCGCCGGCGACGAGCCCGTCCCGGTGATCTTCGACGAGCTGCTGGTGAGCGGCGAGCAGCCCGGCCCGGGCCTCTGGCGGGTCTCGAGGGTCGTCGGAGAGGGCGAGCACGTCCTGTGGATCCTCGGCAACTACGGGCCGCTGCCGCGCAGGATGCAGTGGCGCACGGAAGGCGTCGAGCGCGTGATCGCCCGGTCCCAGGAAGTGCTCGGGCCCGCCGAGGTGGACGCCGGCGTCGGCGTCTGGTCGAGGATCGCGTTGCTGCCCTCGCTCGTCGGCATCCGCGACAATCCCGACGGCCGGCGGCTCGAGGAGATCGTGCCGGCCCCGCTGTACGCGCGCTGGCTCGACCTCAAGGCGCGCTACCTCGGCGACCGGCGCAACGTCGAGCGCTGGCGACCCTTGTTCGCGGCGGGCGAGCTTTACGAGGAGGCGATCGAGGCGGCCGGACTCGAGCGCAACAACCGCGTCTGGCCCGCAGTGGAGAAGGCCGCGCGCCGGCACGGCGTCGCAGTCAGCCGCCCGACGGTCAAGGTGCCGATCGAGAAGCCGCGCCAGATCGCGCGGGAGTTCAAGCAGGCCGAGCTCGACGACCTGGAATGCTTCGCGAAGACCGTCGAGCGGCTCGAATCGGACCTCGACCTGATGCGGGTCCGCGCCAACGCCTGGGCGGTCGGCGACCTTCGGACGCTCGAGCGATTCGCGCCGGTGGACCAGTTCGGCGCCTGCCTCGCGGTCGCCACCGGGTCCGAGCTGCTGCGCTCGCGCGGCCTCGACGACCTGCCCCAGCGGCTGTCCGACGAGTGGCTCGCGGCCGCCGAGCGGGCGCTCGAGCGAAACGAGTCGACCTTCGCGGTGCTGTGGATGGGACAGCTCCTTCGCCCGGACGGGCCGCTGGCGCGGCTGCAGGCCCGGGGCTATCGGGTCGAGGCGCCCTAGCTCCGGCCGGCCCCGCAGAGGGCTTCCGGACCCACGCGCCCGTCTGTCATGCTGGGCGCAGGTCGTGCGGGGGAGCGATGGCGCGCGGCGGTCATGGTTTCGGATCGAACCAGGGCAGGTGCGCCTCCCTCGCGCTCGCGGCCACGCTGGCGGCGGCCGCCATCCCGGCCGGGCCCGCAGGTTCGGCGGAGGGCGAGGCAACGCGGGACGGCCGCGCGCCGCTCGCCTCGCTGCAGGCGCGGTTCGCGGCGCTCGGGCGCGAACACGGCTTCGTCGCTGACACGCTCCACGTCTATCCTGGCCGCGAGGCGCCGGCGATCAGCGCCTGGCGCAGCGCCGAGCGCGGCGAGGCGCTCTGGATCCTCGCCGGCATCCACGGCGAGGAACCGGCGGGACCCAACGCGATCGCGGCCGAGATCGCAGGCCTCGCGGCGCTCACCGGGGCCGGCGTGCCGCTGGTGCTGATCCCGCTCGCCAACCCGGTGGGGTACCTCAACGACTGGCGCTATCCCAACACCGCGGAGCGGGACTGGCGCAAAGGCGGCTACAGCGTCGGCGACGCCGAGCACCTGCTGCCGGACCTCGACGAAGGCGCCGGCCCGCGGGCGCCGGCTCCGCCCGGGCCGGACGCGCGCGCCCTGACCGAGTACGTGCTCCGGACCGCGCGTGACTACCCGCCGCTGCTGGTCATCGACCTGCACGAGGACGAACTGTCCACCGAGGGTGGCTACCTGTATTCGCAGGGCGCGGCGGACGGTGCGGCCGTCGCGGCCGCCGTGCTGGAGGCGCTCGAGGGCGCGGGCATGCCGCTGCGCCGCGGTGGACGCACGCGATTCGGCGAGCCGATCGTCGACGGCGTGATCCGGCTCGACGACCGCGGGCAGCCGCTGCGGGACGGCTCGATCGACGAGCTGCTCGCCGCGCCGCAGGTCTTCGTCGAGGGGCGGCTGGTGCCCGGGCCGGCGGCCCCCGTCGTGATCGTGGTGGAGACGCCGGCCTTTGCAGGGGCGCGGCTCGAGTCGAGGATCGCGGCGCAGCGCGCGGTGCTGCAGCGCTTGCCCCGCCTGTGGACGCTCGCGCGCGACGCGCGGGCCGGGCCGGCGCCGGCGGCGCCGGGCGGCCGAGCCGCCGGGGCGGGCGCTTGAGCGGCGAGCGCGACTCGGTCCTGCACAGCTGGTGCGTCCAGTCGCAATGGGACGCGCCGACGGTGGTCGGCGGCGCCGGCGCGCGGCTGTTCCTCGAGGACGGCCGGACCGTCCTCGACCTGAGCAGCCTCGCCGAGTGCAGCAACCTCGGCCACCAGCACCCGCGGGTCGTCGCCGCGATCCGCGCGCAGGCCGAGCGGCTGTGCTTCGTCACCAGCGCCTGGGGCGCCGCGCCGCGGGCCGAGCTGGCGCGGAGGCTGCTCGATCTGTCGGGCTTCGAGGGCGGCCGCGTGTTCTTCACGCTCGGCGGCGCGGACGCCAACGAGCATGCCGTCAAGATCCTGCGCCAGGCCGCCGGCAAGCCGCGCGGCGTGATCATCGCGCGCGATCGCTCCTACCACGGCGCGACCCACCTGGCGATGGCGCTGTCGGGCGACTCCCGCGCGCGCGCCTGGGTGGATCCGGACGCGCTCGGCGTCAGCCACGTCGAGCCGCCCTACGCCTACCGCTGTCCGTTCGGAAGCCGCAATGACGAGGAATGCGGCGAGCGCGCCGCGCGCGCAGTCGCCGACCGCATCGACCAGCTCGGCCGGGACCTCGTCGCGGCGGTGATCATGGAGCCGAACGCGGGCTCGAACGGCATCGTGGCGCCGGACAGCTACTGGCCGGCGCTGCGCCGCCACACCGCCGAGCGTGGCGTGCCGCTGGTCGCCGACGAGGTGATGAGCGCCTTCGGCCGCTGCGGCGAGTGGTTCGCTTGGCAGCGTTACGGCGAGGAAGGCCGGCCCGACGCCATGACGCTCGCCAAGGGCCTGACCGGCGCCGCGCTGCCGCTCGGCGCGGTGGTGATGTCGGCTTCGATCGCGGCGCGGCTCGAGCACGAGACCTTGAACACCGGCCTGACCTACTGTGGCCACCCGCTGTCCTGCGCGGCCGGCGTCGCCGCGCTCGGGGCCTATGCGGACGAGCGGCTGGTGGAGCGATCGCGGGCGCTCGGGCCGGGGCTCAAGCGGGACCTCGAGCGACTCGCGGCGCGCCACGAGGCGATCGGCGAGGTCCGGGGCGGGCACGGCCTGTTCGCGGTCATCGAGCTCGTCGCCGAGCGCGGCAGCCGCCGGCCGCTCGCGCCGTGGCCGCAGGTCGCGCCGGCGCTGCGGTCGCTGCTCGACGCGGCCATGGCCGAGGGCGTGTCCTTCGGCGCGCGCGGCAACCTGATCCTGATCGCGCCGCCGCTCGTCGTCGAAGAGGGCGAGCTCGCCGACGCGCTCGCGCTGCTCGACCGGCTGCTGGCGCGCTTCTTCCCACCGGCCCGCGAGCAGCGGCTCGCGTCATGAGCTTCCGGCTCACCTACGCGACGATGTTCGACCCGCCGGAGGAACTGCACCGGCGCTTCGACGAGGCGCTCGTCGCGGTCCGGTCGGGCCTCGGCGCGCGGCACGCGCTGTTCCTCGACGGCCGCGACGTGGCGGGGCAGGCCGTCGCGGCGCGCCGCAGCCCGGCCGACTCGGCGCTGCTGCTCGGCGAGCACCCGGTCGCGAGCCGGGAGGACGCCGCTGCCGCGATGCGCGCGGCGCAGGCCGCGTTCCCGGCGTGGCGGGCCACGCCCGTCGCGGAGCGCGTGCGGCTGATGCGCCGGGTCGCGGACGTCATGGAGGAACGCGTCTACGGCATCGCCGCGGCGCTCTCCCTCGAGGTGGGCAAGAACCGCATGGAGGCGCTCGGCGAGGCGCAGGAGACCGTCGACTTCTTCCGCCACTACGCCGAGGACTTCGAGAGCCACGCCGGCTACGAGCACGCGCTGCCGGACGATCCGCTGCGCGGCGTACGCTCGCGCAACCGCAGCGTGATGCGCCCCTACGGCCCGTGGGTCGTGATCGCGCCGTTCAACTTCCCGCTGGCGCTCGCCGGCGGACCCGCCGCGGCCGCCCTCGTGACCGGCAATACCGTGGTGGTGAAGGGCGCGAGCGATACGCCCTGGGCGGGCCGGCTGCTCGCCGACTGCGTGCGCGACGCCGGCCTGCCCCCAGGCGTCTTCAACTACGTCTCCGGTCCCGGCGGCGAGGTCGGCGAGGCGCTCGTGTCGCATCCCGCGACCGCAGGCCTGACCTTCACGGGCTCGGCCGCCGTGGGCATGCAGCTGCTGCGCCGCATGGCGGGCGGAGCCTGGCCGCGGCCGTGCATCGCCGAGATGGGCGGCAAGAACCCCTGCATCGTGACGGCGCGGGCGGACCTTGACCGGGCCGCCGCCGGCATCGTCCGTTCCGCCTACGGCATGGGCGGCCAGAAGTGCTCGGCGCTGTCGCGCCTGTACGTCGAGGCGCAGGTCGCCGACGCGCTGATCGAGCGGCTGGTCCGCCAGATCGCGCAGATCCGCATCGGCGACCCCAGCTGCCGCGAGCACTGGCTCGGCCCCGTCATCAACGCCGCGTCCTACGCCGGCTACGCCGGCTTCGTCGACGAGCTCCGGCGCGACGGCGCGAGGCTGATCGCGGGCGGCCGCCCGCTGACCGACGGGGACCTCGCGCGAGGCTACTACGTCGAACCGGTGCTCGCGGAGGCGCCGCCCGCGCACCGCCTGTGGAAGCACGAGATGTTCCAGCCGATCCTGCTGCTGCGCCGGGTCGCCGACCGGCACGAGGCGATGCGCCTCGCCAACGACACGGAGCTGGGCCTCACGGCGGGTTTCTACGGCGGAGCGGACGAGCTGCCCTGGTTCCACGAGCACATCGAGGCCGGCGTGACCTATGCCAACCGCCCGCAGGGCGCGACGACAGGGGCCTGGCCCGGCTACCAGCCCTTCGGCGGCTGGAAGGGCTCCGGATCGACGGGCAAGGCGATCGCCTCGTTCTACTACCTCGCCCAGTACCTTCGCGAGCAGTCTCGGACGGTGGTCGAGTGAGGGCTGCGCAGATCACGACGCTGGCCGAGGCCGTCGCGCTGCACGTGCGCGACGGCGACTGCGTCGCGCTCGAGGGCTTCACGCACCTGATTCCCTTCGCCGCGGGCCACGAGATCATCCGCCAGGGGCGCCGCGACCTGCACCTCGTGCGCATGACGCCCGACCTCGTCTACGACCAGCTGATCGGCATGGGCTGCGCGCGTCGCCTCAGCTTCTCCTGGGGCGGGAACCCGGGCGTCGGCTCGCTGCATCGCCTGCGCGACGCGGTGGAGCACGGCTGGCCGACGCCTCTCGAGCTCGACGAGCACAGCCACGCCGGCCTCGCCGCCGCCTACTGCGCCGGCGCGGCACGGCTGCCTTTCGGGGCGCTGCGCGGCTACATCGGCAGCGACCTGCCTGCCGTGAACCCGCGGATCCGCAGCGTCGAGTGTCCCTACACCGGCGAGCGCCTCGCGACCGTGCCGGCGATGAATCCCGACGTCACGATCCTGCACGCGCAGCGGGCCGACCGTCGCGGCAACGTCGCGATGCAGGGCATCGTCGGCGCGCAGCGCGAGGCCGGGCTCGCGGCGAAGGCGCTCGTAGTCACCGTCGAGGAGGTCGTGGACGAGCTTCAGCCCGCGATGAACGGCGTCGTCCTGCCGCACTGGGTGGTGAGCGCAGTCGTCGCCTGTCCGGGCGGCGCGTATCCGTCGTACGCCCAGGGCTGCTACTCGCGCGACAACGCCTTCTACCAGCGCTGGGACGCGATCAGCCGCGACCGCGCGGCGTTCCGCGCATGGATGGACCGCCACGTGCTGGGCAGCCGCGACCACGCCGGGTTCCTGGCGAGCCTCCGGGAGGCCGCGTGAGCGCCTGGACGCGCGACGAGATGATGACCATCGCCGCCGCGAGGCTGCTCTGGGACGGCTGCGTCTGCTTCGTCGGCATCGGCCTGCCCAGCGCGGCCTGCAACCTTGCCCGCCGCACGCACGCGCCGGGCATCGTGCTGATCTACGAGTCGGGCACGATCGGGGCGCGACCCTCCGTCCTGCCGCTCTCGATCGGCGACGGCGAGCTCGCCGAGACCGCGGCCTGCGTGATCCCGCTGCCCGAGGTGTTCGCCTACTGCCTCCAGGCCGGCCGCGTCGACGTGGGCTTCCTCGGCGCGGCGCAGGTCGACCGTTTCGGCAACCTGAACAGCACCGTGATCGGCGATTACGCGGCGCCCGCCACCCGCCTGCCCGGTGCGGGCGGGGCGCCGGAGATCGCCGCCCACGCGCGGCAGACGTTCATCCTGTCGAAGGCGACGCCGCGCGCCTTCGTGCCGCGCCTCGACTTCTGCACCAGCCCCGGCTTCCTCGAGGGCCACGGCGCGCGCTCCGCGACGCCCGCCGCCGGCGGCGGGCCGCGCGCGGTGATCACGGACTTCGGGCTCTTGCGGCCGGAAGCGGCGAGCCAGGAGCTGGTGCTCTCGGCGCTCTACGAGGGCGCGACGGTGGCCGAGGCGCGCGCGGCGGTCGGCTGGCCGCTCGCCGTCGCCGCCGAGGTCGAGGCCGTGGCCGCGCCGACGACGCAGGAGCTCGCGACCTTGCGCGCCCTGCAGTCGGCGAGCCGGGAGGCGCACCGCCGGCCGGTGCGGCTGCCATGCTGAGACGGACTGCGGTCGCGAGGAGCGAGGCGTGCTGAACCCGCACATCAGGACCGAACTCCCCGGACCGAAGGCGCGCGCGATGATCGAGCGCGACGCGCGGGTCGTTTCGCCGTCCTATCCGCGCGACTACCCCTTCGTCATGTCGCACGGACGCGGCACCGAGGTCTGGGACGTCGACGGCAACCGCTTCCTGGACTTCGCCTCCGGCATCGCGGTCTGCGCGACGGGGCACTCGCATCCCGCCGTGGTCGAGGCGGTTCGCGAGGCAGCCGGCCGCTTCCTGCACATCTCGAGCGACTACTGGCACGAGAACATGGTCGCGCTGGCCGAGCGGCTCGCCGCCCTGGCGCCGATGGGCGAGCCGGTGCTCTCCTTCCTGTGCCAGTCCGGCACCGAGTCGGTGGAGGGCGCGCTCAAGCTCGCGCGCTACGTCACGGGACGGCCGCGGTTCATCGGCTTCCTCGGCGGCTTCCACGGGCGGACGATGGGCTCGCTGTCCTTCACCTCGAGCAAGTACACGCAGCAGAGGGGCTTCGCGCCGACGATGCCGGGGGTCACGCACGTGCCCTATCCGAACCCTTACCGGCCGCTGCTCGCCGGCGCCGACCAGGGCCAGGCCGTGCTCGCCTACATCCGCATGCTGTTCGAGCGCAACCTGCCGCCGTCCGAGGTGGCCGCGATCCTGGTCGAGCCCATCCAGGGCGAGGGCGGGTACATCGTGCCACCGGACGGATTCCTCGCGGGCCTGCGCGCGCTGTGCGACGAGCACGGGATCCTGCTCGTCTTCGACGAGGTGCAGTCCGGCGTCGGGCGGACGGGGCGCATCTGGGCGAGCGAGCACTGGGGCGTGGCGCCGGACGTCATGACGAGCGCCAAGGGCCTGGGCTCGGGACTGCCCATCGGCGCCGTGATCGCGAAGCGACGGGTGATGCAGCACTGGCAGCGCGGCGCGCACGGCAACACCTACGGCGGCAACCCGGTCACCTGCGCGGCGGCGATCGCGACCCTCGACCTGGTGCGCGGCGGCCTGGCGGACAACGCCGTTCGGGAGGGTGCGCACTTCATGCAGCGCCTCGGAGCGCTGCAGCGCGACTACCCGTGCATCGGCGAGGTCCGGGGCAAGGGCCTGATGATCGGCATGGAGCTGATCGAGGCGGACGCGGAGCGGACGCCGGCGCGCGCGCTGTGCGACGCCGTCGTCACCCGCGCCTATCACAATGGGCTGATCCTGCTCACCTGCGGCGCCAGCACCGTGCGCTTCATGCCGCCGCTGTCGGTGAGCGCGGCGGAGATCGACGAGGCGGTCGCGCTGCTCCGGACGAGCCTCGACGAGGCGTTGGCGGCAAGGGGCTGAGGCATGCAGGAACACATGCGCGCGACACGAGCTGCGATGCTGGCGGGGATCCTGGCGCTGTGGGCCGCCCTGCCGGCCCTGGGCGGGACGGCGACCGAGGGCATCGGGCCCGAGGACCTCGACCTGATCGAGGACGTCGCCGAGCCTGACTTCTCGCCCGACGGCGAGGACCTGGTCTACAGCGTCAGCGTCGTCGAGCGCGAGGCCGACCGTCGGCAGTCGGACCTCTGGCGCGTCCGCTACGCGACCGGCGAGCGCACGCGACTCACCTGGACGCGGGAGCACAGCGAGTGGCAGCCGCGCCATGCGCCGGACGGCAGCAGCATCGCCTTCCTGTCCGATCGCGGCGGCGAGGACGCGGTCACCCAGGTCTGGCTGCTGCCCGCCGGCGGGGGCGAAGCGCGTGCGCTGACGGACTTCCCGGGCGGCGTGCAGGATTTCGCCTGGGCGCCCGACGGCCGGCGCCTCGCGGTCATCGCGCTGGACCCCGAACGGCCGGCAGCCGGGGAGAAGCCGAAGCAGCTGCCGCCGGTCGTGATCGACCGCTACTACTTCAAGGAGGACATCTCCGGCTACCTCGGTCGCCGCCGCCAGCACCTGTACGTGTTCGACCTCGGCACCGGCACGGCCGAGCTGCTGACGCCGGGCGAGCACGACGAGTACCTGCCGGCCTGGTCACCCGACGGCAGCGGCATCGCCTACGTGACCAAGCGGGGCGCGGATGCCGATCGGCACTTCAACTTCGACCTGTACGTCATCGAGCCGCGCGCGGGCGCGGTCGAGCGGCAGGTGACGCGCTTCGAAGGCGCGGACCTCTCGCCGGACTGGCTGACGTACCCCGCCTGGTCCCCCGACGGCACGCGGATCGCCTACCTGCAGGGCGGCGAGGATCGCTGGATCTACTACTCGACCTACCAGCTCGCCGTGGTGGACGTGGCGACGGGCGCGACGCGCCTGCCGGCGCCGATCGACCGGCCCTTCAGCCGGCTGCGCTGGGGCCCCGACGGGCGCAGCGTCTACGCGCTCGTCGAGGAGAGCCGCGTCACGCGCCTCTCGCGCATCGACCTCGCGAGCGGCCGGGTGACGCCGCTCACGCGCGGCGCCCGCTTCGACGTGGATTTCGCCCTGCGCGGCAAGCGCCTCGCGGTCCTCGGCGGCGACGACCATCGCCCGCCGGGACTGTTCGCGGTCGAGCCGCGCGGACTGCGGCCGCTCGGCGAACACAACGCCTGGCTCGACGGGCGCCGCCTCGCGCCGGTGGAGGACTTCAGCTTCAGGAGCGCCGATGGGACCCCGGTCGACGGCCTGCTGGTGAAGCCGCTCGACTACGTCCCCGGGCGCCGGTACCCGGCGATCCTCAGGCTGCACGGCGGGCCGGTGTACCAGTTCAGCCACGAGTTCATGGCGGACTGGCAGGCCTACGCGGCCCGCGGCTACGTGGTCATCGCGCCGAATCCGCGCGGCAGCTCGGGCCGGGGCTTCGACTTCGCGCGTGCGATCTACGCGGACTGGGGCCGCAAGGACGTGCAGGACGTGCTGGCCGCGGTGGATCACGTGGTCGCCGCGGGCATCGCCGATCCCGACCGGCTCGGCGTCGGCGGCCGCAGCTACGGCGGCATCCTCACGAACTACGTCATCGCGAGCGACGGACGCTTCAAGGCGGCGGTGAGCGGGGCGGGAGCGTCGAACTTCCTCGGCTTCTACGGCCACGACATGTACGTGCGCGAGTACGATCACGAGCTCGGGCCGCCGTGGGCGAACCGCGAGCTGTGGGAGCGCCTCAGCTACCCGTTCCTGCAGGCCGGGCGGATCTCGACGCCGACGCTCTTCTATTGCACGGAGAAGGACTTCAACGTGCCCTGCCTGGGGTCCGAGCAGATGTACCAGGCGCTCAGGACACGCGGCGTGCCGACGCAGCTCGTGATCTACCCGGGCGAGCACCACGCGCTCTCGGTGCCGAGCTACCTGCGCGACCGGCTCGAGCGGCACATCGGGTGGTATGACGGGTACTTGAAGCCGTGAGCCGTGAGCCGTGAGCCGTGAGCAGAGCGCAAAGAGCGATACGCCGCCGGGGTCAGGGCGGCGGGCGCAGGCGGCCGTACTGCGCGAGCAGGCGGACCAGCGCGTCCTGTGGCAGGGCCCTGGCGTAGCGGCCCGCTGTACCCTGCATGTCGCGCGCCGCGACCATGGCGTTGACGATGGCTTCCTCGGTCGCCTGGACCGTGGCCGCGAACAGCGGGTCGAGGAAGTCGTTGCCGAGCGAGGCGGACTGGGCGAGCGGGGCCCCGCGCAGCGCGGCGGCATTGGCGGTGGAAAAGGCGAGGAACAGGTCGCCCGAGCCGTTGCCGGCGATGCTGCCCATGCGCCCGAGCCCGAGCGCGGCGCGGCGCGCCACGCGCTTCAGCTGGTGCGGCAGCAGCGGCGCGTCCGTGGCCACGACGATGACGATCGAGCCCGTGTCGCCCGCGGCCGGGTCATCTTCGCTGTAGATCCGGTGCTCGCGCAGGTGCTGGCCGACCGGCACGCCCGCGATCCGCAGGCCGTCGCGCAGGCCGTAGTTGGCCTGCACCAGCACCCCGACCGTGTACTCGCCGCCGCCGGCCGCCGCGCGCCGCGAGGCGGTGCCGATGCCGCACTTGAACTCGTGGCAGATCATGCCCGTGCCGCCACCGACGCTGCCCTCGGCCACCGGGCCGGGCCTCGCACCCTCGATCGCGCGGAAGACGTGCTCGGGCTTGACGTGGAAACCGTTGATGTCGTTCAGGTGACCGTCCCAGGTCTCGGCGACCACCGGCAGCGACCACCAGTACCCGGAGGCGTCCGCGCCGCCGGCGCGGACGCGCCAGGCGATCACCGCGTCGCGCGCGACGCCGACGCTGTGGGTGTTGGTGAGCACGACCGGACCCTCCAGCTGGCCCGATTCCTCGAGCCAGGCCGCGCCGGTCATCTCGCCGTTGCCATTGAGCGGCGACCACGCGCCATAGACCGGCGTGTCGAGGGTCGCGGCGCCCCGCGGCAGGAGGACCGTCACGCCGGTGCGCAGCTTGCGCCCGTCGGCGAGGTCCTCGACCAGCGTCACATGGCCGACCGTCACGCCGGCGACGTCGGTGATCGCGTTCAGCGGGCCGGGCGTCCCGTCGAAGGGCACGCCGAGGTCGCGGGCGCGCGGCGCGTCCGCGCCCGCGGCTCCAGCGACCAGGCAGGCGAGCAGGGCGGGCAGGCAGCGCGGCATGGCGGGCTTCCCGGCGCGGGTCCTCGCGGACGACTCCACCGAGCTTAGCGGAGGCCGGGTGCGAGAGGGCAAGGAACTCGGCTTCTGGATGGCGACCGCGCTGGTCGTGGGCAACATGATCGGCATCGGCATCTTCCTGCTGCCCGCCTCGCTGGCCCCCTACGGACTCAACGCGCTCCTCGGCTGGGGCGTCACGATCGCGGGCATGCTGGTCCTCGCGCGTGTGTTCGCCCGCCTGGTGCGCAGCTTCCCCGAAGCCGACGGCCCGTACGCCTATGTGCAGCGGACGCTCGGAGAGAACGCGGCCTTCGTCGCCATCTGGTGCTACTGGGTGTCGCTGTGGATCACCAACGCCGCGCTCGCCATCGGCGTCGTCGGCTACCTCGGCGCGGTTGCGCCGGCGATGCGCGATATCCCGCCGGCCCTGCTGTCGCTGGGGCTGCTGTGGCTGTTCGTGCTGGTCAACCTGCGCGGAGTCCGCACCGGAGGCGGCGTGCAGGTGATCACGACGGTGCTGAAGCTCGTTCCGCTCGTCGTGGTCATGCTGCTCGGGCTGTGGCTCCTGCTGACCGACCCGGCGGCCTATGCGCGGCAGGCGCCGGCGACGCCGCTCGCGCTGCCCGACCTGATGGCGGCCTCGACCATCGCGCTGTTCGCCATGCTGGGCGTCGAATCGGCGACCGTCCCGGCGGGGCGCGTCCGCGATCCCGGGCGCACCATCCCGCGCGCGACCATGGCCGGCACGCTGCTCACCGCCGCGATCTACGTCGCCGTCTCGGCGGTGCCGCTGCTGCTGATCCCCCAGGCGCAGCTCGCGCAGTCGAGCGCGCCGTTCGCGGACCTGCTGTCGCTGTTCCTCGGGGACGGCAACGGCCGCTGGCTGGCGGCGTTCGTGGTCGTGAGCGGCCTCGGCGCGCTGAACGGCTGGACGCTGCTGACCGGCGAGCTGACCCGCAGCATGGCGCAGCACGGCACGCTGCCGGCACGGCTCCAGCGCCTGAACGCGCGGGGCGCGCCCGTCACCGCCCTGCTGCTGTCGGGCGCGCTCGGCTCCGCCATGATCCTCATGAACTACAGCAGGACGCTGGTCGAGGGCTTCACCTTCCTGACCCTCGTCGTCACCGCGGCGAACCTGCCGCTGTACCTGTTCTGCGCGGCGGCCCTGGTCGCGCTGTGGCGGCGCGGCGGCCGCGCATCGAGTGACCTCCTGGTGCTCGGGACCCTCGGCAGCGCCTACGCGGTCTTCGCCTTCGTCGGCCTCGGCCTCGAACCCTTCCTGTGGTCGCTGGCGCTTGCCGCCGCGGGCCTGCCGCTGCTCTGGATCATGCGACGCGGGCAGGGACTCTGAGCCCGGCGATGCGCCGGCTCAGCGCGCGGCGAGCATCGCGCGCGCCGCGTTGCGGCCCGCGATGCCGCTGATGCCGCCGCCGCCGTGGCCGCCGCTGCCGCACAGGAACAGGCCGTCCACCGGCGTGCGGTGGTCCGACCAGCCGGGCATCGGGCGCATGAACAGCGCCTGGTCGAGGATCAGCTGGCCGTGGTTCAGGTCGCCCTCGGTGAGGCTCCAGTCACGGGCGAGGTCCACGGGCGTGATCGAGTGCACCGCGCGGACGCTGCCGGCGAGCGCCGGGAAGTGCTCCGCGAGCGCCGACAGCGCGCGCCCCTCGAGCGTGGCGCGGGCGGCGTCCCAGCTGCCGCCGCGCAGCGCGAAGGGCGCGAACTGGAAGTGCACCGAGACCGTCTCGCCGGCGGTCGTGGCCTCGAGGTAGGGGGCCTGCGAGATCTCGCCGTACTTGGCGGCGTCGTAGGCGCGCTCGAGATGTCGCAGGCTCGGCGCCACGACCACCGTGCCTTCCGGCAGTCCGTGGCGGCCATCGGTCAGCAGGTGGACCTTGGCCACCGAGCCGCGCAGGCGGATCGACTGCGCCCGCCAGACGTCGTCCGGCGGAAGCTCGGGCGCGCCGACCAGCTCGAGCAGCGTGTGCCGCGGGTCCGCCGCGGACGCGACCTGCGGGGCGTGGATCTCCTCTCCGCCGGCGAGCCTGACGCCGAGCGCCCGCTGCCGGTCGACCAGGATGCGCTCGACCGGGGCGCCGAGGCGCAGAGCCCCGCCCTGCGCCTGCAGCGCGCCCACCAGCGCGCGCGTGATCGCGTCGCCCGCGCCGGGCGGACCGTGCGCGAGCCCGCCGCGGAGCATCCACTGGTGGATGAGCGTGTAGCCGGTGCCGGCCGAGAACGCGCCGAGCGTGACGCCGTGCACGGCGAGCGCGCCGAGCGCTGCCCGCAAGGGCTCCGACTCGAACCACTCCTCGGTGAGTTCCTGCGCCGACATCGACAGCGCGCGCATCACGCGGAACATGTCCCGGCGGCCGAGCCGGCGCAGCCGCAGCAGCAGCGCGGCGAGCGGGAGCGCCTGGGCGCGCAGCCCCGACCGGTCCATGCGCGGCATCGGCGTGGCGCAGGCGGCCTCGACGAAGCCTGCGGCGGCGTCCATGAAGGCGACGAACTGCGGCCAGCGCGCCGCGTCGCGCGGCGAGAGCCGCCCGATGGAGGCGAGCGTCTCGGCGTCGCCGGGGTCGGCGCGCAAGGTCAGCCGGCCGCCGTCCGGCAGGCAGAGCACGTAGGGCGCGGATGGCCGCGCCGCCGCGGCGAGCCCGTGGCGCCCGAGACCGAGCTCGCGGGCGACGTCCGCCCGAAGCCGCGGACCCGGGTGCAGGGCAGGCGCGTCGAAGCCGGCTGGAAGCCGTCCGGCGGCGAGCTGGCCGCCGGGGGCCGCGGCGCGCTCCAGCACCAGCACGCGGCGTCCCGCCTTCGCGAGGCAGGCAGCCGTCACGAGCCCGTTGTGGCCGGCGCCGACGACGATAACGTCCGGGTTGGTCATCTGCGCCTACTTCCAGTCCTTCAGGATCTCGTGGGCGGCGAGCTTGCCGGCCGCGCCCATCACGCCGCCGCCCGGGTGCGCGCCGGACGCCCCGAAGTAGTAGCCCGGCAGGGGGGTGCGGAAGTCCGCCCATTGCGGCGCGGGGCGCAGGAAGAACAGCTGGTGGAGCAGGAGCTCCCCGTGGAAGATGTTGCCGCCCGTGATGCCGGCGATGCGCTCGATGTCCTTCGGCGTGATCACCTGCATGCCGACGATCGCGCGGCGGATGCCGGGCGCGTAGCGCTCGAGCGTGCGGATCACGGTCTCGCCGAACGCGTCGCGCTTCGCGTCGTCCCAGCCGCCTTCGAGGTCGTAGGGCGCGTACTGCACGAAGCAGGACATGACGTGGTGGCCGGGCGGCGCCATGTCGCGGTCGATGACCGAGGGGATGATCATGTCGATGTACGGGTTCGTGGAGAACTGGCCGTACTTGGCCTCGTCGTAGGCGCGCTCGATGTAGTCCACGCTCGGGCTGATCGAGATAGCGCCGCGGTGCAGCGGGCCCTCGCCGGGCAGGCAGGTGAACTCGGGCAGCGAGGACAGCGCGATGTTGACCTTGCCCGAGGACCCGCGGACGCGGAAGCGCCCGACCGCCTCGACCAGCTCGCCCGGCAGGTGGCCGCGGTCCACGAACTGCAGGAAGGTCCGCTTGGGGTCGGCGGCGGACATCACGACCTTCGCCCGGAACTCGTCGCCGTTCTCGAGCGCCACGCCCGCGGCCCGGCCCCCGCTCACGATGACCTTCGCCACCGGCGCGCCGGTGCGGATCTCGACGCCGAGCGCACGCGCCGAGCTCGCGATCGCGGCGGTCACGCCGCCGGTGCCGTTCTTGGCGAAGCCCCAGGCGCGGAACGCGCCGTCGATCTCGCCCATGTAGTGGTGCAGCAGCACGTAGGCGGTGCCCGGCGAGCGCGGCCCGAGGAAGGTGCCGATGATGCCGCTCGCGGACTTGGTGCCCTTCAGGGGATCGAGCTCGAACCACTCGTCGAGCAGGTCGGCGGCCGACTGGGTCACGAGCTTGGCGATCCGGTAGATCTCCTTCTCGCCGAGGCTCGCGCCGTACTGGCCGAGCCTGAGCAGGCCGCGCAGGTCGCGCCAGCCGAGCGACGAGGGATCCGGCGGCACCAGGCCCAGGACCGGCTTGATCGCCTTGGCGGCGCGCGCCATGACGCGCGCGTACTCGTCCACGGCCTCGGCGTCGCGCGGCGAGTGGCGGTAGATCTCCCGGCGCGTGAGGTCGTGGTCGTCCCAGGACGCGAGGTAGTCCCCGTTCTCGAACGGCGTCACGGTCGAGGGCAGCGGCAGGATCCTGAGGCCGTGCCTCGGCAGCTCCAGCTCGCGGATGATCTCGGGGCGCAGCAGGCTCACCACGTAGGAGAACTCGGTGAAGCGGTAGCCGGGGAAGATCTCCTCCGTGACCGCCGCGCCGCCGACGACCTCGCGTCGCTCGAGCACCAGCACCTTGCGACCGGCGCGCGCGAGGTAGGCCGCGGCGATCAGGCCGTTGTGGCCGGCGCCGATGACGATCGCGTCGTAGCGGCCGGTTTCGCTCACTTGCGCTTCCACTCCGGCTCGTAGAAGGGCAGCGGCACCACCGTGGCCGGCGCGCGCTGGCGGCGGTGTTCCACCGTGATTTCGAGCTCGACCCGCGTGCCGGGCTCGTAGTGCGGGCGCTCGAGGTGCACCAGCGCGATGTATTTCTTCAGGATCGGCGACCAGGTGCTGGTGGACGCGTAGCCGACCTGCCGGCCTGAGCAGGTGACGGGCAGGCTGCCGCGCACCGCCATCGCCGGGATCTGCGGCGGAAGGCCGGCGGCGGCGTAGGCGCGCTCGAGCCCCTCCCAGTCCACCTCGAGTCCGACCAGCTTCCACGCCGGGCCTTCGCGGGCCTCCCGCTCGAGCGCGCGCCGGCCGACGAAGTAGCCGGGCTTGTCGAGCGCCACGCTCCAGCCGAGCCCCATCTCGTAGGGCGAGGACTTCTGCGAGGCGACCCAGGCGTGCGTGGCGGCGGTGTAGTCGACGTCGAGCATGAACAGGCCGGCCTCGACGCGGGCCATGTCCATCGCGAGGATGCCGCAGGGGGCGAGCCCGAAGTCGCCGCCAGCCTCGATCAGCGCGTCCCACACCGGCAGGGCGTCGACGGCGTCCACCCAGATCTCGTAGCCGAGGTCGCCGGTGTAGCCCGTTCGCGAGATGCTCACCGGCCGCCCGGCGAGGCGGTTCGGCGCCATGCGGAAGAACTTCAGGCCGTCGAGCGGACTGGCGCAGCATCGGTTCAGCACCGCGCGCGACTTGGGCCCCTGCAGCGAGAGCGCGGCCACCTCGTCGGTGCGCTCGGCGATGCCCACGTCCATGCCGGCGGCGTTCATCGACAGCCAGCGGAGGAAGGGTTCGGCCGAGGTCAGGCGGAACGCCGACTCGCCGAGGCGCGTGATGGTGCCGTCGTCGAGCAGCTTGCCCTCGTCGTCGCACCAGCCGGTGTAGTAGACCTGGCCCACGGCGAGCTTCGCGATGTTGCGCGGCGTGATCCGGTCGAGCAGCCGCGCCGCGTCCGGGCCCTCGATCTGGTACTTCATCAGGGGCGAGACGTCGATCAGCGCCGCGTGGTTGCGGATCGCCCAGTACTCGCGCTCGAGCCCCAGGTCGTAGGAGCCGACCGCGATGTGCCCCGCCCAGCGCCGCCAGTTCTGCGGCAGGCAGAGCGCGGACGTGCGCGAATGAAACGGCGTGCGCTTGAGCTGGTGCAGGCCCGGCATGTCTCAGGCGCGGGCGGCGGCCGCGCGCAGGTCCGCGTGCAGCAGGCGGTGGAACAGGTGCTCGCCCGCCTCCCGGCGCACCGACAGGCGGCCGGTGTCGTAGGCGCGCGACCGGAGACCCCGCTGCACCGAGCGGCAGATGCCCTCGTCCTCCTCCTGCACGCGGTTGGCGATCTCCACCGAGGCGCGGTTGAAGGCCAGCGCCTCGTCGGACACGTCCGCGAACCAGAAGTCGAAGATCACCTCGGTCTTGTCGACCCCGCGCGGCAGCACGAGGTTGGTGTCCATCACGCCCTCGTACCAGTTGAACATGAAGTTCGGGTGGATCCAGTAATAGAGGGCCCGCTCGCCCTTGCGCACCGCGCCGGTCGCCGCCTCCGCCCCGCGGTTCGTCATCGGGCTCGACTGCAGGCAGTGGTGCCGGCCGTTCTCGATGGCGTACTTGTGGTAGTCGAGCACGCTGCCGAGGCCCTTGTGCAGGTAGGGCACGTGGTAGCCGCCGTCGAGGTAGTTGTCGACGAACACCTTCCAGTTGCAGTCGAAGACGTAGTGGCGGCGGTCGAACCACCTCAGGCCCGAGAGGCCGAGATCGGCGACCTGCGCCCGCAGCTCGTCGCCCAGGAATTCCCCGAGCGACGGACCGTGCGGCGCAAGCCGCACGAACACCCAGTTCTCCCAGGTCGCGGTCGCGACCGGAACGAGTCCCTGCTGCTGCGGATCGAAGCCGCGCACGCCCTCGAACGCCGGCGCCGCCTTGAGCGCGCCCTCGAGCGTATAGGTCCAGCCGTGGTAGGGACAGACCAGGCGCTTCACGCAGCCCGCCGGCTCGGTGAGGACGGCTGCGGCGTGGTGGCGGCAGACGTTGTGGAAGCACCGCAGCACGCCGTCGCCGCCGCGCACCACGGCCAGCGGCTCGCCGGCGACCTCGAGGGTCACGAACTGCCCGGCCTCGCGCACCTGGTCGAGCCGGCAGGCGAGCTGCCAGTGGTTCGCGAACGTGCCCGCGAGCTCGAGCTCGTGGACGCCCGGGTCGACGTACCAAGCGGCGGGCGGCGTGCGGGCCTCGGCGAGCGGGAGCCCCGGATCGTATCGGTCGATGGTCTCGAGCAGGCGGTGCCTCATGCGTTGCTGGCCGGCCCGGGCCAGCGGGCCCGGGCCGGCGCCGGCTCAGAAGTCCCGGGTGAGCTTGAGCCCATAGACCCGCGGCATGATCGGCACGTAAACCGGGTTGGATCCGCAGACGTCCGTGGCGCACTGCGCGTAGCGCAGCGCCTCCGCCTTTTCATCCGTGACGTTGTTGACGAACAGTTCCACCGACAGACCCTTGCGCCGGAAGCCGGCCGACAGGTCGAGCAGGGAGTAGGAGTCTATCTTGCCGAGGATCTCCCGGTCGCCGCGCCTCAGGTCGGAGAAGCTGTCCCCGTTGTAGACGAGGGCGCCCTGCAGGTGCCAGTCGAACTCGCCGATCGTCCGCTCGTAGCGGGCGATCAGGTTCGCCTTGAACTCCGGCGTGACCGGGAGCCGGTCGCCGTCGAAGGCCTCGGGCCCGGTGTCGTCGGGGTCCCCGGCGTCCTCGTTGTAGTCCTCGGTCAGCTCGGCATTCAGCGCGGTGAACCCTGCCGTCAGCGTCAGCGCCTCGGTCGCCGCCCAGGTCAGGTCCGCCTCGATGCCGGTGATCTCGGCCGAGCCGGCGTTCCTGATCACCGTCAGTCCCGATCCGCTCGGCGGCAGGAACGAGTACTGGATGTCGTCCCATTCCTCGAGGAACACCGCGCCGTTCAGCCGCAGGCGGTTGCCGAGCCACATGGTCTTCCAGCCGAGCTCGTAATTCGTCAGGAAGTCCGGCTGGTAGGGCGGCACCGTGTTGTTGCGGTTGATGCCGCCCGGCCGGTAGCCCTCGGAGAACGTCGCATACACCATCTTGCCGTCGGCGATCCGGTAGGTCAGGTTGAGCTTCTGCACCGTGTCGGAATCGTCCACTTCGTCGTCGAGGTTGGTGCAGGGCGAGCCGTTGTACTGGACGCTCGAGAAGCACAGCGCCTCGCCGTAGTTCGAGCTGTAGTTGTCGTTGAAGCCGAAGAAGCCGCGGATCGAGTTCTCGAACTTGAAGTAGCGCAGCCCCGCAGTGCCGGTCAGCCGGTCGGTGAAGTCGAAACTCACCTCGCCGAAGACCGCCTGGTCCTTGTCCTTGCGGAGCTGGTTGGTGAGCCAGATGGTGTCTTCCCAGCCGGTGACCTCGATGCCGTAGAAATCGCCGATGCCGGCCGTCTCGGACTCCGCGTCGTAGAGGAAGCCGCCGAGCCCGTCGATCCTGTAGCGCTGGAAGATCTCGTGCTGCTGCGACTGATAGAAGAGCCCGGCGACGAAGCGCAGCCGGTCCTCCTGCGGCGAGGCGATCCGAAGTTCGTGGCTCTGGCGCTTGTAGCCGTCGCTGCCGTTGACGTACTGCGAGGGGTTCTGCAGGGGAACCCCGGCGTCGTCGCCCCAGTAGATGCCCGAACCGCCCTGGTCGTAGAAGTACGAGTAGTCCGAGTAGTCGTAATCGACCACGTCGTCGCGCTTGAGGTAGGCGCCCGTGTAGGTGACGTCGAAGCGGCCGATCTTGCCCTGCACCGTCAGGGCCGCCTGGTACCACTTGTCCTCGCTGTAGGCCGGATAGAAGAGCGCGGCCTTGAGATAGCCCTGGTTCGGCTCGTAGCCGAACTGTCCATCCGCCTCGGTCCTCTGGCCCATGACGGTCGGCAGCACGGTCCAGCTGTCGTTCAGGTCGATGCGCAGCGCCGCGCGCGCGCCGTAGGTGTCGACGGTGTTGAAGTCCTTCTTCGGCCGGACCGGCGTCGATACGCAGCCGGGCGGGGGAGAGGCGAGGTTGCTGACGCAGCCGCCCGCGGGATTCAGCGCCTCCGCGGTCGGGAACACGCGGGTCGCGCCGACGTTGTCGATGTAGCCGGGGTCGCGCTTCACCCATCCGACCAGCCGGACGGCGGCCCGCTCCGACAGCGGCACGTTGACGAAGCCCTCCGCGAGGTAGCCGCTGCCGCCGTTCGAGACCGTGGTGCCCTCGACGCCTACGCTGGCCGCGAAGGCCGCGGGGTCGGGCTTGTTGGTGATGATGCGGATCGTCCCGGCCTGCGAACTGGCGCCGTACAGGGTGCCCTGGGGGCCGGCGAGCGCCTCGACCCGCGCGACGTCGTACATGTGGATGTCCACAGCGCCCTGGATGGTCGTGATGGGCTGCTCGTCGAGGTACATGCCGACGCTCGGCGACGGCCCCGAGTGGTTGTTGTTCTCGCCGCTCGCCACGCCGCGGAAGTAGGCCAGGCTGAAGCCCGGACCGAGGCTGGTGAACGCGACGTTGGGCAGGAACTTGGTGAATCCCGCGAAATCCTTGATCTGCAGCTGATCGAGGCGCTCGGTGCCGATCGCCTGGATGCTGAGCGGCACGTTCTGCAGTGTCTCCGAGCGCTTCTGCGCCGTGACGACGATCTCCTCGAGCTCGCCGGTCGGCATCTGCTGCGCGAGCGCCGTGGAGACGCTTGCGGCGAGGAGTGGAATCGCGCCCAGCCCCGCGCGCAGCGCCGCGCGGCCCGGCCGCGGCCTGCGGCAGGCGGCCAGTTGCTCAAGCTTGCGGCGTCGGCTGCGTGTCATGGTCGAGTTCCCCTGTGGTTGTGCGGCCGCCTGCGCGCTCGGCCGGGTCGTTGGGTTCTGGATCGGGCGAGTCCGGGTAGGCGTCGAGCACCGGGCCGAGCGCCTCGACCAGCGGGCCGAGCCAGGGCTCGTAGCGGCGCCACTGCTCGACGGCGTCCCGGTAGATCGGCGAGCGGACCTGCTCGGAACTGGCGGTGCGCACCGCGCGGTCGTTCTCGTAGAAGCGCAGGCAGGCGTCCTCGAAGGGCAGGCCGCAATAGTCGAGCAGGCGCCGCGTCTCGCCTTCGGGATCCTCCACCATGCGCTCGTAGAGGACGCGGTGCACCCGCCCGGGCGCGATCGCGTCGAAGTGCGCCATCAGCTCGACGTAGCCGCGATAGTAGCGGCCGATGTCGGGGAGGCTGTAGGTGAAGTGCTGGCCGCGCGCGAAGTGCTGCTTGAAATTGGAGAAGCAGCAGCTCATCGGGTGGCGCCGCGCGTCCACGATCCTGGCATTTGGCAGGATCGAGAGGATCAGCCCGACGTGCAGCCAGTTGTTCGGCATCTTGTCGATGAAGAAAGGCGCGTCGGTCTTGCGCTGCACGCGGGTCCGCTCGAGGTACTTCTCGCCGAGCGCGCGCAGCGCGGCGCCGTCGAGCGACGCGAGCGCGCGGGGGTAGCGCGCCTCGCCCGGACGGCGTCGGCCGCCGAGTTCCGCCGCGATCGCCGGGATGTCCGGCAGTTCCATGGTGCCCTCGACCTGCGAGTGGCTCGCGAGGATCTGCTCGAGGAGCGTCGAACCTGAGCGGGGCAGACCGACGATGAAGATGGGGTCCGGCGCCGGGCAGCCATGGCGGGCCATGCGCCCGAGGGTCTCTGCCTCGAAGAACTCCCGGGTGCGCCGCACCTCCGCGGCGATGTCCGCCGCGCGGTAGGCGATGCGCCGGCGCTGGACGTCGTTGCCCGCCGCGTAGTACCGGAACGAGTCGGCGTAGCGGCCCGCGTCCTCGAGCGCCTTGCCGAGCGCGAAGCTGAAGTGCAGCCGGTCCTCGTCGGCCAGGTCCGGGCCCGCCAGCGCCGCCTGCATCGCCGCGACGTCGGCCTCGTCGAAGCGGAAGGTCTTGAGGTTGGCGAGGCTCCACCAGGCCTCGCCGAGCGCCGGCGCCAGCGCGATGCAGCGGCGGTACGCCTCGATCGCCTCCTGCTGGCGGCCCGCGGTCTTGAGGGCGTGGCCGTAGCTCATCCAGACCTTGGCATGGCCCGGGTAGTCGGCGAGCAGCCCGCCGTAGCATTCGATAGCGGCGCCGAATTCGCCGAGCCGGCTCAGCATGGAGGCACGTGTTGCCCGCAGCTGGGGATTGCCCGGATCGTCGGCGAGCAGCGACTCGAGGAGGGGCAGTGCCTCGGCCGTACGGTGCTGCTTGTGCAGCACGAGGGCGTGGTGCTGCCGGGCCGCGGTGAATCCCGGCGCGAGTTCCAGGCAGCGCACGAGGAGTTGCTCCGCATCGCCGTAACGACCGAGCCGGGCGGCGACCTCCGCGAGCATGCGGATCGCGGCGACATCCTCCGGGTGCCGCCTGAGGTGCTCGCGCAACATCGCCTCGGCCTCGGGGATCCGGTCGTCCACCAGTGCGGCAGCGGGCGCCAGCAGTCGCGGGTCGCGGGTCGCGGCCTTGATCTGGTTCGCGTAGGCGGCGTCGGCTGCGGCGGCATCGCCGGTCGCGGCGAGGTGGTCGCCGAGCGCCTTCCAGGCTTCCGCCAGCCCGGGCTTGAGCGACACGGCGCGGCGCAGCGAGGCGATCGCGGCCTCGCCGCGGCCGAGGTCGCCGTAGGCGAGGCCGAGCTCGCAGTGCACCGCCGGCGCGCCGGGCTGCGTGGCCGCGAGCGGCTCCAGTTCCGCCACGGCGCCCTCCGGGTCCCCGCCACGCCGCGCGGCGATGCCGAGGATCAGGCGGGCCATCGGGTGGCGGGGCACCACGTCGAGGATCGCGCGGGCCTGTTCCGCGGCGAGCATCGCGTCCGTGTCGAGCAGCCGGGAGGCGTGCGCGAGCGCGAGCTCGACACCTCCCGTGGTCTCCCCCGCGACGGCACTCCGTTCTTGCTGCGGATTCATCGTCTTTTGACGCGCCCCCTCGGCCAATGAAAGACTCAGGCCAGCCCAAAGTCAATTCCTGTTGGTTTTTCGCCTCATGAAGCTCGCCCGGACCTGCGCCGCGCTCCTGTTGTGCCTGCCCGCGGGAGTCGCGCTGCCGGCGACCGCCGTGCCGGATGGCGGCTCGCTCGTCGTCCGCTGCGGGACGCTCATCGACGGGCTGCAGGACGAGCCGCGCAGCAACGCCGTCGTCGTCATCGAGGGGGGGCGGATCCGGTCGGTCGGCGACGTCGTCACCGGCGCAGCGGCGCGGCCCGTGCTTGACCTCGCCGGATACACCTGCCTGCCCGGCCTCATCGACATGCACACGCACCTGACCGACCGGCCGGGCGATACGGCGGACCTGAGCGTCTACTACCGGCGCAGCCGCGGGCAACAGGACGCCATTTCGCGGGACAACGCCCGCGCGACGCTGCTGGCCGGCTTCACAACGGTGCGCGACGTCGGCACCTACATCGCATGGGCGGACCGCGACCTGCGCGATGCGATCAACGCAGGCAACGCCGTCGGCCCGCGCATGCAGGTCGCCGGCTTCTACCTGACGATTCCCGCCGGCGGCGGCGACCTCGTCATCCCCGGCCATGCCGAATCGGAGATCCCGCCGCAGGTCCGCGCGGGCGTGGCGCGCGGGCCGGAGCAGTTCCGCGCGCGGGCCGCGCTCGCGGTCGAGGGCGGCGCCGACTTCCTCAAGGTGATCGCCTCCGGCGCGGTGCTGGCTTTCGGCGGCGTGCCCGGCGAGCCCGAGATGACGCCCGAGGAGATCGCGGCGGTCGTCGAGGTCGCTCGCGCGCACGGACTCAAGGTCGCGGCGCACGCGCACGGCGCGCGCTCGATCAGGGAGGCGATCCTCGCGGGCGTCGACACCATCGAGCACGCCTCGCTGATCGACGATGAGGGCATCGCGCTGGCCCGCGAGCACGACGTCGCGCTGTCCATGGACGTCTACAACGGCGACTACATCGACACCGAGGGCCGCGCCCAGGGCTGGCCGGCGGAGTTCCTGCGCAAGAACCTCGAGACCACCGAGGCCCAGCGGCGAGGCTTCTCGCGGGCGGTGGCGGCCGGCGCGCCCGTCGTCTTCGGCTCGGACGCCGCGGTCTTTCCGCACGGCCTCAATGCCCGCCAGTTCCCGATCATGGTCGAGCGCGGCATGTCGCCGATGCAGGCGATCCGCGCGGCGACGTCGGTGGCGGCGCGTCACCTGGGGTGGTCGGACCGCGTCGGGGCGCTGGCGCCGGGTCGATTCGGCGACCTGATCGCCGTGCGCTGCCAGCCGCTCGACGACATCGCCTGCCTCGGGCAGGTGGTGGTGGTGGTGAAGGGCGGGCTCGTTCTCAAGGACGCGCGAAGCGGCGAGTGACCGGAGCCTGCCGGGGGAGAGATCGGTCAGGCGGTGCCGCAGAGCGTGAGGAACGCCATCACCAGGGCGGCCTGCGCCTCGACGCGCCGGGCGAAGCCGGCGCGTCCCGGGGTCTCGATCGTCGCCGCGAGCGGCGTGCCGTGGCGCACCGCCCAGGACTCGAACGAGCCGTCGTGGTGGTTGAACACCAGGCCGCCCGACACGGGGCAGCCGTCGACGGTGCCGTCCGGCAGCAGCGGAAAGTAGCGGCCCATCGTCGCCACGAGGCCCTGGCTGAAGCGACCCGGGGTCGCGGCCGGTTCGAGGGTGTAGACGTAGGCAGCCTGCACGCCCTCGTCCTCGTGGCAGCAGAGCAGGCCGTCCGCGGCGGCCGCGAGCAGGCGTTCGCGCTGGCCGAGCAGGATCTCTCCCTCGGCCGACGCCCGCTCGCCGGGCCGCGCCGGATCGTAGCCACGGTTCGGGTTCTCGCCACGCGCGTTCAGGCGGCGGCCGGCGGCGAAACCAGTGGCGTTCACGAGCGGGATCAGGCTCAGGTTCGTTCCGTCGAGCAGGGCGTCCGGCACGAGGCGCAGGAAACGGACGAGCCCCCAGGGACCTGCGGGCTCCTCGCCGTGGAATCCGGCGGCAACCAGCAGTCGCCGCCCCGCCCGCGACCGAGGGCGCCTCGAGGCGATGACGATGGTGTGGCCGAGGGCCGTGCCGAGCGGTTCAACGCCGAATTCGCGTCGCTGCGCGAGCGACCTGAACTCGGCGTCGAAGGCGCCGAGGTCGCTGCTGGTGCCCGCGCCGTCAGGGCGCGGCCAGACCAGCGATGGCCCGCCTTCGCTTGCGGCGTCCGGCGGGCGAGGATCCTCCAAGGTGAGCCTCCAGTGCCGCGCGGGATCGGGAGCGGATGCGCGCATCATGGCCCGGCCGGGCGCATCGGGGAATGGCGGGACCGGCGCCGTCGAAGCGCCAGCCCGCCGCAGGGCCCGCGGCGGGCGGCGTGGCCGCGAGGTCGCGCGGCACGCCGGAGCGGCATACCATGCAAGCCGGGGCGCGCTGCCGGGCCTGCAACGTGGCTCGCGTCGGATCGAGGAGAGCCTCCCCCGCGGGGCCTGCGGAGACCACCATGAATCACAAGCCACTCGCCACCTATCGAGTCCCGGACGGCACCTGCGTGGCGCAGGCGCAGGTCGCGCGTCGCGCGCCGGTGGATCTCGACTCGCCGGCGCTCGCGGTGCTGACCGACCTCACCGAGGTCCGCGCGGCGACTGCGAGCCCGGGCATCACGCTCCCGGAGGCCGAGCAGCTCATGATCCAGCAGGGCGTGCGGCTGCTGTTCGTGGTGACCGAGGTCCCCTGCGTGGACGGGATCGTCACGCTCTACGACATGCACGGCGAGAAATCGGTGCGCGTCCTCGAGGAGCGAAGGCTGAGGCGCGAGCAGTTGCAGGTGAGGGACGTGATGACGCCCCTCTCCGCGCTCGACGCGGTTGACTATGGGGCGCTCTCCGGCGCGACCGTCGGTGACGTGGTGGCCACCTTCAGGCAGCTGGGTCACCCCTACCTGATCGTGATCGAGGCCGCCTCCGCCGCGGCCCCGGGGCGCGTGCGCGGGCTGATCTCCCAGTCGCAGGTGGAGCGGCAGCTGGGATCCGCGCTGCCCGCCGTCGAGATCGCCGGGACCTTTGCCGAGATCCACCGCGCCCTCACCTAGCGGCACGCGCAGCTGCCTTGATCTGCGGCGGGCGGACCCTGCGCGCGAGCGCCGTGCCGGGCGGCATTCCCTCCGCAGCTCGTCGTGGCGATCGCATGTGCGAGGCCGGCGGCCGTGCTGTCGGCGGCCCCTCAGAACACCGCGTGCTCGCCGCGATCGTCGCAAGCCTCGCCCGCCAGCAGCCTCGCGTAGTGGTCGCCCAGCGTTTCGCGGCCGGTGGACGGGGTGGCCTCGGCATCGTAGCGCCCCGCCTCGGGATCCCAGACCAGCATCGACTCCGTGGCGTAGTAGCGCGCGATTCGCGCGAACTCGGCCTTGTCGGCGAGCGGCGGCACGACGCGGCCGGCGGCGCCGAGCGCCGCGGCGATCCCGTCCAGCACGCGCACGGGAACATGCCTGAACCGCGCGGGCCGGCCGGCGAGGGCGAACAGCAACTCGCCCTGCTCGCGTGGCGAGAGCGCCGGACCCGGCCCGCCGATGGGCAGGATCCGCCCCTGCCGAGACGGATCCTCGAGGCAGCCGGCGAGGAACTCGGCCGTGTCGCGATCGCCGATCGGCTTGCAGCGGGTGAGCGTGCCGTCGCCGAACACGAGGTACGGCTTGCCCGCCCGCACGCGCTCGACCTGGCCGGAGAGCGACTTGAAGTACGCGGTGGGGCGGACGATGCTCCAGGCCAGTCCCGAGGCCATGAGCGACGCCTCGAAGGCCAGCTTGGCCTGCTGGAAGGCGAGGCGCGGCTTCTGCAGGCAGATGGCCGACAGCTGCACCCAGCGACCGATGCCGGCACCTGCGGCGGCCTCGAGCAGCCGCAGGTGCGCCAGGTGGTCCACCGCCCAGGCCTCGCGCGGCGCGCCGCCGCGCGAGGCCATGCACGAGACGACCGCGTCGAAGGTCTCGCCGCGAAAGCCGTCCGCGATGATCGAGTCGGGCGAGTCGACGTCGCCCGAGCGCAGCGCGGCGCCGGCGCGCGCCAGCCAGGGCGCGGTCGTGCCGCGGCGCAGGAAGCAGGTCAGTGCGCAGCCGCGTTCCAGCAGCACGCGCGCCGTGGCGCGACCGATGGTTCCCGTGGCGCCCACCATGAAGACGCGCAGGCGCGTCGGGCTTCCGGTCACGGCGGCGTCGCGGGCGCGCTCATCACGGCATGTTACGCGGCGGCGCCCGCCGCTTGAAGGCGCGCCGCGATTTCGGCATCGTCGCAGCAGGGGTAGGGGAGACTCGCGCCGGATGCGACGGACTCGCAGCGCCCGATCTGCTTCACCGCGGCTGACGCGGCGGCGCTTCCTCGCGGCGGCGTCGGCGCTGGCTCTCGCCGCGGTCGCGCCGGCTTCCTCGCGGGCCGCGTCCCGGCGCGTCGTGGTGATCGGTGCAGGCTTGTCCGGCCTCTACGCCGCGCTGCTGCTGGAGCAGTTCGGCTACGAGGTCCGCGTGCTCGAGGCGCGCTCGCGCGTCGGGGGACGCGTGTACACGCTCGACGACGTGCCGGGCCGCCCCGAGGGCGGCGGCAACACCCTGGGACCGAACTACGGCCGGGCGATCGGGCTCGCCCGGCGTTTCCGGGTCGAGCTCGCCGCGCAGCGCGGAGGGCGAGAAGCGGCCGGGCTGATCCTCGACGGGCGGCGCATCGATCGGGCCGGCTGGGCCCGGTCGCCGCACAACTCGCTGCCGCAGCGCCTGCGCGATACGCCGCCGGACGGTCTCCTGCGCGCCCTGCTTCGCGACAATCCGCTGCAGACGTCGCTCGACTGGCGGGTGCCCGGGCAGCAGCGCCACGACGCCAGCGCGGCAGCCGTCTTGCGCGAAGCCGGACTGGACGACCGCGCGCTGCAGTGGGTCGAGGCCAACAACAGCTACGGCAATCGCCTCGCAGACACCTCGATGCTCATGCTCTACCGCGTCAGCGCCGGCCTCGGCCGCGCGCTCGCCATGCGCCAGCCCGCCTTCGACGCCGCGTCGGGCAACAGCCGCATCCCGGAGGCGATGGCGGCGGCCATGCGCGAGGACGTGAAGCTCGGCGAGCGCGTCACGACGATCCGCCAGGCCGCAGGCGAGCTGCGCGTGTCCTGCGCGGGCGGCAGCGAACACGCGGCGGACGCGGTCGTGTGCGCGCTGCCGGCGACCGCCGTGCGCAGGATCCGCTTCGAGCCCGCGCTGCCGGAGGACCAGGCCGGCGCCGCGGCGGCGGTCGAATACCAGAAGGTGACGCAAGGGCACTTCATCGCGGATGCGCCCTACTGGAGGGCTGCCGGCGAGCCGGCGAGCTGGTGGACGAACGGCCCTCTGGGACGGATCTTCGCCCGCGAGGCGGCGAACGAGTCGGGCAGCTTCAACGTGACCGTCTGGGTGACGGGCGACGCCTGCGACCGGTACGACGCGCAGTCCGCCGATGCGGCGGGGGCGGCGATGCAGGCCGAGCTGGAGCGGCAGATTCCGTCGGCGGCGGGCCACTTGCGGCTGGCGCGGATGGTCCGTTGGGCCGTCGAGCCGCTGAGCGAGGGCGCCTGGGCGGTGTGGAAGCCGGGGCAGATCGCCCGCCTGCCACAGCTGCTGGCGCGGCCGCACGACCGGGTGTTCTTCGCGGGCGAGCACACGGCGGTGGCCTACTCGGGCATGGAGGGCGCGCTCGAGTCCGCCGAGCGCGTCGCGCTCGAGACCCTGCGGAGGCTCGGATGAGCCGCTGGCTGCTGGTCATCGTGCTGGCGGGCGCGGCCGCAGGATGCGGGGAGCGCGCCGTTGCGCCGACGGCTGCCGGCAACGCTGCGGGCAGGCCCGCCGTGGCGAGCGGCGAGCAGCTCTTCATCGCCTGCCAGGGCTGCCACGGCGTGGCCGCCGGCGCACCACACGGCGTCGGGCCGAACCTGCACGGCTTCTGGGATGCGCCGGCGGCGAGTCGCCCGGGATTCGACTACTCGCCCGCGCTGCGAGAAGCCGGCCTCACCTGGAACCGAGGCACCCTGACCGGCTGGATCCTCGGTACGGAGACGCTGGTGCCGGGCACCTGGATGCTCTACCACAACATCCTCGAGCCGGGCGAAGTCGCCCGACTGGTCGACTACCTGGAGCAGGTCACGCAGGCGGACGCGGGGATGCCGTAGGGCGCTGCGGGTCGAGCCGCGGATGCCGACGGTCGGACCGAAGATCAGGCGCCGCAGAAGTCGCGCAGCAGCCTCGGGATGCAGGCCTTGAAGCGGAAGTAGCCGGCGCGCGCCTCGGGCCAAGCGGCCTCGTCCCAGGGCCGGCGCAGCGTCTCGAGCGCGATGCCCTCGGCGCCGAGGCTCGTCCGCAAGCTGGCGAGCGCGGTCGCCGTGAGCCCGGCAGGGGCCTGCGAGGTGACCACCCGGTCGAGCCCGTGCCGGCGCGCCGCCGTCGCCACGTCCTGCACGGCCAGCACCCCGGCGCATTCCACGCCGAAGTGCGAGGCCGCCCGCGCGAGACCGTCCTCGATCGCGCCGGCGGCGAATCGCGCGGCCGGAGAGCCAGCATGGCCCAGGGTCGAGGCCGGCAGCGCAGCGACCGAGCGGGGCGTGGCCTCGAGCGGCCAGCTTTCGGCGTGCAGGTCCTCGTCGGTGAGCAGCAGCAGCACCGGGCCCGGACCCGGAGGGGCCGCCGGCGCGAGCGCGTCAGCGGCGGGCGGCGGCGCGTCCCCGGCGAGTGGCGCCGCCGACTCGTCGAGATCACCGCGCGGATCGAAGCGACCCGCGGTGTAGCTCGCGATGTTGGCGGCGCGCGCGAGATAGTGCTTGCCGGGCGTCTGCAGCCCCGCCACCCAGCGCCAGGACAGCGTGTTCGACGCGGGGTCCGCGTCGAGCAGGTGGTTGAAGAAAAAGTCCGCGCCGAGCTGCCAGGGCAGCCTGAGGGTGAAGATCCAGATGGAGGCGAACCACATGCGCGCGTGGTTGTGCAGCCAGCCAGTCTCGACGAGTTCCCGCGCCCAGTGGTCGAAGCACTCGATGCCGGTGTCCCCGGATTCGGCCCGCGCGAGGGCGTCGTGCAGGGCCGCTTCCGCTGCGCGCCGCGCGGCCAGGGCCTGGCGCTCGGTACGAAATCGATCGAGCAAGGCGGGTCGCAGCTCGAGCCAGCCTTTCCAGTAGCTGCGCCAGCAGACCTCCTGGATGAACTTCTCCGCGGCGCCGGGGGAATGATGGCGCAGGACCGTTTGGATCACCTCGGCCTCGGTCAGCAAGCGGCGGCGGATCCACGGCGAAAGAAGGGAGACCTGCGCGTGGTTTCCCGGCCCCAGGTCGTAGTTCCGGCGCGTGGCGTAGTCGCGTCCAGCTCGCGGCGCGAAGGCAGCGAGGCGTTCGAGGCCTGCGGCGCGCGTCGGCCGCCAGGGGGCATCCAGCGTCATGAGCGGCCGTTCGCGGCGCGGGGCCGCGCGGGTTCAGGCGGCGCGGGGCAGGGCGGCGGCGGCCTTGGCGGACTCGCGGATCGCGGTCCAGTCGCCGGCCGCGATGGCCGCCTCGGACGCGATCCACGACCCGCCGACGCAGGCGACGTTCGGCAACGCCAGGTACTCCCGGGCCAGCGCGGGCGTGACGCCGCCGGTCGGGCAGAAGCGGACCTCGGGGAACGGGCCGGCGAAGGCGCGGAGGGCGCCGGCGCCGCCGGCGACGTTGGCCGGAAACAGCTTGAAGCGGCTGCAGCCGTACTCGAAGCCGCGCAGGATGTCGGAAGCCGTGGCGACCCCCGGCAGCCAGGGCGTGCCCTGCCGCGCCACGGCCGCGGCGAGGCCCTCCGTGAGTCCTGGCGAGACGAGCCCCGCGGCGCCGGCCTGAAGGCTGTCGCGGGCCTGCGCCGGGGTGCACACGGTGCCGGCCACCGCCGTCACGCCCGGCACGGCCGAGGCGATGAGTTCGATCGCCGCGAGCGCGGCCGGCGTCCGCAGGGTCACCTCGATCACCGCGACACCGCCGTCGAGCAGCGCCTCGGCGAGCGGCACGGCCCGCGCCGCGTCGTGGACGGTGACCACCGGGATCACCGGGGAAATCGCCAGCAGTTCGTCGAGCGTCATGGCGTGGTGTCTCCGAACAGGAAGCTCGCGCCCTGGTCGGCGCGGCTCACGTGGCGGCGCATCAGCGAGAACAGCTCGCGGCCGGTGCCGTGCCCGGCATCGCCCGTCGGCGCGGCGGCCGGGCGCGCCGCGAGCTCGGCGGCGCTCACCGCGAGCTCCAGGCGTCCCGCCGCGGCATCCACGCGGATCAGGTCGCCGTCGCGCAGCCGCGCGAGCGGCCCTCCGTCGAGCGCCTCGGGCGTCACGTGGATGGCCGCGAGCACCTTGCCGGAGGCGCCGGACATGCGCCCGTCGGTGACCAGCGCGACCCGCCGCCCGCGGTCCTGCAGCGAGGACAGGAGCGGCGTCAGCTTGTGCAGCTCCGGCATGCCGTTCGCGCGCGGGCCCTGGAAGCGGAGTACGGCCACGAGGTCGGTGTCGAGCTGGTTGGCGCGAAACGCGGCCTCGAAGTCGGCCTGGCTGTCGAAGACGCGCGCCGGCGCCTCGACGGTCCAGCGCTCGCGCGCGACCGCCGAGACCTTGACGATGGCCTGCCCGAGGTTGCCCTGCAGGCGCCGCAGGCCGCCTTCGTCGCTGAACGGCGCCTCGAGGCCGCGCAGCACCGAGGCGTCGAGCGTCTGCCCCGGCGGCTCGCGCCAGGCGAGTCGCGAATCCTCCAGCACCGGCACCCGCGCGTAGTCGGCGAGGCCCTCGCCCCAGACGCTGCGCGCGTCGCCGTGCAGCAGGCCGCCGGCGAGCAACTCGCGGGCGAGCAGCGCGAAGCCGCCCGCGGCCTGGAACTGGTTCACGTCGGCCGTGCCGTTCGGGTACATCCGCGCGAGCAGCGGCGTGACCGCCGAGATGTCCGCCATGTCGTCCCAGGTGAGCGTGAGCCCGATCGCCCGGGCCATGGCCACGAGGTGCATCGTGTGGTTGGTCGAGCCGCCGGTCGCCATCAGCGCGACCACGCCGTTGACGACGGACCGCTCGTCGACCGTGGCCGCGAACGATCCCGCGCCGCCGGCCTCGCCGCAGAGCGTTGCCGCACGCCAGGTCGCGGCGCGGGTCAGCGCGTCGCGAAGCGCCGTGCCGGGCGCGACGAAGGCCGCGCCCGGGACCATCAGGCCCATCGCCTCGAGCACCAGCTGGTTCGAGTTGGCGGTGCCGTAGAACGTGCAGGTGCCCGGCGCGTGGTAGGAGGCGGCCTCGGCCTCGAGCAGGGCCTCCTTGCCGACGCGCCCTTCCGCGTGCGCCTGCCGGATCCGCGCCTTCTCGGGGTTCGGGATGCCGCTGGGCATCGGCCCGGCCGGCACGAAGACGAGCGGCAGGTGCCCGAAGCTGGCTGCGCCGATGAAGAGTCCGGGAACGATCTTGTCGCAGACGCCGAGCAGCAGCGCCGCGTCGAAGGCCGCGTGCGAGAGCGAGACCGCGGTGGAGAGCGCGATGACGTCGCGCGAGAACAGCGACAGCTCCATGCCGGGGGCGCCCTGGGTGATGCCGTCGCACATGGCCGGCACGCCGCCGGCCACCTGCGCGGTCGCGCCTGCCTCGCGCGCGGCGGCGCGGATCAGCGCCGGATAGGCTTCCAGTGGCTGGTGCGCCGAGAGCATGTCGTTGTAGGCCGTGACGATGCCGAGGTTCGGCGCGCGGCCCGCACGCAGCGCGTCCTTGTCCTCGCCCGCCGCGGCAAAGGCGTGCGCGAGGTTGGCGCAGGCGAGCCGCGTGCGCGCGGGCGCCGCGAGGCGGGCCTCACGCATGCGCGACAGGTAATCGTCACGGCCCGCGCGGCTGCGCTCTGCGATCCGCGCCGTCACCTCGCCGATGACCGGGTGGATGCTCATCGGGCCTCGCCTGCGGAATCGTTGCCGGCGAACACGGCGACGCGGCCCTCGAGCGGCGCGAGTACGCGCGCCACCGGCAGGCCTCGCGCGGCGGCGGAGGAGAGAACGTCGAGCTTGCGCGCGCCCGCCAGCAGCAGGTAGACGGCACGCGCATCGGCGATCGCGCCGGCCGTCAGGCTGACCCGGGGCTCGCCGTCCGGGCCCTCGACCGCCACGAACCGGCGGCCGACCGCGGCGAAGCCGGCCTCGTCGCCCGGAAACAGCGAGGCCACGTGCCCGTCCTCGCCCATGCCCAGCACCACGACGTCGAGCGGCCAGGGCAGGGCGTCCGACTCGGCCTCGAGGCGGTCCGCCGCGGCGGCAGGATCGAGGCCCGCGCGCCACAGCGGGAACATGCGCGCCGGGCGCGCGCGCGCGAGCATCAGGCGCTCGAGCTGGCCGGCGTTCGAGCGGGGGTGCGCGGGAGGAACCCAGCGCTCGTCGGTCAGCGTCACCTGCACGTGGCGCCACTCGAGGCTGCGGGCGCCGAGCAGTCGCAGCAGCTCGCCGGGGCTCGAGCCGCCGGGCAGGGCGAGCGAGGCCTCGCCGCGCAGCGTCAGCGCCTGCTCGAGATCGGCGACGACGCGGGCCGCCAGTGCGGCGGAGGCCTGCGCGAGCGAGGCGAAGCGATACAGCGGCCAGGGGCCGCGCGGGCGCAGCGGTGTCACGGGCAGGGTCATCACGGCAGTTCGGCCTCCTCGTACCAGGTGCGTCCGTCGCGCTCGACCAGCGCGACGGCGGCGGACGGACCCCAGGAGCCCGCCCGGTAGGGCCGCGGCTGCTGGCCCGATTCGGCCCAGGCCGCGATGATCGGGTCGACCCAGCGCCAGGCCGCCTCGACCTCGTCGCAGCGCATGAACAGCGTCTGGTTGCCGCGCACGACGTCCATCAGCAGCCGCTCGTAGGCATCCGGGTGGCGGCCGCCGAAGGTCTCGGCGAAGGTCATGTCGAGCGAGGTCTCGCGCAGGCGCAGTCCGCCGGGCCCCGGCTCCTTGACCATCAGCGAGAGCAGGACGCCCTCGTCCGGCTGCAGCCGGATGACCAGCTTGTTCGCGGCGAGCCGCCCGCCGACGCCGCCGAAGGGCGAGTGCGGCACCGCGCGGAAGGCGATCACGATCTCCGAGACGCGCTGGGCGAGCCGCTTGCCGGTGCGCAGGTAGAAAGGCACGCCGGCCCAGCGCCAGTTCGCGATCTCCGCGCGCAGCGCGACGAAGGTCTCGGTGGTCGAGCCGTCGAGGCCGGTCTCGTCCGGATAGCCTGGCACCGCGACCGAGCCGCAGACGCCGGCGCGGTACTGGCCGCGGACGCTGGCCTCGAGCGCGCCCTCGCGCTCGAGCGGGCGCAGCGCCCGGAGCACCTTGAGCTTCTCGTCGCGGACCGGGTCCGCCTCGATCGAATACGGCGGCTCCATCGCGACGAAGCACAGGAGCTGCAGGATGTGGTTCTGGACCATGTCGCGCATCGCGCCGGCGCTGTCGTAGTAGCGCTCGCGGCCACCCGCTCCGTCCTGCTCGGCCACCGTGATCTGCACGTGGTCCACGTGCGCCGAATTCCACAGCGGCTCGAACAGCGAGTTGCCGAAGCGCAGCGCGATCAGGTTCTGCACCGTCTCCTTGCCGAGGTAGTGGTCGATGCGGAAGGTCTGGTGCTCTGCGAAGGTCGCGGCGAGCAGGCGGTTCAGGTCCTTCGCAGAGGCGAGGTCGTGGCCGAGCGGCTTCTCGACCACGACCCGGCACCGCTCGCCGTTCAGTCCCGCGGCGCGCAGCTGCTCGCAGGCCGGGGCGAACAGCGAGGGATGGATGGCCAGGTAGAAGACGCGGATCGACTGCCCCCGCTCCTCGAGCCGCGCGCGCAGGCGCTGCCAGCCCGCCGCATCCTGAACGTCGAGCCTCTGGTACTCCACGAGACCCAGGAAACGGTCGCGCGCGGCCTCGTCGTTGCCGTCCATCGCCGGCGCGACACGGGCCCGATAGTCGTCAGACGAAAGGTCGTCCCGCGCGCAGGCGATGACGCGCGCCCGGGCGGGCAGCCCGCCGTCCTGGAAGCGGTGGAACAGGGCCGGCAGCAGCTTGCGGCGCGCGAGGTCGCCGGTGCCCCCGATGATCACCAGGTCGAAGTCCTCCACGGGCTTGGCGTACTGCGGCATGCGGCGAAGGCCTCTTGGCGGCCAGGGCTGACAACCGGTATCATACCGGTATTATCCGCCGAGGCAAGCCAGGGGCGCGCCCCGTCGGCGCAGGGCACCCCTTTCGGAGGGACGACATGGACGACCGCCAGTGGGCACGGGCGCTGCGCCGACAGCTCGACCAGGCCGACGCGCAGGCCCCCCTCTACGCCCGGCTCGAGCAGGCGCTTCAGGCGCTGATCGAGGCGCCGGGGCGGCGTCCCGCCGTCCTGCCCGGCGAACGCGCGCTTGCCGAGATGACCGGGCTGTCGCGGGTCACCGTGCGTCGGGCACTCTCCAACCTCGCCTCGCGCGGCCTGGTCCGCTCGAGGCCCGGCGCCGGGACTTTCGTCGGCGAGCGGATCGTGCGCTCGCTGTCGCGCCTGACCGGCTTCACCGAGGACCTGCGCGGACGCGGCCTGAATCCCCGGGTGAAGTTCCTGGAGCGCGGCATGGGCGAGGCGACGCCGGAGGAGGCGATGGCGCTCGCCTGCGCGCCCGGCACGCCGGTCGTGCGCCTGCGTCGCCTGCGCTTCGGCGACGAGCGCGCGCTCGCCGTCGAGCGCACCGTCGTGCCGCGGGAATTCGTCCCCGACCCGGCGCTGGTCAGCGAGTCGCTCTACGACGCGCTCGAGTCGCGCGGCTTCCGGCCGGCCCGCGCGCTCCAGCGGCTGCGCGCTACCGCGATCGAGGGCGAGATCGCCCGCCTGATGAAGGTGCCGACCGGCACGCCCGGGCTCGAGATCGAGCGTCGCGCCAGCCTCGCCGACGGCCGCGCCGTGGAGTTCACGCGATCCGTCTATCGCGGCGACGCGTACGATTTCGTGGCCGAGCTTGAGGCCCAGTCGCGCTGACCCGGGCGAGGGGTCGGCTGGCCGCGCCGGCCGAGAACCCGTGTCCGCGAAACGAAAGGCCCCGGTCTCCCGGGGCCTTTCGCGCATCGTGCCGGCGCAGGCCGGATCCCCTCCGGCCGATCACCGATCACTGGTCACCGATCACCCTCTTACAGCAGCGGCACCAGCAGGAGCGCCACGATGTTGATGATCTTGATCAGCGGGTTGATGGCCGGGCCGGCAGTGTCCTTGTAGGGATCGCCCACGGTGTCGCCGGTCACGGCGGCCTTGTGGGCGTCCGAGCCCTTGCCGCCGTAGTTGCCTTCCTCGATGTACTTCTTGGCGTTGTCCCAGGCGCCGCCGCCGGTGCACATCGAGATCGCGACGAACAGGCCGGTGACGAT
>CAYORU010000025.1:0-44272 GCA_964406445.1 uncultured Steroidobacteraceae bacterium
CCGCCGGCTTGCGGGCGGCGCGCGCGGCGCCACGGCGGCGCGGATTGCCTTCCTCGTCGAGTTCCACGAACTCGTCCTCGCCGGCCGGCACGGACGGCACCGAGGCCTTGCCCTCGATCACCGCGTCGGCGACGCCGGCGGCGTACAGCTGGATCGCCCGCATGGCGTCGTCGTTGCCGGGGATCATGTAGTCCACGCCCTCGGGCGAGCAGTTCGTGTCGACGACCGCGACCACCGGGATGCCGAGCTTGCGGGCCTCGGCGACGGCGATCTGCTCGTGGCCGACGTCCACCACGAACATGGCGTCCGGCAGGCTGTTCATGTCCTTGATGCCGCCGAGGCTGCGGTGCAGCTTCTCGAGCTCGCGGCGCATGGTCTGCGCCTCCTTCTTGCCGCGCCGCTCCAGCGCGCCGCTGTCGCGCAGTTCCTCGATCTCCTGCAGCCGCTTGATCGACTGCCGGATGGTCTTGAAGTTGGTGAGCATGCCGCCCAGCCAGCGCTGGTTAACGTAGGGCATGCCGCAGCGCTGGGCCTCGGCCTGGATGGCCTCGCGCGCGCTGCGCTTCGTCCCGACGAACAGCACCCGGCCGCCGTCCGCGACGACGCCCTTGACGAAGGCCGCCGCCTGCCCGAAGAGCGGCAGCGACTTCTCGAGGTTGATGATGTGGATCTTGTTGCGCTCGCCGAAGATGAAGGGGGCCATCTTCGGGTTCCAGAAGCGGGTCTGGTGGCCGAAATGGACACCCGCTTCCAGCATCTGCCGCATGGACACGCTGGCCATGTAAGAAACTCCTTTCGGGTTAGCCCTCCGCGGACCCGCATGCGGCAACCGGGACGAGCCCGGCACCCAGCCGCACGTGACGATCCGCGTGTGGATTTGGTTGAGAAAAAACGCCGCGCTTTATACCATCTTTCCCCCGCCCGGACAACGGCTTGAGGTCCCCTTTCCCGTGCTGATGGCCCGCCAGACCAAGGTCTCGATCAAGACCCCGGCCGAGCAGGAGGCGATGCGCGCCGCCGGGCGTCTCGCGGCCGACGTCCTCGACATGATCGGCCCGCAGGTCGCGCCGGGCGTCACCACCGGCGAGCTGGACCGGATCTGCCACGACTACATCGTCGCGGCCGGGGCCATCCCCGCCCCGCTCAACTACAAGGGCTTTCCGAAGTCCATCTGCACCTCGGTCAACCACGTGGTCTGTCACGGCATCCCCGGCGACCGGCGGCTCAAGGCGGGCGACATCGTCAACGTCGACGTGACCGTCATCCGGGACGGGTTCCACGGCGACACGAGCCGCATGTTCCACGTCGGCAAGCCCTCGGTGCTGGCCGAGCGGCTCTGCCGGGTCGCGTACGAGGCGATGTGGACCGGGATCCGCAGCGTCCGCCCGGGCACCCGCCTCGGCGACCTGGGGCACGCCATCCAGCGCGAGGTGGAGGCGCAGGGCTACTCGGTGGTGCGCGAGTATTGCGGCCACGGCATCGGCCGGGTGTTCCACGAGGACCCGCAGATCCTGCACTACGGCGAGCCGGGCACCGGGCTCGCGCTCGAGGCCGGGATGACCTTCACGGTGGAGCCCATGGTCAACGCCGGCCGCCGGCACGTGAAGCTGCTGCCGGACGGGTGGACGGTGGTGACCAAGGACCACTCGCTGTCCGCGCAGTGGGAGCACACGGTCCTGGTCACGCCCAAGGGCGTAGAGGTCCTGACGCTCGGCGCCGAAGACCGCGCCGCGTCCAGCGCCTGACATGGCCCCCGTCCCGCCCCCGCACAACGCCGAGGACCTGTTTCCCGCCGAGCCCCAGCCCCGCCCCTGGGACTACCTGCACGAGCTCGACCGCCGGCTCGGCGACGGCGACGCGGCGATCGGCGCCTTCCGCGCGGCCCTCGCCGACGGCGACGCCCGGCTTCGCGAGCGGTTCCTGGCCGACGAGCCGGTCGAGGAGCTGGTCCGCGACCGCGCCATGCTGGTCGACCGGCTGCTGCTGCGCGCCTGGGAGCTTCAATCGGGCGCGCACGCCGGCGAGCTGGCGCTCGTGGCCGTCGGCGGCTACGGCCGCGGCGAGCTGCTGCCCTGCTCGGACATCGACATCATGGTCCTGCTGCCGAAGACCGAATCGGCGCCCTGGACCCCCGATCTCGAGCGTTTCCTCACCTTCCTGTGGGACATCGGTCTCGAGGTCGGCCACAGCGTCCGCACCATCGACGACTGCCAGCGCGAGGCGCAGTCCGACGTCAGCGTCATCACGACCCTGATCGAGGCGCGCCTGCTCGCCGGCCAGGAGCCGCTGTTCACCGCGATGCGCCGGGCGCTCGGCCCGGACCGCCTGTGGCCGGCGGGGGCCTTCTTCGAGGCGAAGGTCAAGGAGCAGCGCGACCGCCACCATCGCTACCACGACACGGCATACAACCTCGAGCCGAACGTCAAGCAGAGCCCCGGCGGCCTGCGCGACATCCAGACCATCGGCTGGGTCGCCAAGCGGCACTTCGGCGCCGAGACGCTCGACGGGCTGGTCGGGCACGGCTTCCTCACGCAGCGCGAGCTGGTGCAGCTGAAGGCCGCCCAGGCCTACCTCTGGAAGCTGCGCTTCGGGCTGCACGTCCTGACCGGCCGGCGCGAGGACCGGCTGCTGTTCGACCACCAGATCAAGCTCTCGCGCCAGTTCGGCTACGAGGACGCGGCCTTCACGCTCGCGGTCGAGCAGTTCATGCAGCGCTACTACCGGACGGTGATGTTCGTGAGCCTCACGAACGAGCTGCTGCTGCAGCACTTCCGCGAGGCCATCCTGTCCTCGAGCGAGGCGCCGACGGTGCCGCTGACGCCGCGCTTCCGCGAGCGCGACGAGTACCTCGAGGCGGCCTCGCCGGACGTCTTCGTGCGCCACCCGCCGGCGCTGCTCGAGCTGTTCGTGGTGCTGCAGAACAACCCGCAGCTGCGCGGGGTGCGCGCCGAGACGATCCGCCTCGTCTCGCGCCACCTGTGGCTGATCGACGAGGAGTTCCGCCAGAACCCGCGCAACCACCGACTCTTCCTCGATATCCTGCGCGCCCCGGCCGGGGTGACCCACGAGCTGCGGCGCATGAACCTCTACGGCGTGCTCGGCCGCTACATCCCTGCCTTCGGCCGGATCGTCGGGCGCATGCAGTACGACCTGTTCCACGCCTACACGGTCGACGCGCACACGCTGTTCGTGCTGTCCAACCTGCGCCGTTTCGCGCTCGAGCGCTACGACCACGAGTTCCCCCGGCTGTCGCAGATCTTCAGGAGCCTGCCGAAGCCCGAGGTCGCCTATCTCGCCGCGCTGTTCCACGACATCGCGAAGGGCCGCGGCGGCGACCACTCCGAGCTCGGCGCGGTGGACGCCGAGGCCTTCTGCCTCGAGCAGGGGCTGTCGCGCTACGACGCGCGCGTCGTCGCCTGGCTGGTGCGCCACCACCTGCTGCTGTCGGTGACCGCGCAGAAGAAGGACATCGCCGACCCGCAGGTGGTCAACGAGTTCGCCCGCACGGTCGGCGACCAGCTGCACCTCGACTATCTCTACGTGCTGACCGTGGCCGACGTGCGCGGCACCAACCCGAAGCTGTGGAACTCGTGGAAGGCCTCGCTGTTCGAGGACTTCTACCAGCGCGTCAAGCAGGCCCTGCGCCGCGGCCTCGAGACCCCGGTGGACCCGGACGAGCTGATCGCGGCCACGCAGTCGCAGGCGCGGGAACTGCTGGCGGGAGGCGAGGTGCCGCCCTCGGCCATCGACCGGGTCTGGGGCGGCCTCACCGAGACCTACTTCCTGCGCCACGCGCCTGAGGAGGTGGCCTGGCACACGCGCCTGCTCGCCGGGCGCGACCCGGAAGACCGCAGCCCGCTGGTCGCGGTCGCTTCGCAGCCGGGCCAGGGCGGCGCCACCGTGATCTTCGCCTGCACCTTCCGGCGCCGGCACAGCTTCGCGCGCGCCACCGCCGCCCTGGACCAGATGGGCCTGACCATCCTCGACGCGCGGATCACGCCGACGCTGGAGGGCGCGAGCCTCGACAGCTACGCGGTGCTCGAGGACAACGGCCTGCCGATCGCCGACGGCGAGCGCCTCGCGGACATCGAGCAGCGGCTGGCGCAGGTCCTGTCCGAGCGCGGCACGCCGGCGCCGACGGTCACCCGGCGCGCCTCGCGCGCGGCGCGGGTGTTCTCGACCTCCACGCAGGTGGCCCTGTCGCCCGATCCCGGCAACCGCCGGACCATCCTCGAGCTGGTCGCGGCCGACCGGCCGGGGCTGCTGTCGGAGGTCGGCCAGGTGCTCTGGCAGGAGCAGGTCGACCTGCACGGCGCGAAGATCATGACGGTCGGCGAGCGCGCCGAGGACGTCTTCTACCTCACGGACGAGACCGGCCAGCCGCTCGACGAGTCGCGCTGCGCACGGCTGACCGAGGCGCTGACCCGGGCGCTCGACCGCCGCGACGCCGCCGCGTAGGGCCGAGGGAGGCGCTGCACGTGGACCCGAACCTCGGGCGCCTCGCGCCCTACCCGTTCGAGCGCCTCGCCCGCCTGCTCGCGGGACATGCGCCGCCGGCCGGCCTCTCCCGCATCGCGCTGACCATCGGCGAGCCGCGCCACCCGCCGCCGCCGTTCGTGCTCGAGGCGCTCGCCGGCGCGCTCGAGGGCGTGGGCGCCTACCCGGCCACCGCCGGGCTGCCCGAGCTGCGGCAGGCCTGCGCGCGCTGGCTCGAGCGGCGCTTCGCGCTCGGCGCGGGCGTGGTGGACCCCGAGACCATGCTGCTGCCCGTCAACGGCACGCGCGAGGCGCTGTTCGCCTTCGCCCAGGCGGCGGTGGACCGGTCGCGCGCGCCGGTCGTCGCGATGCCGAACCCGTTCTACCAGATCTACGAGGGCGCGGCCCTGCTGGCCGGCGCCGAGCCCTGCTACCTGCCCTGCGGACCCGGCACCGGCTGGCTGCCCGACTTCGACGCCGTGCCGGCCGCGACCTGGTCGCGCTGCCAGCTGCTCTACCTGTGCACGCCCGGAAACCCGGCCGGCGCCGTGATGGACGAGGCTTTCCTCGCGCGCGTGCTCTCCCTCGCCGACCGCCACGGCTTCGTCGTCGCCTCGGACGAGTGCTACGCAGAGCTCTACGCCGACGAGGCCGCCCCGCCGCCGGGCCTGCTGGGGGCGAGCGCCCGCCTCGGCCGGCCGCGCTTCGAACGCTGCGTGGTCTTCCACAGCCTGTCCAAGCGCTCGAACCTGCCCGGCCTGCGCTCGGGATTCGTGGCCGGCGATCCCGCGCTGATCGAGGGCTTCCGGCTGTACCGCACCTACCACGGCAGCGCGATGCCGCTGCACGTGCAGCGCGCGAGCCTCGCCGCGTGGAGCGACGAGGCGCACGTCGTCGAGAACCGCCGCCTGTATCGCGCCAAGTACGCGGCGGTGATGCCGCTGCTCGCGCCGGTGCTCGAGGTCGAGCGCCCGCCTGGCGCCTTCTACCTCTGGCCGCGCGTGCCGCGGGGCGACGACGAGGCCTTCGCCGCCGGCCTGCACGCGCGCCAGAACGTCGCCGTCCTGCCCGGGCGCTACCTCGGCCGCGACGCCGGCGGCGGCAACCCCGGGGCCGGCCGCGTCCGCATCTCGCTGGTCGCGAGCGAGGACGACTGCCGCGAAGCCGCGCAACGTATCCGCGATTACATCGAGAAGGGCTGAACCATGGACCACCTCCGAACCGTCGTCGAGGAAGCCTTCGAGCGCCGCGCCGAGATCAACGCGGGCAACGTGCCGCACGAGCTGGCCGTGACGCTCGACGACTGCCTCGACCTGCTCGACTGCGGCCGTGCGCGCGTGGCGGAGAAGAAGGACGGCCGCTGGGTCGTGAACGAGTGGCTGAAAAAGGCGGTGCTGCTCTACTTCCGGACGCACGACAACACCGTGATCGAGGCCGGCTACACACGGTTCTTCGACAAGGTTCCGCTCAAGTACGCCGGCCAGTCGCCGGAGCGATTCGGCGACGGCGGCACGCGCGTGGTGCCGCCGGCGGTGGCGCGCAAGGGCGCCTACATCGCCCCCGGCGTGGTGCTGATGCCGAGCTACGTCAACATCGGCGCCTGGGTGGGCGCGGGCACGATGGTCGACACCTGGGCGACGGTCGGCTCCTGCGCGCAGATCGGCCGCAACGTGCACCTCTCGGGCGGGGTCGGCATCGGCGGCGTGCTGGAGCCCCTGCAGGCGAGCCCGACCATCGTCGAGGACGACTGCTTCATCGGCGCGCGCTCGGAGATCGTCGAGGGCGTGATCGTGGAGAGCGGCGCGGTGATCTCGATGGGCGTGTACATCGGCGCGAGCACCCGGATCTACGATCGCGCGACCGGCGAGATCCACTACGGGCGCGTGCCTGCCGGCGCCGTGGTGGTGCCGGGCACCCTGCCCTCGGCCGACGGCAAGTACGCCCTCTACGCGGCGATCATCGTCAAGCGCGTGGACGCGCAGACGCGGGCGAAGACCTCGATCAATGAGTTGCTGAGGCCGTGAAGACGAAGTGACCGGTGACCGGTGATCGGTGACCAGTGATCGGCCGGAGCCCGCGACGAAAGGCACAGCCCGGTTTGGCCGATCACCGGTCACCGGTCACCGATCACCTTTCCCCGGCTCACGGCTCACGGCTCACTTTCCTTTTCTCCCCCGCCAGATACACGACGCCCTCGGCCAGGTTCACGGCGTGATCGCCGACGCGCTCGAGCGACTTGATGACGAACACCGTGTTGATGGTCTGGGCGAGATTGCGCTGGTCCTCCATGACGAAGGTCACGAGGTGGCGGAGCGCGTCGCTGAACTCGCGGTCGATGCCGCGGTCGCGCTTGACGAGCGCCGCCGCGGCACCGGCGTCCAGGTCGTCGAAGGCCTCCAGCGCGTCGCGCAGCAGTGCGACCGCGAGGCGCGCCATGCGCCGCACGTCGCGATAGAACTGCGCGAGCGGCGCGCGCCGGCCGGCCGCGTGGATCTCGATCGCGTACAGCGCGATCTTCTTGGCCTCGTCCCCGATCCGCTCCAGGTCGCGCACCGCGCGGCCCACGGCGACCACCACCCTCAGGTCGCGCGCGAGCGGCGCGCGCTGCGCCAGCAGCTTGACCGTCTCGTCCGCGACCCGGCTGTCGTAGGCGTTGACCTCGGCGTCGCGGGCGATCACCGTGCGGGCCGCCTCGTCGTCGCCGTCGAGCAGGGCCTCGACCGCCGCCTCCACCTGGGCGAGGGCGAGCGCGCCCATCTCGAGCAGCGACAGCCTGAGGCTGCCGATCTCGCTGTCGAACTGGCGAACGGTGTGGCCGTCGGTAATGTCCATGGGTGGTGGTTGGCCGTGAACGACGAGGGTCGATCAGTGACCGGTGATCGGTGACCGGTGACCGGCCGAACCAGGCAGTGCCTTACATCGCGGGCTCTGGCCGATCACCGGTCACCGATC
The DNA here is from genome assembly GCA_964406445.1 of uncultured Steroidobacteraceae bacterium. GTDB lineage: Bacteria > Pseudomonadota > Gammaproteobacteria > Steroidobacterales > Steroidobacteraceae > SG8-30. The sequence continues at coordinate 7,429 of CAYORU010000025.1, forward strand.
ACCGGTCACTCTTTCCGGCTCACGGCTCACGGCTCACGGCCCCCGGCTCACGCCCTACCCAAACCGCCCCGTAATGTAGTCCTCCGTCAGCTTGTGCCGCGGATTGGTGAAGATCAGGTCGGTCGGGCCGACCTCGATCAGGTCGCCGAGGTGGAAGTAGGCCGTGCGCTGCGAGACGCGGGCCGCCTGCTGCATGGAGTGGGTCACGATGCAGATGGCGTAGTTCTGCTTGAGCTCGTCGATCAGGTCCTCGATGCGCGCGGTGGCGATCGGATCGAGCGCGGAGCAGGGCTCGTCCATCAGGATCACCTCAGGGTTCACCGCGATCGTGCGGGCGATGCACAGCCGCTGCTGCTGGCCGCCGGAGAGCGCCGTGCCGGGCTGCTCGAGGCGGTCCTTCACCTCCTCCCAGAGCCCGGCGCGCTTCAGGCTCGTCTGCACGATCTCGTCGAGCTCGGTGCGGTCCGCCGCGAGGCCGTGGATGCGCGGCCCGTAGGCGACGTTCTCGTACACCGACTTCGGAAACGGGTTCGGCTTCTGGAACACCATGCCGACGCGGGCCCGCAGCTGCACGACGTCCTGGCGCTTGTCGTAGATGTCGAGCCCGTCGAGGGTGATCGAGCCTGTCACGCGGGCGGTCGGGATGGTGTCGTTCAGGCGGTTGAGGCAGCGCAGGAAGGTGCTCTTGCCGCAGCCGGACGGGCCGATCATCGCGATCACCTCGTTGTTCGCGATGTCGAGGCTCACCTTGCGGATCGCGTGCTTGTCGCCGTAGTGCACGTCCACTTCGCGGCAGATCATGACGGGGTCGGCGACCGTGTAGTCGCCGACCGTGCGGCGGACGCCCTCGCTGCGCTCGAGCGAGCCGCCGGGCGCGCTCGCGGCGCGGGTCGCGGGGGGAGAGGCGATGGCCATGTCCGGTTCTCCTTTGGCCGCGCTCACCACCGGCGCTGGAAGCGCTGGCGGAGGATCACGGCCGTGGCGTTCATGAGCAAGAGGAAGCCGAGCAGCACGATGATGGCGCCCGAGGTGCGCTCGAGGAAGGCGCGCTCGGGGCTGTCGGCCCACAGGTAGACCTGCACGGGCAGCACCGTCGCCGGGTCGCGGAAGCCGCCCGGGACGTCGACGATGAAGGCCACCATGCCGATCATCAGGAGCGGCGCCGACTCGCCCAGCGCGCGGGCCATGCCGATGATCGCGCCGGTCAGCATGCCGGGCATGGCGAGCGGCAGCACGTGGTGCGCCACGGTCTGCACCTCCGAGGCGCCCATGCCGAGCGCCGCCTCGCGGATCGACGGCGGCACGCCCTTCAGTGCCGCCCGGCTCGCGATGATGATCGTCGGGAGGGTCATCAGCGTCAGCACCAGGCCGCCGACCAGCGGCGCCGAGCGCGGCAGGCCGAACAGCTGGATGAACACCGCGAGACCGAGCAGGCCGAAGACGATCGAGGGCACGGCGGCGAGGTTGTTGATGTTCACCTCGATGAAGTCCGTGATCCGGTTCTTGGGCGCGAACTCCTCGAGGTAGACGGCGGCGGCGACGCCGATCGGGAACGACAGCAGCAGCGTCACGATCAGCGTCAGGAAGGAGCCGACCACGGCCCCCCACACGCCCGCCTGCTCCGGCTCGCGCGAGTCGCCGGTGCTGAAGAAGGTCCGGTTGAAGCGCTGCTCGAGCCGGCCGCCCGCGGCGAGCGCGTCGATCCATGCGAGCGACTGGTCGCTGACGCTGCGCAGGTCCTCGGGCACCTCGCGCGGGATCTTGCCCTTGACCAGCTGGTCCACACGGTCGTCGGCGAGCAGCCACAGCGTCTCGCGCTTGCCGACCAAGCCGGGGTTTTCGAGAACCCGGTCGCGCAGGTCGAACTGGGCGCCGCTGCTGACCAGCCCGTAGAGCTCGCGCAGGCTGCTGCGGCCCTCGACCTCCGGGAAGCGCTCGCGCAGCGCGACCCGGATCGGCGCCTGGAAATCGGCGTAGCCGAGATCCTCGAGGGTGTACGGCATCGCGAGGCCGAGCTCGTCCGTCGAATAGTCGATCTCGAGCTGGACGTAGGTCTGCGTGAAGATCGACCAGCCCGTCGAGAGGATGCTCGTGAACAGCAGCCCGATGAAGGCGAGCCCGACCGCGATCGCCGCGACGCCGTAGGCGCGGAACCGCCGCTCCGCGCGGTAGCGGCGCCGCAGGCCCGCCTCGACAAGCCGGCGCGTGCGCTGCGCGCCGGTCTCGACCGCCGCCTCGGGGGTCAGGTCACTCATACTGCTCCCGGTACTTGCGCACGACGTGCAGCGCGATGATGTTGAGCGACAGCGTGACGACGAACAGCACGAGGCCCAGCGCGAAGGCGGCCAGCGTCTTCGGGCTGTCGAACTCCTGGTCCCCGACCAGCAGGGTCACGATCTGGGTGGTGACGGTGGTCACGGCCTCGAGCGGGTTCGCGGTGAGGTTGGCGCCGAGCCCGGCGGCCATCACCACGATCATGGTCTCGCCGATGGCGCGCGAGATGGCGAGCAGCACGCCGCCGACGATGCCCGGCAGCGCCGCCGGCAGCACCACCCGCCGGATGGTCTCCGACTGGGTGGCGCCGAGGCCGTAGGACCCGTCGCGCAGCGACTGGGGGACGGCGGTGATCATGTCGTCGGCGAGCGAGGACACGAACGGGATGATCATGATGCCCATGACCAGGCCCGCCGCGAGCGCGCTCTCCGAGGAGACGTCGAGGCCGAGCGATTCGCCGAAGCCGCGCAGGTTCGGCGCGACGACGAGCGCCGCGAAGAAGCCGTAGACCACGGTCGGGATGCCGGCCAGCACCTCGAGCATCGGCTTGATGACCGCGCGGACCCGGCTGTGCGCGTACTCGGCGAGATAGATCGCCGAGAACAGGCCCACGGGCACCGCGACCAGCATGGCGATGCCGGCGATCAGGAGCGTGCCGGTGAACAGCGGCACCGCGCCGAAGGCGCCCGAGGAGCCGACCTGGTCGGCGCGAATCGCCAGCTGCGGGCTCCAGTTCAGGCCGAACAGGAACTCGGTGACCGGCACCATCTGGAAGAAGCGGATGGACTCGAACAGCACCGACAGCACGATACCGATCGTGGTCAGGATGGCGATGCTGGAGGCGACGACCAGCGCGCCGCGCACGATCGACTCGACCCGGTTGCGCGCCCGCAGCGCCGGCTGGATGCGGCTGACCACGAAGGCGCCGGCGCCGAGGGCGATCGCGAGGCACAGGAGCGCGACGGCATAGCCGGAGATGCGGTGCAACTCGGCGTAGCGCGCGGCGGCCGCGGCGATCTCGGGCCCCGCCTGCTCCTGCGACACGGCGCCGGCCACGACGTTGCGGATGTCGTTCAGCACCAGCGACAGCCGGTCCTCGGGCAGCGTGCGAAGCTCGTCGGGCAGCCCGGCGACCACCATGTCGGTAACGATCCGGCCGTCGGCGAGGCTCCACGCGGAGAGCACGAGCAGCGCCGGGATGGCGCACCACAGCGCCGTCAGCAGCCCGTAGTAGCCGGGCAGCGAGTGCAGGTTGCGCGCCCCGCGCAGTCCGCCCACGGTCGCAAGCGAGCGTGACCGCCCGACCTGGTAGGCCACGGCGGACAGGATCAGGAGGACGAGGACCACCGTCGAGGTTGGCATCGGGACAGGCGTGCTCCGCGCTCTACGGCGGTTCGGGGGCCCTGTATACGTGGCGAATGTTACAGATTCGTTTCACGCGCCGTCCGTACTGTACACAGGTGCTTGCCGATCAACGGGTTGGCGACGCCTTGTGAGGCGGGGCCCGGCCCTTTATAAAGAGGCGCCCGCGCGACCCGCGCAGCCCCGAGCGCCCTCCCCAAGTCCATGACCGATACCTTAGCACTCACCCAGGCGATGATCGCCCGTCCTTCCGTGAGCCCGGCCGACGGCGGCTGCCAGGACCTCATGACCGGGCGGCTGCGGGCAGCGGGCTTCACCGTCGAGGACATGCCCTTCGGCGAGGTCCGCAACTTCTGGGCGACGCGCCGCGGCGGCGACGGGCCGGTGTTCTGCTTCGCCGGCCACACGGACGTGGTCCCGACCGGCCCGCGCGAAGAGTGGCGCACCGATCCCTTCGAGCCGGTCGTGCTGGACGGCTACCTGTACGGGCGTGGCGCGGCCGACATGAAGAGCGGGCTCGCCGCCATGGTCACCGCGGTGGAGGGCTTCGTCCGTCGCCACCCGCAGCACGCCGGGACGATCGCCTTCCTCGTCACGAGCGACGAGGAAGGGCCTTCCGTGGACGGCACCGTCAGGGTCGTCGAGGCGCTCAGGGCGCGCGGACAGCGCATCGACTACTGCCTCGTGGGCGAGCCGTCGAGCGGCGAGACCTTCGGCGACACCGTCAAGATCGGCCGGCGCGGCTCGCTGTCCGCCTGGCTCACGGTGCACGGCGTGCAGGGCCACGTCGCCTACCCCCAGCTCGCCGAGAATCCCGTCCACCGCCTCGCGCCCGCCCTGCTCGACCTCGTCCGCCACGAGTGGGACCGCGGCAACGCCCACTTCGAGCCGACCTCTTTCCAGGTCTCGAACCTGAGCGCCGGCACCGGCGCGCCGAACGTGATCCCCGGGGAGCTGAAGCTGCGCTTCAACATCCGCTGGTCGCCGGAGCAGACGCTCGAGGGGCTCAAGCGCACGGTGCTCAGGATCCTCGAGCGACACGGCCTGCGCTACAGCATCGAGTGGAAGCTCTCGGGCCTGCCCTTCTACACGCCCCCCGGCGCGCTCTCGACGGCGGTCGAGCGCGCGGTGCGCGAGGTGACCGGCCTGACGCCGGCGCTGACCACCGGCGGCGGCACCTCCGACGGGCGCTTCATCGCGCCCATGGGCGCGCAGGTGGTCGAGCTCGGCGTCGTGAACCGCACGATCCACAAGGTGAACGAGTGCGTGCGGGTGGAGGATATCGAGAAGCTTCGGGCCGCCTATGAGCGGGTGCTGGAACTGGTGCTGGGAGAAAGTGATCGGTGATCGGTGACCGGCCAGAACCCGCGACGACAGGCACAGCCCAGTTTGGCCGATCACCGATCACCGGTCACCGGTCACTGTTCCGTCTCACGACTGGCGTCGTGCCCAGTTCGCCCACACCCCCCACGCTCCGGCGCCCACCGCGAACAGCAACACCCACGCCGGCATCGACAGGCCGAGGAAGGTCCAGTCCACCTCGGCGCACTCGCCGCCGGCCTGGAACACCTTGATGACGACCTGCATGACCGGCATCACGTCGAGCATGAAGGCGAGGTCCGCGCCGCAGCCGGGCACCGAGCCGGGCGGCTGCATCTGGATCCAGACGTGGCGGCCGGCCGTCGCCGCGGTGGCGAGCGCCGCCAGCGCGACGAGCGCCGCGTAGGCCTTGCGGGCCGCGCCGGCGGGATCGTGCAGCGCGGCGGCGAGGAAGACGAGCCCGAGCGCCGCGACCGTGACCCGCTGGAAGATGCACAGGTGGCAGGGCGCGAAGCCGAGCCCGTACTGGGAATAGAGCGCGAAGGCGAGCGCCGCCGCGCAGGCGGCGAAGCCCAGCAGGTTGGCCTGCCGGCGGGTCGGGCTCAACCAGTCCCCTCCAGCGGGCGCAGCTGCGTCGCGGCGTCCTCGGGGGAGAGGTGGCGGATGTCCTTGCCGTGCACCATGTACACGATGTACTCGCAGATGTTCTTGGCGTGGTCGCCGATGCGCTCGAGCGCGCGCACCACCCACATGGTCTCGAGCGCGCGGCGGATGCTGCGCGGGTCCTCCATCATGTAGGTGATGTTCTGCCGCTGGATGGCCTCGTATTCCTCGTCCACGACCCGGTCGCGGCGCGCGATCTCGAGCGCCTCCGTCGCGTCGAGCCGGGCGAAGGCGTGCAGCGAGTCGTGGACCATCTCGGTGACCAGGCGCGACAGGTGGCGCACCTCGCGGTAGCGGTCCGTGGGCGGCTCCACCGCGGCGAGGCGCGAGGCGATCATCGCGATCTTCTCCGCCTCGTCGCCGATGCGCTCGAGGTCGGTGATGGTCTTGATGATCGCGACGATCACCCGCAGGTCCGAGGCCGTCGGCTGGCGGGTCGCGAGGATCCGGCCGCACTCCTCGTCGATGCCGACCTCCATCTGGTTGACCTTGTGGTCGCCGTGCGCGACTTCCTCGCCGAGGCGGCTGTCGCCGTCGACCAGCGCCATCACCGCCTGCTCGAGCTGCTGCTCGACGAAGCCGCCCATCTGCAGGACCTTGGTGCGCACGCGCTCGAGGTCCTCGTTGAACTTGCGCGAGATGTGATGGCCGAGGTCAGCGGGTTCCATGTTTCACCTGTCCGCGAGGGGTGTGCGGGGCCGGATCGATCATACCCCATCGGACCCCCTGAAAAATCAGACCCCGGCGGCAGTTTGCCGCCGGGGCCCGGTGTCGCGCGCCGCCGGCCGGCGCTCAGAACTTGAAGTTGAAGTCGAGCTGCAGGCGCTCGTAGTCGAGCTCGCCGGCGGTGTCGTAGGCGCGATCGTTGTCGAACCAGGTGAGGTTGAGCGCGACGTTCTTGACCGGCGCCCAGCCGCCCTTCACCTGGAGGCCCTTGCCCTGGGTCGCGCCACCGGCGAAGTTCGAGTCGAGCAGCCCGCCCCACTGCGCGTCCTGCTCCACGTCCTGGTAGAGCAGCGCGATTTCCCAGGTGCCCGGGTCGCTCGCCTTGCCGAGCTTCACCCCGAGGTTGAAGCCCGTGTTGAGGTCGCTCGGGTCCGTGTTCTCGATGTAGTCGCCCCACAGCTGCAGCGGCAGCGTTCCGACCAGCGTGTTGCACTCGGCGCTCAGGCCGAGGATGTTGTAGTCGTAGACGTAGCAGCGCGTGGTCCCGACGCTGCCGCGGTTGCAGCTGCCGGCGCGGTTCTCGGTGGTGTTGCCGGCCGGGAAATCGGCGAACGACAGCGTGCTGTCCTGCACCGCGCCATAGTCGTGGTAGCTCGCCGCGAGCGTCAGGCCGAAGCCGGTCGCCCAGCCGACCTGCGCGCCGAACAGGTTCGCGTCGGCGCCCGAGGACACCTCCGAGAGCCACAGGCCCCAGGCGCTCGCGAACGGGCCGCTCTTGCCGCCCCAGCGGACGGACACGCCCTCGGGGTTGACGTCGCCGTCATAGACCATGCTGCCGCCCGGCTTGAACCAGGGCTGCTTCTGCTTGCCGGCAGTCACGACGGTGTCGTCGAGCGCCTTCCAGTCCACGTAGGCGAGGTCGAGGCGCACGCTCTTGCGCTGGCTGGAGTCGGTGAGCGTGGCGTTGGTCGAGCGCGGGTCCGCGTCGTCGCCGGTGGCGAGCTGGAAGCCTGCGGCGAGGGTGTCGCTCACCTTCGCGTCCATGCCGAGTCGGGCGCGGACGCGGTGGCGGGTGCGCTCGGCCGAGTTCTCCTGGTCGATCATCTCGTGCCGGTAGCGGATGTCGCCCTTCCACTTGATCTTCCCGGACCAGTCCGACGACCGGTCGAAGGCGGCCGCCTGCGCGAGGCGGTCCGTCTGCGCCTCGTTGGTCGCCTCGACGTCGTCGAGGCGCGTCTCCAGCGCCTCGATCCTCGCGGCCGGCGCGGCGCCACTGGCCAGCGCCTGGTTGCGGGCCTCGAGCTGCTCGACGCGCTGCAGGAGCGCCTGAACCTGCTGCCGGAGATCGGCCACTTCCTGCTCGCTGACGGCCGCCTGCGAGCCGAGCGAGACCGACGCGAGGAGCATGGCGGCTCCCGCGGTCTTGATTGGGTGCATTGGGTTTACCTGCCTGGTTGTGTTTTGTCGTGGCCCGGGTCCGGGCGCGCGCCCGGACCCGGGACCGTCCTACATCTTCAGCGTCACCATCGCGCCGGCGTCCTTGCGGACCTTGGCGCGATCGGCCTTCGGCAGCGGGATCAGGCCCTTGTCGGCGAGGTAGCCCTCGTCGCCCATGGCCTTCTCGCTGGTGAACTCGTTCACGAACTCCTGGATGCCGGGGATCACGCCGGCGTGCGCCTTCTTGACGTACATGTACATCGAGCGCGACACCGGGTAGGAGCCGTCGGCGATGTTCTCGAAGGTCGGGTTCTTGCCCTCGATCACCGAGCCGTGCAGCTTGTTGAGGTTCTCCTCGAGGAAGCTGAAGCCGAAGATGCCGAGCGCCCGCGGGTTGGCCTCGAGCTTCTGGACGATCAGGTTGTCGTTCTCGCCGGCCTCGACGTAGGCGCCGTCCTCGCGGACCTGCGTGCAGACCCGCTTGAAGCGCTTCTCGTCGACTTCCTTGAGCTCCTTCAGCCAGGAGAAGCCCTCGCAGCCCTTCTCCATCACGAGCTCGGCGAAGGCGTCGCGCGTGCCCGAGGTCGGGGGCGGGCCGAGCACCTCGATCTTCGTGTCGGGCAGCTTCGGGTTGATCTGCTTCCAGCTCTTGTAGGGGTTGTCGATCAGCTTGGTCGGCGCGGCGGGATCCGGCACCTGCTTCGCAAGCGCCATGTAGATCTCCTTGCGGGTCAGCTGGTAGGTCGGCGAGGCCTTGGCGTTGGCCAGCACGATGCCGTCGAAGCCGATCTTGACCTCGACGATCTCCTTCACGCCGTTCTTCTGGCACTCGTCGTATTCGGACTTCTTGATCCGCCGCGAGGCGTTTGCGACGTCGGTCGTCTGCGGGCCGATGCCCTGGCAGAAGAGCTTCAGGCCGCCGCCGGTGCCGACGCTCTCGACCTTCGGCGTCTTGAACTTGCTGCCGCGGCCGAACTGCTCGGCGACGGCCGAGGAGAACGGAAACACCGTCGAGGAACCGGCGATGTTGATGAAGTCGCGGGCCGTCTGGGCGTGGGCGGCGCCCGCCAGGGCGACGCCGGCAACCGCGGCCGCGATGAGGGACTTTCTGATCACGATGGCCTCCAGGCTCGTTGCAATCCAGGGTCTCGAGCTGCCCAGGGGCCGGGCGTCCAGTACGGTCGCCCCAGCCACCCGTCAGCCTGGCGCGGAGGTTACGCCTCGTTTGTTACAGGAATGCGTCAGCGCGGCGCACCGGCAAAGCTAAGGAAATCATAAGGATGATTGAGCGATGCCCCACGGGTAGAAGCACCAGGCGGGCTTCGTTACAGTTCCGTGGAGGTGGAATCCACGGATGGCGGCCCGTGCGGACCGGGCAAAACGGCCCGGGACGCGGCCGGCGCCTGCCGGCCGCATCCCACGCGGACAAACGACATGGAGATCCGCGCCGGGCCTTAAACCCTTGATTGCAGACCGGCCCCCGCAAGGTCCGGTCCTCGGGGCACGGCTGTTCGAGTCCGCCGGGCCGGCCGAGTTCCTTCGAATTCACCCCCGCACCGGCGCGAGGTGGCCCTCGAACTGCCGGGTCGCCGCGTCCCAGGTGAACCGCCGCGCCTGCGCCACGCAGGCCGCGGGGTCGATGTGGAGCGCCGCGAGCGCCGCCTTGCGCAGGTCGGCATCGAGCACGCCGGTCACCCCCTGCTCGACGACGTCGAGCGGTCCGGTGACCGGGAAGGCCGCCACCGGCACGCCGCAGGCCATGGCCTCGAGCATCACGAGCCCGAAGGTGTCGGTGAGGCTCGGGAACACGAACACGTCCGCGGCGGCCAGCGTGGCGGCGAGCGCCTCGCCGTAGCGGTAGCCGGTGAACACGGCGGCCGGATGGCGCCGGCGCATCTCCTCGAGCGCGGGGCCGCCGCCGACCACGAGCTTCGTGCCCGGCAGGTCGAGCGTGAGGAAGGCCTCGACGTTCTTCTCGACCGCGACCCGTCCGACGTAGGCGAACACCGGGCGCGGCAGGTCGAGCGTGGACTTGTCGCGCGGGTGGAACAGCGTCGTGTCCACGCCGCGCGTCCACTGCACGAGGTTGGCGAAGCCGCGCGCCGCGAGCTCGTCGCGCACGTGCGGCGTGTTGACCATCACCCGCGCCGCCGCCGAGTGGAACCATCGCAGCGCACGGTAGGACCAGCCGACCGGCAGCGGCAGCCGCGCGCGCAGGTACTGCGGGAACTGGGTGTGGTAGGAGGTGGTGAAGCGCCAGCCCCGCCGCCGCAGCCGACGCCGCGCCGCGAGCCCCAGCGGCCCCTCGGTCGCGACGTGCACCGCGTCCGGGGCGAACTCGTCCAGGAACGCGTCGATGCCGCCGCCCGGGAACAGCGACAGCCGGATCTCCGGGTAGGTCGGACAGGGCATCGAGCGGAATGCGTCCGGCCCGAGCACCCGGGCACGGTGGCCGAAGGACTCGAGGCAGGCGGCGGTGCGGGCGAGCGTGGTGACCACGCCGTTCGTCTGCGGGCGCCAGGCGTCGCTGATGATGGCGACGTTCAAGCCGCCGGTTCCAGCGCGGCCGGCTCGAGCGCAGCGGGCAGGAACCCGGCCTGCGGCACCACCTCCCGGCTCTCGGTCCAGCGCAGGACCGCGAGCCGCCCGTTCATGTCCTCGACGAGCGAGGTGCAGCTCTCGACCCAGTCGCCGTCGTTGCAGTACAGGACACCGTCGATCTCCTTGAGCGCCGGCCGGTGCAGGTGGCCGCAGATCACCCCGTCGAAGCCGCGCCGCGCCGCCTCGGCGGCCGCGGCCCGCTCGAAGCGGTCGATGTAGTCCAGCGCGTCGGGAACCCGCTCCTTGATCCAGTCCGCGAGCGACCAGTAGCCGTAGCCCAGCCGGCGGCGGACGCGGTGCAGCCCGTGGTTCACGCGGATGATGGCGTCGTAGGCGAATGCACCGACCCGCTTGAGCAGGCCGCCGAACTTCACCGCATCGTCGAACTCGTCGCCGTGCAGCACCAGCAGCCGGCGCCCGTCCGCCGCCTCGAAGACGCAGTCGCGCCTGACCTCGACCGGGCCGTAGCGGGACCCGCACAGGACCCGGCACAGTTCGTCGTGGTTGCCGGGCACGTAGGTCACCCGGGTGCCGGTCCGGGCCAGCGTCAGCAGGGTGCGCAGCACCTCCTGGTGCGCGGCGGGCCAGTAGACGGCGCGCTTCAGCGCCCAGAAGTCGATCAGGTCGCCAATGACGAAGATCTGGCGCGCCTCGATCGAGGCGAGGAAGTCGAGCAGGTACTCGGCGCGGGCGCCGCGAAATCCGAGGTGCACGTCGGAGATGAACACGCTTCGCAGGCGCAGCGGCGGGCGGGCGGCTGTCACGCTCACGGGACCTCCTGCAGTCCGCTCCAGGTCGCGCCGCAGACTGCGACAGGCCCGTGACCCGCAGGTTACATGCAGCTTAATTTTTTATTAAAGACCTGTACTTGAAGAGGATATCTCGGCAAGGTCTCAGGGTCGGCGCCAGCCGCCGAGGATCAGGCGACGCGCTTTGCGGGAAAATGACAGGTGAAGGTCGAGCCGCGGCCCTCGACGCTCTCGATCGACAGCCGGCCGCCGTGGCGCTGCAGCGCGTGCTTGACGATCGCAAGCCCGAGGCCCGAGCCGCCGGATTTGCGCGAACGCCCCTTGTCGACGCGGTAGAACCGCTCGGTGAGGCGCGGGATGTGCTCGGGCGGGATGCCGATCCCGGTGTCCTGAACGGACAGGTGGCCACCGTCGGCATCGACCCACCAGCGGATCTCTATCGAACCGTCCGCGGGCGTGAACTTGCAGGCGTTCGAGACGAGGTTGGCCGCCACCGAGTGCAGCTCGGTCTCGCTGCCGAGCAGGCGCCGCTCGGAATCGATGCGCAGGCCGATCTCCTTGGGCCGCAGCTGCCGCGCCAGCGCCTCCTTGCGCAGCAGCGCCAGCATCCCGGGCACGTCCACAGGGTCGAGCGGCGCCTCGCTGCTCGAGGCCTCGAGGCGCGACAGTTCGAGCAGGTCCTCGACGATGAGGCGCATGCGTTCGGCCTGCCGGCGCATCTCGGCGATCGGCCCGCGCCAGACCGCGTCGAGGCCTGGGTCATCGCTGAGCTGGTCGAGGTAGCCGGACACCACGGTGAGCGGCGAGCGCAGCTCATGGGAGGCGTTCGCCACGAAGTCCTTGCGCATGGCCTCGAGGCGGCTCTCGCGGGTGACGTCGCGGACCAGCAGCAGCTGCTGGTCCGCCGCCGGGATCAGCTGGAACGCCAGCATGCGCTCCTCGCTGCCCGTGGCGGCGCGGATCACGACCGGCGCAGCCTGCGCGCCGGCCTCCAGGTAGCGCGCGAAGTCCGGGTGGCGGATCAGGTTCTCGATGCGCATGCCGAAGTCGGCCTTGCGCTGCAGGCCGAGCATCAGCGCAGCCGTGCGGTTGAACCAGAGGATCTCGCGGTCGCGGGTCAGCAGCAGCACGCCCTCGGGCATGGCGGCGGTGAGCCGGCGGAACTCGCGGAACAGCTGCACCGTCCGGCGCTTGTGGAACTGCTTGCGGCGGTAGATGCGCCCGACCAGGGCGACGACGTCGCCCCACACGCCGCCCAGGTCGGGCGGGTCCTCCTGGCTGCGCCGGCGCAGCCAGCGGTGCAGGCGGTAGAGGTTGGCGAGCTGCAGCGCCAGGTAGCCGCCGAGGACGACGTCGAGCCAGAGGTCGATGCGGCCGAAGACCAGGCCCCCGCCGACCGCGAGGAGGATGGCCGCCGCCAGGCGCGCGATGGCGAACGACCAGGCTGATCCCATTCCGGTGCCGCGCGTTTACTCGGTCTTCGCCGAGAATCTATAGCCGGCGCCCCGCACCGTCTGGATGTAGCGGTCGTAGCCGTGCGCCTCGAGCGCCTTGCGCAGCCGGCGGATGTGCACGTCGACGGTGCGCTCCTCGACGTAGACGTTGCCGCCCCAGACGCGGTCGAGCAGCTGGCTCCGGGAGTAGACCCGCTCGGGGTGCGTCATGAAGAAGGACAGCAGCCGGTACTCGGTCGGCCCGAGGCTCACCGTCGTCTCGCCCGCGAGAACCCGGTGGCCGGCCTGGTCGAGCGTGAGCCCGTTGGTCCGGACCATCTCGTCCGGCCCGGCGGCGCCGGTGCGACGCAGCACGGCGTTGATGCGGGCGACCAGCTCGCGGGGCGAGAACGGCTTGGTCACGTAGTCGTCCGCCCCGCATTCCAGGCCGGCGACCTTGTCGCCCTCCTCGGCCCGGGCGGTCAGCATGATAATCGGCATCTCCTGGGTGTCGCGGTCGCGCTTGATCTGGCGGGTCAGCTCCAGGCCGCTCTGGTCCGGCAGCATCCAGTCCACCAGCACCAGGTCGGGGCGGCGGTCGGCGATCCGGGCGCGCGCCTCCGCGCTGTCCTCCGCCTCGGACACCTCGTAACCGGCACGCCGCAGACCGAAGGCGATCATTTCCCGGATCGGCCGCTCGTCCTCAACGATCAGGATCTGCTTTCCGGACATAAGTTTCCGTCCCGCAAGGGAATTGCCAGCTCTACGCGGCTTGGCCGACGGAAACATACGGGTAATTTATGACATCCCCGTGACGATTGGGCGACGGCTGTCATCTTCGGTGCGCGACCTGGTCGCGCAGGTAGACCGGCTGGGCCTCCTCCGCCGGGACGGTCCGGCCCGCCGCCGCCAGGCGCGCGCCGATGATCGCCACCTCCCGGGCGTGCGGAAGCAGGCCCGGGTCGCTGCGCCCCAGTGCCGGGCCGAGCAGCCCTGCCAGCGCCGGGTACGCCCCGAACCCATGCCCCACCCCCAAAAACTCCAGGGGACATTCGCTTCCAGTTTGTTGTTGCGCTGCGGCAGCAAACGGCAAGGGAATGTCCCCTATGCTCGAGACCCGCTCGGGCGTCAGGGGAACCGGCGCGGCGGGGTCGGCACAGTCGAAGGCGGCCCAGTAGACCTCGGCCATGCGAGCGTCGAGGCAGGCCAGCAGGTGGCGCCGGCCGTGACGGGTCGCGCCGCGCGCCGCGAGCGCCGCCAGGGTCGAGACCGGCGCGACCGGCAGGCCCGCGCCGTAGGCGAGGCCCTGGGTCACCCCGGCGGCGATCCGAAGTCCGGTGAACCCCCCCGGCCCGCGGCCGAAGGCGATTGCGTCGAGCGCCGCGAGGGCCACGCCGCCCTCGGCGAGCACCTCCTGCACCATCGGCAGCAGCCTTTCGGCGTGCCCGCGCCCGAGCACCTCGTAGCGCTCGATCACCTCTTCGCCGACCAGGAGCGCCGCCGAGCAGGCCTCGGTGGCGGTGTCGACGGCGAGGACCCTCATGCGAGCGCCGCGCGCGAGGCCGCAACGCCCGCCGCCGCGAGCCGCGCGCGCAGGAAGCGGGCGGCCTCCTCGACGTCCTCGATGACGGTCGCCGGCGGCAGCGACTGCACGAACAGGCGGCCGTAGCTGCGCGACTTGAGCCGCGGATCGCACACCGCCACGACGCCGAAGTCCTCGCGGTCGCGGATCAGCCGGCCGAAGCCCTGCTTCAGCGCCAGCACGGCCTGGGGCACCTGGTACTCGAAGAAGGGATTCCCGCCGCGGCGGCGGATGCCCTCGAGCCGCGCCTTGAGCAGCGGGTCGTCCGGCGAGGCGAACGGCAGCTTGTCGATCACGACCACCGACAGCGTCGGCCCGCGCACGTCCACGCCCTCCCAGAAGCTCGCCGAGCCGAGCAGCACCGAGGCGCCGTGCTCGCGGAAGGACCGGATCAGGCTCTCGCGCGGCGCCTCGCCCTGCACCAGCAGCGGAAAGCGCTCGGCGAAGCCCGGCCGTCCGCGCAGCAGCCGCGCCGCCTCCCTGAGCGCGCGGTGGCTGGTGAACAGCAGGAAGGTCCGCCCGCCCGCGGCCTCGATCAACGGCAACGCCGCGGCGACCACCGCCGTGGTGTGGGTCGGGTCCGACGGCTCCGGCAGCGCGCGCGGCAACAGCAGCCGCGCCTGCGTCTCGAAGTCGAAGGGGCTGGCCACCTTGAGGGTGCGCGCGTCCTCGGCGCCGACCCGGCCGAGGAAGTGCGCGAAATCCTCGCCGACGGCGAGCGTCGCCGAGGTGAACACCCAGGCGCAGGGCCGCGAGCGCATGAGCTCGCGCAGCCGCGGGGCGACGTCGAAGGGGCTGAAGCCGAGGCTGAAGCCGCGGCCGGCCTCGGCCCAGCGCACGCCGTCCTCCGGCGCGATGCCGAGCCACGTGCCGACCGCCGCCGAGAGCTCCTGCGCGCGGCGCGCGCACTGGCGCACGCCTGGATCGTCGCTGCCTGTGTCCTCGAGCCCCTGTCCCAGAGCCGCGAGCGCGTCGGCGGCCTCGTGCAGCGCGTCGAGAAAGCCCGCCGGCAGCGCGTCATGATCGATGCGCTCCGTGCGCCCGCGCAGCGCGGACTGCGCCTGGCCGAAGGCGGACTCGACCCGCGACACGACGCTGCGCGCGCCGGTGTCGAGCAAGCCGAGCCGCGTGAGCTCGAGCTGGGTGTCGCGCGCGAGCGCCGCGGCCTGGCGGCTCGACACCGCGAGCCCGAAGAACTGCGCGGCGATCTCCGGCACCTGGTGGGCCTCGTCGAGGATCACCGCGTCGGTCCCCGGCAGCAGCTCGCCGAAGCCCTCCTCCTTCAACGCGAGGTCCGCGAGCAGCAGGTGGTGGTTGACGACGACCACGTCGGCGGCCTGCGCGTCGCGCCGCGCCCGCACCACGTGGCAGCGCTGGTACTCGGGGCACTCGGTGCCGAGGCAGTTGTCGCGGGTCGAGGTGACCGCCGGCCGCACGGGATCGTCGTCGCGAAGGCCCGTGAGCTCGGCGAGATCGCCGGTCTGGGTCGTCTTCGCCCAGCTGCGCACCCGCGCGAGCGTGCGCGCCGCCGGCGCCTCGAAACCGGGCAGCGCGCGGGCCTGGTCGGCGAGCGTGAGGCGGTGGCGGCAGAGGTAGTTCGAGCGTCCCTTGAGCAGCGCCACGCGCACCGGCCGGCCCAGTGCGCTGGACAGCACCGGCAGGTCGCGGTGGAAGAGCTGGTCCTGCAGGGTCCGGGTGCCGGTCGAGACGATCACGTGCCGGCCCGACAGCAGGGCCGGTACCAGGTAAGCGAAAGTCTTGCCGGTGCCGGTGCCGGCCTCGACGGCCAGCACGCTGCGCGCGTCGAGCGCCTCGCCGACCCAGTCGGCCATCAGCTGCTGCTCGCGGCGCGACTCGAAGCCCTCGATGACGCGCGCGAGCGGACCGCTTGGCGACAGCAGCGTGGCGAACTCACCCATCGGCACGAAATCCTTTCCGGGACAACGCATTATGAACGACAACCGGCCTCGGGCGGGCAGCGACTTTTCGGCATCTTTCGACCGATTCGGGCCCCTGCCAGCCTATAATGTTGGCCCTTTCCGCGGACCCGAGGCGCTCGACGCATGGCGACCCCCCTCCCCAAGACGGACCGTCCAGCGAAAGCCCCCAAGGCGGTTGCCGCCTTCGTCGACGAGGTGGCGCGCCTCGCCCAGCCGGACCAGATCCACTGGTGCGACGGTTCCCAGGCGGAGTACGAGGGCCTGCTCGCCCTGATGCACGAGCGCGGCGACCTGGTGGCACTCAACCAGGACACCCACCCGGGCTGCCACCTGCACCGCTCCGACCCCGCCGACGTGGCGCGCGTCGAGCACCTCACCTTCGTCTGCACCCAGCACTCCCAGGACGCGGGTCCGAACAACAACTGGATGGATCCGGTCGATGCGCGCCGTCTCATGCACGACCTGTTCGAAGGCTGCATGCGCGGGCGGACGCTGTACGTGATCCCGTACTGCATGGGCCCGATCGACTCGCCGTTCTCGCGCTGCGGCGTGGAAGTCACCGACAGCCCCTACGTCGCCGCCAACATGCGCCTCATGACGCGCATGGGCAGCGCCGCGCTCGAGCGCATCGCCCGCGACGGCACGTTCGTCCGCGGCTGGCACTCGACCGGCGAGCTCGACCCGGACCGACGCTACATCATGCACTTCCCGGAGGAGCTCACCATCATGAGCTACGGCTCGGGCTACGGCGGCAACGCCCTGCTCGGCAAGAAGTGCCACGCGCTGCGCATCGCCAGCTGGCAGGCCCGCAGCGAGGGCTGGATGGCCGAGCACATGCTGATCGTCGGCATCGAGAGCCCGAAGGGCGACGTGCACTACATCGCCGCGGCTTTTCCCTCGGCCTGCGGCAAGACCAACCTCGCGATGCTGATCCCGCCGAAGTCCATGCCGGGCTGGAAGGTCTGGACGGTCGGTGACGACATCGCCTGGCTGCATCCCGGCCCGGACGGACGCCTGTATGCCATCAACCCGGAGGCCGGTTACTTCGGCGTGGTGCCGGGCACCAACCCGCACACCAACCGCCACGCCTACGAGATGATCCGCCGCGACACGATCTTCACCAACGTCGCGGTCACCGCGGACGGCCAGCCCTGGTGGGAAGGCCTCGACGAGGGCTCACCCGTCGTCGACTGGCGTGGCCGCCCCTACGACCCGAAGTCCGGGCCGGCCGCGCACCCGAACTCGCGCTTCACCGTCGCGGCGAAGCAGAACCCGAGCTACTCGAAGATGGCGGATGCGGCGAGCGGCGTGCCGATCTCGGCGCTCGTCTTCGGCGGCCGCCGGCGCGAGCTCGCGCCGCTCGTCTACCAGGCGCGCAGCTGGCCGCACGGCGTCCTCGTCGGCGCCTCGGTGGCCTCCGAGACGACCGCCGCCGCGACCGGCAAGGTCGGCGTGGTGCGCCGCGACCCCATGGCGATGAAGCCCTTCTGCGGCTACAACTTCGGCGACTACTGGGCGCACTGGCTGGCGATGGCCGGCCGCGTCTCGAAGCCGCCGCAGGTGTTCCACGTCAACTGGTTCCGCCGCGACCAGGACGGCAGGTTCCTCTGGCCGGGCTTCGGCGAGAACCTGCGCGTGCTCGAGTGGATCATCGGCCGCTGCGAGGGCAAGGCCGAGGCGACCGACACGCCGATCGGCTGGCTGCCGGCGCCCGGCTCGCTCGACACCCAGGGACTCGACGTCCCTGCATCGACGCTCGACGAACTGCTGCGCGTCGATGCAAAGGCCTGGCGTGCCGAAGTCGACGACATCGCCGAGTACCTCGACTCCTTCGGCGAGCGCACGCCGGCCGGCCTGAAGGACGAGCTTGCGGACGTTCGCCGGCGGCTGGGGTGAAGAACAAGTGACCGGTGACCGGTGACCGGTGATCAGTGATCGGCCAGAAGACGCTACTCGGGGCATCGCCTGGTTTGGCTGGTCACCGAAACCCAGGGGGACATTCGCCTGGAGTTTGCTGTTGCGCTGCGGCAGCAAACTGCAAGCGAATGTCCCCTGAAGTTCTGAAGTTTCTACTCAGGGCACCGCCTGGTTT
Source organism: uncultured Steroidobacteraceae bacterium (assembly GCA_964406445.1). Lineage (GTDB taxonomy): Bacteria > Pseudomonadota > Gammaproteobacteria > Steroidobacterales > Steroidobacteraceae > SG8-30. Next base: position 25,548 of record CAYORU010000025.1, read on the forward strand.
GGCTGATCACTGGTCACCGGTCACCGATCACCGGTCACCGTTTCGCCAACCGCCCTACTCCTCGCAGAAGAACTCGACCGTATGGTACGAGTCCGGCTCCGGCGCGCGGCCGAGGCCGATGATCCCGCTGCCGGACAGCGGCACCGAATCGCGGCGGACGAAGGCTTCGTCGCCCTTCGCGTTCTGCACGAAGGACCCGTTGGTGCTCTGGTCCACGAGCATGAAGCGGTTCTTGCCAGCCTCGATGCGCGCATGCAGCCTCGAGACCAGGTTGCCCTTGACGACGAGGTCGTTCTCCTCGCCCCGCCCGATGGTCGCGGACGGCCGGCGCCTGTCGTCGAGCAGCACCTCCGTCTCGCCGCAGCGGAGCCGGATCTGGAACGGCCGGTGCTGCTCGGTCAGCGTCGCGATCGCGGGCAGCATGCTGGTCGCCTCGCCACGCTGCCACAGCACCTCGTAGACGCCGACCTCGCCCACCTGGCCGCGCGGCACCGAGACGTCGAGCATCCTGGCGAGCTCGTGCCACTCCGGCGAGGCGTGCTTGACCACGCCGTCGGTCACGATGATCTGCCCGGCCTTGGCCTGGCTGGTCATGCGGTTCGCGGTGTGCACGGCCGCGCCGAAAACGTCGCGTTCCTCCTCCACGACCGGCCCGAAGTGGGCGCCGACGCGGATGGCGACGTGCTGGCTGTCCACCTGCAGCTCAGGGTGGGCGCTGATCTCGGCCTGCATCTGCGAGGCGGCGTCGAGCGCGTCGTCGCAGCGCTCGAAGGTCGCCATCACCTCGTCGCCCATGGTCTTGATGACGCGGCCGTCGTGCTGCTCGCAGGCGTGGCGCATCAGGCCGACGCAGGTCGTCACCATGTCGCGCGCACGCGTATCGCCCAGCACCTCGAAGAGGCGCGTGCTGCCTACGACGTCGGCGAACAGGATCACCAGTTCCCGGTCACGCCCCATGCGGATCCTGCACCTTCGACCACCTGACGGGCGCAGTATAGCAAGCGACTCGAGACTGCCCCTCGGCGTCTGCCGCAAGGGTTGGACCGGACGCCGCGGCCCGCCAGGCTCGCGTGCCGGCGCCCATGCCAAATCTGCCCGCATGCCGCGGACGGGGCCACGCCGCCGAACCGCGTCCACGACCCCGCCGAGGCTGGACGACCCGGCCCCGTTCCGGTAACCGTCAGGCCGTCACGAGCGGACGCGGCGACGCGCCGGCGGCTCGCAGCGCATCCTGCAGGAGCGCGGGCGTCGCCGCGCCGCGCGCCACCCCTTCGCTGACGGCACGGCGCCAGGCGCGCGCGCCGGCCCGCCCGCTCATGAGCCCGAGCATGTGCCGCGTGATCGCTCGAAGCGGCGTCCCCGTCTCGAGCTGGCGGCTCGCGTAGCGCTGCATCGTCGCGACGACCTCGCCCGGCGCCGGCGCGCGGAATCCGTCGTCCCAGGCGGCGGCGTGCAGCGCCGCGAGCACGTAGGGATTGTGGTAGGCCTCGCGCCCGAGCATGACCCCGTCCGCGTGCCGCCACTGTTCGGCCACCTGCGGCACCGTGCGAAGGCCGCCGTTCACGACGATCTCGAGTTCCGGCCGGTCGCGCTTGACCCGCCACGCCCGCTCGTAGACGAGCGGCGGGACCTCGCGGTTCTCCTTCGGCGAGAGCCCCGACAGGATCGCCTTGCGGGCATGGATCACGAACACCCTGCAGCCCGCGCCCGCGACCTCCTCGACGAAGGCGTCGAGGAAGCCGTAGTCGTCGCGGTCGTCGATGCCGATGCGGGTCTTGACCGTGACCGGAACGCGCACCGCCGCGATCATCGCCCGCACGCAGTCCGCCACCAATCGGGGCCGCGCCATCAGGCAGGCGCCGAACGTCGCGTTCTGGACGCGGTCGCTCGGGCAGCCCACGTTGAGATTGACCTCGTCGTAGCCGAGCGCCTCGCCGACCGCGGCGGCCGCGGCGAGCATCGCCGGGTCCGACCCGCCGAGTTGCAGCGCGAGCGGCCGCTCGGCCGGATCGAAGCCGAGCAGGCGCTCGCGATCGCCCCGCAACACCGCGTTCGCGACCACCATCTCGGTGTAGAGCAGCATGCGCGGCGAGAACTGCCGCAGGAAATAGCGGCAATGGCGGTCGGTCCACGCCATCATCGGCGCGACGGACAGCCGCCGGTCGAGATCCCTCGCGGCGCCGTCCATGTTCACGCCGCCAAGGCGGCGCATGTCGCGCTATTCGACGCGAAGGCTCTGCGGAGAGCGGGGCGGCGCAGCTCCGGCCGAGGTCGTCTTGAAGCCCGCGGCGATCCGCCAGCCCGGGTTGCCGCCCGCCGCGAACTTGTAGGCGCCAGCGTCGTCAGTCGTCCGCAAGGTTCCATTGAAGTCACGTTCGCTACGGTAAGCGGCAATGCCTCCACCCACGAGCGAACTGCCGGGGGCGGGAAAGACGTCGATCGGCGGCACGCCCACGTAGTGTGCGGCCGCGAGATCCCGCGCGACGCCCTGCCCCTCCACGAAACCGGACGACCTTCCCTCGAGACCGCCGCGGCCGACGTTTCCGGCCACGGTGACCTGGGCAAGATTCCCGCTGATCAGCCGGATGGCGGTGCCCGTTTCCGAGTATACGGCATTGTTGGCGACGACCACCGGCCCGGCGACTCCGCGCAGCTCGATGCCGCTGCCCCTCGTGATCACGGTGTTGTGGACGACCCGATGATTCGAGGGACTTCCCGCCTGGTGGGGCTGAAGGCTGATGGCCGATCCGAGCACGATGTTGTCCCGGATGATCGCGTCCGCTGCCGACTGGATCCCGGAGTCGTTGGTGTTCCAGACGACGTTTCGCTCGATCACGTTGGGCGGCCCGTTTCCCACCGTGCTGTAGCTGATGATCCCCGGATAGTTCGTATCGTGGATGACGTTGTCCCGGATGACGTTGCCGTAGCTGCCTTCCTTCAACTCGATTCCGTCGCCTTGTTCCACCGAAGGCCGGTTCGTGTGGTGGACGTAGTTGCCCTCGATGAGCGAATTCGCGACGCGGCAGGCATTCGCATTGCACCCAAGGTACATGCCCTCGCCCGTTCCATTGGTGTGGTGGATGTGATTGCGAAGGATGCGAAGCCCCTCGTAGGTCCCGCCGGAATTCGCCGACAAGGCGACGTCCCCCGTCTCCCAGATCTCGCAGTCCTCGATGGTCACATGGCTCGAGCTCATCAGCCGGACGCCGTGGGAGCCGCCGGTGAAACCGATGCCCGAGAAGACCACGTGGGAAGACCCGGAGACTTCGATGACGTTGTGACCCGGGTTGGATTGCTGGATGACCGGGCGCTGCCCGGGCTTGGCGCGAATGGTGATCGGCGCCTGGGCAGTCCCGTTGACGGTGACCCGGAAGCCCGAGGATAACGGGTAAGTTCCCCCCGCCAGTTCCAGCGTGTCTCCTGGCCGCAGGGCCGCGATGGCGGCCCGCAGGTCGCCGCCGGGTGCGATCTCCGCTGCCACCGCAGCCTGGCCACCCAGCAGACCCGCGAGCACGGCGGCAGCACTAAGCCACCGCCGGCCCGTCTTGTCTGTCACCCAGCGCCCCGTCGCCGCCACCACGCTCTTCGCCGCCATGCGCCTTGCCTCAGGCGACGCGCGAAAGCGTCACTGTACCGTCTTGGACACCGGGTTCGTGTTCGCGCTCTCGACACCCGCGCCGTCGAAGGCCGACATCACGAAATAGTAGGTCGCCGGCGGCAGGTTCTCGACCACGTACGAGCTCAGGCCCGGGTTGTTGAGCGTGACCACGTTCGGGTAGCTGCCCGCCGTCGTGCCGTAGCGGATGCGATACCCGGCCAGGTTCGTCAGGGCCGAGCCATCCGTGCGCGCCGTGGGCGCCTGCCAGCTCAGGGTCGCCGAGCCGTTCGAGGCCTGCTGAACCGTGATGTTGAAGGCGGCCAGCGATGCGTTCGCGGTGCCGTCGCTGACGGTGATGGTCACGTTCGCGTAGCTGCCCGCGCTGCCAGCGGGCGGCGTGCCGGTCAGCGCACCGGTCGACGTGTTGAAGCTCGCCCACGACGGCCTGTTGGCGATGCTGAAGGTCAGCGTGTCGCCATCCGGGTCGCTCGCGGTCGGCGTGAAGGAGTAGGCCTGGCCTTCACGTGCGGTCGTTGCCGGCGTGCCGCTGATCGTGGGCGCGCGGTTGTTCGCCCTGACCTCGAGGCTGAAAGAGGGCAGCGAGGTCGTCGCCATGCCGTCGCTCACCCGGATGACGATCCCCGTCGTCGTGCCGACCTGCGCGCTGGTCGGCGTGCCGGACAGGCGGCCGGTCGAGGTATTGAAGTTCGCCCAGGTGGGCCTGTTGACGATGCTGAACGTCAGGGACTGGCCGTCCGGATCGGACGCCGAGGGCGTGAAGGAATAAGCCTGGCCGACCGTCGCCGTCGTCGCCGGCGTGCCGGTGATCGTCGGCGCGCGGTTCGCCGCGACGGCGACCGTGAAGCCCGGCAGGGAGGTGGTGAGCCGGCCGTCGCTGACGGAGATGACGATGTTCGAGTAGTTGCCGGCGCTGCCCGCGGGCGGCGTGCCGGTGAGCTGGCCGGTGGCGGTGCTGAACGACGCCCAGGCCGGCCGGTTCGCGATGGAGAAGCTGAGCGCGTCGCCGTCAGGATCGGAGGCGCCCGGCTGGAAGCTGTACGGTGCGCCCTCGCGGACCGAGGTCGACGGCGTGCCGGTGATGACCGGCGCGCGATTGGCGCGCTCGACGACGATCGTGAACGCGGGCAGCGAGGTGCTGGCGATGCCGTCGCTGACGCTGATGACGATGTTCATGTAGCTGCCGGCGGCGCCAATTGGTGGCGTGCCCGAGAGCTGCCCCGTGCCGGCGCTGAACGACGCCCAGGAGGGACGATTGGCGACGCTGAAGGTCAGCGCCTGCCCGTCGGCGTCTGCCGCCGACGGCGTGAACGAGTAGGCCTGGCCCTCGGTGACGGACACACCGGGGCTGCCGCTGATCGTGGGCGGCGTGTTGGGCGGCGGCGGCGGCGGCGATCCGTTCCCACGAACGTTCACCCGCAGCTTCGGTCCGCGCGAGGTCTTCCTGCCATCCGAGACGCTGATGACGATGTCGGCGTAGTCGCCCACGTCGGCGGTGGTGGGCGTTCCCGACAGGACGCCGGTCTGCGAATCGAAGTTCGCCCAGGCCGGCTTGCCCTCGATCATGTACGTGAGAGGGTCGCCCTCAGGATCGCTTGCCGTGGGCTGCACCACGACCGGCGTGCCTGCCGTGACCTCGAAGTCGGTGGGGTTGACGGCGATCGACGGCGCCTCGTTGACCGGGGTCGAGGGGAACGGCTGCTCTTCCTCGTCCTCGAAACAGCCCGTCGTCATCATGGCAACGACAAGCGCTGCCGCGACGTTGCGAAGCACCGAGGCCGTGAGAAAACCCGTGTAGAACTGCATGTGGCAACTCCGCTATCTCGCACTGAGACCGGAAGCTTTGCGTCCCCGCCTCGCGGCGGGTTTGCCCTTGACAACCGTGTCGGTTCCGTCCGGCTTCCAGTGTTGCGGAGCCGAGTATCTGCCCGCACGGGCCAAATCAAAGGAGCGCTTGTCGCCCGGTGGCGACAGCGATGGACGGTCAGATTCGCTTGGATACCGCGTTGGTGCGGTCGCTTTCGAGACCGGCTGCATCGAGCGCGGATGCGGCGAAGTACCACGTACCCGACGTGAGGTCCTCGACCACCCAGCTGCGCGCGCCAGGATCCGTGACGTCGATCACATAGCGAAGGTCGTTGCTCGACGTTCCATAGTAGATCCTGAAGCCGGCGAGGTTGGTCAGGGGAGTCCCGTCCGTCCGCTGCGTCGGTGCGCTCCAGCTCAGCGTCGCTCGCCCGGAGGTGTTTGCCACGACTTGCACCGCCGTCTCCGCCGATGCCTGGGCCTGGCCATCCGATACGGTCACGCGGATGCCAGAGTAGGTGCCGACGTGCATGGCCGACGGCGTGCCGCGCAGCTCGCCGGTCGAAGACGAGAACTGCATCCAGGCCGGCATGTTTGAAACGCTGAAGGTCAGCGGTCGGCCTTCCGGGTCCCGGGCGGTCGGCGTGACCACCAGCTCGCGATCGACCAGCACGGTGGACTGCGCCGGCAGCGACACGGTCGGCGGCTGGTTGCTGCCGGGCGGCGGCTGCGAACCGCCATTGCCGGGCGGTGTGTTCGGAACGGTCGAGGCGCCGCCGCCGCAACCGGCGACGAATGCGCCGAGCAGCAGACACGCTGCTGCCACTGTTGCCGTCTGCTTCATTGCTTACGGTCTCCGGGACGTAGATACGCAGTCAACGGCCCGACCCACAGGCCACGCCGCGCTGCTATGCGCACCGAGTCTAGCAACCCGGCGCGAAAGGCAATACGGCTACGCGTCGCCCCGCAGCGACAGGGCAGCCTGCAACGCGGTCGAGATCAGGCCCACCCAGTACTGGACACCGCTCCCGGCGGCGAGCAGGTCCTGGCGGACCTCGAAGCCCACGTGGGCGAAGCCGCGCGAAGCGCCATGCGCGTGCAGCGTGTAGTCGGTCGGATGCCGGCCCGAATAGGGTTCGTTGTCGCCGACGTGAAGGCCCTCGACGGCGCGCAGCGAAGCGAGCACCGGCCGTGGCAGCCGGTCGTCCCGGTCCCAAAGGATGCCGACGTGCCAAGGTCGAGCGATTTCTCCGAGAAGTGGCGTAAAGCTATGAATCGCAACAAGCGCCGGCTTCACGCCTCGTGCGACCATCGCGTCGAGGCGGCGGTCGATCTCGGCGTGGTAGGGCGTGTGGATCGCGGCCACGCGCCACTGTCGGTCTTCGCCCGTCATCGAAACGTTGCCGGGCACGGCGATCCGGTCACTGACTTCCGGGAAGGCCGACGGGTGGTCGAGCCTTCGATTGCAGTCGACGACGAGCCTCGACCAGCCGCACAGGACGGCCGGCGCGTCGAGCGCGGCGGCGAGCCCGCGGGTCAGGTCGGCGGCGCCGATGTCCCAGGCGATGTGCTCGAAAGTGTCCGGCTCGGCGACGCCCAGGGTCCCCAGGTGCGGCGGGAACCGCCGGCTGGCGTGATCGCAGACGAGCAGCAGCGGCGCCGCGCCGTCCGGATTGACGACCTCGAAGGCCTGCTCGGGGCTCGGTCGGGTGCCGCCCATGGCCGGCATTGTACCGGCCCGGCCCTCAGCGCCAGGGAAACTCGCGGATCGGCCGCGGCTCGCCGAGCAGCCAGCCTTGCGCGAAGCCGACCCCGATCTCGCGCAGCGTGTCGAGCACCGCGCGGGTCTCGACGCACTCGGCGATCGTCTCCACGCCCATCGCGCGGCCGACCTGCACGATCGCCTCGACCACGCTCTTGTCCACCGGGTCGTCCGCGACGTTTCGCACGAACTGGCCGTCGATCTTCAGGTAGTGCACCGGCAGCGTGCGCAGGTAGTTGAAGGACGACAGCCCGGAGCCGAAGTCGTCGAGCGCGAGCAGGCAGCCGCGGCTCGCGAGCTCCCGCATGACGTAGCTCGCGGTCGCGAGGTTGGCGATCGCGGCGGTCTCGGTGATCTCGAGGCACAGCACGCCCGGCACGGGGTCGCGCCGCTCGAGCATCTCGACCAGCGACTCGATGAAGCCGGGGTCTGAGAGCGTGGTGCCGGAGAGGTTGACGGCCACGGTGTAGGGCGCCTCGTCGCGTCCGTCGCGGCGCGTCGGCACCAGCTGCTCGAGCACCTGCTCGAGCACCCAGCGATCGAGCAGCGGCATCACGTTGTAGCGCTCGGCCGCCGGGATGAACTCGGGCGGCATGACCTCCCTGCCCTCCTCGTCGCGCAGGCGCAGCAGCACCTCGAAGTGCGGCCGGACCCGCGTGCCGTCGGTGACCGCCACGATCGGCTGGAACACCAGGTCCAGCCGTCCCTCGTCGCTCGCGCTGGTGAGGCGGGACACCCAGCGCATCTCGCGGTGGCGGGCCGAGGCGCTCGCCGGGTCGTAGAGCGTGACGCGGTTGCGCCCGCCGTCCTTCGCCGAGTAGCAGGCGACGTCCGCGGCGGAGAGCAGCGTCGCCACGCTCTCGGTGTCGCGGGTCAGTTCGACGACGCCGATCGACGCGCCGATCTGCAGCGAGTGGCCGTCCCAGGTGAAGCGGTGGTCGCGGATCGCCTGCCGCAGGCCGTCGGCGAGCCGCAACGCCACGTCGGTGGTGCAGCGCTCGAGCAGGACGCCGAACTCGTCGCCGCCGAGGCGCGCGATCACGTCGGCGGCGCGCAGCCGCGTCTGCAGGAGCCCCGTGACCTGGCGCAGCAGGAGGTCGCCGGCCGCGTGGCCGCAGGTGTCGTTGACGACCTTGAACTGGTCGAGGTCCACGTAGACGACCGCGTGGCGCAGCGACGGGTCCGCGCGCACCGACTCCAGCGCGGAATTGAGCCGGCTCTCGAACTCGCGCCGGTTGATGAGGCCGGTCAACGCGTCGTGGGAGGCCTGGTAGGACAGCAGCCGCCGCATCCGCCGCTCGCGGCTGACGTCGTGGAAGACGATGACCACGCCGTTGACCTCGCCGCCGCGGCCGCGGATCGGCGCGGCGTTGGCCTGCACCGCCACTTCCTGTCCGCTGCGCGAGATCAGCACCGCCTGGTCGGACAGCGCCTCGGCCGCGCCGCGCGCCATCACCCGGCGGACCGGGTCCTCCGGGGCCTTGCCCCGGTCCTCCGCGGCCAGGCGCACCACCTCGTGGCTCGGTCGGCCGAGCGCCTCGGCCGCGTCCCACTCCGTCAGGCTCTCCGCGACCGGGTTCATGTAGTCGATGCGGCCGTCCCGGTCGACCGTGATCACGGCGTCGAGGATGGACTGCAGGGTGACCTGCGCCCGCTCCCGCTCCTCCTGCAGGCGCGACTCGGCGCGCTTGCGCTCTGTCACGTCGGTCAGCGTGCCCTCGAAGCCGATCACCTTGCCGTCCGCCCGGCGGTTGACGCGCGCGTTCTCGCTGACCGTGATCACGCTGCCGTCGCGGCGGCGCAGCTCGTACTCGGCCTCCACCAGCTCGCCGTCGGCGACCAGCTGCTCGATCAGCCGGTGGCGCGCGGCCTGGTCCACGTAGAGCGCGCTGATCGACCCCGGCGCGCGCAGCTCCTCGATCGAGTCGAAGCCGAGCATCTCGACCAGAGCCGGGTTCGCGGCGAGCAGCCCGCCGTCCATCCCGACCTGGTAGACGCCCTCGACGACGTTCTCGAACAGCCCGCGGTAGCGCTGCTCGCTCTGCTCGAGCGCGGTCTGCGCAGCGTCGCGCTCTATCGCGATGCGCGCAAGCTGGGTCATCCGGCCGATCAGCTCGAGGTCGCGCCGCGAGGGCATGCCGGTGCGGCGCAGATAGGTGGCGAAGGTGCCGAGCACCTCGCCCCGCGCGTTCTGGATCGGCGTGGACCAGCAGGCGGCGAGCCCCGCGCGCAATGCCGCGGCGCGGCGGTGTTCCCATAGCGCGTCCTTGCGGATGTCGGGCACCAGCACCTGGCGCTGCAGCACCACGGCCGCGGCGCAGGAGCCGAAGCGGATCTCCGCCGGCACCTCCTCCATGATCGCGACGTACTCGCGCGGCAGGCCCGGCCCGGCGGCATGGACCAGCACCCGGCGCCGGCCGTCGAGGCGGCGGATGCAGCAGACGGCGCCCGGCAGCACCTGCTCGACGACCGCCGTGATGGACTCGAGCGTGGCGACGAGGCCGACGCCGGACGCGATCATCTCGAAGACGCGCCGCTCGCCGCTGCCGATCACCTCGGCGCGCTTGCGGTCCGAGATGTCGATGATGCTGCCGCGCACCAGCCGGCTGGTCGAGCTCGGCAGGCGCACGAGGCGCACCTCGCAGTCGATCACGCGGCCTTCCGCGTCGAGGTGCTGCCAGTCGAAGGCCGGCGACTCGCCGGCCAGCGCCGCCTCGATGTGGTCGCGCGCCGCCTCCGCGGCGTCGGTGCCGTCCTCGAGCTGCGGCGGCGTCACGTCGGCCGGCCCGAGCGCGAGCAGCGCCGCCCGGTCGCGCTTGAAGAAGTGGCAGGCGTTCTCGTTGCAGTCGACGAAGCGGCCGGCGTCGGCATCGAAGACGACGACCGCCTCCGGCGCGTTCTCGACCAGCACGCGGTAGCGTGCCTCGCTGTCCCGCAGCGAGCCCTCCGGGCGGTCCCGCTCCGCGGTCTCGAGGCGGTGCGTCGCGGCCATGGCCTCGTCGGCCGCGACCCGCGCCACGCTCTCGAGCGAGCGGCGGTCGGTGTCGAAGAGCTGGTACTGGTGGCTGACGAGGCGCAGCAGCTCCGCGATCCGGAGGTTGCCCTCGCCGTCGGTCGCGTCGAGCAGCTGGCGTTCGAGCAAGGGGTGGGCGGCCGGCGCGGGGGCCGGCGACACCGGCGCAGGCGCGGACGGCGGCGCGTCGGCCGCAGCCTGCTCCGCCGTCAGGATCCTGAGGCGGCGTGCTGTGCCAGAGTCCTTGGCGTTGGACATGCGCCTCCCGACCCGCAGCGCCCCCCGGGCGCATGCGACAAAATCTGTCCCGATGGTAGGGCCGGCCGGCACGGGGGGGCGTGACGCCGGTCGCGGTTCCCGGCGGGCAGGGGTCGGCGGCGGCCCGGCGCGGGCCGTCGGGGAGCGGCGGCGCTTCGCCTCAGGCGCGCTCCGCGCGCTTGCGCTCCCCTTCCTTCAGGTGACGCTTGCGCAGCCGGATCGAGAGGGGCGTGACCTCGACCAGCTCGTCCTCGTCGATGAACTCCATCGCCTGCTCCAGCGACAGGCGGATCGGGGGCGTCAGCAGCACGTTGTCGTCCTTGCCGGCGGCGCGCACGTTGGTGAGCTTCTTGGCCTTCAGCGGGTTCACGATCATGTCGTCGTCGCGGCTGTTGATGCCGACCACCTGCCCCTCGTAGATCGGGTCGCCGGGACCGATGAAGAGCCTCGCCCGCTCCTGCAGGTTGAAGAGCGCATAGGCCACCGCCTCGCCCTGCGCGTTCGAGACCAGCACGCCGGAGGTGCGCGGCGCGAGCGGCTTGTCGAGCACCGGTCCGAAGTGGTCGAAGACGTGGTACATGAGCCCGGTGCCGCTGGTCAGCGTCCTGAACTCGGTCTGGAAGCCGATCATGCCGCGCGAGGGAATCATGTAGTCCAGGCGCACCCGGCCACGGCCGTCCGGCACCATGTTCTCGAGCTTGCCGCCGCGCTCGCCGAGCGCCTGCATCACGGCGCCCTGGCTCGACTCCTCGATGTCGACCGTCAGCTGCTCCCAGGGCTCGACCTTGCGGCCGTCGACCTCCTTCACGACCACCTGCGGGCGCGAAATGGCAAGCTCGTAGCCTTCGCGGCGCATGTTCTCGATCAGCACGCCGAGGTGCAGCTCGCCGCGGCCGAAGACCACGAAGCGGTCCGGATCCTCGGTCTCCTCGACCCGGAGCGCCACGTTGTGCAGCGTCTCGCGCATCAGGCGCTCGCGCAGCTGGCGGCTGGTGACGAACTTGCCCTCCTTGCCGAAGAACGGCGAGGTGTTCGTCTCGAAACCCATGCTGATGGTCGGCTCGTCGACGACGAGGGCCTTGAGCGGCTCGACGTTCGCCGGGTCGCAGATGGTGTCGGAGATCGCCGGCGTCTCGATGCCCGAGAAGGCGACGATGTCGCCGGCCTGGGCCTGCTCGACCTCGATGCGCTCGAGCCCGAGGAAGCCGAGCACCTGGCCGATGCGCTCGCTGCGCGCGGCGCCGTCGTGGTCCACTACGGTGACCGTCATGCCGCGCCTGAGCGTGCCGCGCTTGATGCGGCCGATGCCGATCGCGCCGACGTAGCTCGAGTAGTCGAGTTGCGAGACCTGCAGCTGCAGCGGGCCGTCGACGTCCACGTCCGGCGCCGGGCAATGGCTCAGGATCGTCTCGAACAATGGCGCCATGTCGGGCGCGAGGTGCGCCGTGTCGCGGCCCGAGATGCCGCGGATCGCCGAGGCGTAGATCACCGGGAAGTCGAGCTGGGCCTCGCTCGCGCCGAGACGGTCGAACAGGTCGAAGGTCTGGTTCAGCACCCAGTCCGGGCGCGCCTCGGCCCGGTCGATCTTGTTGATCACGACGATCGGCCGCAGGCCGTGCGCGAAGGCCTTCTGGGTGACGAAGCGGGTCTGCGGCATCGGGCCGTCGACCGCATCCACCAGCAGCAGCACCGAGTCGACCATCGACAGCACCCGCTCGACCTCGCCGCCGAAGTCGGCGTGGCCCGGGGTATCGACGATGTTGATGCGGTAATCGCGCCAGCGGATCGCCGTGTTCTTGGCGAGGATCGTGATGCCGCGCTCGCGCTCGAGCGCGTTGCTGTCCATCACCCGCTCGACCACCTGCTTGCGGGCGTCGAAGGTGCCGGACTGGCGCAGCAGCTGGTCGACCAGCGTGGTCTTGCCATGGTCGACGTGGGCGATGATCGCGATGTTGCGGAGGTTCTGGATCACGGGGGTGTCGCGGCGCGTAAAAGGTCGCGGAGTATACCTGTGGACCCCCGCCGGCCGGGCGGAATCGTCGACCGGCGATGCGTCAGGCAGAGGCGGCGGCCAGCCGCCGGTCGAGGGTCACCAGGGGCAGGCCGGCCGAACGGGCCAGCCACAGGTAGGCCGCGTCGTAGAAAGTCAGGTCGAACTGACCCGCCAGCTCCAGCACCTCGCCAGGTTCGACATCGCACAGGGTCAGGTCCAGCTCTTCCACGAAACCGAGAGCGGCCTCGAACCGCCGGGCCAGTTCCGGCGACCGCTGCATCTTCTTGCGGCAGGTGTTGCCGATTTCGTAGACCAGCAGCGAGGGCGCCACGAGCCTGCTGTCGCCTAGGCGGCGGGCGACGTCGTCGGCGGCCGGTTCCCCGAACAGCAGCGCCGCGAGCGCGGAGGCGTCAACGACCTGGGCCGTCACGATCCGCCCGGATCATTGCCGTGGAATCTGCCGCGCTCTCGAGGCCCATGGCACGGACGCGGTTACGCAGACCGGCGGCAGTCAGGCGCGGCCCGGTCTCGAGGGACGCAACTTCAAGGATTTCGAGCAGCTCGCCCTGCAGGGAACGATGGCGCTCCGCGGCCCGGGCCTTCAGCCGTTCGAGGACGGGTCGGGGAATGTTGCGAATCGTCAAGGTAGCGGTTTCCATGCCGCGAGGCTGGCACAGGCTGACTGCATATTGCAACCAACCGCACCGCTGTCGCCATACGAAGGGGCAACCCTAACCTACCGCCAGAGTGGCCCTATAAAGTCTTTAATTTATTGCGGATACGCGCGATTTCTCATCAATTCTTTATTGAGCTGGCAGCGCGTAAACCCACTCTCCGGTGGCATCCCGGACAGGCTCTCGATCTGACTTCGATCGTGATGGAATGGATGTGGCTGGCCCCGCAACGGTGACAGGCAGCGATACCGGTGTGGCCATGCGCGCGCCGTCGAGGGTGAACTCGAGGCGCCCGGCGAGGCGCTGTTCGCCCCCTGACGCCGGCGTGACCCGCAGGTCCAGGGACTCCCGGGCGCCGCGGCGCAGGGCGCCGATGGCGCGCCGGGGGCGGTCCGAGACGAGACCGCCCTCTTCGTCGAGCACCAGCGCGATGTTCGAGACATCCGCGCGGCTGGTCACTTCGAGGCGCAGTGAAGATGGCACGCCCGCATGCAGCCGCCCCGCCTCCGTCACCCGTACGCTGACCGGCGCCCGGGGCTTGCCCAAGTACGGCAGCTGGAGCCGTCCCGGAGGCACTGCCGCCGGCGCAGCAATTGCCGCCGTCGCCTCGGGCCCGGCCTGAGGCGTTCTCGCGGCATTCGCCGCCACCAAGGCCGCGAGGGCGGCAAGCCCCAGCCCGAACGTCCAACCGTAGCTTGCCTTCATTGCGGCGTCACCGTGACCGTGATCGGCGTGTTGCCGCGCGGCGGACCCGGCCGGCAGTTCTCGCCGAGGTTGCTGCACTCGGCCACCTCGAGCACGTAGCTGCCGGGGGCGAGGCCGAAATGGCTCGCCTCCTCGCGACCGTCGGCCGTGCTGTCGTCGAAGCCGTCACAGGCGCCGCCCGCCGGGCACTGGTCGATGCCGCGGCGCAGCAGGATGAAGTCCGGGTCCGTGCCGACCGCGCCCTGGGCCACGATCCTGAGGCCCCCGCCGTTCGGCAGGTCGACCCGGAAATAGCGCCGGCCGCCGAGGCGGTTGAAGGAGGCCCAGAACGGGTCCGGGTCGCCGAAGGCGTTGGTGCTGATCGCCTGCACCGGCTGGCCCGCGAGCAGCTGGCGGTAGACCGGTCCGGCGTCGGGGTCGCCGGCCACCGGCGACTGCCCGAGGCCGAAGGGCCCGGTGCCGTTGATTCCGTCCACCGCGAGCCGGTTGCGGATCGCCGTCGCCTCCGCCGGGAACCGCGCGGCCAGCCCGTCGGCAAGCACGAAGAGGCTCGTGAGCGCCTCGCTGTCGCGCAGCTCGTTGCGCATCACCGCGTGGATCGCCGCATAACCCAGGCTCAGCGTGTCGCTGTCCGCCGGATCGTTGGTCGCGTCGAAGACGTCCCAGAGGACCTCCTGGGCCGAGGTCTCGGTGGCGAAGCCGCGCGCGAAGCTGCCGCTGCCGCTCTCGACGCTGAAGAAGAACCCGCTGCCACCGGCGCTGCCGAAGGTGTCCCGGTACAGCGGGCCCGCGAGCACCATGCCCTGGAAGGCATTGCCCCAGCCCTCGGAAAACGCAACCGCGATGTCGAGCTGGTCGGTCAGCGAGTGCGGCCCGCCGACGCTGTCGCCGCGCGAGAAGGCGTCCTCGAAGTAGTGGCCGAACTCGTGCGCCACCACCGAGGCGTCGAACTCGTCCGCGTCCGCGTTCGCGGTGGCCGCGTCGCCGAGCAGGTACATGCCCGAAGGCACGGCCGGGCAGCCGCCGGAGGCCGGGAAGTCGCTCGCGAGGAAGAACGACGTGTCGATCTCGCCCGTCTGCGGATTCGGCCTACCGTCGCAGCCGCCCGCGCGGTTCTGCGTGGACCAGTAGACGTCGAGCGCCGGGAAGGCGAGGTTCGCCTCGACGCCGTGGATCAGCTCGCGGGCGCGCCACAATACGTCGAGGATCGCGAAGGGCGCGGCGGCCCGCGTTCCGGTGTAGCCGGTCCCGACGGTGAAGCCGGTGCCGGCGTTGAGGTCGACCGTCGCGTTGCCGGAGACGTTCACCGCCGAGCTGTCGAGCGCATACAGCGCGTCGTTCGCCGTGTTGTTGCGGACCTCGAAGTCGTAGGCGCCCGCGCCGCTCCTTCGGACCTGCGCCTTGACGCGCACGATCACGCTACCCGCGGCAACGGTCGCCGAGTAGCGCCCGTCGGTCGCGCTGGTCGTGGTCGTGGCGAGGATCGACTGGTCGGAGGCGCGCAGGATCTCGACGGTCGCGCCGCGCACCGGCAGGCGCTCGAGGTTCGCGAAGCTGAGCGAAGTGTTGCTGCCGTAGGTCGGCCGGTCGAAGGTCACGGCGCCGGAGATCGTGGCGTTGCCGGCCGGCGGCGGCACGAAGCCCCCGCCCCCACCGCCGCCTCCGCCGCCGCAGGCGGCGAGGGACAGGGCGAGGAGTCCAGCCAGCGCCTTCCCTGGCATCTCGATTCTCATGGCGCAAGCGTAGCAGAGCTTCCTGAACGGCTGGTGACCGCGGTGATGGCCGGCGCCTGTTCAGGACAGCGCCTGAAGCTGTTCCTCCAGCTCCGCCGTGTGGCGCTCCCAGTAGCGCGCCTCGCCGAACCAGGGGAAGGCCCGCGGGAAGGCCGGGTCGTCCCAGCGGCGCGCCAGCCAGGCGGCGTAGTGCACCATGCGCAGGGCCCGCAGCGGCTCGATCAGCGCCGCCTCGCGCCAGTCGAAGTCCGCGAACTGCGTGTAGCCCTCGAGCAGGTCGTCGAGCTGGGCGCGCATCTCGGCGGCGCTGCCCGCGAGGAGCATCCACAGGTCCTGCACGGCCGGTCCCGTCATGCAGTCGTCGAGGTCCACGAAATGCGGCCCGGCGGGCGTCCAGAGCACGTTGTTGCGGTGGCAGTCGCCGTGTATGCGCAGGAAGCGCAGCTCGCCTGCGGCCTCGAAGGCCGACTCGACCGCCTCGAGCAACTCGTCCGTCACCCGCTCGTAGCGGTGGGCGACGTACTCCGGCACGTGGCCGGCGTCGAGCAGGTAGTCGACGCTGCCCCGCCCCATCGCCTCCGGCGACAGCCGTGGCCGCGCGGTGAAGCGCCCCCGCGCGCCGACCAGGTGGATGCGCCCGAGGAAGCGGCCCATCCACTGCCGGTCCTCTTCCGTGCCGAGTTCCGGCCACTGCCCGCCGCGGCGCGTGTAGACGGCATACCTGAAGCCGCCATGCCGCAACAGGGTGTTGCCTGCCAGCACCCGCGGCGCGATCACCGGGATCTCGGCAGCCGCCAATTCGAGCGCGAAGGCGTGTTCCTCGAGGAGAGCCTCGTCGGACCAGCGCCCGGGCCGGTAGAACTTGACCACCACGGGCTCGGCGTCCTCGAGGCCGACCTGGTAGACGCGGTTCTCGTAGCTGCCGAGCGCCAGCACCCGGCCGTCGCACAAGAGGCCCGCCGCTTCCACGGCATCCACGATCGCGTCGGGCGTCAGCGCGTCGAACGGATGCGGATCAGGTCTCAAGCCAGGCGCCCGGCGGTTGGTATCATGCCGGCAACATAACGCGGAGAACGCATGGGCACCATCCTCGTCACCGGCGGCGCCGGCTACATCGGCAGCCACGTGGTCCGCCAGCTCGGCGAACGCGGCGAGGAGGTGGTCGTGCTCGACAACCTCTCGACCGGTTTTCGCGAGGCCGTCACCTACGGCGAGCTGATGATCGGCGACACGGCCGATCGCGACGTCGTCTCGATGCTGCTGGAGCGGCGCGGCATCGACACCGTGATGCACTTCGCCGCGCACATCGTGGTGCCGGAATCCGTCGCGCACCCGCTCAAGTACTACGGCAACAACACCTGCGCGACGAGGAACCTGCTGGCGTGCTGCGCCGCCGCCGGCGTGAAGAACTTCATCTTCTCCTCCACTGCCGCCGTCTACGGCCTGCCCGCGGGCGGCCGGGCCGGCGAGGACAGCCCGACCGTTCCGATCAATCCCTATGGCTGGTCGAAGCTGATGAGCGAGCAGATGCTCCGCGACCTCTCGGCCGCCACGCCGCTCAAGCACGTGGCGCTGCGCTACTTCAACGTCGCCGGGGCCGACCCTGGCGGGCGCATCGGCCAGTCCACCCCCGAGGCCACGCACCTGATCAAGGTCGCCTGCCAGCACGCCGTCGGCACGCGCGACCACGTCTCGATCTTCGGCACCGACTACGACACCCCCGACGGCACCGGCGTGCGCGACTACATCCACGTCGAGGACCTCGCCGCCGCCCACCTTGCCGCGCTCGACTACCTGCGCGCCGGCGGCGCCTCGACCACGCTCAACTGCGGCTACGGCCGTGGCTTCAGCGTGCGGGAAGTGCTCGACGAGGTGGCACGCGCCGCAGGCAAGGCGCTCGACGTCCGCGAAGCCCCGCGCCGCGCCGGCGACCCGGGGATGCTGGTGGCGGTCGCCGAGCGGATCCGCCGGACGCTCGACTGGACGCCGCGGCACGAGGACCTCGCCGGGATCGTGCGCACGGCACTGGCGTGGGAGCGCAGACTCCGCGAGGCCTGACGGCCGGGCCCAGGCACCGGCGACCGGGCAACGGCCCCCGCCGCCGGTTGTCCTGACGAGTCCTTGCCTGCGGACTGGTCCCGGGGACGTTGAACTCGCCGAGGCGGGGCTCGATGCTGTTCCAGGGCACGCTGCAGACCGGTGAGGCAGATCCCCGGGGTTCAGGAACGATCGAACGGGGAGCTTGCGGTGACCGCCACGCCTGGCAAGAGCGACGGGTTCTGCCCTCCGCCCGGCAATGTGCGGGTCACCGTTACTGGAATGGTCTGCTGGTAAGGTTGCCCGCCGAAGACGACCGGAAGCGAACCCGCCGGCAGCGTGAACGAGATCGTCCCGGTGCCGCCGGCCCCGGCGTCGTCCGGGTCGAAGTAGAAGTAGCCGCGGATGTTGTTCGCGCCGATCTGCGCCGCCGTGATGACGTTGCCTGGCTGCCCGGTGGCGGGATCGAAGCTGCGGTAGGTTCCGAGTGCCCCGGGATCGCTGAGCGGGAGGATGACGGAGTATCCGCCCCTGACGTTCTGTGCCGACAGCAGGTTGCCTGAGAGATCCGAACTCAAGGCGTGAGAGTCGAGGAACAGCAGCACCGGTTCGGACGTGGTCGTCGTCTCGATCGTGTAGCGGTCGCCTGCGAATGTACAGTCCACCGACCCGCAATAGAACAGGAACCCGCTCGGGCGAAGATTGACCGTCGCCGGCGTTCCCGGCACGTAGCCCGGGTTGGGCGTGGTCAGCACCACCACCGTCAGCGTCGCCGTCCCGGACGACTGCCCGACGTTCTGCACGTAAAGCAGGCCGCTGGCGCTGTTGGTTTCGGCGATGACGACCTCGAGCTGCTGGGTCCCCGCCGCGTCCGGATCCGCCGACACGAGCACGTTGGCGCTGCTCGAATCGACTCGAACCCTGAGCCCGCCCGCAGGCGCTGGGCCAGCCAGCAACAGCTGCACCTGTGTCTGCAGGTCGCGGCCGATCGCGAGATCGGTCACGTTGAAGGTCACCGGCGTGAAGGTCACCGTCACCGGCACGGCCTGGTAGAACGGCTGGCTGTTGGCCACCGCCGTCGCCGTCCCCGTCGGCGGCGTCACCGTGATCGTCCCGTTGCCGCCCGCC
>CAYORU010000025.1:44372-47006 GCA_964406445.1 uncultured Steroidobacteraceae bacterium
CGCCTGCGTCGACGTGTTGATCGTGGCATTGGCCGGTCCGTTCTCGCAGTTCCCGCCACTGCACTGCAGCAGGAACCCGCTCGGGCGAAGATTGACCGTCGCCGGCGTTCCCGGCGCATAGCCCGGGTTGGGCGTGGTCAGCACCACGATCGACAGCGTCGCCGTCCCGGACGACTGCCCGACGTTCTGCACGTACAGCTGGCCGCTCGTGGTCGTCCCCTCGGCGAACGCGACGACGAGCTGCTGGGTGCCCGCCACGGCCGGATCCGCCGACACGAGCACGTTGGCGCTGCTCGAGTCGACCCTGACCGTCAGCCCGCCCGCCGGCGCCGGCCCGGGCAACGTCAGGTTCACCGGCGTCTGAAGGTCACGGCCGATCGCGAGATCGGTCACGTTGAAGGCCACCGGCGTGGAGGTCACCGTCACCGGCACGGCCTGGTAGAACGGCTGGCTGTTAGCCAGCGCCGTCGCCGTCCCCGTCGGCGGCGTCACCGTGATCGTCCCGTTGCCGCCCGCCCCGGCGTCGTTCGGGTCGAAGAAGACGCCGCTGTTGAACTCCCCACCCGCGACCAGCACCTGGGTGATCACCGCGCCCGGCAGACCAGTCGTGGGGTCGAAGGCCCGGTACACGCCGAGATCGCCGAGGCTGCTCAGCCCGAACACGGCCGTGTAGCCGCCACGCACGGCCTGCTGCCCCAGGAGGTTGTTGGCCGGGTCCGTGGACAACGCCCAGGTCTGCAGAGTGAGCAGCGTGTTCACCGCCTGCGTCGACGTGTTGATCGTGGCATTGGCCGGTCCGTTCTCGCAGTTCCCGGCACCGCACTGCAGGAGGAACCCGCTCGGCTGGAGCAGCACGACCGCCGGCGCACCGTCCGCGAACGGCGGCGACGCGGCGGTGAGCACCTCGAGTTGCAGCTGCGCCGTTCCGGCCGACTGGCCGACGTTCTGTACGAAGATTTGCGGCGAGTTGGTCGAACCCTGCGGGATCAGCACCACCAGCGACTGCGTGCCGCCGGTCGTCGCGGAGGCGGACAGCAGCACGTTGGGCGAACTCGCGCTGACCCTCACCTGCAGTCCGCCCGCCGGGGCCGTCGACGCGCTCGTGACGCCGATCGCGGCCTGCAGGTCGCGGCCGATTCCGAGCGATCCAGTCGTGAAATTCACGAGGTTGGCGGTGGCGGTGACGACCGTCGAAGCCGCCTGGTACCCCGGCGAAGTCGCCGAAAGAGTGCTGCTGCCTGCCGCGACGCCCTGCATCGTGAAGTCGGCCTGGGTCTGCCCCGCTGCGAAATCGAGGGCTACCGGCGATGCGCTGGCGATGCCCGCCGGATCGAAGGCAAGCGTGACGGTGGCGCCGCCTTGCGGTGCCGGCGAGGTCAGGAGCACCCGTCCAGCCACCGAGCGACCGACGCCGACGACCGCGTTTTGCAGGGTGATGGACAGGGTCCGGGCGCTGACGTCGACCGTCGCCGTCGCGGGCGCGGCCCCTGCCACCGTGGCGGTGATGATCGCGTTGCCGACCGTCGTCGCCGTGGTGACGTCGAAGTTGGCGCTGGTCGCGCCGGCCGCGATGATCACGCTCGCCGGCACGGCGGCCACCGCGGGGGCCGAGCTCGACAGCGTTACCGTGCGGCCGCCCGCAGGCGCCGGCACGGTGAGCGTGACCGACATGTTGCGGATCTCGCGGGTCACCGCGTTCAACGGATTCGGAGCCAGCGATACGCCGAGCGGCACGTCGTCGTTGCGGATCGTGCCGCTGCCGCGGCCGGTGCCGATCGTGGCGCCCGCCGCGTTCGAAAGGTCGACGAAGAACGCTTCGTCCGGCTCGAAGTCCGTATCGCCGATCACCTGCACGCTGATGGTCTGCGGCCCGCTGCTGTTCGCCGGGAACGTCAGGGTGCCCGAGGTCGCGACGTAGTCCTGACCTGCCGTCGCGGTGCCGTCGGCGGTCGCAAAGTCGACCGTGACGACCTGGTTCACTGGCGCGGACAGGGTCACGCTGAACACCGCGTTGACCGTCCCTGCGTTGCCCTCGTCCACCGCGGCATTGCCGATCGCGAGGACCGGCAGCTGGTCGTTGTCGAGGATGTTCAGCTGCACGCTGGCCGGCGCGCCGACCACATAGGCCGCATTCGCGGCGAGCGTCACGACGACCGTTTCCGTGCCCTCGACGAGGGCGTCGTCCACCGGCACGATGCTGAAGGTGGCGTTCGCCTGACCCGCCGGGATGGCGTAGAGGAACACGCCTCCACCCTGGGCAACACCGCCGGGCCGGCCGTAGTCCGTGTCCGTCGACGCGGTGCCGCCCAGCTGCACGAACACGTTGAGTTGCGCCGCGTCGGATCCGCCGCCCCCCGACCGCGTCAGCGTGAACGTCGCGGGGTCGCTGCCGGCTTCCGCACCGGTCGGATCGGCGGAACTCACCGCCACCGTCGGCCGGAAGTCGTCGTCGACGACGACCAGGGTCACCGACGCGGGCGAACCGCGCGCGTATCCGGCATTGGCCTCGATCGTGACCGTGACGGTCTCGTCGCCCTCGACGAGCGCATCGTCGACCGGCGTGATCTGGAACGTCGCGCTCGCCTGCCCCGCCGGGATGGCGTAGAGGAACACGCCGCCGCCCTGGGCCACGCC
>CAYORU010000026.1:0-46480 GCA_964406445.1 uncultured Steroidobacteraceae bacterium
ACCCGCTCCGGCAAGATCATGCGCCGCATCCTGCGCAAGATCGCCGCCAACGAGTCCGACCAGCTCGGCGACACCTCGACGCTCGCCGACCCGGCGGTGGTCAAGGACCTCGTCAGCCACCGCGTCGACACCGGCGCCTGACGCGGCGCCGGCCCCGCGTGGCGCCCAAGGTCCTCGTCGCCGACGACCACCCGCTGTTCCGCGAGGCGCTGCGCCTCGCGCTGGGGCGCGCCCTGCCGGACGCGACGGTGGTCGAGGCCGACAGCGTCGCCTCGCTCACCGAGGCCGCGGCGGCCCATCCCGACGCGGACCTCCTGCTGCTCGACCTGCACATGCCGGGCGCGCAGGGCTTCAGCGCGCTCGTGCAGCTGAGAACCCACCAGCCCTCGCTGCCGGTGGTGATCGTCTCTGCCAGCGAGGATCCCGCCGTGGTGCGCCGGGCCA
Organism: uncultured Steroidobacteraceae bacterium; assembly: GCA_964406445.1. Classification (GTDB taxonomy): domain Bacteria; phylum Pseudomonadota; class Gammaproteobacteria; order Steroidobacterales; family Steroidobacteraceae; genus SG8-30. Next base: position 445 of record CAYORU010000026.1, read on the forward strand.
TCGCTCACGGCGCCGCGGGCTTCATCCCGAAGTCCTCGCCGGTCGAGGCCATGGTCCAGGCGCTCGGCGCGGTGCTCGAGGGCGAGGTGTGGGTTCCCGAGGGAATGGACATCGACGCGCCAACGCTCGACGGCGTCGAGGCGGAGACGGCCGGCCGCCTCGCCTCGCTCACCCCGCAGCAGTTCCGGGTGCTGACCATGTTGTCGTCCGGACTGCTCAACAAGCAGATCGCCTGGGAACTCGGCGTGTCCGAGGCCACGGTCAAGGCGCACATGACCGCGATCATGCAGAAGCTCGGCGTCACCAACCGGACCCAGGCGGTCGTGCTGGTGCAGCGGCTCGCGCTCGACCGCCGCGCGCCCGGATCGGCGGGAACTCAGGAGGACGGTCCGGCCTGAACGGCGGGCGTGGCGCGAGGCCGCGGAAACGACGCGAGCAGTGCGCGCAATGCCGCCGGCTTCACCGGCTTGCGCAGCAGTGCGTAGCCCGCTTCGCGCGCCCGCTCGGCCAGGCTCTCGCTCGCGTTAGCGGTGATCAGGGCGCCGGGGCAGCCGCCGACGCGGGCGCACAGCTCGTCGAGGGCCTCGAGCCCGGACTGCGGGCCGCGCAGGTGATAGTCGGCGAGGATCGCGTCCGGCGGCGACGAAGCGGCGAGCGCATGCGCCTCGCCGAGGCTCCGCGCCTCCAGCACGCGCACCCCCCAGCGGCCGAGCAGCGCCGCCATGCCGGCGAGGATGTCCGGCTCGTCGTCGAGGCACAGCACGGTGAGGCCGCCGAGCGCCGCACCGCGGAGTCGCGCCGGGCGGGCGTCCGCCCGGGGCAGGGCGTGGCTGCGCGGCACGCGGATGCTGAACACGCTGCCGCGGCCGGGCCGCGACCGCACCCCGAGCCCGGCATCGAGCAGCCGGGCGATGCGGTCGCAGATCGACAGCCCGAGCCCGATGCCCTTCTCGCCCCAGGGCGAGGGCTGGTCGAGGCGCCGGAACTCCTCGAAGATCGCGGTGAGCGCCTCCGCCGGGACCCCCGGGCCCGTGTCCCAGACCTGGAACTCCACCTCGCCGCCGCGGCGGCGGCAACCGATGACCACTCCGCCGCGGCGCGTGTAGCGCAGCGCGTTTGCGACGAAGTTCTGCAGCACGCGCTTCAGCATCCGCGGGTCGCTGTGCACCCCTAGCGCGGTCGGCATCGCCTTGAGCGTGAGCCGGCGGTCCGCCGCGAGCGGAGCGAACTGCTCCGCGATCGACTCGAGCAGCTGGGCGGCCGGGAATCCGCTCATGCTCGGCGTCACGCCGCCCGAGTCGAGCTTGGTGACGTCGAGCAGCGCATCGAGGAGCTCCTCGGCGGCGCGCAGCGAGGTGTCGACGCGCTCGGCGAGCTTGCGCGCCTCCGGGTCGCGCAGCTCGCGCGTGCGCAGGGCGGACAGGAAAAGCCGCGCCGCGTTCATCGGCTGCAGCAGGTCGTGGCTCGCCGCCGCGACGAAGCGGGTCTTGCTCTGGTTGGCCTGCTCGGCCTCGAGCTTGGCCTGGCGCAACTCCTCGGTGCGCTCGCCGACGCGCTCCTCGAGCGTCTCGGCCACCCGGCGCAGCTGGGCCTCGACCCGCTTGTAGTCGGTCACGTCGGTGAACGTGGTCACCATGCCGCCGTCGTCGAGCGGCTGCATTCGCAGCTCGATCACCTGGCCGTCGGGCAGCTCGCGGGTCGACACGTGCGGCGTCCGCGCGGCCATGTGCGCGAGCCGGCGGCGCACCAGCTCACCCACGTCGCCGGGTCCGCACCAGCCCCGAGCCGCGTTGTAGCGCAGCAGGTCCTCGATCGCCCGGCCGGGGTAGAGCAGGCCGGGGGGATAGCGGAACAGCTGTTCGTAGCGGCGGTTCCACGCGACCAGCTTCAGGTCGCGGTCGATCACGCTGATCGCCTGCGCCATGTTGTCCATCATGGCCTGCAGCAGGCCGCGCGAGAGGCGCAGCTGGGCGGAGGTCTCGTCGAGCAGGGAGACCACCTGGCCGAGCTTGAGGCCCGTGCCGCGCAGGGTGCTCGTCAGCATCAGGCGCGCCGAGGCCGCGCCGATGGCGCCCGCGATCTCGTGCTCGACGCGCCGCAGCAGGCCGAGGTCCGCCGGATCGCCCGCGGCGAGGGCGCGGCCGCCGTGCCCGGCGTGCTCGGCGGCGAGCGCTGCCGCGGCGCGGGGCCCGAGGACGTGCTCGGCCAGGGTCATCAGGTCGCCTGCGGTCGTCCGGCCCGGCAGCGGCGCGGCGGTCAGCGCCGCGTCCGCCGGCGCGTCCTCCAGGAAGGCCGCGGCCCGCAGCTGGTCGTCGAGGCTCGCGCGCCGCAGCCGCGAGACGAGGACCAGCGCGAGCACGTTGGCCGCGAGCGACCAGGCGACGCCGTGCGTGAGCGTGTCCGGCGCCTCGAGGCCGAACAGCGCGCCCGGCGCGAGGAACGAGAGTCCGAGCGGACCCTCGCCGAGCCAGTCAGGCGGCGCGCCGCCAGCGGCCAGCAGGCCCGGCACCAGCAGCGTGTAGAGCCACAGCGCGTAGCCCGCGCCGAGCCCGGCCAGCACGCCGGCGCGGGTCGCGCGCGGCCAGTACAGCGAGGCGACCAGCGCCGGAGCGAACTGCGCGACCGCGGCGAAGGCCAGCAGGCCGATGGACGCGAGGCTCGGGGCCGACGGCACGCCGCGGTAATAGGCGAAGGCGAGCGCCAGCAGCAGCACGATCGCCGCGCGGCGCGTCCACAGCACCAGGCGCGTCGAGCGCGCCGCGAGGCCGCCGCGCCGCTCCCGGGCGCGCCAGATCATCGGCAGCAGCAGGTCGTTGCTGATCATGGTCGCCAGCGCCACGCAGACCACCACGACCATGCCGGTCGCGGCCGAGAACCCGCCGATGTAGGCGAGCATCGCGAGCCATTCCAGGTCGGCCGCGAGCGGCAGCCAGAGCACGAAGGTATCGGGGTCCACGCCGCCGGCCGGCGCCGTGGCGACGCCCAGCGCCGCGATCGGCAGCACGAAGACGCTGATGACGGCGAGATATCCCGGGAACAGCCAGCGCGCGCGCCTGAGGTCGGCCGGGTCGGCGCACTCGACCACGCCCACCTGGAACTGCCGCGGCAGGCAAAAGATGGCGGTGAAGGACACCAGCGTCTGCGTGAGGAACGCAGGCAGGTTGTCGCCCGCCACCGGCAGCGCCCGCACCGCGCCGGCGAGTTCGCGCGGTCCCGCGAAGGCCAGCGCGGCGAAGATGCCGACCGCGACGAAGGCCACCAGCTTGACCAGCGACTCCACGGCCACGGCGAGCACGAGGCCTGGGTGGTGCTCGGCCGCGTCCACGCTGCGCGTGCCGAAGAGCATCGCGAACAGCGCCATGGTGATCGCGACCCACATCGCGCTGTCGGCCATCCAGGGCCCGGCCAGCCCGCCGCGCGGCGCGCCGGTGACGACCTCGACGCTCATGGCCACCGCCTTGAGCTGCAGCGCGACGTAGGGGATCGCCGCGGTCAGCGCGATCAGCGTGATGACCACGGCCAGGCGGTTGGACTTGCCGAATCGGGAGGCGACCAGATCGGCGATCGAGGTGACGTTGTGGCGCTTCGAGACGCGCACCAGCCGCTCGAAGAACGGCAGGAAGAACGCGAACAGCAGCACCGGCCCGAGGTAGATCGGCAGGTAGGACGGCCCGTCGCGGGCGGCGCTGCCCACCGCGCCGTAGAACGTCCAGCTCGAGCAGTAGACCGCGAGCGCGAGGCTGTAGACGACCGGGCGCAGGCGCAGCTGCCGGGGATAGACGCGGCGGCGGTCGCCGGCCCAGGCGATCGCGAACAGCAGCCCCGCGTAGCCGAGCGAGGCCGCGAGCAGCACCCAGCCCGGAATCATCTGCCCTCCGCCAAAGCCGGTTCCGGCGGTCTATACGCCGCCGGAGCGCGCAGCCGCATTCGCAAGGTCCGCAGGCAGCCCGGTGGCACGACGTGTACCCTGTGCGGCCGTGAAAGCCAGCAGCCGACCGGTGCGCGGGATGTTCGCGGCGCTTTGCCTCGCCGCGCTGCCGGCCTGCGCCGGCGACGAGGGCGGCACGTTGCGGGTCGCGACCTGGAACGCGGAGTGGCTGCTCGAGCCGGCCGCCTTCGACGCGCTGATGGAGGACTGCCTGAGGCCGGGCCGCCGCGCCCGCGGCGGCGAGCGCGCCCTGCCCTGCGACCTGGGCGAGGGCCGGCGCTGGAGCGATGCGGACCTGGACCGGCTCGCGGCCTTCGCCGCGACGCTCGACGCGGACGTGATCGCGCTGCAGGAAGTGGACGGGCCGGCCGCCGCGCGGCGGCTGTTCCCCGGCCACGGGCTGTGCTTCACGGCGCGCCGCCACGTGCAGAACGTCGGGTTCGCCGTCCGTCCCGGGCTGCCGTTTCGCTGCAACCCCGACTACCGGCCGCTCGGCCTCGAAGACGACGACGTCCGCTGGGGCGCGGACCTGTCCCTGTTCCCGGGCGGCCCGCGCGAGCTGAGGATGCTGTCGGTGCACCTCAAGTCGGGCTGCGCCTGGGACCCGCTCACCGCGAATCGACAGCCTTGCGCCGTGCTCGCCCGCCAGCTGCCGCCGCTCGAGCGCTGGATCGACGATCGCGCCCGCGAGGGCGTCGCCTTCATGGTGCTCGGCGACTTCAACCGGCAGCTGGGCCGTGAGCGAGGCCCCGCGCGCGACGGCGCCGGGCGCGCGCTCGCGGTGTGGCCGGAACTCGACGACGGCGACCCGCCGGGCGCGGACCTGACGAACGCCGGCGAGGGGCTGCGTCCGGCCGCATGCCGTCCCGGCGAGAAGCCGCGCCCCCCGGTCGATCACCTGCTGCTCGGCGCGCGCGCCGCCGCCGCGCTGCGGCCCGGCTCCTACCGGATGTGGGCCTACCCCGACCGGCCGCGCGGCGCGCGCTGGCCCGACCACTGCGTGCGCAGCGTCGAGCTCGATCCCGGCCGGCTCGGGAGCTGAGCTGGCCGCCTGCTATCCTGCGGCCTCCGGCGCCGGCGGAGCGAACGATGTCCTACGATCCCTCCAACATTTTCGCGCGGATCCTGCGCGGCGAGATTCCCTGCCACAAGGTGTTCGAGGACGAGCACACGCTGTCGTTCATGGACATCATGCCGCAGGCCGAGGGCCACACCCTGGTGGTGCCGAAGGCGCCCGGTCGGGACATCTTCGAGATCCCGACCGAGGCGCTGGCCGCGGCCATCCGCACGACCCAGCGCGTGGCCGTTGCCGTGAAGGAAGCCTTCGAGGCGCCCGGCATCATGATCGCGCAACTCAACGGGGCGCCGGCGGGTCAGACCGTGTTCCACCTGCACTTCCACATCGTGCCGCGCTACCACGGCAAGGACATGCGGCTGGCGGCGGGACAGATGGCCGATCCGGCCGTGCTCGCGGAGCACGCGGCGCGGATCCGCGCGAAACTCGGCTGAGCCCCCGGCCGGCGCGGACCGCCCCGCCGGAGCCTCAGGGACCGGGCGGCGCGGCCTCGGCCGCCGGCTTCTCGCTCGGCAAGCCTGCCTCGCTCCAGGCGGTGTAATCGCCCTCCAGGTGGGTCAAGCGGTCGAACCCGGCCTCGGCAAGCACGTTTGCGGCCATCTGCGCACGCCGCCCGCTGCGGCAGTAGAGGACCACTTCCGCATCCTTCGCGCCGGCGAGTTCGGCGAGGCGGCTCGCCAGCTGGTCGTGCGGGACGTTCAGCGCGCCCGGCACGTGCCCGGCGGCGAATTCCTGCGGGGTGCGCACGTCGAGCACGACGAGGCCCGGCTCGCCGAGGCGTTGCTCGAGCGCCTGCGGGCTCACCGTGGCCGAGTACGGGCCAGCAAGATCGCCCGCGAGCGCGTGCAGCGCGGCGAGAGCGAGTGCCAGGGCGGGAAGTGCCAGGCGCAGCATGCTCACGATCCTCCGGTCGCCGGCCAGCGCTGCGGGACGCGCTGGATCTTCGGGACATCGTAGCCCAGCTCGCCGACGCGCCGCACGATGGCCTGGTACTCGTCCTCGGGAATGGAGGGCGTGCGGGCCATGATCCAGAGGTAGTCGCGCGCGCTGCGCCCGATCACCGTCTTCGTGTAGTCCTCGTCGAGGTATACGACCAGGTACTCGGCCTTGATCGGCCAGATGAACTGCATGCCCCAGGTGGCGTTGGTCTTCGTGTCGCGAACGAAGCCGCGCGGGTTGTATTCCTTGCGCGGTCCATCGAAGGATCCGGCGTTGAAGGTGAAGGTGGTGTCGATGGTCCCGTCGTCGTCGAGCCGGTAGGTCTCCACCGCGTTGTGCGCGCCGCGCTCGATGCGCGTCGGGATGTTGGCGATGACGTACCACTCGCCCATGAAGCGCTCGAGATCGACGTAGTCCACGGTCGGCATCGGTTCGGGCATGGATCTGCACCCCGTCACGGCGGCGAGGACCAGCGCGGCCGCGAGCGCGCGGATGGTCGCGTTCATGTTGCGTCTCCTCCAGCGGTTTGCCGACTGTTCGCGGCAGGCGGGTCCGCGGATGAGGCGGCCGCCGCGAGCGCCGGGCCCGCCAGCCGGAAGATGGTCCACTCGGACTTGGCCTCGGCGCCGAGGCTCCGGTAGAACTCCTCGGCGCGGACGTTCCAGTCGAGCACCGCCCACTCCATCCGGCCGCAGCCACGCTCGACCGCCAGCCGCGCGAGGTGGAGCAGCATCGCCCTGCCGTAGCCGCGGCCGCGGTACTCCGGCCGGACGTACAGGTCCTCGAGGTAGAGGCCCCGCCGGCCGACGAAGGTCGAGAAGTTGTGGAACCACAGCGCGAAACCGACCGCCTCGCTGCCCTCGCGCGCGATCAGCGCCTCGACGCTGCGCGCCTCGCCGAACAGCGCCTCGGCGAGCATCGGCCCGGTCGCGACGACCTCGTGCTCGAGCCGCTCGAAGCTCGCCAGCTCGCGGATCAGGGCGAGAAGTTCGTCGACCTCGGTCGCGGCGACCGGCCGCAGCGTGAAATCCGTCGACATGGCGGCTGCCCCCTGAAGCCGCCTGCTGTCTCGCGGCGACTCGCTTATCATGCCAGCGCCGTAGCCGGCGCGTGCGTTCCGGACGCGCCTGGAGGATGACATGCTGGACAAGCTGTGGGCCGCGCTGGTGCGCGGGCTCGTCGTGGTGCTGCCGATCGCGCTCACGCTCTGGCTGCTGTGGTGGTTCGGCACCACGGTCGAGTCGCTGCTGCGCCGCGCGATCGTCCTGGTGATGCCGGAGGACGTCTATCGGCCCGGGATGGGCATCGTGGCCGCGGTCGCGCTGCTGATCGCGGCCGGGGTCGCCGTCAACGCCTTCCTCGTGCGGCGCCTGCTCGCCGCCTGGGAGGCGCTCATGGACCGGATCCCGATCGTCAAGAGCGTCTACGGCGCGGTGCGCGACTTCGCCGGCTTCCTGCCGACCGGCGGCGAGAAGCGCGAACTGCGGCGCGTCGTCATGGCGCGGCTCGGCGAGGCGCGGCTCGTCGGCTTCGTGACCCGCGACGACGCAGGCGAGCTCGGCCTCGGGCCCGGCGCCGAGGGCACGGTCGCCGTCTACTTTCCCATGAGCTACCAGATCGGCGGCTACACCCTGCTCCTGCCGCGCGACCGGCTCGAGCCGCTCGACCTGCCGGTCGAGACGGCGATGCGCCTCGTGCTCACCGGGGGGATGTCGGCGGGCTCGCCGCGGTCCTGATGCCGCGACCGCGTCCCGGCGTGCCGAGCGCGGGCCGCAGCACCACCTCGAGCGGCAGGTGGTCGGAGCCGATCCTGGGCCCGTTGCCGACCGACACGGGCACGAGGCCCGCGCCGTGCAGGCAGTGGTCGATGCGCAGGGCGAGCGGCGGGAACTGCGCCGGCCAGCTGAAGCTGAGCCCCCGTCCGGCGGCGCAATCCGCCAGCCCGCCGCGCTCGAGCAGCCGCGCGAAACGGGGCGCGAAGGCGCTGAGGTTCAGGTCGCCGAGCAGCAGGACCGGCCCGGGCGCAACGCGCGCGATCCGCGCGAGCTCCTCCAGCTGCGCGACCTGCCTGGCGTGGGACCCCGGTCCGAGCGGCCATGTCGCGTGCGCGCCGATGACCGTCACGGGTCGGCCGTCGAGGGCGGTGGCGAAGACCATCGCGCCGGCGTCCGCGTCGCCGAAGCCGACGGCGCGCAATCCCGCGAGGGGCTGGCGGCTCGCGACCAGCATACGGCCCGACCGGGCCCGGAAGGGCAGGATGTCGTCGAGGGCGGACAGGGACGCCTCCCAGCGCGGCGTGACCTCGAGCAGGACGACGAGATCGGGCCGGCGCTCGCGCAGCCAGTCGAGCAGCGGCGGCGGGTCCTCGTTGCGGAACCAGACGTTCGCCAGCGCGACGCGCAGCTCGGGGCCAGGCGGCGCCGGCGGCGGCCGCGGCAGGAGGTAGTGCGCGAGCGGGAGCGCATTGGCCGCGGCCAGCACGAGCGCCGCGATGCCGGCGGGCGCCGCGCCGGTCGCGGCCAGGACGATGCCGGCGGCCGCCAGCAGCGCCGCGTACTGCGGCCTGAAGTGCGTGAACAGCTCGAGCCACCACGCGAGGTCGGACAGCGTCCCGAGTGTCCCGGCCAGGCCCGCGAGCGCTGCGGTCGCGAGCGCGGCATTGCGCAGCCGCCGCCGCCCGGACCCGGGCGGGCTTGCGACGGCCGATCCGCTGCCGCCATAGTTCGCGCCTTCCCGAGGAACGAGACCCATGGCCGGGCGGCGCTACTTCGAGGACCTGACGGTGGGCGAGACGCGTGAATCCTCGACGCACGAGGTCGTGCGCGAGGACATGGTCGCGTTCGCGCGCCGGTACGACCCGCAGTGGTTCCACGCCGACGAGGAGGCGGCCAGGGAGTCGATCTTCGGCGAGGTCGTGGCCTCGGGCATCTACACGATGGCGCTGTGGCGGCGACTCGACCACGAGATCGCCTCGGACATCGCCTGGATCTGCGGCGTCGCCTGGGACGACGTGCGCTTCGCGCGCGCGCTTCGGGCCGGCGACCGCATCCGCGCCCGCGCCCGCTGCCTGTCGAAGCGCGAGTCGGCGAGCGACCCGCGCCGCGGCATCGTGGTCTTCGAGTACCAGCTGCTCAACGAGCGCGACGAGACCGTCTTCAGCTGCCGCAGCACCAACCTGGTGGAGCGGCGGCCTACGGGTCGATCTCCGTGATCTTCGCGCCCTCGAAGGTCAGGTTGTACATCAGTCCCTCGTTCGAGTAGATGAAGCCGATGATCGGCTTCTTCGCGGTCTCGGTGTCGAGCTGCCCGCCGGCGCCGAGCGTGGCGAGCGCGACGCTGCCGTCGACGCCGGCCTTCCAGCCCTTGCTGGCGCGGAACCTCTCGAGCTCGCGAGGGTTCATGAACAGGATCACCTGGCTCTTGCGCTGCGCGCCGAGCTGGAAGCCCACCGACGCGGCGGCGATGCTGTAGTAGCCGGCAGTGCGCCCGCCGACCAGCAGCGCGCCCTCGCCGTACTCGCCGCCGACCACCATGCCGGCCTTGTAGACCTTGGGGAAGACCAGCATCCCGCTCGCCTTCGCCGCGAGGTCCCGGGCGGCGCTCGAGTACTCGTAGAGCTCGGCCACGGCCTCCCGCACCGACGCGTCGATCTCGGCCTTCGACGCCGCCTGCGCGGCCGGCAGCGCGGCGGGGCCGACGAGCAGGGCGAGCGCGAGCGCGGTGGCGGCGAGTCTCATGGGCTCCTCCGGGGCTGTCGGGCCAGGGCTGGCCCGGATCCTAGCCGAGCCCGGCCCGGCGGCGCGCGAGGGCCGTCACGGCGCGAGGACGCAGGACGCTCAGGCGACCGCGACGCCCGCGGCGGCTGCGCCGCGGATGCGGCCCGCGGAATAGAGCAGCTCGACGTGGCGGATGCCCGAGGTGCGTCGCGCCACGCGGCGCACCGCCTGCACGAGCCGCAGCGGCAGGCGCCGTGCCGCGAAAGGTCCGCCGGCGGCATAGGCCGCGGCGACGACGAGGTGCACGATGGTGATCCGCTCGAAGCTGTCGCGCGTGTAGAGCACGAGCCCCACCGGCCGGCAGGCCGCGCCGTGGCGCTCGACCGCGAACAGGCACTGGACCTGCGCCGGGCCCGCCACGCAGACCCGCAGGCAACGGCCGTCGTTGACGATCTCGGGGCTGCCGTAGCGGTCGATCGCGGCCACGATCCCGGGCCGGACCGCGTCCTGGCGCCGGTTGAAGAAGAGCAGGGATTCGAGCTCGCGGTGAGTCTCGACCGGCAGGCTGGAGGCGAAGACCACGTCGCTCATGGGGCGCTGTCCTTCTACCGTGGCACATGACGTTAGACGGGGCTTCGCGGCTTTGTCGAGCGCGACATAAGGCGCCGTCCCGGCCCCCCCCTCCCCGGGCTGCGGCCCGGACGCAACAGCCGGCCGGGGGCTCGTGAGCCGCTGCGGCGGGGCGCACCCAAGCACTTGGCGGGCCGGGATTTTTTGAACCGCTTCACAGCGGCTGTGGCGAAAACGCGAGCTGTGTCTCGCTAGCGACGGCGACGGTTGTACAGAATCCCTGTACGCGCGCGCGGCGCGAGGGCGGCTGTCCGCTGCGTGGATTTCGCGCAAGAACCTGGGCCTTCCAGCCGGATCCATCGTGCCGAAAAGAACCGCCCGAGCGACCACCCCCCAAGACCCTGCGCGCACCGCGGCCGCGACCAGCCGCGATCCTGGCCAGGGCGGCAACATCATCGTCGTCGCCACCGACGGGCCGTTGCTCGACCTCATGCGCGCGGCCGTACAGGATCGCCACCGGCTGTGGCGCGCCACCAGCCACCTGCAGGCCACCGAGCTGCTCCTGGCCGCGCCGGCCAGCGTCCTGCTGCTCGACATGGCGGTGCTGGAGTCCCAGGCGGCCGCGGTGATTGCCCGGCTGCACGAGCAGTTCCCCGCCTCGCCGATCGTCGTCACCGGGCGCCGCGACGACGAGGCCGCGCTGTCGACGCTGATCTCCTCCGGCGCGGTGTACCGATTCCTGCACAAGCCGCTGTCGGAAGACCGCGCGCGGACCTTCCTCGAGGCGGGCCTGCGGCGTGTGGCCGAGCAACCGCCGCCGCGTCCGTCGAACGCGCCCGAGGCGCCCGCCGAAGCGCCGCCGTCGGCGCCTCGGCCGCGTCGCACCGGCCCGGACCTGAACCTGCGCAAGCCCGGTCCGCTCGCGCTGGCCGCGGCGCTGCTCGGGGTGCTGGTCGGCGGCGCGCTGCTGGTCGCCGGGTGGCCCTGGGGCGCCCGGACCGACGACGCCGCGGCCACTGCGACGCTGCGGCCCGCATCGAGCCTGCCGCCCGCGGCCCGCCCCGCACCGTCCGCGACGGTCGAGCCCGGCCCGGCGCCGGCGGCGCCGGATCCGGCGCTCGCCGAAAGGCTGGCCGAAGCGGAACGCGCGCTGGCCGAGGGACGCGTCGCCGAGCCCGCCGGCGACAACGCGATCGAGCACTACCGCGCGGCGCTGTCCCTCGATCCAGCCAACGAGGCGGCCCGGGCCGGGCTCGAGCGCGCCACGGGCCTGCTGCTCGAACAGGCCGACGCCGCCCTGCTCGCCGGCAATCTCGCGGCCGCCGCGACGGCGCTCGACGCGGCCCGGGCGGCCAGCCCGCAGCACCGGGCGATCGCCGACGTCTCGGCGAAACTCGCGGCGCAGCGATCGCGCCTCGTCGCGCCCGGCCGGCCGGCGGTCGCGGTCGCGCCGGGTGCGGCGGACCCGCCGCAGGCCGCGCCGGCCAGGACCGAGCGCGAGGCCCGGTTCGAGCGCGCGCTCGGCGGCGCCCGCGAGGCCATCGCGCGCGGCCAGCCGGTGGAGGCGGCCGCCTGGATCGCCCGCGCCGCCGAGCTCGACGTGGACCGCGTCGCGGTGGAGCGGGTCCAGGCGCAGCTCGACGCGCTGCGGGCCGCGACCGAGCGGGCCGAGCGCTCGCGGCTGCTGGCGCTCGCCAACCAGCGGATCGCCCAGGGACGCCTGACCGAGCCGCCCGGCGACTCGGCGCTGCACTACCTCGACCTGCTGCGGGCCGCGGATCCCGGCTTCGGCGGCCTCGAGGAGACCCTGGCCCTGTTCGAGGAGCGGCAGGCGGCCGGGACGCGCCCGGCACCCGCCCCTGCGGCCGCCGCGCCCGCGGCTTCGGCGCGCCAGGCGCCCGCCGCAAGCAGCCCGACGGAGCTGGTGCGCGTGGCCTACACGCCGCCCGTCTACCCGACGCGGGCGGCGGCACGGGGCATCGAGGGCTGGGTGGACGTCGAGTTCACCGTCGGCCGCGACGGGCGGGTGCGCGACGCGCGCGTGGCGGACGCGAGCGCGCCGGGCGAATTCGACAATGTGGCGCTCGAGGCGGTCGGGCGCTGGCGGTACGAGCCGCTGCCCGCGGAGCGGCGCGTCACGCAGCGGTTGCGCTGGGTCCTCGACGGCCGCTGACCGGTGCGGCGGTCACTCGGCCAGCCCGGCCTGGTCGAGCAGGAACGCGAACTCCTCGGCGACCTCGCGGTACTGCTCGAAGCGGCCGGACTTCCCGCCGTGCCCGGCCTCCATGTCGGTGCGCAGCAGCAGCGGGTTCGTATCGGTCTTGCGGGCGCGCAGCCGCGCCACCCACTTCGCCGGCTCGAAGTACTGCACCTGGCTGTCCCACAGCCCGGTGGTGACGTATAGCGCCGGATAGTCCTGCCTCGAGACGTTGTCGTAGGGCGAGTAGGAGAGCATGTAGTCGTAGTAGCGCTGCTCGGACGGGTCGCCCCACTCGTCGTACTCGTTGGCCGTGAGCGGGATGCTGTCGTCGAGCATGGTCGTGACCACGTCGACGAAGGGCACGTGCACGAGCAGCGCGCGGTAGTCCCGGGGCGCGATGTTCGCGACGGCGCCCATCAGCAGCCCCCCGGCGCTGCCGCCGCGGCCGAACACGCGCCGCGAATCTCCGTAGCCTTCGGCGACCAGGAAGCGGGTCGCATCCACGAAATCGGTGAAGGTGTTCCGCTTCTGCAGCAGGCGGCCGCCGTCGTACCAGCGCCGGCCCAGTTCCTGGCCGCCGCGGACGTGTGCGATCGCGTACACGAAGCCGCGGTCGAGCAGCGACAGCAGCGTGAGCGAGAAGGACGGGTCGATCGGGTACCCGTAGGCGCCGTAGCCGTAGACCAGCAGCGGGGCCGTGCCGTCGCGCGGGGTGTCCTTGCGGTAGACGATCGACACCGGCACCCGCGTGCCGTCGCGGGCGGTGGCCCACCGGTACTCCGTCGCATAGCGCGCAGGATCGAAGTCGCCCAGGACCGGCTCGCGCTTCAGCAGCCTGCGCTCGCCCGTCTCCACGTCGAAGTCGTAGGTGGTCGCAGGCGTGGTGAGCGAGCTGTACACGAAGCGAACCACCGGGGTGTCGGCCTCCTCGTTGGTGTCGAGCGACATCGTGAACGCCGGCTCGTCGGACGACACCTGGAAGTCGGTCTCGCCGTCCAGGCCGAGGATCCGCAGCCTGCGCAGGCCCTCGCTGCGCTCGTTGACGGCGATGAAGTCCCGGAACACCTCGAAGCCGTGGATGAAGGCGTCCTCGCGGTGGCCGATGACCTCGCGCCAGCGCGCGCGGTCGCCCTGCCCGCCGTCCGGCGCCTCGAACAGCCGGAAATTCGGCGCCTGCCAGTTGCTGCGGACGATCCAGCGGCCGTCGAGGTGGTCCACGTCGTATTCGTGGCCTTTCTCGCGCGGGACCATGACCCGGAAGTCGAGCAACGGATCGGCGGCGGCGGCGTAGCGGACCTCGCTGGTCAGGGTCCCGTCGGAGAGGATCAGGATGTAGCGGTCGTCCTTGGTCGTCGCGAGCCCCGTGTAGAAGGACAGGTCCTCCTGCTCGTAGACCAGCGCATCCCCGCCCGGGTCGGTGCCGAGCACGTGCCGCCGCACGCGCCAGCCGAGCAGCGTCCGAGGATCCTTCTCGACGTACAGCACGCTCCTGCCGTCGGCCGTCCAGGCCATGTCGCCGTCGGTGTTCCCGATGCGGTCGGGCAGCACCTCGCCGGTCGCGAGGTCCTTGATGCGCAGGACGTACTGGCGGCGGCCGACCGTGTCCTCGGCCCAGGCGAGGTAGCGGTCGTCGTGCGAGACCTCGAGCGCGCCGATCGAGTAGAAGTCGTGGCCGCGGGCGAGCTCGTTGGCGTCGAGCATGACCTGCTCGGCGCCGTCCGGCGAGCCCTGCCGGCGCGCGTAGACCGGGTACTGCTGGCCCGTCTCGTAGCGGCGGTAATACCAGTAGCCGCGCTTTCGGTAAGGGACGCTGGCGTCGTCCTGCTTGATCCGCGCGACGATCTCCTCGTAGAGCCTCTCCCTGAGCGGCGCCACGTGGGCGAGCATCGCCTCCTTGTAAGCGTTCTCGGCCTCCAGGTAGCCGATCACCTCCGGGTTGGCGCGCTCGTCGTCGCGCAGCCAGTAGTACTCGTCGATGCGCGCACCGCCGGCGGCGCGGACCTCGTGGGGCCTGGCGGTCGCCACCGGCGGCACCGGCCTGCTGTGATCCTCGGTCATGGGCGTCTGCATTCCTGGGGAGGTGGCGGCGCAGGCAGAGAGCAGGCAGGCCGCGAGCGCAACCGGATATCCGGGCGAAGACCTGCGCATGGTCTCGTGGCGTCGAACGGGCCGCGATTCTAGCCGACCGCGCGTGCGGCGCTCAGCCCGCGCGCCGGGCGGCGATCGACGCGCCGAGCGCGTCGCCCGACGCGAAGGCGGCTTCCACCCGGGCGTCGAGGCACCAGTCGCCGCAGAAGCCGAGCCCGGCGTCCCAGTCGGCGAGCCACGGCTCGCCGAGCGGCGCCTCGACCCGGGCGTGGCGCCAGCGATGCACCGCGGCGTGGGCGAGCGGCGGCAGCGCCCCGCCGACGCGCCGTTCGAAGCGCTGCAACAGCTCCGCCTGCACCGTGGCGGCCGACGCCTCGAGCCGCGCGCGCGACCACTCGGCGTCGGCGTGCAGCACCCAGGCGTCGAGGCCGCGGCGGCCGGGCTTGGCCGAGTTGCGGGCGACCCAGGGCAACACGTCGTCCTCGCGCCAGTCGGCGTCGAAGGGCGCCTCGAGCGGCGCTTCGAAGGCGAGCATGGCCGCCCAGCACGGCGCCATCGGCACCGCGGCGATCCGCGCCGCGAGCGCGGTCGCGGCGGAGGCCAGCGCCGCGCCCTGCGGCGCCGGCAGCGCCAGCACCACGAAGCCGAAGGGCCCGCGGCGGTGGCCGAGGTCGTCGGTGAGGAACCACGCGCCGTCCTCGCTGGCGAGCGCGGTGATCCGCGTGCGCAGCGCGAGGTCGAGGCCCTCGGCGAGGCCGGCCGGGAACGCCGCCATCCCGGGCGCGCCGACCCACAGAACGCGGGCCTCCTGCTCGCCGCCGGGCCAGCGCGGCGCCCAGGTCGCCGCCAGCCCGCGCGCCGCCGCGGCCGCGACCGCGGCGGCGAACGCCGGCTCGCGCACGGTGAAGTACTGCGCACCGTGGTCGAAGGACGAATCCTCGCGGCGGCGCGTCGCCATGCGCCCGCCCGGCACGCTGCCCTTGTCGTACAGCGTGACGGCGAGGCCCGCCGCGCGCAGCCTGAGCGCGCATGCGAGGCCGGCCAGGCCGGCGCCGACGATGGCGATGGAATCCACTGACAAGCAGTCCTCCTTCCCGGGCGCAGCGATTGTAGGCCGGCCCGCCCTGCGGCGCAGCGGCCGGCGCGCGGCCGCCCCCGCGTGCTAGCCTTGCGCGATGCACATCCACCGCGGCGGCTGGCTCGTCTCCTTGTTGCTGGTGACCGGCTGCGCGGTCGCACCGCGACCCTACCCGGCCGACCCGGCCGCGCGGTTCGCCGCCTACGGCCGCGCGACGCCCTGCTGCACCGACCCGGCGCAGTTCGATTTCGTGCCGCTGCCCGGCGCGGGCAGCGTGACCGCGACCATCGGCCGCGACAGCCCGGCCTTCGAGTTCCACAGCGGCCTGAGCCCGTTCGCGGCGTTTCGCCTGCCCGATGTCGACACGCCGTTCCGGGTGCGCATCAAGAGCCTGTTCGACGGCGCGCCGCCGGGCGGCAGCCTGTTCTATCCGGTGGTCGCGATGCTCGACGAGAACTTCATCGTCACCCGGGTCTCGGGGCTCGAGAACCTGCGGCTCGAGCCCTCGCTCGCCCGCCCGGGCGCGGAGTCCGGGCTCGCGCTGGTGGCGCCGTTCGACCCGGGCGTCACGCGCGAGCGCTACATCGTCGTGTTCACGCCGGCCGTGCTGCTCGGCGCGCCGCCGCAGCAGCGCAGCGAAGGCGACATGGTGACGGCGCCCGCCATCGAGTGGCTGCAGCGCGGCGCGCGGCGCGTCCTCGACCCGTCGCCCTACGGCCGCCTGGAGCTGCTGGTCGCCCCTGCGCAGGCGCTGGGCAGCGGCTGAGCACCGGCGTCAGCGGCGGCGGGCCGTCGCCTCCCATCCGACGAACAGCAGCAACCCGAGCACGAACGGCACCAGTTCGTACAGCAGCCGGTAAGCCAGCACGGCGCCGAGCAGCGACTCCGGCGGCACGTCGCGCAGCATCAGCAGCAGCATGGATTCGAACACGCCGAGGCCGGCCGGCACGCTCGACAGCATCCCGGCGAGGATCGCCACGACGTACACCGCCACGAAGGGCAGGAACGCACCGGCGCTGTCCGGCGGCAGCAGCACGTAAAGGACCGCGGCGGCGGCGAGCACCTCGACCAGCCCCAGCGCGTACTGCCAGGCCGTCAGCCGCGGCGTGGGCAGCTCGGCCTCGAACCCGCGCAGCCGGAGGGTGCCGCGGAACCTGGCCACGGCGGCGACATACAGCGCGTGGGCGACGAGCAGGCCCGCGCCCACCGCCATCGCCGCGGCTTCGCTGAGCGCGAGGCGGGGCGCGGCCGCCTCGGCCGAGAACAGCAGCGCGACCGCGCACAGCACGCCGAGTCCGGCGGCATACGGCAGCGTCGACAGCAGGATGACCTTGCCGACCTCGAGCGGCGCGAGCCCGAGCGGCTGGTAGAGCCGGTAGCGGATGGCGCCGCCCGACAGCGCGCCGAAGCCGATCGCGTGGCCGATCGGGTAGGCGATCAGGCCGACCGTCGCGGGGCGCGACCAGGCCAGCCCCGGCCGCAGGCTGCGCAGCATGACGGCCTCGTAGGTGGCGAGCGAGGCGAGCGCGAGCGCGGCGAACAGGCCGGCCAGGGCGAGCGCGGCCGCCGGCAGCGCGCGAAAGCTCGCCGCCACCTCGGCCGGGTCGATGGCCTGGAGATTGCGGTACAGCACGACGGCCGCGACCGAGATGATGACCAGCGAGACGATCGCCGGCAGGAGTCGTTTCATGGGGCCGATTTCGTACTGGACCGTCGCGCGGATGCGGCCGGTCAGCGGTCCGGCGGCCGCGACGCCGCCACGAACGCGCCGCGCATCACGCCCGCGCCCCGGCTCGGTCGCCGTCGGCGACGAAGGCGCGGATCGCCTCCACCACCTGCGGCGCGGCGAGCAGCTCGCGGTGGCCGAGCCCGCGGGTGTAGAGCCGCTGAGCCGACGGCCAGGCGCGCTCGAGGTCGCGGGCCTGCGAAACGGAGACGACGTCGTCGTCCTCGTCGTGGATGACGAGCGCGCGCGCGGCGACGTTCTCGCCGAGCGCCACCAGGTCGAGCTCGCCGAGCGGGCGGCGCGCATGCGCCTCGAACAGCCTCGCCAGCGCCGCCCGTGAGCCGGCGGGCAGGCCCAGTTCCACGCCGAGGCGGGTCATCATGTCGCTGACGCGCGTGGGGCTGCCGATCAGGACGAGGCGCTTCGCGGCCAGGCCCTCGTCGACGGCCACGCCCGCGGCGGCGCCGCCGAAGGAGTGACCGATGACGGCGTGCGCGCCGCCGAGTTCGTCCGCCGCCGCGCGCAGGAGGTCGGCGAGGATCCGGGTGGACAGGCGGCGCCCGGCGGACACGCCGTGGCCGGGCGCATCGAGCGCCACCACCCGGTAGCCCATCGGCGCCAGCGCGGCGGCGATGCGCAGGAACTGCGTCGGCCGGCCTCGCCAGCCGTGCTGCGCGAGCACCAGCGGCCCGTCCTCGCCCCAGGCGAGCGCATGCAGGCCACCGGACAGGATCAGGCGCGCCGGCGGCGGCGCGGGCTCGTGCTCCCAGGGCTGCGGCGGGTTGCGCCCGCGCGGCCGGCACAGCATCTCGGCGGCGAGCCGGGCGGCGAGCGAAGGCGCGACGCCGCCGACCGCGCCGAACAGCGGCGGCATCCAGCCTGGAAAGGGGCTTGCCATGGCGCGCGAAGGGCCGGCGCGGTCGCCCGCACCGGCCCTCTCAATGGCTCGCGGAGCCCGGGTTCAACCCGCGGCGGGCGCGTCTGCCGCCTCGCCATCGGCCGGCAGCTCGCCCTCGGCGGGCATGTCGCCCTCCATCGGGACCTCGCCCTCGGCGGGATAGGTTTCGGCCGGCGGCGCGCCGTCGCAACCCTCGACGCCGTCCATCAGGATGATCTCGAGGTTGTCGTCGGCCTGGATGTCGCGCGTGCACTTGGTGTTGCCCGAAGCCAGCGGCGCGCTGAACTCCCAGTCGCCGGGCGCGAGCGGCAAGGTCTCGGCGGAGCCGTTGCAGGTCGGGGCGCCGTTCTCATCGGTCGGCCCCGTCATCGATACCTCGACCACCATGGTGCGGTTGTTGGCGTACTTGTTGGCCTCGCCGCGCAATTCGACGGGCACCATGCGGACCGGGATCGACTCGCACACGCCGCCCTGCGAGAAGGTCTTGATGCTCACCGTCGCCTTGATCAGCGGCAGCTCGTCGTTCTTGCTGCCGCCGCAGCCCGCGAGAAGCACGGCCGCCGCGGCCGCCGCGAGCCAGCCCGGTGCACCTTGGCCTTGAATCTTCATCATTTCGACTACCCCTTGAGTTCTTCGTCTGTGTCAGTGATTGGCGGGCCCGAATCGCGGCTCCGCCGGGGGGAAAAACGCGCTGAGACTACCAAAAACGCGCCCCCCGGACATCCTCGCGCCGTTCAGCCCGCAGGCGCGCGCTCGATGGCCCAGAGCACCGGCGTCCGCCCGCGGCGCGCGAACATCCCGCCGCCGAGGGCCAGGAACGAGCGCGCCAGGCGCCGCCGGTACCAGTCCACCGGCCGCAGGTGCACGTCGCGATCCGTGCGCGAGCGGTCGGCGGCGCGGCGCCAGTCCTCGAGGGTCAGCACGCTGAGGTAGAGCAGGCCGCGCGACAGCCGCGCGAGGTTCGCGAGCGCCCGGGCCGCGGCGCGGTCGTCGAGGTACTGCAGCACGTCGTGGCAGACCACCAGGTCGAAGGCGGCGCGCGGCCGGTAGTCCTCGAGGCGGGCGTGCACCCAGCCGTGCCTGCGCGCCAGGTACTCGCTGACCTCCAGCCCGACGTAGCGGGCGCGCGGGAACCGCTCGAGCAGGGGCGGCCGCAGCTGGCCCAGGCCACAGCCGGCGTCGAGCACCCGCCCGACGCGCACGCCGAGGTAGGCGGCATAGGCACCGATGAAGTCGCCGAGCCGCCGCGCTTCGTCCGCGGAGGCGACCCGCGTGGCGGGGTCCTCGTAGAAGCGGCGGTAGAACTCGGCATCGAAGCGCATGGGGGGCCCGGGCGGCGAGACGCGCATTATGCGGCGGCGCAAGCCGGCCGAGGTGGCCCGGCCTGCTGGCCCCTTCGCCGCCGCGAAGCGGACTTCCAGGACGCGCTGCCCGACCCCCGGGATGCTAGGTAAATCCCGGATATTCCAAAGACTTCCGCTCGTCGACCATGGACCTGTGGCCCGCGCGGCGGGGGCAGTCGCGCCCTCGCGCACCGGGCCGCCCGGGGGGCTGTCGCCATGCGCGAGCCCAGCGAACATCCAAGGGTCCCCGCAGCCGCCGGCGATGTCGCGGCGGCGATGACGCGGGTGCTCGCCGCCGAGCGCGAGGCCCAGCAGGAGGTCGAGGCCGCGCGCGAGGAGGCAGGTCGCGTCCTCGAGCACGCGCGAAGGGAGGCGCGGGCCGCGCTCGAGCACGCAGAGCGCACGGCGCGAAGGATCCATGGCCGGACCTCCGGGCTCGCCGCCCGTCGCGAGACGCTGCTCGTCGCCGCGGCGGAGGCCGAGCCAGCCTGCGCCGACCCCGGGGCAGTGCTTGACGAGGCCGTCGCGCGGCTGGCGCGGCGGCTCACGCTGAACGGCGATGCGTGACCAGCCGCGGCTCGCCTACGCTCAGGCCCGCATCCAGGCGCGCCATGGCCGCCGCCCGGACCCCGGCTTCTGGCGCGCCGTGGACGCGACCCGCGACTTCGAGCACGTCGTCGAGCTGATCCGTTCCAGCGTCTTCAGCCACGTCGCTCTCGGCCTGTCGCCGCAGACCGGCGTCCACGAACTCGAGCGGCGCCTGCGCGAGGAATGGCGGGCGGCCTCGGCGGAAGCCGCCGCCTGGTATCCGCGCGCGTGGCGACCCGCCTTCCTTTGGATGGGCTGGCTGCCGTGGCTGCCCGCGCTCACCTGGCTTGCCGCCGGCAAGGCACCGCCGCCGTGGATGCGGGAGGATCCGGTGCTCGTGCCATTGCTCGACGAGGCCGGACCCGCGGCGGCGCTGCCGCGCACCGCGCTCGCGCCGCTCGCTGGCGGATTCGCGGCGGGCGGCAGCGTCCGTGCCGAGTGGCGGCGCCAATGGCGCCGCCGCTGGCGGCCGCTCGCGCCGGCGCACGCGCGCGGCCTCGAGCGGCTCGACGCCGCCCTCGTCCTGCCCCTGATGCCGGCGAACGACGCTCCGGCCGACTTCGAGGCCGTGCTCGACGAGGCCGGCGGCAGGATCCTCCGCCTGTTCCGCCGCCACGCGGGCACGCCTGTCGCCGGCCTCGCGTGGCTCGCGCTCGGCGCGCTCGACCGCCTGCACCTGCGCGCCGCGCTGTCGGCGTCCCGGCTGTTCGGGTCGCGGGCGGTGGCATGACCCTTAGACCCTCCTCCGCGCGGTGGTTCGAGCTGCTCACGGATCGCGAGCACCTCGGGCAGGTGCTCGGCGCGCTCGGCCAGAGCGGCGTGGTCCAGCTCGAGGCCTACAGCGACGTGGATGCCGAGGCCGCGCTGCCCGACTACGCCCGCGCCCTCGAGCGCTATCGCCAGCTCGCGCGGCGCCACCAGGCCTACTGGCCCGCGGTCCGCGTCGACGCGGCCGCCGCCGCGAATCGCTCGGCGGATCGCGTCCAGGAGGATCTGGACCGCCTCGAGGCCTGGGCGGCGGACGCCGACCCGGAGATCGCGGCGCTGCAGTCCCTGGAGGCCGCGCGGGCCGGCGTCGAGGAGCTGGCCGGGCTGCTCGAGGCCCCTGCCCGGGACCTGCCGGATCTCGGCCTGCTGTCGAGCTGCGGGCCGGCGCTGCGCGCGCAGGTGTGCGCGATCGAAGGCGCGGATGCGCCGCTCGCCCTGCCGCCCGGCGTGCTGCACATGGTGATCCGCCGCGACGGCACCCGTTACCTGCTCGCCCTCGGCGCGGCGGAAGAGATGGCCGAGCTCGACGCGAGGCTCGACGCGCTGCACGCGCGCCGCATCGGGCTGCCCCGCGACCTGCCGGCCGACGCGGGCGAGGCCGCGGCGACGCTCCGCCACCAGTCGTCGGAACTCGCGGCGGGGATCGCGAAGCACCGTACCGCGCTCGACTCGATCGCGCAGCGGCACGCGCTGCCCGCGCTGCTCGCCGAGTTCACCTTCCTCGAGTGGCTCGTCTCGCACGTGCCCCAGCTGCCGGCGACCCGCCATTTCGCCTGGGTGACCGGATGGACCAGCGACCTGCAGGGCAGCGGCCTCGAGCGAACGCTCGCCGCCGCCGGACTGCCCGGGCTGCTGCACTTCCCGGAGCCACCGCGCAGCTTCGAGGCGCCGGTGGTCATGCGCAACCCGCGCTGGGCGCGCCCCTTCGAGCTGTTCGTGCGCCTGCTCGGCACGCCCGGCGCGACCGAGGCCGACCCGAGCCCGCTGGTCGCGGTGATCGCGCCGCTGCTGTTCGGCTTCATGTTCGGCGACGTCGGGCAGGGCGCGGTGCTGCTCGCCGCCGGCCTCGCGCTGCGCCGGCGCTGGCCGGCCCTTGCGCTGCTGGTGCCCGGCGGCCTCTCGGCGATGGCCTTCGGATTCGCCTTCGGCAGCGTGTTCGCCCGCGAGGACCTGATCCCGGCGCTGTGGCTGCACCCGCTGGCGGAGCCGCTCACCGTGCTGGTCGCGAGCCTGATGATCGGCGTGGCCGTGATCCTGCTCGGCCTCGTCATGGACGGCGTCGAGCACGCCTGGCGCGGGGCCGGCCGCGCGTGGTGGGCGAGCCGCGCGGGGCTGGTCGTTGCCTATGCCGGGCTCGTCGCCACGCCGCTGTGGCCAGGCGGCGCGGCCATCGCGCTCGCCGGCCTGGCCTGGTTCGTGATCGGCGCGGCCGCGGTCGCGCAGGCCGCCGCCGGGGCGGGCCGGGCCCTGGCCGAGCTCGTCGAGACCACGCTGCAGCTCGTGGTCAACACCGTCTCGTTCGCGCGCGCCGGGGCGTTCGCGCTCGCCCACGCGGGCCTGTCGGCCGCGGTCGTCGGCGTGAGCGAGGCGACCGGCAACCCCGTCGGCTACGCGCTCGCGCTGGTCGCGGGCAACCTGCTGATCATCGTGCTCGAGGGGCTGATCGTCGGCATCCAGACGACCCGCCTCGTGCTGTTCGAGTTCTTCATCCGCTTCCTGCGCGGCGAGGGCCGGCCGTTCAGCCCGCTGCCGCCGCCCGGCGGCGCAGGCGCGCCCACGACAAAGGAGATCCTGCCATGAGACTCTGGACCGCCGCAGTCATCGTCGGCGCCTCGCTGGTCGGCGTGCTCGTCGCCGGCACGACCCTGCTCTGGCTGTTCCCGGCGGCGGCCGGCGCGGCGGAGCCCGCAGTCGCGGGCACGCCGCCCGAGGTCGCGCGCTGGGCCTTCGCCTCGGCGGCCGGCGCGGCCGCGCTGTCGGCGCTCGCCGCCGGCTACGCGGTGGCGCAGGTCGGCACCGCCGCGGTCGGCGCGTTGGCCGAGAAGCCGGAGCTGTTCGGACGGGTGCTGATCCTCGTCGGCCTCGCCGAGGGCATCGCGATCTACGGCCTCATCGTCGCGGTGCTGATCTTCAACCGGGTCACCTGATGGAGCCGCTGGCCTTCGTGGGCGACGAGCTGACCGCGACCGGCTACCGGCTCGCCGGCGCGCGCGTCTACACGCCGTCGCCTGACGAGGTTCTCGAGGCGTTGCGGGACGCGCGCGCACGGGCCGCGGTCGTGCTCATCGCCGCACCGCTCGCCGCGCTGCTGCCGGCCCGGCTCCTCGACGAGGCGCTGGCGTCGGCGGCGCCGCTCGCGCTCGTCGTCGACGACCTGCGTGGCGGAATGCCACCGCCGGATCTCGAGGCGGCCATGCGGCGCGCCCTCGGCGTGGAGGGCGCGTGAGACTACCTGTGTCAACCCCTGTGCCAAGCGGCGGCGCGGTCATCGACCTGCAGGTCTACGCGCTGCTCGGCCGGCTCGGCGCCGAGCGCGACGCCGCCTGCCGGGCGCTGCTGGCCGACGCCGGGGCGCAGGCGTCGGAGGTCCTGCGCGAGGCCCGGCACCGGGCCCGCGAACGGGTCAGGGCGGCAGTACGCGAGAAACGCGCGCGGATCGCCGAGAGCTGCCGGCAGGTGCGGGTGGACATCGAGAAGCGCCGCCGCGACCACGACTTCGAATGCGTCTCGCGGGCGCTGTCCGGCGGCCTCGCCCGGCTGCCGGAAGCGCTCGGGCGGCGCTGGGCCGATCCAGAGGCGCGGTGGCAGTGGTGCGAGGCCGCCCTCGCCGGCGCGAGCCGCGCGCTCGGCCGCGGCGGATGGCGGATCGAGCACGCGCCAGGGCTCGACGGCGACGAGAGGCGGCGCCTTCGCGTGCTCGCCGAGGCGCGCGCCGGCGACGACTGCGAAACCCTTGAGTCGGGCGAGCTTCGTTGCGGCCTCAGGATCGGCCGCGGCGGGGCGGTCTACGACGCGACGCTCGACGGGCTCTGCGCGCAACGCGGCCGCCTCGAGGCGGCACTGCTCGCCGAAATCGACGCGCTCGCCGGCCGGAGGACGCCCTCGTGAGCGAGGCTGCGATCCGCTGGGTGTCGGGACCGGTGCTTCGCGCGCGCACCCGCGGCGCATTCCGCGCCTACGAGGCGCTCGCGGTCGGGCCGTCCGGCCTGCTCGGCGAGGTGGTCCAGCTCGACGGCGACGAGCTCGTCGCCCAAGTCTACGAGGACACCACCGGGCTGCGGCCCGGCGATCGCGTCACCGGCACCGGGCAGCCGCTGTCGGTGCGGCTCGGACCGGGCATCCTGGGGCGCCTGTTCGACGGTCTGCTGCGCCCGCTCGACGAGGGTGACGACTTCAGGCTCGCGCCCGGCGGCACGCAGGCCCCGCCCTCGCGCTTCGCCTTCGAGCCGAAAGCCGCGGTCGGCGATGCCCTCGCGGCGGGCCAGTGCTTCGGCGAGGTGCCGGGCCCGCGGGTCCACCGCTGCCTGGTGCCGCCCGGCCTGTGCGGCCGCGTCAGCCGCATCGCGCCGGCGGGCGAGATCGGCGACCGCGAGACGGTGCTGGAACTCGACGACGGCGGCCCCGCGCCGCGCACCGTGACCCTGGCCCACGACTGGCCGGTGCGCAGCCCGCGGCCGGCGGCCGCGCGGCTCGCGCCGAACGCGCCGATGGTCACCGGGCAGCGCATCCTCGACACGCTGTTCCCGGTGGCCCGCGGCAGCCGGGCCGCCCTGCCGGGCGGCTTCGGCACCGGCAAGACCATCCTGCAGGAAGCGCTGGCCAAGTGGTGCGACGCGGACGTCATCGTCTACGTCGGCTGCGGCGAGCGCGGCAACGAGATGGCCGAGGTCCTCGACGAGTTCCCCGGCCTCGAGGACCCGCGCACCGGGCGGCCGCTGATGGAACGCGCGGTGATCATCGCTAACACCTCGAACATGCCGGTCGCCGCTCGCGAGGCGAGCATCTACACCGCCATCACGGTCGCGGAGTACTTCCGCGACCAGGGCCAGCACGTCGCGCTGATGGCGGACTCGACCAGCCGCTGGGCCGAGGCGCTGCGCGAGGTCTCGGGCCGGCTCGGCGAGCTGCCCGGCGAGGCCGGCTACCCCGCCTACCTGAGCGCGCGACTCGCCGGCTTCTACGAGCGCGCGGCCCGGGTGCGCACCCTCGGCGGGGATGAAGGCTCGGTCACGATCATCGGCGCCGTGAGCCCGCCGGCCGGCGACTTCTCGGAGCCGGTGACGCTGCACACCAAGCGCTTCGTGCGCTGCTTCTGGGCCCTCGACCCGGAGCGCGCCAAGGCCCGCTTCTACCCGGCCGTCCACCCGCTGACCTCGCACAGCGACGACGCCGCCCGGGTCGCCCCCTGGTGGCAGGCGCACGGCAACAGCGAATGGGGCGGGCAGCGCAGGCGCCTGCTGACGCTGCTCGACCAGCAGGCGAAGCTGGAGCGGATGGCGCGCATCGTCGGCAAGGACGCGCTGCCCGCAGCACAGCAGGTCGCGCTGACCTGCGCGGAGCTCGTCAACGAGGCGCTGCTCCGCCAGTCGTCGTTCTCGAAGACGGACCGCTACTGCTCGCCCGACCGGCAGGCGGCGATGATGCGGGTCGTCTGCCACTTCCTCGACCGTGCGGAGCAGGCGGCCGCCGAGGGCGCGGCGCCGGCGCGGATCGCCGCGCTGCCGGTGATCGAGACCCTGTCGCGGCTCGGCGAGGAGTACGGCGAGGACCGCATCGGGGAGATCGATTCGCTGTGGCAGACCATCGACGACGCGTTCCACGGCCTCGAGGCGGGCGGCGATGAGGTTCGCTGAACTCACCGCGACGGGCGCCGCGCGACGGCTGCAGGGGCCGCTGCTGTTCCTCGAGCGGACGGTGGACGTGGGCCTCAACGCGGCGGTCGAGGTGCTGGGCGGCGACGGCTCGCGGCGCATCGGCCGCGTCGCCACGCTCGACGAAGACCGCATGATCGTCGAGGTGCTCGAATCGACCGCGGGCCTCGGCCTCGAGGACACGCGGATCCGCATCCACGATGCGCCGCTGTCCTTCGGCGTCGGTCCCGGCCTGCTCGGCCGGGTGTTCGACAGCCTCGGCACGCCGGTCGACGGCGGACCGCCCGTCCCGGCGCTGCAGTCGCTGCCGGTGTCGGGCCCGTCGATCAACCCCGCCTTCCGCACGCTGCCGCGCGACTTCATCGAGACCGGCATCACCACCATCGACCTGATGAACAGCCTGGTGCGCGGGCAGAAGCTGCCGCTCTTTTCAGGGGGCGGCCTGCCTCACGACCGCATGGCGACCGAGATCGCGCAGCGGGCGCGGCTGGTCGGCGGGAAGGCCGGCCGGTTCGCAGTGGTGTTCGCCGGCATCGGCGTCTCCCACGACACCGCGCGGTCCTTCCGCGAGGCGATGGAGGCCTCCGGCGCCATCGGGCGCACGGTCCTGTTCCTGAACCGTGCCGACGACCCGAGCGCGCAGCGCCTGCTCACCCCCCGCTACGCGCTCACCGCGGCCGAGTACCTGGCCTTCGTCGAGGGACTGCACGTGCTCGTGGTCATGACCGACATGACCAGCTACTGCGAGGCGCTGCGCGAGGTGTCGGCGAGCCACGGCGAGGTGCCGAGCCGGAAGGGCTACCCCGGCTACATGTACTCCGACCTCGCCTCCCTCTACGAGCGCGCCGGCTGCATCCGCGGACTGCCGGGCACGCTCACCCAGCTGCCGATCCTGACCATGCCCGCCGACGACATCGGCCACCCGATCCCCGACCTCACCGGCTATATCACCGAGGGCCAGATCGTGCTCGACCGCGAGCTGGACCGGCGCGGCGTCTATCCGCCGGTCAAGGTGCTGCCGAGCCTGTCGCGGCTGATGTCCTCCGGCACCGGCGAGGGCTTCACCCACGCCGACCACCCTGCGCTCGCCAACCAGCTTTTCGCCGCCTACGCGCGCGCCACGCGCGTGCGCGTGCTGGCGAGCGTCATGGGCGCCGAGGGACTCACGGCGACCGACCGCAAGTTCCTCGAGTTCGGCGACCTCTTCGAGGAGCGCCTCGTGGCACAGGCCACCGGCCGCACGCTCGAGGACAGCATGCGGATCGGCTGGGAGACCCTGCGCGTCCTGCCGCGAGGCGAACTGACGCGCCTGTCGCGCGCGCAGATCGAGCGCCACCTCGGCGGCCATGGCTGAGCGCGAACTCACGCCGACGCGCATCACGCTGCTCGAACTCGGCGACGAGCGGCGGATGGTCCGCGAAGGCCATGCGCTGCTCGACGAGAAGCGCACGCTGCTGGCGGCCGAGATCCTGGCCCGCCTGAGGCTCTACCGGCAGCTGCTGGCCGAATGGCGGGCGGCGCTGGAGGCGGCACGGCAGGCCATGCGCGCGGCGGTGCGACGCCACGGCTTCGACGGCCTGAGCGTCCATCCCGCCGCCGGGGAGGCGCCGGGGCGCTTCGAGTCGCGCCATGAGCGGCTGCTCGGCCTCGGGCTGGTCGAGGCCTCGCTCGAGGACGCGCCGCGCGAAGCCGAGTTCGCGGCCGCCGAGCCCTCGATCGAGGCGGCCGACTGCGCCGGGCGTTTTCGCCGGCTCGCGGCGCTCGCCGTCCGGATGGCGGGCCTGTCCGCCTCCCTGCGCATCATGGCGCAGGACTACGTGCGCACGGAGCGGCGCGCGCGGGCGCTCGAGAACGTGCTGCTGCCCGAGATCGAAGCCGACCTGGCGCGCGTCCACTCGCAGCTGGAGGCGATCGACCAGGAAGAGACGATCCGCGTGCGCGAGGCGCGGGCCAGGAGCGGCGGCGCGCCCTAGCGCGATTCGCCTTGGCGGAGCCTGGGCACGGAAGGCGGTCGCAGCACCAGCCACAGCGCCAGCGCGATGAGCGCGCCCCCGGCGAGGTGCGCCGGAGAAACCCGCTCGTCGAGCAGCAGCCAGCCCCAGAACACGCCGAACACCGGCAGCAGGAAGGTCACCGTCATCGTGCGGAACGGGCCGAGCTCGACGAGCAGCCGGTAGTACAGGACGAAGGCGAGCGCCGAGCACAGCAGGCCGAGCGACGCGACCGACAGCCATACACGGGGCGTCGCGCGCGTCCAGTCGATGCCGGGCCCGGCCAGCTGCAGGAGGAACGCCGGCGCGAGCGCCAGCGTCGCGCCGGCAAGGCTCGCGAAAGCCACCAGCCGGCTGTCGAGGCCGCCCCGGTCGACGATCCAGCGGCGCGTGAGGTAGCCGGCGGACGCGTAGCAGGCCGCGGCCACCAGGCAGGCCGCGATGCCCGCCACGACCGGTGCGGTCAGCTGCACGGGGCCGAGTTGCGTCAGCACCAACACGCCGACGAGACCGAGGGCCACGCCCGACAGCTTCGCCGGCGTCGCCGGCTCGGCGAAGAAGGCGGCGCCGATCAGCACCCCCATGATCGGCACGGTCGAGTTGAGCATCGCGCTGTAGCCGGCGGGGAGCACCTTCGCGGCGGCGGCGAAGAGCAGGAACGGCAGCGCCGAGTTGATCAGCCCGATCGCCACCGCGGCGCGCAGCCGGCCACGGAACTCGAGCGGCACCCGCAGCGCGAGCAGCACTGCGGCGAGACCCGCCGTGGCGAAGAGCAGCCGGCCGAAGGTGGTCGCAGTCGCACCCACCGCGGGAGCCGCGATGCGCATGAACAGGAAGCTGCCGCCCCAGATGGCGGCGAGCAGCAGCAGTCGGAAGAGGCTCGCAGCGGGCATGGGACCCGGGGCAGGGCGCGCTAGCGGCCCGCACCGCGCGGGCACCAGGACGGGGGTGCGAGTATCGCGGGAGCCCGCGACTGCGGCAATACACCTCGACACAAGCCGCTGATCCGGCTAGTTTTTACCCGTATCCTGGCCCGGCGGCCGCGAAGCGAGTGGAAGGGAACGACGTGCAGCAGCAGACGACGGCCGGACCAAGTCCGGAAGCATTCGGCGGCAGCAGCCTCGGGGCGCGCGCGCGGCGCGCCTTCTTTGCGATGCGCCCCAAGTTCTTCACCGCCTCGATCCTGCCGGTCGTGGTGGGGACGGCGCTCGGCGCGACGACGCTCGGCCAGGTCGACTGGCTTCCGGCGTTGCTCGCCGTGGTCGCCACGGTGCTGGTGCACGCCGCCGCGAACGTGCTGAACGACGTGGGTGACGACATCACCGGCGCGGACCCGGCCAACACCGGGCGCATCTATCCATACACCGGCGGATCGCGCTTCATCCAGGCGGGGATACTCACGCGCGCGCAGATGAGGCGCCTCGGGCTGTCGCTGCTGGCTGCGGCTTTCGTGCTCGGGCTGTGGCTCGCGGTCATCGCAGGCCCGCTGGTGATCTGGCTCGGGCTCGCCGGCATCGCGATCGGCGTCCTCTACTCGCTGCCGCGCATCTACCTGTCGGGCCGAGGGCTCGGCGAACTCGCCGTGTTCGTCGCGTTCGGCCCGCTGCCGGTCTGTGGCGCGGCCTGGCTGCAGGACGGCGTGTTCGACCTCGGCCGGCTGCTGATCTCGCTGCCGGTCGGCATGTGGACGGCGGCGATCCTGCTGATCAACGAGGTCCCGGACCTTGCATCGGACGCGGCGGCCGGCAAGCGCACGCTGGTCGTGCGGCTCGGCGTGGAGGGCGCTCGCTGGCTGTATCTGGGCATGCACGCGCTGGGCGCGGCCGGCGCGCTCGCCGCGGTGACGACCGGCGCGCTGCCGGCGTGGTTCGCGGTGGTGGCGCTCGCGCTCCTGGCGCTCGGCGTCAAGGCGGGGCTCGGCATCGCGAGCGTCGACGAGAAGCGTGCGCAGCTGCAGAAGAGCATCGAGATGACGCTCGCGACCCAGGCGATCGGCAGCCTCGCGCTGATCGCGACGGTGATCCTCGCGACGTAGGGGACTGTCCCCATTCCTATCGGCAGTGCCTGCGCCGCGGCCGGGATCCGGCTGGGGGGCACTCCTCGCCTCGCTGCTCCGCTCGCCCTGGCTCGCTCCGCTGATCCGCTCGGCTGCGGGGCCCCCCGCCACCTCGGCCGCGGCGCGAAATGCTACGCCCGATTCGGGCAGTGCCGGATCGGGCGTTACGTCACTGCGCGCGGGCGAGGTGGCCAGGACCACCCGGAGCGAGCGCGTAAGTTCCGACTGCGCGAGCGAAGTGGTGGTCCAGGCCGGATCCCGCCCGCGCGCGGGGCACAAGTTCTGCCTGTTTCGACGCCGAGTCCCGATCTCGGCGCAGGCACAGTCCCGAGATCGCAGCCGCCGGGTTACTCCTGCTCTTCGCCGCCCGCCGATGCCGCGGAAGTCGCGCCGAAGCGGTAGCGGAAGGAGAGGCCGATCGCGTTGACGCGGTAGTTGTAGGCGTCGGCACCGAGGCTCAGCAGGTTCGGGATGGTCGCGGCCTCGACGCCGTCGAGCTGCCAGTCGCTCGAGTCGTAGTCCTCGAAGGCGTAGACGACGCTGACCCGCAGGCGCGGGTTCACGTCGTAGCCCGCCGTGACGCGTACC
This sequence comes from uncultured Steroidobacteraceae bacterium, assembly GCA_964406445.1. GTDB lineage: Bacteria > Pseudomonadota > Gammaproteobacteria > Steroidobacterales > Steroidobacteraceae > SG8-30. Next base: position 30,868 of record CAYORU010000026.1, read on the forward strand.
GAGTTCAGCTCCGTGTCGAGCTGCGGGAAGTCGCCGCTCGCGGCGTCGCCGACCGTGCGGATCTCGCCGTCGGAGCGCGCGAAGGCGTAGTCGAGCGACAGGTCGACCTTGCCGAACACCTTGTCCATGCGCAGGCCGGCACCGGCCGTCTTGAACTTGTCCCGGTGGCTGACCGTCCAGCCCTGGGTCGGCGGGATGCCCTCCGCGCCGGCCTGCAGCGACTCGATCTCCTGGTAGCCGCCGGTGGCATACACCGAGCCGCGCTCGCTGAAGGCCCACGAGGCCGTCGCCGCGTAGCGCGTGTCGTCGGCCGACTGCAGGCCGAGCGGCGAGCGGCGGAAGTCGTCCTTCGCCATCGTCGCCTCGGCCGAGATCGCGAACTTGCCGGGCGACCACGACAGCTGGCCGCGCGCGAAGTCGCGGTCGCGGTTGCTCAGGTTGTACTTGCGCAGCAGCGGGTTCTCCGGCGGCAGGTCGGGCCGCGTGACGTAGGCGCCGGCCTCGATGCGCGCCTCGCCGTAGGTCGCCGCGAAATCCACCGTCGGGTGCGGGCGCATCCGCAGGCGCCCCCAGGTGCTCGTCTCCTTGGTCTGCGAGGTCTCCTGGTTCGTGCGCTCGACCTCGTCCTCCTCGCCACCCACCGCCACGTGCAGCCAGTCGAATACACGGCCTTCGGCCGACCCGTCGAAGCGCGTGCGCTCGTAGCCGTAGCGCCCGGCGGTCGCCGTCGGTCCGGCGATGGAATCGGTCTCGACGTAGGTGACCGTGAACGGATCCGTCTTGTCGTCGCGCTCGTCGTAGCGGAAGTTGCCGCGCAGGCGGACCCGGGAATGCGGCTTGAGCGACGCACTGACGCGATAGTGGTTCGTGTCCACCTCGCCGTCGAGGTCGCTGCGCGGCAGGGTCGCGCCGCCGGTCAGCGCCGCGCTGGTCGAGATCGGCAGGAATGCCGCATCCTGCTTCATCTGGCCGGTCGCCAGCCGATAGCCGACCACGCCGTCCCACCAGGGCAGCAGGAAGTTGCCGTCCACCGCGAGCAGGCTCGCCTCGTTGTCCGGCGCCTGCGCCTTGCGGCCGAACACCGTGTCGGGCGCGAGCGGCAGGTAGGCATTTTCGAACAGGAAGCCGGACAGCGAGTTGTCGTACTTCGACAGGTACCAGGACAGGCGCGCGTAGCCGCGCGCGAAGCGGTAGACCGCGCCGAGCTCGACCTGGTCGTGGCTCGCGTCCACCGGCTCCGGCAGCTCGGCGATCGAGCCGAGGAACACCACCGGCGAGCGCCGGTTGCCCTCCACCTCCTCGCGCCTGAGATCGGCGTAGACCTCGAGGTCGCTGCGTGCCAGCCAGGCGAGGTCGAGCCCGAGCGCGCTGCGATCGGTGCCGATCCGCACGGGCGCGAGCGAGCCCGGCAGCGCGGACATGCCGCCCGTCGAGCCTGCGCGCACCCAGCTCGAGGGCAGCGCCACGGCGTCCCTCGCGCTGCGCCGATAGGGCGTCGCGGTGGTGTCCCACGCGTTGTAGGGAATCTCGTCGTAGCTCAGGGTCGCCTCGAGCAGCCCCTCGCGGCCCGCGGTCAGCCGGCCCTCGCGGGTGTCGAGGCCCAGGTCCATGAACTCGTACTCGTAGTAGGTTCCCGACTCGCGGCGGTGGCCGCCGCGCGCGGCCGCATCGGCGTAGCCGCCCTTCTCGTCGAGTCCGCTGTAGCGGCCGAAGCGTGCCGCGTCCTCGTCGACGTTGAGGGCGCCGAGCTCGGCCTCGGCCTCGTACCCGCCGTAGAACGGGCAGGACTCGCACTTCCAGTCGGAGGTGTCCACTCCCGCGGGATTGGCGAGCGCCGCCGAGGCGACGAGCGCGGCGGCCACGGCCGAGGCGAGCGGGTTGAGGACGGGACGGGGATTCATGGCTTGTCTACGCATGGTGCAGCCCTCAGCGCATCAGCTGTCGGCCGGAGGGATGATTCGACCCGTGGACCTGCGAGTGGCAGTTGCTGCAGCCGCTCGCGAGCACCGTGGCCGAAGGCGCGCCGCCGGGCAGCGCCGAGGGCAGGCCAGGCACCGACGGGTGGCCCTGGCTCTGGTGGCACTGCTGGCACAGGAAAGGCGCGCGCTGCTTGAGCATGGCTGGGTGCGACGAGCCGTGCGGCTGGTGGCACAGGCCGCAGTCCTCGCTGACCGGCTGGTGCTCCCACAGGAACGGGCCGCGCTTGTCGGCATGGCAGGTGTAGCAGGTGGCGTTGACCGTGTCGCGCTTCAGGGCCGCCTCGGCGGTCGAGCCGTGCGGGGCGTGGCAGCCCGTGCAGGTCATCTGCGCGTCCCGCAGCGGATGCGAGAACGGCAGCAGCGCATTCTGCTTCTGCACCTGGTGGCAGGTGCCGCAGACGTCGGCCTGCGAGGCCTTGGTCAGGACCGGGTCGCGCGGCGCGTGGCTGTCGTGGCAGTCGGCGCATCCGACGTCCCGGTCGCGGTGCGCGGAGGCGTGCCACTCGCCTGCTTTCGGGTTGTGGCAGGTCAGGCACATCGCATTCTGCTGCTCGACCGGCGTCTCGGTGTCGCGGCCGAAGCGGATCACCGGCGGGCGCTCCTCGCCGCGCTTGACGCGCCCGGTGTGGGCGCCGCCCGGCCCGTGGCAGGACTCGCACTGCAGCTGGCCGTGGCCGAAGGGCGTGTTCGGGTTCTTCGGCTGTGCGTGCTTCGTGCGGAAGATCGCCATCACCACGGCATCGTCGCCGTGGCAGTTGAGGCAGGTGTCGGCGCCCTTGCGGCTGTAGCCCGGCGCGTCCTCGGCGGCCGCCGGCCACAGCGGCAGGGCGAGGGCCAGTGCGAGCAATCCTGTGCGTATGTTCATGCCTGGCCTCAGTCGTTGTCCCGCACGTTGTATTTCTCGAAGCCGTCGATGTTGTGCATCAGCTTCACATCCTGGTTGCGGCCGGGGCCGTGGCACAGCGTGCAGGTCTCGAGCCCCGCGGACACGAGCCGCCCGCTGGCGTCCTTGCCGGCGGCGTAGTCGCCGCCGTTGCCGGTCATGTGGGCCCGGGCCGCCGGGCTCGTGTGGCAGGCGCCGCAGGCCGCGGTGTTCGGCGAGGTCGCGACGTCGTCCGTGTAGAGGGCCGGGTTGTTCGCGTCGGTCGTCGGGCCGATCACGGCGGTCGCATCCACCGGGTAGTAGGTGTCCGGCTTGTGGCAGCCCTCGCAGTTGTTGAGCTTGCCGACGTAGACCACGCCGCTGTAGTCGTGCGGGGTGTTGCCGAAGCCGCAGGCCGAGTACTGGCCGGAGTGGATGGCGTGGATCATCACCTTCATGTCGATGGTCGCGTCGTCGAGCCCGAGCGCCGTGTCGCAGGCTGAGCCCGGCACGCGGCGATTGACGTCGGTGGCGCCCGGCGCATGGCAGGCGACGCAGGTCTCGATCGAGTCGGTGCGGTTGCTGCCGTGCAGCGACAGCTGGCCGTGGCACTCGTCGCAGCGCTCGATCTCGACGACCGCGCGCCGGGGCCGCGCGGTGGGGTCGGTGATCGGCGCGTAGCGCACGGCGTTGCGGACCGCGATGCGCTCGGCGCCCGGGGTGCCCGGATCCACGTCCACCGCCGGATGGCCTTCGAGCGCGGCGACCAGCGAGCCTGTCTGGCCCGCCGGGACCGGCACCGGCGAAGTCGCGGTGAAGCTGCCGTCGGCGTTCTTCACCGAATTGCCGCCGCAGGCATTCAGCACGTTGATCTGCACCGGGAGGCCGGGATTGAAGCCGGTGCCGACGTTGGCGTAGTCGCTGGTGCTCCAGCCAATGTCGACGAACAGCCGGCTCGCGCCGCCCGCGCAGACCGTGAACGGCGCCGCCGCGTGGATGTCCCAGGGCGCGTCGTTGCTGGTTGGGTCGGTGACCGAGAAGCGCACCTGCGGGAACTGCCCCGGCGCCGTTTCCGACACCGCGAGCACGTTGAAGCGGAAGCGCTTGCCGGCCTCGACGACCGGGATACGGTGCGCATTCTCCGCCGTCAGCGCGCCGTCCGCGAAAGTGCTGTTCGGGCCGTGGCAAGCCGCGCACTGGTCGTCGGTCGCCGCGCCGGCGGCATGGTTCGCGCCGGTCGCGAAGTTCACGTTGCTGTGGTGACAGCTGCCGCAGGCCTCGGCGTTGACCGTCTGCCGCCAGCGCGAGGCGTCAGGGGTGTCGGTGTCGCTCTCCTCGTGGCAGGTCTGGCAGTTGCGGACGTCCTGCGTCCAGTGGATCGCCGAGTAGTCGTAGACCGTGTTGCGGAAGCCGACGATGTAGTAGCGCCCGCCGTCGCGCACCACGCCGCCGCGGGCGCCGGCATGGATGTTGTGGATCATCGCCGACATGTTGACGGTGTTGGTGCTCTCCGGGTCGATCGAGCCCGGGTTGTGGCAGGTGACGCAGTATTGCGTGTCGTTGCGCCGCCCGCCGTGGAAGGCGAGCCCGTCGTGGCAGGCGTTGCAGGTGTCGTTGTCGACGATCTCGCGGGTGAACAGGCCCGAGACCGCGCCGGTCGAGGGCTGCCAGGTATAGGAGGCGTTGTTGTCCACGGGCGCCGCGCCGCCGATCTGCAGCGACACGCGATGCGTTCGGCCGGACTCGTAGGGCACGGCGACCGGCGTCGTGACCGCGTTGACGTCGAAGGACAGCGTGTAGCGATAGCTGCCGTTGCCGCTGTCCACGAACCGGGCGGCCGTGGCCGTCTCGGTCGTCGCCTGCACGGCCGGCGCCGTGCCGTCGAAGCCGGGCGACGGGTTGCGCGAGACGTTGATGTAGGACTGCCAGTGGCTCGAGCCGCCGCCGGTGCCGGGCACGAGCTTCGCGAAGGACACGCGCAGGTCGCCGGGCGCGAGGCCGATCACGCCGCGGCCGCGGCTGTCCTGCAGGCGGAAGCTCACGACGGTCTGCGTGCCGACCGTGACACCGGTGACTGTCGGGAAGATCACGTCGGCCTGGCTCGCCTGCACGAAGCCCGCGCCGGGATCCGGGCCGGTCGGCCCGGTCGGGCCGCCGGTGCCCGGCGGGCCGCCGACGCCGGATGCGCCGTCCTCGCCTTCGCAGCCGGCGAGACCCAGCGCCAGCAGTCCGGCCAGTGCGGCCGCCGGCAGGCGACGGGCGAATCCCTCGATTTTGAGACGCATCACGGCACTCTCCCTCTCTCGAACCGCGGCTGCCGGACAGACCGCGACGGCCGGCGCTCCGCCGGACGCACTGGCCCGCATATTGGTCCACCCGCACCCGAGGCTACATACGGGCTTGCGTAGCGCGGCATAGGTACAAATCCCATCCACCGGCCAGCCCGGCAAAGGAAAGGCCGGGGGAGCCAAGCTCCCCCGGCCGTGCCGTCAACCGGCAGTGGGTCGGTCAGTTGGTGTGGGCAGCCGCCGACCTTCCGGGCGCGTGGCAGAGCTCACAGGTCTCCACCCCGACGAAGTCGCCCGAGTTCTGCTTCATGTGCGAGGTCGCGATCGTGCCGTCGTGGCAGGACCAGCAGGCCGCCACGGTCGGCGGGAGCTTGGTCGTGGACACGCCCGGCTCCACCGCGATCACGCTCCACAGCGCGTCCTTGTTGACCGGGATCGCGTACTGCGACGCCGCGTTGTGGCAGGCGTTGCAGCTCGCCGTCTGCTGCGGGTAGGTGATCTCGGCAAAGTCGTAGGCGCCGTTGCCGCTTCCGCCCGCGAGCGTGCCGCGGATGAAGTTGAAAGGCGTCTCGCGCACGGCGCCGGCGTGCGCCGAGTGGATCAGGTCCTTCAGGTTCATCGGCTTCTGCGCCACCGGGAAGGAATTCGCGATCGGCGTCGTCGAGAACGCGCCACCCGTGCCGGTCACGAAGCCTGCGAAGGTGTTGCTGCTCGACGTCTCGGGGTTGTGGCACATCACGCAGTGGTCGGCGTTGTTGCGCCGCCCGCTGTTGCTGTGGAAACCGAGACCTTCGTGGCAGGTCAGGCAGAGGTCCATGCCGACCACCGCGCGCCGCGCTTCGCCTGCGACCGCCCTGACGGCGGCGTCGGCGGCCACGTTGACCTGGTTCGGCGTGCCGACGTTGAAGGTGAAGTAGCTCTCGATCGCGACGCTGCGCAGGCTCGCGCCCGCCGGGAACGCGACCGGAGCCTGGTTGGCGCCCGTGCCGTCACCGATGCCGGCGACGGTCGTGAAGTAGCCCTCCGCGTCCGGCGCGCCGATCGAGTCGACGAGGTCGCGCATGCCGACGGTGAACGGCTGGTCCACCTTGGAGAAGCCGGCGTACTGCGCGTAGGGATCGCCGCCGAAGCCGAAGAACGAGCGGCCGGTGCCGCCGACGTTGTTGAAGTCGACGGGCCTGGCGATCGCCGCGCCGTTCGGCGGCGTGGTCGCGGAGCTCCAGGCGATCTTGAAGCCGGGGCTCGTGCTGCCGCCGAAGGCCATGCCGGCCGGCAGGCTGCGGATGTCGAGCGGCGCGCCGTTCAACAGCACGCGGAACCTCACGATCGGCTGGTTGGAGGCATTCACCGTCACCGAGGCGATCTGGTACTCGAGCTTGCCGACGCCGGCCGGGAGCTCCGGGTTGTTCGGCGTCGAGTAGACCGAGGCGTGCGCCACGTTCACGGGCACGGAGCGGCCCGGGCCGTGGCACAGCCCGCACTGGGCGTTGTCCGGCTGGTTGCCGAAGTGGGCGGTGAAGTCGACCGCGTGGCAGGTGTTGCAGGCCTGCTGCGAGGGCTCGTTCATCCACGCCATCTTCTCGGCGTCGCTGCGGCCCGCCGGCTGCGCGATGCGGGCGTTGTCGTGGCAGGTGCGGCAGTTCGCCACGCTCTGCGGGTAGGTCAGCTCGGCGAACTCGTAGTAATCGAAGCCGAGTTCATGCGCCGCGTGCGTCTTGTGCACGGAGGTCAGCAGGTCGATCGGCTCCCAGGCGCTGTCTGTCGAGAGGCCGGGGGCGTAGGAGTTGCCGCTATGGCAGGCCATGCAGACTTCGGTGGTGAAGTAGTTCACGCCGCCGTGCGGCAGGCCGCTGACGAGACGGCCGCGGTTGGCCGGGTCGCCGTGGCAGGCGCCGCAGGACTCGTTGGTGACGACTTCCGCGACCTTCGGGTCGGCGATGTTGAGCGGGCCCGAGGCCGGCAGGTTGGCCGGCACGAAGTCGATCGACGCGTTGTAGTAGGCGCCGTCCTGGCCGGCGATCGCGATGCGGTGGGTCGCCTGCGGATCGTAGTTCCAGTTGCGGCTCGCGATCTCGGCGAGGCCGGCGGCCGAGGTGATCGGGCCGGAGTTGCCGACGCCGACGGTGTTGCCGTCGATCGGCTCGCTGCCGCTGCCGTAGTAGACGTAGTCCTTCACGGTCTCGAGGTCGGTCGCGAAGGTGTAGCGGAACACGCCCGGCGACACCTCGACCGGCACTGCGCGTTCCGGCCAGGAGAACAGCACCACCGGATCCCCGTTGCCGCCGCGCGAGCGGTTCACGTAGGGCTGCCAGAAGGCAGGCCGCTCGTCCGTGGCGGGAACGAACTTCGAGATCTGGAAGCGGAAGCGCTTGCCGGCGGTGTTCGTCGCCGGATTGCCGGCAGCGTCGGCGACCGAGAACGTCACGCTCACGATCTTGCTGCTGTTGGAGACGGTGATGCCCGTCACCGCGCCGGTGAGGTCACCCTCGACCGTGCCCGTCGGGGGCGGCACGCCCGGACCGGTCGGACCGGTAGGACCGGTCGGCCCCGTCGGGCCGGTCGCGCCCGGAGGCCCGGTGGGCCCGGCCGGGCCCTCTGCTCCGTCGTCTCCGTCGCAGCCGGCGATGCCGGCTGCCAGAACGGTCGCCAGCGCGAGGCTGGCCAACCGGCCGAATTTCGTCAGGCCCATGTTCAACATCTCGGCCCTCTCCCTGCGGTCATAGCACTGCGGGTGTCGTGGGCCCCCACGACCTTTTCCCGCGAGTCAGGGGAAACCTTAGACCCGTCAATGACGTTGCTGAATAAGGGCTTGCGTGAGCCTGGGTAGGTATTTTGTGCGGCGCATTACGGCATCACCGGCTAGCCTCGTCCGCAGCCGCGACGAACCGCGCCAAAAACGAGGGGCGCTCCTCGCGGAGCGCCCCTGCATGGACCTGCGGCGGGGTGCGATCCCCGCCCGGGACCGGCTTCAGTTCATGTCGGCGAACTGGTCGATCTTGTGTGCGTCGCGCAGGTCGGACTCCTTGCCCGGACCATGGCACAGCGCGCAGGTCTCGATCGTCGACGGCGTGCCGCTCCTCAGTTGCGTGGCGGTGTCCGAGCCGCCGTTCTGCTTCATGTGCGCCACGGCGAGCGTGGTCGTGTGGCAGGTGGAGCAGACCGCCAGGTTCGGCGTCACGCGGATGTCGTCGTCCGGATTGCTGCGATCGCCCGCCACGATGGACGTCGCGAACACCTTGGTGCCGTCCACCGGGTAGAAGGTGTTGCTCTTGTGGCAGCCCTCGCAGTTGTTGACCTGGCCCGGATAGACGACGTCCGTGTAGTCGTGGCTGCAGGAGTTGAAGGTTCCCGCGTGCAGGCCATGCACCATCACCTTGAGGTCGACGGTGCCGTCCAGGAACACGCCGGCCACCTGCGTACGGCAGGTGATGTTCGGGTTGTGGCAGGTCGAGCACAGCTCGGTGTTGCCGGTGCGGTTCGCGCCGTGCAGCGACAGCGTGTTGTGGCAGTCGTTGCACTTGGCGATGTCCACGACCGACCGGCGCGCGACCGCGGCATTGTCGGTGATGGCGAACGGGCGTCCCGCCGCGGTCACCTGCAGCCGCTCGTAGAAGGTCACCGTCGGGTCCGGGTCGGTGTCGACCACCGGCCGGCCCTCGAGGATCGCGGTGCCGGAGCCGCCGACGTCGGCCGCCGGTACCGGGATGCGCGCGGCCTTGGTGAACGTGCCGTCGCCGTTGTTCACGGGCAGCCCGCCGGATTGCGGCGGCGTGCCCGCGGTGGCGGCGGTGCTCGAGCGGTAGTCGATCGTCACCGGCTGGGCCGGCGTGCCGGTCGTCGCCGTCGCGCTGCCGCTGCCGAGGTTGGTGAACTCGCCGTTGTTCCAGGCGACGTCCACGCGCAGGCTCGGTGTGCTGCTCGCGCCCGGCTTGGTGGCGAACGGGTTGCTCAGGTCGGTGCTCGTGATGTCGTAGGCCGTGCCCGTCAACGGGTTGTCGACCTTGATGGTCACCAGCGCGAACTCGCCTGGCGAGACCTTGCCGGCGACCGAGCCCGGCGAGCCGTCCGCCTTGACGCCAGAGACGCTCACGACCTGGTAGCGGACTGCCTTCGCGGCCTCGACCGCCGGGATCTTGTGCGCGTTCTCGGCCTTCAGCGCGCCGTTCACGAAGGTCGAAGCGGGGCCGTGGCAGACCTGGCAGTCGCGATCATCGGCCACGACGATGCCGCCGTGGTTCGCGCCGGTGGCGAAGTCGACCGCGTCGTGACAGCTGCCGCAGGCCTCGCGCGTCACGGTCTTGCGCCAGTTGCTGGCCTGCGGGACGGTCGCGTCGCTCTCCTGGTGGCAGGTGCCGCAGTTGCGGATGTCCTGCGTCCACTCGATCGACGAGAAGTCGTACACGGTGTTGCCGTAGCCGACGACCACGTAGCCGTTGGCCAGCTCCGCGCCCGCGTGGATCTTGTGGATCATGACTTTCATGTCCACGGAGCTGTTGGTCTCCGGGTCGCTGGTGCCAGGGTTGTGGCAGGTCACGCAGTACTGCGTGTCGCGCCGGCCGCCGCCCTGCTCGGGCGTCCCGCCCGAGTGGAAGAACAGCACATCGTGGCAGGCGTTGCAGGCGGCGTTGTTGACGATCTCTCGCTGCGTGGTCACCGCGCCGCCCGCCGGCACGAAGTCGAACGAGGCGTTGTTGAACGCCGGCACGCCCGACAGCTGCATCGACACACGGTGCGTCCGGTTCGCCTCGAAAGGCACCGCGACCGGCGTGGTCACGTTCGCGATGTCGAAGGAGAACGTGTAGCGGTAGGTGCCATCGCCGTTGTCGACGAAGCGCGCCGCGGCGCCGGTCTCGGTCGTAGCCTGGATCTGCGTCGAACCATTCGGATAGGCCGCATTCGGCGCCCGGCTCACGTTGATGTAGGACTGCCACCTGCTCGACTGGGAAATGCCGCCACCGGCCTCGGCGACCTCCGGCAGCAGCTTCGCCAGCGCGAAACGCGCCTGGCTCGCCTGCAGGCCGCGCAGCGGGTTGCCGTCACGGTCGGCAAGCCTGAAGTTCACGACCGCGGGCGAGCTCGCGGTGACGCTGGTGATCGTCGCGAACACCGCGTCGGCGTCCGTCACGGGCCTCGCTGTCGGCCCCGGCGCTGGCGGACCCGAGGGGCCTGTCGGGCCGGTCGGACCGGTCGAGCCGGGCGGTCCGGAGGGCCCCGGCGGGCCCGCCTGCCCGTCGCTTCCGTCGCTGCAGGCGGTGATCCCGCCCGAGAACAGCACGGCGAGCGCGATCGTCGCCAGCCTGCCCACGCGTGTGTTGCGGATACTCGACATGACGGCCACTCCCTGTTTTCCGTGGCGGGTCGCCGGTGGCGAACCCATACACCGACGCGGCATGGACCCATGCCGCGCCATGGCCGCAAAGTAGCCTTGACGTCAGCCCGGCAGCATCCGTACTTCCCTTCGCTGCACGCCCGGGAAACTACGTAGGTGTGGCAGAATCCGGGCGCCGGCGGGCGGACGTGCAGGGAGAGGCTGGATGACGGCACGAGCGTGGTGGACGTCGCTGCTCGCGGCGGTGGATGGCAAGGACGTTCCCGGGTTCCTGGAATTCTTGACCGACGACGCCGAGTTCCGCTTCGGCAACGGCCCGTCCGTTCACGGGCGGGAGGCGGTGCGCTCGCTGGTCGCGGGCTTCCTCGGCGCGATCGGCGGCACGCGGCACGAGCTCACGCGGCACTGGGACGGACAAGGCAGCGCCGTCGCGGAGGGCGTCGTCACCTACACGCGGCTCGACGGCTCGACCCTGACGCTGCCCTTCGTGAACGTCTTCGACCTGCGCGACGGCAAGGTGTCGCGCTACTGCATCTATATCGACAACCGCGAACTCTTCTAGAAAACCAGAGAAAACCAGGAAAACCAGGGGACATTCGCTTGGAGTTTGTCTGCAAAGACAAACTCCAAGCGAATGTCCCCTGCTTCTTCGTGTTCTCCTACCTCCGCGCCCAGCGGGTGATCCGCTCCATCGCGACCGAGGCCTCCTCGACGTCGCCGTCGTCCTCGAGCTCCGCGGCGATGTGCGCCCGCATCTTCTCGCGGAAGACGTTCACCGACTCGAAGAACGCGGCCATCTGCAGCACCCACAGGTACATGCCTCGCTCGGTGAGCGCGTAGCCGCGCCCGTCGCGACGGACCGCGCCGGCAAGGCGCAGCGCTGTGAGCTCCGGCCACAGCCCCGCTTCGCCGCCGGGTCCGAGCCTCTCGCGCATCCACTCGCGGTCCATGCGAAGACCCATCAGCCGCAGCAGCATCTCGTAGCGGCGCCGTTCGTGCGGCCCGAGGCGCCGGCTGCGCGTGACCGCCGCTCGCCCGGATGCGACAAGCTCGTGGTAGGCGTTCAGCGAGAAGGTCGTCGAGTACATGCTGCCGTTCACGTAGCTGAACGCGCCGCTGCCGATCCCGACGTACTCGCCGTGACCCGTGATGTACTCGTCCACCGCCGCACCACCGCCGCGCGAGAAGCACCACGCCGAGGACGGCGTGAACTCGCCCCGCAGCCGCGCGAGGATCCGGAAGTAGTATTCACGCACCCGCCGCCGGTCGAGCCTGCCCATGCGCGCGGTCATCCTGCGCCGGACGGTGTCGGTGGTCATCAGCGGATAGAAAGACACCTGGTCGGCGGCGGAGCCGATCACGGTGTCGAGGTCGCGCTCCAGGACCTGCGGCGTCTGGTGCGGCAGGTTGAAGATCATGTCGACGTTGAGCGTGGCGAAGCGCCCGCGCGCCCGCTCCAGGTGCTCGAGGATCTGCGCGCGGCTGCCGTACTTGTCGTAGCGTTCCATCTCCCGCAGCAGGCCGTCGTCGAAACTCTGCACGCCGACCGAGAGACGGTCGACGCCGGCATCGACGAGGGCATCGAGCACCGCTTCCGTCAGGTCGGATGGGTTGGTCTCGACCGACAGCTCGCGCAGGTCGAAGCACTCCCGGAGCAGCGCCAGCGTTTCCGACAGCTCGGCCGGCGCGACCGTCGGCGTGCCGCCGCCGACGTACGCCCCCGTGAACCGGAAGCCGGCGTCGCGGTAGGCGAGGATCTCGCGGCGCAGCGCCGCGAAGTACCGGGCCGCCTTGCCCTCGCGGTAGGCGACGCGGTGGAACGAGCAGAACGGGCAGAGCACCGCGCAGAACGGCACGTGCACGTAGAGGAACGCGCGACCGTCCGCCGGCGGCACGGGCAGCGCCACCGGGCCTGCGTCGAAGTCCATCGCCCGCCGCGACGCGCGGCGGAAGAAGGGCAGGAAGACTCTCTCGTAGAGCATCGCGCGCCCCGGCAGCCCTGCCCCAATGCTCCGCAAGTCGGGCGTCGTCGTAAATTGCGATAGGCCGCACGCCGCCCGGGTCGCGGGCAGGGCGGGATTGCCATACGATCAATAGCCGCAAAGACGCTGGATGAGCTGCATGATGCCACGCTTCGCGGTTGCCGCCGTCGCCGCCCTGCTTGCCGCCCCGGCGCTCGCGGGACCGGGACGGGGACCCGACCCGTCGCTCGCGGCGATCACGCCCGTCGCGGAGCGCCTCGACGTCGGCCTCGCCGGCGAGATGCCCGCCGACATCGCCCGCTACGTGCTCGCGAACGGGGCACGGTCCGCGTCGCTTTCGCCGGACGGCCGGCACGTCGCGGTGCTCTCGTCGCTGACCGGGCTGCGGCAGCTGTGGATCGTGCCGGCCGGCGGCGGCCAGCCGCGGCAGCTCAGCTTCGGCAACGGCGTCACCGACTGGCGTTGGGCGCCCGACGGCCAGAGCCTCGTCTATGCCGCCGATAACGACGGCAACGAGCAGGAAGCCTTCTACCGCATCAGCACCGACGGGCGCCGCGAGACAAGGGTGGTGCCCGCGAAGGACGGCGCGTTCCGGGTCATGGGCGACGTGCTACCCGACAACCGCCGCATCGTCTTCGCGTCGACGGAACGGAACGGCCTCGACTACGACGTCTTCATCCGCGACCTCCACACCGGCGAGCAGAGCCTCGTGCACGAGGGCAGGTACCTGTGGTATCCGCAGCCGGTCTCGCCGGACGGCCGCTGGCTGCTCTTGACCGAGGCGGTCGGCGCGGACTCGGACAATCTCTACCTGGTGGACATGGCGCGCGGCGGGACCCGGGTCGTCTCGACTCCCCGGCGCCGCGCCAGCCACGCCGCCGGCGGCTTCGCCTGGCTGCCCGACAGCTCGGGCTTCTACTTCGCGACCAACGCGGGGCGCGACTTCGCGGCGCTGGCGCGCCACGACCTCGCGAGTGGCCGGACGGAGATCGTGGCGGAAGCACCGCACGACATCCAGAACGTGCAGCTGTGCGGCGGCGGCCAGTACCTTCTATGGACCACCAACGAGGACGGCGTCTTCCGCCTGCATGGACGCGACCTCGTGCGCGGCGAGTTGCTCATCCCGCCGAGCGTGCCCGAGGGCGTGTTCGCGCTGTCCTGTCCGGCCGGCAGCGAAGTGGCCGTGATCCACGTCAACGGCTGGGCGACGCCCGGCGACGTCTACGCCTGGGACCTCGTAGCCGGGCGCGCGACCACGGTCTGGGCGTCGAATCTCGCCGGGCTCGATCCCGCCGGGCTGGTGAGGCCCCTGAGCCTGCGCACGAAGGCCCGCGACGGCGTCGAGCTGCAGGGCCTGCTGTACCTGCCGAAGGCCGCGCGCAACGGCGGCGACGCGCCACCCGTCGTGTTCGACGTGCACGGCGGGCCGACGCTGCAGGCGCTCGCCGACTACCGGGGCTACGTTCAGTATCTGGTCAATCGCGGCATCGCCGTGTTCCGCCCGAACGTGCGCGGCTCGAGGGGGTTCGGACACCGCTACACGACGCTCGACGACCGCGAACGGCGCCTCGACAGCATCCGCGACCTCGTCGACCTGCTGGCTTACCTGCGGAGCGACGGGAGGGTGGACGCGAGCCGCGCCGCCGTCCGCGGCGATTCCTACGGCGGCTACGCGGTGAACGCCGCGCTGTCCGCCTACCCGGGCGAGTTCGTCGCCGGCGTGGCGCTGTACGGCGTCGCCGACTGGGTGACGGCGCTCGAGGTCGCCTCGCCGGCGCTCAAGGCCGCCGACCGCGTCGAGTTCGGCGACATCGCCGACCCGAAATGGCGCGACTTCTACGCGCGCATCTCGCCGATCCGGCAGGCCGACCGCATCCGCGTGCCGGTGCTGTACTCGCACGGCGAGCAGGATCCACGGATCGACATCTTCGAGACCGAGACCATGGTGAGGACCCTGCGCGGCAATGGCGTCGAGGCGCCGTACATCCGCTTCCCGGACGAGGGCCACGGCTGGCGCAAGCTCGCCAACCAGCTGTTCTACTACCGGCGCGAGGCCGAGTTCCTGGAAGAGCAGCTGGGCATGGCCGGGGCCGCGCCGTGAGCAGCCCGCGGCCTGCACGGAGCGCCGTCCTGAGCCTCGACTCCGCGCTCGCGCGGCTCGGCGCGACGCCCGAGAAATTCATCGAGCTCTTCGCTCACGGAACGCTCTCGGTGGAGCTATACCGGCCCGGCGACGTCGACCTGCAACAGCCGCACGAGCGCGACGAGGTCTACGTCGTCGCCCGTGGCGAAGGCAGCTTCCTGCACGACGGACGACGATCCCGCATCGGGCCGGGCGACCTGCTGTTCGTGCCGGCGCGCGTCGAGCACCGCTTCGAGGACTTCACGCCGGACCTGACGGTCTGGGTGCTGTTCTACGGGCCTTCGGGCGGCGAGGCGGCCTGAGGCGGCGGCGCCTCACTCCACCGTCACGCTCTTGGCGAGGTTGCGCGGCTGGTCGACGTCGGTGCCGCGCAGCAGCGCGACGTGGTAGGCCAGCAGCTGCAGCGGCACGGTGTAGACCGTCGGCGCCTGGAAGTAGCTGACGTGGCGCGGCATGGTGATCACGTGCACGCCGTCGGAGGGCTCGATGCCCGACTCGGGATCGGCGAAGACGTAGAGCTCGCCGCCGCGGGCGCGCACTTCCTGCAGGTTGGACTTGAGCTTCTCCAGCAGGTCGTTGTTGGGCGCCACGGCGATGACCGGCATGTCCTCGTCGACGAGCGCCAGCGGCCCGTGCTTGAGCTCGCCGGCGGCGTAGGCCTCCGCGTGGATGTAGCTGATCTCCTTGAGCTTCAGCGCGCCCTCCATGGCGATCGGGAACAGCGCGCCGCGGCCGAGGAACAGGGCGTGCTGCTTGTCCTTGATGCGCTCTGCCATTGCCCGGACATCGCCGTCGAGCGTGAGCGCGATCTCCACGAGGCCGGGGATCTCCTGCAGGCGGCTGACCAGCTGCTTCTCGCGCTCACGCGGCATGCCGCGGTGCTTGGCGAGCGCCACCACCAGCATGCCTAGGGCGGCGAGCTGCGTAGTGAAGGCCTTGGTCGAGGCGACCCCGATCTCAGGACCGGCGCGGGTGAGCATCACGAGCTCGGACTCGCGCACCAGCGAGCTCTCCGGCGCGTTGCAGATCG
>CAYORU010000027.1:0-45854 GCA_964406445.1 uncultured Steroidobacteraceae bacterium
CCCCCGCCCGCGGCGGCGACCGAGGAGGAGGTCGAGGAGGAGTTGCCGCCGCTGCCGCCGGAGAGCCGCAACGCGGGCCCGACGCCGCAGCGCTTCGACCCCAGCGAGAAGGTCCGGGCCGACTTCCCGGTCTCCTTTCCCGTAGACATCTGAACCCGCACGCCCAGGGACGCCAGCCATGAAGACCCGCACCCCGACGGAATTCCTCTACAGCGTATTCACCCTGCTGGCCGCGGTGATCGTGGTGCACGGCTTCTACGTCGCGATGGTGCGGCCGAGCGCACAGGCGGTGCTGGTCGCGCAGGCGGCGGCCATGAAGACCGACCCCGACTTCGTCCCAGAGCGCTCGCTGTGGGTGATCATGAAGGACTACGAGCAGGAGACCTGCCTCATCCTGATGCTGTGGGCGCTCGCGCTGATCGGCTACAAGGGCCGCGCCGCGTCGCGCGAGCGCGCGCTGCTCGAGCAGGACCTGGTGCAGGTGCCCGAGGGCATGCGGATCCTCCCCGAGGACACCCGCGAGTACGTCCGCCAGCTCGAGGCGCTGCCGGTGGAGCGCAAGGGCATGCTGACGGTGCGCGCGCTGCGCGCCGCGCTCGCGCGCTTCGGCGCGACCCGCAACGTGCAGGATGTTTCCGAGGCCTCGCGCGCGGTCATGCAGGCCGAGGCGGACCGCCTCGACGCGGAGCTCTCGATGATCCGCTACATCGCCTGGGCCATTCCGGCGATCGGCTTCATCGGCACCGTGCGCGGCATCGGCGACGCGCTCGCCGAGGCGCACAAGGCGGTGACGGGCGACATCGCCGGCGTGACCGCGGGGCTCGGCGTCGCCTTCAACTCGACCTTCGTGGCGCTGACGCTGTCGCTGCTCCTGATGTTCCTGCTGCACTACCTGCAGCTCGCCCAGGAGCGGCTCGTGCTCGACGCCGAGACCTATCTCGACGACAAGCTGCTGCGCAACCTCCAGGTGCGCTGATGGGCCTGGTCGCGCTCGAGCTCGTCGACGCGGGCCTGCTGGCCCTGAAGGGCGAGACGCCGTCGGCGCCGAGCCCGGGCGTCGCGCTGCTCGACCCGGCCGGGGTCAAGGTCGGGCGCGAGGCCGCCGCCACGCTGCGCCTGACGCCGGTGCTGGCGGTGGACCGCTTCTGGTCGGCGCTGTCCCTCGACCCGCTGCCGCGCCCTGCTCCGGGCGCGCAGAGCACCGCCGACCTCGCCTTCCTGCACCTGTCGCGGCTGTGGGCCGCGGAGGCGGCCGAGGGCGACGAGGCCCTCATGGCCGTGCCGGGCTCGCTCCGGGGCGGGGCGCTCGGCCTCGCCGCCGGCATCGCCCGCGCGGCCGGCGTGCCGGTCGCCGGCTGGGTGGACGCGGCTGTCGCAGCCTGCGCGGCGCTGCCGGCGCAAGCGACCGTGCTGCACCTCGACGTCGAGCTGCACCAGTCGGTGCTGACGCTGCTCGGCGGCGGCGAGACGCTGCGCAGGCGGCGCGTGGACGTCGCGCCGCGGGTCGGACTCAAGGCGCTGCACGGCGCCTTTGCGCAGCTCATCGCGGAGACCATGGTGCGGCGCACGCGCTTCGATCCTCTGCACCACGCGGCCGCGGAGCAGCAGCTGTTCGACCGGCTGCCGGGCTGGCTGGCCGCTGCCGCGGGCGGCGGCGCCGTGGAGGTGCAGCTCGAGTCCGGCGCCGGCGGCTTCTCGGTGAGCCTGCCGGCCGAGCAGTTCGCCTTCGTCGCCGAGGCCTGGTATTCGCAGCTCGTCGAGCTGCTGCACTCGGTGCGCGAGGCCGGAGAGCCGGCCACGCTCGCGCTGTCGGCGCGTGCGGCGCGCCTGCCCGGGCTCGCGGCCCGCTGCGCGGAGCTCGCCGGCGTGGACATCGTCGAGTTGCCGGAGGGCGCCTCCGCGCGTGGGGCGCTTGCGCACGCGGCGCATCTCGGCGGCGGCACGCCAGCGCTGGCGACGGCGCTGCCGCGCGCCCATGCGGCGGCGGCCGCGCGTCCGCGGGAACCGGGAGGCGACCGCCCGACCCACGTCCTGCACGCCGGCCGCGCGCACCCGATCACCTCGGAACCGCTGGTCATCGGGCTCGCCCCGGACGCGGCGCGCTCGCTCGCGCTGCCCGGCCCCGCGGCCGGCGTCTCACGACGCCACTGCGAGCTGCTGCGCGAAGGCGAGGCCGTGCTGGTGCGGGATCTCAGCCGCTACGGCACCTTCGTCAACGGCGAGCGGGTCGCCGGCAGCGCGCTGCTCGCTGCCGGAGACCGGCTGCGCCTGGGCCGCCCGGGCGTGTCGCTCGAGCTCGTGGCCGTGGGCTGAGGACGCGACATGCCGAGGCGGCGCGCCGAAGCCTGGAGCATGTCCTTCCTGGACGTGATCAGCTGCGGCTTCGGCGCGGTCGTGCTCTTCTACACCATCATCAGCGCTCAGTCGGGCCTCGCGCGCATCGACGAGAGCCGCGACCTCGCGGCCGAGGCCTCGCGGCTCGAGCAGCAGGTGCTCGAGGGCTACAAGCACCTCGCGGAGCTCAGGAACGCGCTGACCTCGACCGACGAGGAGCGCCGCCGCGCCGAGGGGCGCTCGCGGCAGGTGCTCGAGAAGATCGAGCTGACGCGCGAGGAGCTGGCGAAGTTCCAGTACGACACGCTCGCCCGGCGCGAGAGCCTCGAACGCCTGAAGGCCGACCTGAAGTCGCTCGAGGAGGAGGCGCGCCGCCTGCAGGCGGCCGCCGAGGAGGTCAAGACGGGCACCCAGGTGCGCCTCGTCACCGGCGACGGCGACCGCCAGTACCTGACGGGCCTCAAGGTCGGCGGCAAGCGCAATCTCGTGCTGCTCGACGCCTCGGCGAGCATGCTCGACGAGATGCTGGTCAACATCATCCGCCTGCGCAACATGCCGGCCGACCGCAAGCTGCGCTCGCCCAAGTGGCAGCAGGCCGTCGGCACGGTCGACTGGATCTCGGCGCAGCTGCCGGCCGAGTCGCAGTTCCAGGTCTATGCCTTCAACACGCGGGCCTGGCCGCTGATCGAGGGCAGCGAAGGGCGCTGGCTGCAGGCCAAGGACGGCGAGGCGATGGCCGGAGCGCTCAAGGCGCTTCGGCGCACCGCGCCGGCCGAGGGCACGAGCCTCGAGAATGCCTTCGCCGTCATAGGCAGCCTGAGCCCGGCGCCCGACAACGTCATCCTGATCACCGACGGCCTGCCGACGCAGGGCGCCTCGCCGCCGAGGATGCGCACGCTGGTCGACTCGAACGACCGCGAGCGGCTCATGCAGCAGGCCGTGCGCGCGCTCGGCCGCGCGCCGCCGCCGATCAACGTCGTTCTGCTGCCGATGGAGGGCGACCCCTCGGCGCCGACCTACTTCTGGCGGCTGGCGCAGCTGACGGGCGGGGCGTTCGTCAGCCCGTCGAGGGACTGGCCGTGAGGCGTCGGCAGCGTCGCGACACCGAGGTCTTCAGCCTGTCCTTCCTGGACGTGATCAGTTGCGGCTTCGGCGCGGTCATCCTGCTGCTGGTGCTGAACGAGGTGGGCGAGCCGATCCAGCTCGAGCAGGCCCGCGAGGACCTCGACCGGCAGATCGCGGCCCTGCAGGAGGAGCTCTACGAGCTGCGCGGAACCTCGACGGTGCTGGAGCGCGAGCTGCGGGCGCGGGTCGAGCAGCTGTCGGAGGAGCAGCGGCGGGTCGCGCGCCTGCGCGGCGACCTTTCGCTGATCGAGGGGCAGTACGCGGCGAGCAGGGGCGAGGCCGAGACGATCAACCGGCTCGAGGGCAGCCTGACCGTCGCGCGCCAGTCGCTCACCGAGGAGATGAAGCGACTGCTCGGCGCAGACTTCCGGCGCAACGTCGACCAGCCGATCGGCGGAATCCCGGTCGACAGCGAGTACGTGGTGTTCATCGTGGACACCTCCGGGTCGATGCAGAACCACAGCTGGCAGCGCGCGCAGCAGAAGATGCGCGAGGTGCTCGAGATCTACCCTCGCGTGAAGGGCATCCAGGTCATGGACGACATGGGCGGCTACCTGTTCAGCGAGTACCGCGGCAAGTGGATCCCGGACTCGCCGGCGCGGCGCCGGGTGATCCTCGACACCTTCCGCCGCTGGCAGGCCTTCTCGAACTCGAGCCCCGTCGAGGGCATCGTGGCCGCGATCCGCACCTTCCACTCCGCGGGCTACCGGATGAGCATCTACGTGCTCGGCGACGAGTTCACCGGCCCGTCGATCCAGGACGTCGTCGACCAGGTCGACCGGATCAATCCCAAGGACCGCAACGGGCGCCCGCAGGTGCGCATCCACGCGATCGGCTTCCCGCTGCCGCAGAACGTGCCGCAGTACACGAGCATCCGCTATGCGACACTGATGCGAATCCTGGCTGCGAGGAACGGAGGAACCTTCGTGGGGCTGACCAGCGAGACTTTCGATCCGGTTCGCCGGGGGGGCTGAAGCCATGCGCCTGCGTCTTCCCGCGATCGCCGCGGCCAGCGCCGCGCTCGTCCTGGCGGGCTGTTCGACGGTCCGGCTCGAGCCGAAGGCGCCGTTGCCGCCGCCACTGATCGACCGCGCGCCGCTGGCCGTGGCGGTGGCCTTCCCCGAGGAATTCCGCGGTTACGTTCACAAGGAGAAGCGCGCCGGCATCGACTACGAGATCCTGCTCGGCCCGGCGCACGTGGAGCGCTTCGAGGCGCTGCTCGGGGCGATGTTCGAGCGGGTGGTCGAGGTGGACGAGCCGGCCGCGGCCGCCGCGCTGGACCCGCCGGTGCGGCTGGTCATCGAGCCGCGCTTCGAGGAGTTCGCGTTCCTGACGCCGAGCGACCTCGCCGGCGACTACTACACCGTCACGATCCGCTACCGCGTCGAGCTGTACGCGCCGAACGGCGAGCGTGCGGACGGCTACGTCTTCACGGGCTTCGGGCGTGAGCGGACCTCGACGTTCTCCGGCACCGAGCCGCTCGCCCGCGCGGCGCAGCGCGCCATGCGCGACGCCGGCGCGAAGTTCGCCATCGAGTTCATGGACCAGGCGAGCGTCCGCCGGCTGCTCGAGATCGGCGGGATCGAGATGCTTTCCGTGGAGGATCAGCTCCGCGGCGCGGGATCCGGGGCTGGCGACTCCTCCGGCTCGCCGGCGGGAGCCTCGAGCGGTCCGGCGTCCGCTGCCTCGCCGCCCGGAGCATCGCCCGCCGCTCCGGCCGCCGGCGGCGGTGAGGACCCGCCTTCCGCGGACGGCGAAACGCCGGCCTCGGACGAGCCGTCCGCGGTTCCGACCCCTTCCTCCTCCGGAGCGGGCGAGTCGTCGGGGGCCTGGCCACCTGAGCGCGACTCGTAATCGCTGCGATACTCGATCCACTCCTCGGTCAACATGAAGCCGGTGGTCGCGACTGGCTGGCCGTCCACGAAGGCGGGCCGGAACACTGCGCGCCGCAGGGCGCGCTCCACCTGCGAAGACTGCATCGACGAGAAGGTTCCGCCCGCGTACTCCACCAGCGCCGGCGCGCCGCTCGCGGCCACGTCGATGCGGAACTCGCCGCGCAGCTCGACGGTGTCTGCGCCGGTGATCTGGCGCGAGCGCTTCTGGCCGCCCGGCGCCCGGTACAGCAGGCGCTTCGGCGCGGCGAGCGGGTGGGCGCCGTCGTCCCCGGCGGACGACGCAAGCAGCGGCCAGGCCCGCTGGTAGTAGCCGATGGCCTGGTCGGTGGCTCCGACCGTCATCGACCAGTCGCCGGACTCGAGCAAGGCCCTCGACATCAGCGTGGGCGGCGGGTCAGTGCTCGACTCCAGCAGGTTGAGGGCCTGGTCTAGGGCCGTGCGTGCCTCCGGATCGATCTTGACGCGCGACTGCGGCTGGATCGCCGCCGTCGATGCGGTGGTTCGCACGCGGCTGACCGCCGAGCCGCCGATCGATTCCGCGTACTGGGGCATCGTGTCCTGCTGCTCGATCAGCGACTCCGGGTCTTCCGCGAACTGCAGGCGATGGGTCCGGGCGACGGCGAGCAGGGCGTCGATGGTCGAGGCATTGCGGCCGCCGCTCTCGCGCGAGGCGATGTCCAGCGCCCGCTTGTAGAGGAGCCGCGCGGCGGCGTAGCGGCCCGTCGCCTCGTACCACTCCGCCAGCGCGGTGACCCGCGGCAGCGTGCGCGGGTCGCCGTAGCCGAAGCGCTTCTCCACCACCCGCAGCGCGTAGCCGCGCTCGCGGTCGACGCCCTCGTCGAAGCCGGTCGCCGCATAGGCGCGGATCAGCGCGTCCATGAGATCCAGCTGCTCCATGTTGAACAGCCCCGACGTGCGGCGGCTGACCGCGACCGCCCGTTCGAACTCAGCGGCGGCCTGGGCCGGCTCGCCGAGCGCGCTGTAGGCAGCCCCCAGGCCCGCCATCGGCGCGATCAGCCGCCGCGAGCCGATCCCCTGCGTGCTCTCGACGAGGTCCAGCGCCTTGCGGAAGCTCTCGAGCGCCCCGCCAGGGTCGTCGGCGCGCAGCTGCGCAACGCCGAGGTTGTTCCAGGCGGTGGACAGGTCCTCATGGTCGGCATCGAGGGCGGCCGTGAGGCTGACCACCTCGCGGGCCAGGGGCACCGCGTCCGCGTAGCGGCTCTCCGCCACCAGGGCCTTGAACCGGTCGTACTTCTCGATCCTTGCGGCCTCGAGCGCCGCCGGGTCGGCGGGCGCGGCGACGGACGCCTCCGCCGGCGCGGGCTGTTCCGCGGGCGCCGCAGGCTCCTCGGCGCGCGCCGAAGCGACCAGCGCGAGGCAGGCGAGGAGAGTGGCGACGGGCAGCGAGGGGATCATGCCGGTGGGTCGGTCTGCCCGCGGAACGGCCGCGGCCATGCCCCAAGGATTGCGTGCCCGGCGCCCCGGCGCAACCGCGGTCAGGCGATCGCGGCGGGCTTGCGGAAGAGATAGTGCGACACCAGCCACTCGCGACCTTCCCGGTAGCCGAACAGCTCGGCACAGGCCATGAAGAACACCCGCCAGTAGACCCACCAGCGGCGCACATCGTTCCCGCCGTAGGTCGAGGCGAGCACCGGCAGCAGCTCCTCGCGGTGGCGGTCCATGTTGGCCAGCCAGTCCTCGGCGGTGCGCTGGTAGTGCGTGCCGTCCACCTGCCAGTGCGACTCGATCCTGAGGTCGCGCTGGAAATAGAGCAGCAGGTCGTCGGACGGCATGATCCCGCCGGTGAAGAAGTAGCGCGCCATCCAGTCGGAGGCGTCGCGCACCTCGAACGGGTAGGCCGCCTCGCGATGCGTGAAGATGTGCACGAACAGCGTCGCCTGCGGCTTCATCCACGAGGCGATCCGCGCGAGCAGCTCGTCGTAATTTCGCATGTGCTCGAACATCTCGACCGACACCACGCGGTCGAACTCGCCGCGCGGCAGCTCGAGGCGGTTCATGTCGCAGGTGACGACCTCGAGGTTGCCGAGGCCGCGCCCGGCGGCGCTTGCGTCGATGTGCTGCTTCTGGGTGCGCGAGTTCGACACGACCGTGATCCGCGAGCGCGGGAAGCGTTCGGCCATCCACAGCGACAGCGAGCCCCAGCCGCAGCCGAGCTCGAGCACCCGGTCGCCGTCGCGGATGCCCGCGCGCTCCGTGGTGATCCTGAGCATCTCGGCCTCGGCCGCGTCGAGCCCCTCGACGCCCGGTGCGTAATAGCAGGCCGAGTACTTCATGTGCCGGCCGAGCACGCGGGTGAAGAACTCCGTGGGCAGCTCGTAGTGCTGCTCGTTGGCGTCGGTCGTGTTGATCGCGATCGGGCTCGCGCGCAGCCGCGCGGCGAAGTCCATCAGCCGGCGCTGCTGCTCGGCGCGCGTGCCGCGCGTCTCCTCGGCGAGCCGCCGTGCCACCAGCCGGCGGATGCCGGCCCGTATCAGCCAGTCCGGCAGGATCCCGCGCTCCAGAAGGCGGGTGGCGAGCGAGCCGGCGACCGGGTCGGCGGTGTCGTCGTGGGCAGTGGTCGTCGTCGTCACGGCAGCACCTCAGGCGGGACGTCGCAGGAGTATGGCGGAGGCCGGCTCACCGTCACGAAGCCTCGCCAGCTCGCGCAGCACGTAGACGGCCATCGCCATGTTGCCGAGGCCCATGATGGCGACGAACCAGCCGGCGCGGGCCAGCGCCCGCCGTTCCTTGTAGAACACCCAGGCGTAGAAGGTGATGAAGCCGTAGTAGGCGTCGACCAGCGTCGCGATGGTCCACCAGCGGTCGGGGCCGTCCACGAGGCCGCGCCAGTCCCACACGGCCTGCTGGGTGCTCGCCCAGCTGGTGTAGGCGGCGAGCGAGACGAGGATGAAGCCGAACAGCAGCTTGAGGCCGGTACGTGCCGACATGAGTACTCTCCATCGCGGATCCGCGGGGCGGGGCCCCGTACTGGACGGGGCCACCGCTGGAGTTTCGGGACCGCGCCCGGAACGGATTCTACCCGCGGGCGGCGCGGCGGCCGGCCGGGCGGCCTTCGAAGAGCGCGAGCAGGCCGCCGGCCGCGACCACCAGCAGCGGATCGGTGATGTCGGCGGTGCGCCCAGGCAGCCAGGTCTGCAGCACCTCGACCGCCAGCACGATGCTGCCGGCGAGCGCGGTGGCCGAAAGCGGCGCGCGCCCGGAGCGCGCGAGCAGCCACACCAGCGCGCCGTAGGTGAAGCAGCGCTCCAGCATCGCCGGCAGGTTGGTCGACCGGTAGCGCACCAGGGAGTCGGCGAACGGCACCCACGAGAAGGGATCCTGCCCGAGCCGGAACTCGAACGGCCGCAGGCCGTCCGCGACCAGCAGCGCGGCGAGGCAGAAGGCCAGCAGTCCGGCGGCGGCGGGCTCCTCGAGCCGGTCGAGCGCCCAGGTCAGCGCGAGGGCGAGCAGCATCGCGAGCCCCTCCGCAGGCACGAGGCTCTTGCCGCTCAGCACGACGAGCCCGGCGGCCACCACCACCATGGCGACGAACAGCGGCCGCACGCCGGAGCGATCGCGGCTGAGCGCCGTCAGCGCCTGCCCGACCACCAGCCACGGCACCAGCCACAGCACGGTCTCCCATGCGCCCCAGCGCTCCCGCCACAACGGCGCGATGCCTTCCAGCCACTCGCCCGGGCCGAGCACCGGCGCGAAGGGCACGAGCCGGTAGCTCACCCACAGGACCACCAGCGCCGCGGCGATCGGTTGGGCCAGCACGCGATCCAGCGGGTGGCGGCCGAGGCTGCGGCCCGCCGCGCGCAACACCAGCGCGAGCGCCCCGCCCGCGGCC
Source organism: uncultured Steroidobacteraceae bacterium (assembly GCA_964406445.1). Classification (GTDB taxonomy): domain Bacteria; phylum Pseudomonadota; class Gammaproteobacteria; order Steroidobacterales; family Steroidobacteraceae; genus SG8-30. The sequence goes on from CAYORU010000027.1 coordinate 9,205, forward strand.
GCGCCGAGCGTGTTGAAGGTGACGTCGGCCAGGCTCGCGACCCGGCGCGTCTCGTAGATCTGCGCGATCTCGATCGCCGTCGACAGCAGCGCCGCGGCGAGCACCGCGCCGGCCAGCGCAGCGGCCGCGCCGAAACGCGCGGCGAGCATCCAGGCGAGGCAGGCGCCGAAAGGCAGGTAGAGCAGCAGGTTCGCGACGATGTCGCTGCGCGTCGTCCGCGCCCAGGGCAGCGCGGCGCGGAGCTCGGCGAGGCTCGCGATTCCCGCGCTCTCGAAACGGAACGGAAACAGCGACCCGTAGACGATGAGGAAGACGACGACCGCGAGCAACCAGCGGGCGGCGCGCGCTCCGGACTCAGACACGGCGGCCGTCCGTGGTTGGCATCGTCCCATTGTCCCACGGCAGGGGTCCAGGTGCGCTGCGTCGTGGCCGTGGCGACCAGCGCGTTCCCGGGCGGCGACGTGCTGCCCTGCGACAGCGGCAAGCGCCTGCGTCGAGACGCCGGCGGGCGGCTGCGCAGTCCGCAGCCGCCCGCCGGGGTGCTTCCCTCGGATCGATCAGCGCCGCGCCGAGGCGTCGGCGTTCGCGCTGGCGTTCATCCGCCCGTCGGCGCGGACCCCGTCTTCGCGCGCCTCGACGTTGCCGCCAGCGTCCGCCTGCGCGGCCGCATTGGCGCTGACGCGCGGGCGGCGACGCGGCTCGGCGGGGGCAGGCTCGCTCTCCTCCGGCGCCGCCTCCGGCTGCGGCGCGGCCTGCGGCACGGACCCGAGGGCGAGGGCTCCCGACCCCGAGCCGTTGCCCTGGCCGGCGAGGCCCAGCATCGGGCCGGCCGACGGCGCGGGTTCGGCGGGCGGCGTGCTTTCGACCGGCTCGGCGGAGCCTTCCGCCGACTGCATCGCCTCGCCGACGCTGTCGAGCGTCGCGACGTCGGCGGCGCCGGCGACGGCGGCCGAGCCTGCGGCCTCGCCGGTCGCGGCGGCGGAGGCGGCGGTGGCCGCGATCGCGCCGGTTGCATCGATCGAAGCCTGCACTGCGCCCGTCGCGGCGCCGCTGGCGGTCGCGGCGGCTTCGTCGGCGCGCCCGCGGGTGGCGTTCACCGCGCCTTCGGCGCGATTGCGGACCCGGCCGCTGACGTCGCGCGCGCGGCTGCCGACGCCGTCGACCGCGCCGGTCGCGTCGATGCTTCCCCCGATCGAGCCGCCGAGGCTGCCCGAGCCGGCGCCGCCGATCGTGCCCATGCCGCCGCCGAGCGTCCCGCCGAGGGTGCCGCCGAGGCTGCCAGCCGCTCCACCGCCGAGGATCTGTGCGCCAGCCACGGGGCTCGTGGCCAGCAGAGAGACGACGGCGAGACGGACGAAGAGATTGCGCTTGTTCATGTTCCTGCTCCGTTGCATGCCGCGGACCATCCGCGGTTCTCGGAAGCAAGGACGACGGCGCAGGCCGTTTTCTTCCCGGGCCGGCTCAGTTTTTCGTGACGGACTGCGCAGGAATGCGCAGCGGCCCGCCGACGAGGCCCCGGCCGTAGGTGTCGTCAGGGCCGCGCGGACCGAGGTCGACCGCCTGCGCCGCGAGCCGCGCGCGCGCTGCGTCCGCGATCTGCCGGTCGGGTCGCTCGAATCCCTCGGCCAGAAGGCCGGCGACGATCGGCGTCGCGAAGGAGGTGCCCCGCACCGGCCCGTAGCCGCCGCCGGGCACGGCCGCCAGCATCTCCGCGCCGGGCGCCGCGAAGGCGACGTGCGGCCCGCGGCAGGCTTCGGCGATGACGCGGTCGCGCAGGTCGACGGCGGTGACGCCGATGACCTCCGGATAGGCGGCCGGGAACAGCGGCGGGGCCGCCGGCCCGTCGTTGCCGACCGCGGCCACCAGCAGGTAGCCGCGTTCGTTCATCGCGCGCACCAGCCCGGTCAGCAGCAGGCTCTTCGCGCCGACGAGGCTGATGTTCACCACCGGCACCCGTTCGCGCGCCAGCCAGTCGAGCGCGAGCGCGAGCGCGCCGAAGTTGCCGCCCGCGCCGCCGCAGAAGATGTCGGCGGCGTACAGGGCGGCGCCAGGCTGCGCGCCGCGGAAGCCCTCCGCGCTGCCGGCGAGCAGCGAGGCGACCGCGGTGCCGTGCACGGCCGGCACGACCCTGCCGTCGCAGCCGAAGCGGCGGATCGAGAGGCCGGCGAGCGCCGGGTGCGAGCCGTCCACCCCGCTGTCCACCAGGCCGATGCGCGCACGCGTCGCAGGCGCCGACGCGGCCGGCTGTGCCGGCGGCGCGACGGCGGCGGCCGGCACGTCCGTCGCGCCGCCCGTGTAGACGTGGTTGAAGTCGTAGCTGCCCTCCGGATCGAGCTCGCGCAGGCGCTTGAGCGCGCGTCGCGTCGACATTCCCTCCGGCGCCCGCAGGAGCACGAGGCGCAGGCCGACCCCGCCGAGCTCGTCGTCGCGCAGCACGGTGAAGCCCGCCTGCAGGGCCCGCTCGAGCGCCCCGGCGGAGGGCGACAGCGCGCCCACCTGGCCGCGCACGATCGGCTCTCCGCCGGGGCCGCGCTCGAGAGTCGCGCGCTCCGTGCGCAGCAGCTCGCGGATGCGCAGCCTGCGCAGGTCCGTCGGGGCCACGGCGCCCGCCGTCCGCAGCGTCTGGTCCGCGAGCGGCGGCAGCGCCGGCAGCTGCGGCAGGCCCGGCGCGGGCAGGTTGATCTGCGCGGCCGCCGTCCCGGCGACGGCAGCGGACAGCAGCAGGGCCAGCAGGCGCGGCGTGTTCAAGGGTTCCCCCGTGGTCGTCCAGGATTCCGGACCGGGCGGTCGGCAATGCTAGCATCGGCATGGCCTCCACCCGTGCATACGTCCGGGCGGGGCGAATCGATCCCCGATGGAAGAAAACGACGTTTGCGAGCGTATTCATCCATGAGCAACGACACGCCGCGCGAGGATGTCAGGACCGGGATCGCCGGCATGCTGCCGAAGCTGCGCCGCTTCGCGCGGGTGATCACCCGCGACGTGCAGGAGGCCGACGACCTCGTGCAGGTGACGGTGGAGAAGGCCCTGCTGCGCGCCGGGCAGTGGCGCCCGGGATCGCGACTGGAGAGCTGGATGTTCGGGATCATGAAGAACGCCTGGATCGACGAGCTGCGCGCGCGCCGCCGCCGCGGCCGCGTCGAGGCGCCGGAGGAAGCCGGCGTGAACGTGGCCGACGGCTCGTCCACGGCCGGAGAGATCGCGCTCTCGGTGCAGTCGGCGATGGCGCTGCTGCCCGAGGAGCAGCGGCTCGCCGTGGCGCTGGTGCTCGTCGAGGGGCTGGCCTACAAGGAGGCGGCGGAGGTGCTCGACGTGCCGATCGGCACGCTGACCAGCCGGCTCGCCCGCGGTCGGGAGACGCTGCAGGCGCTGTTGGGCGGCGCCGGGGAGGCTCGATGAGCAGGCCTGCGAACGAGCTGCTGATGGCCTACGCCGACGGCGAGCTCGAGGGCGAGGAGCGGGCGGCCGTAGAGGCGGCCATGGCCGCCGATCCCGAGGTGGCCCGCGCGGTCGCACAGCACCACGCGCTGCGCGCGCGCCTGTCCGGATCCTATGACGACGTGCTCGCCGAACCGGTGCCGGCCCGGCTCGCCGCGCTGCTCGAGGCGCCGGCGACGCTGGCTGCGCCGGCCGCGCCGGTCGTGGATCTCGCCAGCCGCCGCCCGCCGCGCCGCTTCGGCGCGCCCGCCTTCCTCGCCATGGCCGCCTCGCTCGTCGTGGGCGTGTTCGTCGGGCTCTTCGCCCTGCGCGGGCCCCAGGCGCCCTTCGAGACGACCGGCGGCGCGCTGCTCGCGCGCGGCGCGCTCGCCGAGGCGCTCGATGTCCGGCTCGCAGCCGAGGGGGCCGCGACGGGCGGCGTCCGGCTCGGCTTGAGCTTCCGCGATCGGCAGGGCGGCTACTGCCGCACGTTCAGCCTCGAGGACGACAAGGCGCTCGCCGGCCTCGCCTGTCGGCAAGGCACGGACTGGCAGGTCGAGGTCCTCACGGCGAGTGGCGCGGCCGGCGAGCTGCGCGCCGCCTCGACGCTCCCGCCCGCCGTGCTGGCAGCGGTCGAGGCGCGGATGACGGGCGAGCCGCTCGACGCCGCAGCCGAGGCGGCCGCCCGCCAGTCCGGCTGGCGCTAGGCGGCGGCCAGCGCCTGATCGAGGTCCTCGAGGAGGTCCTCGATGTGCTCGATCCCGATGGACAGGCGCACCATGTCCTCGGTGACGCCGGCGCGTTCCAGTTCCGCCGGCGACAGTTGCCGGTGGGTCGTGCTCGCCGGGTGGCAGGCGAGCGACTTCGCGTCGCCGATGTTGACGAGGCGCGTGAACAGCTTGAATGCGTCCTGCACGCGCGCGCCGGCCTCGCGGCCGCCCTCGACGCCGAAGGTCAGGATCCCCGAGGCGCGCCCGCCCATGTAACGGTCGACCAGCGCCTTCGAGGGCGAATCGTCGAGGCCGGCGTAGTTGACCCAGCGCACCTTGCGGTGCGACTGCAGGTGCCGGGCGATCTTGATGGTGTTGGCGCAGATGCGGTCCATGCGCACCGCGAGCGTCTCGATGCCTTGCAGCACCAGGAACGAGTTGAACGGCGAGATCGCCGCGCCCATGTTGCGCAGCGGCACGACGCGCGCGCGGCCGATGTAGGCCGCAGGGCCGAGCGCCTCGGTGAACACCACGCCGTGATAGGAGACGTCCGGGGTGTTGAGCCGCGGGAACTTGCCGGCGTGCTTCGCCCAGGGGAACTTCCCGGAGTCGACCAGCGCGCCGCCGATGCTGTTGCCGTGGCCGCCGAGGTACTTGGTGAGCGAGTGCACCACGATGTCGGCGCCGTGGTCGAAGGGCCGGCACAGGTAGGGCGTCGGCACGGTGTTGTCGACGATCAGCGGGATGCCGTGGCGGTGGGCGATGTCTGCGAGTGCGGCGAAGTCGGTGACGTTGCCGAGCGGATTGCCGATCGACTCGCAGTACACCGCGCGCGTGTTCGCGTCGATCAGCTTCTCGAAGGAGGCCGGGTCGCGGTGGTCGGCGAAGCGCACCTGGATGCCGTATTGCGGCAGCGTGTGCGCGAACAGGTTGTAGGTGCCCCCGTAGAGCGTGGCGCTCGACACGACGTTCTGGCCGGCCTCCATGATCGTGAGCAGCGCGTAGGTGATCGCCGACTGCCCCGAGGCCAGGGCCAGCGCACCGATGCCGCCCTCGAGCGCCGCGACGCGCTTCTCGAGCACGTCGGTGGTCGGGTTCATGATCCGCGTGTAGATGTTGCCCTGGACCTTCAGGTCGAACAGGTCCGCGCCGTGCTGGGTGTCGTCGAAGGCGTAGGAGGTCGTCTGGTAGATCGGCACCGCGACCGCCTTGGTGGTCGGGTCGGGCGCGTAACCAGCGTGGACGGCGAGAGTCTCGGGGCGCATGAGGGGCACTCACTGGGCAGTGAAACGGGATCGCACGGTAGCCGTGCGGGCGACCCGCTTGCAACCGTGGCGATCGCGTGGGGGTATGTGGGTATAGCCGGCAGTGATCGGTGACCGGTGACCGGCCAGAACGCCGGATCGGCGCACGGCCCGGGTCGGCCGATCACCGGTCACTGGTCACCGATCACTTCTTCCCGAACGTCTCCCCGAAGAAATCCCCGTCCAGCCACCGCGGCCGCCTCCGGTCGTTCGCGACCGCAAGCCCGATCCTCGCGTTGACCCGCGCGAGCGTGGCGAGCGTCGGCCAGTCGATCGGCAGGTCCACCTCGTCGCTTGGCATGTGGTAGTCGCGGAGCAGGAACTCCCCGAACACCGCGTCGGGGTCGACCGCAGGGTCGGACGACTTCGCGGCCGAGTCGACATAGAGCGCCGGGATGCCCTCGCGCACGAACGAATACTGGTCGCTGCGCACGAAGAACACCTCGGCCGGGTCCGGGTCCGGCATCATCGCGACCTTCTCGGCGGCGAGCGCCCGCTCCGCCACCGCGCCGAGCGTCGAGTGTTCCGCCCCGAAGACCGTGAAGCCATCCATCGGGAACAGCGCCATCGGCATGTCGACGTTGACGTTGGCGACGATCGCCTCCTTCGGAACGGTGGGGAACATGGCGAAATGCCGCGAGCCGAGCAGCCCGCGCTCCTCGGCGGTCACGGCGAGGAAGATGATCGAACGCTTCGGCCGGATCTTCGAGGTCGCGAGCAGCCGCGCGGACTCCAGCATGATCGCCACGCCGCTCGCGTTGTCGAGCGCGCCGTTGTAGATCGTGTCGCCGTCCACCGCTGCGCCTTTGCCGAGGTGGTCGAGGTGCGCGGTGAAGACCACGTACTCGTTCGCGAGCTTCGGATCCGAGCCGCGCAGGATGCCGACCACGTTGTGGCAGCGCGTGCGGCCGAGCGCGGCGCGCAGGCTGATCGAGACGGTCGCCGGCAGGTCGAAGGCCTGCGGCTTGCCCGCGTCCGCGTCGGCGAAAATCTCCTCCAGCGACTTCGGGCCGCCGTCGAACAGCTTCGCGGCCGAGGCGAGGTTGAGCGAGATCGAGGCCTTCAGCTCCGGATAGGCCTCGACCGGCTGCCCCCCGGCGTCGACGAGGCGCATGCTCGGCACCCACGCGAGGCGCACCGCCTTGTCCCAGGGCCAGCGCTTCTCGTCGTCCGGCGTGCTCATGAAGATCATGCCTACGGCGCCGCGCTCGACCAGCGCGCGGCGGGTCTCGCGCGTGTAGTGCGCTCGCTGGCTGTTCGGGAACCAGGCCGGCGCGCCCGAGAGCACCACGGCGACCTTGCCGCGCAGGTCCACGCCCGCGAAGTCGTCGTAGCCGAGCTCCGGTGCGGACACGCCGAAGCCCACGAACACGAGCGGCGCCTCGACCGAGGCCTCGGTGCCGAAGTAGCTGAAGCCCGGGATGAAGTCGACGCCGGGCACAAGCTCCAGGCGCTCGCCGCCGCGCGTGATGGCGACCTTCGCGGCCGGCACGACGCGGGTCGACTCGATCAGCTCCACCGGCTGCAGCCAGGCGCCCTCCGTGCCGCCCGGCTCGAGGCCGAGCTTGGCCATCTCGGTCGCCACGTACTTCGCCGCGAGCTGGTAGCCGCGCGAGCCGGTGGCGCGGCCTTCCAGCAGGTCGTCGGCGAGGAACTCGACGTGTGCGCGCACGACGGCTGCGGAGGCAGGCGGCGGGCTGCCAGCCTGCGAGAACGCAGGCAGGAGCGAGACGGCGGCTGCGATAATGACGCGATGGCGCATGCACGGTCTCCGGTCGAAGGCCCGAAGTCTAGCCTATCCGTCGCCACCGGCCCGGCGGGACCCCTGCTGGTCCGGCCGGCCGTTCCGGCGGAGGCCGCAGCCGTCGCGGCGCTCGCGGAGGCCACGTTCCGCGAGTCCTGGCAGGACTTCAACAGCGCATCGGACATGGATGCCTACGTCGAGGCGAACTTCCGGCGGGAGCACGTCGCGCGCGACCTCGCGACCCCGGGTGTGCAGCTGCTGGTGGCGGAAGCAGGCGGCCCGCCGTTCGGCTATCTGCGCTGGCTGCCCGGCGGCGCGCCGGGGATTGCCGGTGAGCGCCCAGCGGAGATCTCGCGGCTCTACGTGTGTCGCGAGCACCACGGTCGCGGCGTCGGTCCGGCGCTGATGCACGCCTGCCTGCGGCGGGCGGCATTGGCCGGCCACGACGTGGCCTGGCTCGCGGTGTGGCAGCGGGCTTCGCAGGCGATCGCCTTCTACCGCAAGCGGCGCTTCGAGATCGCCGGCGAGACGACCTTCCGGCTCGGTCAGGATCGGCAGGCGGACTGGCTCATGCACAGGCCGCTCGGCGACTTCGCCGCGACGGTCGTCTCCCGGCGATTCCGCGATGGCGACGAGGCGGCAGTCGCGGCGCTGTTCCGGGAGACCGTGACACGCATAGCCCGTCGCGACTACGCTCCCGCGCTGATCGCGGCCTGGGCGCCCGCCGAGGCCGATCTCGCGAGCTGGCGCTATCGTCTCGGCTCGACGGAGACCTGGCTCGTCGAGATTGACGGCCGTCTCGCCGGCTTCGGCAACCTCGCCGGCGATGGGCACCTCGACTGCCTGTATTGCCATGCCGATTGGCAGGGCGCCGGGATAGGCTCGCGCCTGCTCGCGACCCTGGAGGCGGCGGCCCGGTCGCGCGGCGACCGCGAGCTCACCGCGGACGTGAGCCTCACTGCGCATGAATTCTTCCAGCGCCGCGGATTCAGGCTGCTGGCCCGGCAGGAGGTCTACGTTCGCGGCCAGGCGCTCACCAACCTGCGAATGCGCAAACTGCTCGCCTGACGGCGTCCTGCGCCTCAGCGCGGCCGCACCCGCCGCGTCGCCGTCGCGGAGTGCGGGTCCTCCGGCCAGTAGTGCCTCGGGTAGCGGCCCTTCAGCTCCTTGCGGACCTCCGCGTAGCCGCTCCGCCAGAAGCTCCCGAGGTCGCGGGTCACCTGCACCGGCCGCTGCGCCGGTGACAGCAGCGAGATCGTCAGCGGCACGCGTCCACCGGCGATGCGCGGCGTCTCGACGAGGCCGAACACCTCCTGCAGCCGCACCGCGAAAGCGGGCGCGTCGGGGTCGGAGTAGTCGATCGGGATGCGCGAGCCGCTCGGCACCGCGAGGTGGGTCGGCGCGAGCTCGTCGAGCCGGCGCAGGCGCGCATGGCCGAGGCGCGCGGCGAGCGCGGCGTGCAGGTCCACGGACCCGAGATGCGACAATCGGGTCACGCCGTCGAGCCACGGCGCCAGCCAGTCCGCGAGGCTGTCCATGAGCGAGCCGTCGTCCAGCGCCGCCCAGTCCGGCTCGGCATCGCCGAGATGGCGGCGGACGAACTCGGCCCGTTCCCTGAGCGCCGTGGCGGCCTTCGTCCACGGCAGGGCCTGCATCCCGGCGCCGCGCAGGCCCTCGAGCAATGCGCCGAGCACCCGGCCCGGATCGGCAGCGGCCAGGGCCGACTCGTCGAGCAGCAGCGCGCCGAGGCGCCGCTCGCGCCGGGCGAGCACGGCGCCCTCGCGCGCATCCCAGCGGATCACCTCGGACTCCCCGACGAGCGCGGCGAGCCCGGCGTCGATGTCCTCGCGCGCGAGCGGCGCCGCGAGGAAGATGCGCGCTTCGCGTTCGCCGGCGTCGAGCTCGGCCGCGACCAGCCAGTCCGCCTGGGACAAGGCCTGCATCTCGGCGAGGAAGGCGCCGCGGCCGCCGGAGAGCAGGAAGCGGCCGGCCCCGCCGCGCCTCGAGCCGATCCGGTCCGGGTAGGCGAGGGCGAGCAAGAGGCCTGCCTGTTGCGTCGACCCGCCGCGCCCGGCCGTCACGCCGAGTTCCTCCTGCCATTGCCGCGCGAGGCGCTGCGCGCGCGCCCGCGCTCCTGGGTCGACCGACGCGCCGGCAGGCGGCGGCGCGCCGTGCAGCGCCTCGACGCGCGTGCGGATGTCGGCGTCCGCCCGGGCGCCCGGGCCGCGCAGCAGGTCGCGTTCCGAGAGCACCGCGGCGAGTTCGCAGGCGAGCGGACCGAGGCCGCGCCGCGCGCCCTCGAGGATCATGTGCGAGAGCCTCGGATGCGCGCCGAAGCCGGCCATGCGCCGGCCGTGCGGCGTGAGCGTGCCGTCGCCATCGAGCGCGCCCAGCACGCGCAGCAGCTCGCGCGCCTGGGCGAGCGCGGGCGCCGGCGGCGGGTCGAGGAGCCTGAGCGCCGCCGGGTCGGTCACGCCCCAGGCGGCGAGGTCGAGCGCGAACGGCGCGAGGTCCGCCTCGAGGATCTCCGGCGGCGTCGCAGGCTCGAGCGAGCGCTGGTCCTCTTCGCGCCAAAGCCGCAGGCACAGCCCCGGCCCGGTGCGGCCGGCGCGGCCGCGGCGCTGGTCGGCAGCGGCGCGCGACACCCGCGTCGTCGCGAGCCCGCTCATGCCGGTGACCGGGTCGAAGCGCGCGCGCCGCGCGAAGCCGCAGTCCACCACGATGCGCACGCCCTCGATGGTCAGCGAGGTCTCGGCGATCGCCGTGGCGAGCACGATCTTGCGCCGACCCGGCGCGGCGGGCGCCAGCGCCGCGTCCTGCGCGTCCGGCGGCAGGTCGCCGAAGAGCGGGTGCACGGCGACACCGGCCGGCAGCCCGCCCTCCGCGAGCAGCCGCGCCACGCGGTGGATCTCGGGCGCGCCGGGGAGAAATGCGAGCACATCGCCGGCCGGCTCCTCGAGCGCGAGCCGGATCGCGCGGGCGACGTCGCGGGCGAGCGTCTGCGGCTCGGCGCGCGGCAGGTGGCGCGTCTCGACCGGGAAGGCGCGGCCCTCTGCGGTGATCACCGGCGCGTGGCCGAGCAGGCCGGCGACCGCCGCGGCGTCGAGCGTCGCGGACATCACGAGCAGCCTCAGGTCCTCGCGCAGGTGCGCCTTGGCGTCGAGCGCGAGCGCGAGGCCGAGGTCGGCGACCAGGCTGCGCTCGTGGAACTCGTCGAAGATCACGAGCCCGGTGTCCTCGAGCGCCGGGTCGGACTGCAGCATCCGCGTCAGCACGCCCTCGGTGACCACCGCGAGGCGCGTCTCGCGCGAGACTCTCGTCTCGAGCCGCGTGCGATAGCCGACGCGGCGGCCGACCGGCTCGCCGAGCAGCGCCGCCATGCGCGTCGCGACCGCGCGCGCCGCGAGCCGGCGCGGCTCGAGCATCACGATGCCGCGCCCGGCGAGCCAGCTGGCGTCGAGCAGCGCGAGCGGCACCGCCGTGCTCTTGCCCGCGCCCGGCGGCGCCTGCAGCACGGCCGCGCCGCCGCGGGCGAGCGCCTCCGTCACCTGCGGCAGGTGCGGTGCGATCGGCAGTGCGGCGAGGGCGTCGGGAAGGATCATCGGCAGCGTCCGGCGCGGTACAGTAGCGGGCCCCCGCCCAGGCCACAACGCGCCGCCCGACCCCCTCGATGATGCTCCTGACCCGGCTCTTCCCCCTGTGGGCCATCCTCGTGTCCGCGGCGGCGCTGGCCGTCCCCGCACCCTTCGCGGCTGCGCAGCCCGCGGTCCTGCCGCTCCTGTCGCTGGTCATGCTCGGGATGGGGCTGACGCTGGCGCCTGCCGACTTCCGCGGCGTGCTCGCGATGCCGCGGCTCGTCGCCATCGGCGTGGCGCTGCAATACACCGTGATGCCGCTCGGCGCGGCCCTGGTCTCTCGCCTGCTCGCGCTGCCGCCGGAACAGGCGCTCGGCATGGTGCTGGTCGGCGCCGCGAGCGGCGGCACCGCCTCGAACGTCATCACCTACCTCGCGCGCGGCAACGTCGCGCTGTCGGTGACGATGACGGCCGTCTCGACGCTGCTCGCGGTGGCGCTCACGCCGGCCTGGACGCTCGCGCTCGCCGGGCGGGCGACGCCGGTGCCGGTGGCAGGCCTCGTGCAGACGGTCGCGCTGGTCGCGGTCGGGCCGGTGCTCGCAGGGATGCTGCTGCGCCATGTGGCCGGTGCGGCCGCCGAGCGCTTCACCGCAGTGTTCCCGGCGATGTCCGTGGCGGCGGTGTGCCTGATCATCGGCATCATCGTCGGGCTGAACGCGGGGCGCGTCGCCGCCGTCGGCCCGCTGCTCGCCCTCGCCGTCGTGCTGCACAACGGGCTCGGCCTCGCGGCCGGCTACGGGCTTGCGCGGCTCGCCGGCGCGCCCGTCCGCGAGGCCCGCACGCTCGCGATCGAAGTCGGCATGCAGAACTCCGGCCTCGCGGTGGCGCTGGCGCTCAAGTTCTTCACGCCGATGGCGGCCCTGCCCGGCGCGATGTTCAGCCTCTGGCACAACGTCTCGGGCGCCCTGCTCGCCGGCTGGTGGGCGTCGCGGCCGCCCGGCGGCCCCGGCCGGACCTAGGCCTTGCAGCGGGGGCGGGTTGCCCCCATGTGCCAACGGGTCGGGCCCGCGACGGGCCCTAGGGGTGTCTTCATGACCGAGAACCAGACAGCGCGCAGCGGAACGGCCATACCCGAGGACGTGCTGATCCTCATGCCGGTGCGCAACCTCGTGGTGTTTCCCGGCGTGGTGCTGCCGGTGACCATCGGCCGCGACAAGACCGTGGCCGCCGCGGAGGAAGCCGTGCGGACGGGCCGCAAGGTCGGCTTCCTGCTGCAGCGCGATCCGACGGTCGACGACCCGGCCGAGGCGGACCTGCACCGGGTCGGCACCGTCGCCTCGATCCATCGCTTCGTGACCGCCCCGGACGGCAGCCGGCACGTGGTCGTGCAGGGCGAACAGCGCTTCCGCGTGCTCGACTTCCAGGAAGGCTTCCCGTTCCTGGTCGCGCGCGTGGAGGCGCTCACCGAGCCGGCGCGCGCGTCCGTCGAGGTGGAGGCGCGCTCGCTCAACCTCAAGCGCCTCGCCGCCGAGGCGATCGAGCTCCTGCCGCAGGCGCCGGCCGAGCTGGCCGGCGCGGTGCGCGCCATCGAGGCGCCCGGCACGCTCGCCGACACCATCGCGAGCTTCCTGGACATCAAGCCCTTGGAGAAGCAGCAGCTGCTCGAGACGGTCGAGCTGACCCCGCGGCTCGACCGCGTCGCCGAGCTGCTCGGCCATCGCATCGAGGTGCTCAGGCTGCAGCGCCAGCTGCAGGAGCAGACCCGCGAGGCCATCGACGAGCGCCAGCGCGAGATGCTGCTGCGCGAGCAGATGGCGCAGATCCGCAAGGAGCTGGGCGAGGACGGCGAGGGCGGCGAGGAGCTGGCCGAGCTGCGCCAGAGCCTCGAGTCCGCGGGCCTGCCCGCGGACATGCTCAAGCAGGCGATGAAGGAGCTGAAGCGCCTCGAGCGCATGCCCGAGTCCGGCGCCGAGAACTCCATGCTCAGGAACTGGCTCGAGCTGGTCGTCGAGCTGCCCTGGGCGAAGCTCGACGCCGAGCAGCACGACCTCGCCCACGCCCGCGAGGTGCTCGAGGCCGACCACTACGGCCTTTCGCGCATCAAGAAGCGCATCCTCGAGTTCCTCGCGGTGCGCAAGCTCAATCCCGAGGGCCGCAGCCCGATCCTGTGCTTCGTCGGCCCGCCGGGCGTGGGCAAGACCTCGCTCGGCCAGAGCATCGCGCGCTCGCTCGGCCTCAGGTTCCAGCGCGTGAGCCTCGGCGGCGTGCACGACGAGGCGGAGATCCGCGGCCACCGCCGCACCTACGTCGGCGCGCTGCCGGGCAACGTCCTGCAGGCGATCCGCAAGGCCGGCACGCGCAACCCCGTGATCATGCTCGACGAGATCGACAAGCTCGGCCGCGGCATCCAGGGCGACCCGTCGGCGGCGCTGCTCGAGGTGCTCGATCCCGAGCAGAACTCGAGCTTCCGCGACAACTACCTCGGCGCGCCCTTCGACCTCTCGAAGGTGCTGTTCATCGCCACGGCCAACATGCTCGACACGGTGCCGGGGCCGCTGCGCGACCGGATGGAGGTCATCGAGCTCACCGGCTACACCGAGGAGGAGAAGCTCGAGATCGCGAAGCGCTACCTGATCGCGCGCCAGCTCAAGGCCAACGGACTCTCGTCCGACCAGGTGAAGCTCAGCGACGAGGCGCTGGCAGGCATCGTGCGCGGGTACACCCGCGAGGCCGGCTGCCGCAGCCTCGAGCGCGAGATCGGAGCGGTGCTGCGCAATGCCGCCGTGCGCATCGCCGGAGGCGAGGCAACCCGCGTGGACATCGACGCCTCCGACCTGCAGTCGATCCTCGGGCCGCACAAGTTCGAGAGCGAGGTGGCGCTGCGCACCTCGGTGCCAGGCGTGGCCACCGGGCTCGCCTGGACGCCGGTGGGCGGCGACCTGCTGTTCATCGAGGCGACCCGCCTGCCCGGGTCCGGCAAGCTGATCCTGACGGGGCAACTCGGCGACGTCATGAAGGAGAGTGCGCAGGCGGCGATGTCGCTGGTCAAGGCGCGGGCCGGCCAGCTCGGCCTCGATCCGGCGATCTTCGAGAAGAGCGACGTGCACGTGCACGTGCCGGCGGGTGCCATCCCCAAGGACGGGCCGAGCGCCGGTGTCGCCCTCTACACGGCGCTGGTCTCGCTGTTCACCGGCCGAACCGCGGCGAGCGACGTCGCCATGACCGGCGAGATCAGCCTGCGCGGGCTGGTGCTCCCGGTCGGCGGCATCAAGGAGAAGGTGGTCGCCGCGGCGCGCGCCGGGCTCGCCAAGGTGATCCTGCCGGAGCGCAACCGCAAGGACCTGGCGGAAGTGCCCGAGAGCGCCCGACGCCTGCTCAGGTTCGTGTTCGTGTCGAAGGTCGACGAGGCCACCGCCGCGGCGCTCGGCGACGTGGGTTGCGCGAGCCACGCGCCGCCGGCGGAGGAGACGGTTTGAAGAGGAGTGACCGGTGATCGGTGACCGGTGATCGGCCGAACCGGGCTGAGCCTTGGCCCGAGGTTCCGGCCGGTCACCGGTCACCGGTCACCGGTCACCGATTACCGATCACCGGTCACTGGTCACCGATCACGGCCCGCGGCATCCTTCCGCCATGAAAGCCGCGCCGATCTGCATCGCCGCCGCCCTCGCCGTCGCCGGCTGCGCCGCGGCGCCGCCGCGGCCGGCGGATCGCGCCGAGGTGGACGCGCCTGCGGGCGAGCCGCCGGCGGTCGTCGAGCCCGCGGCGCCCGCGCACTCGCCCATGGCCGCGGAGGTCCTGGGCCGCGCCCGCGGGCTGCTGGGGACGCCCTACCGATTCGGCGGCGCCGATCCTGCGACGGGCTTCGACTGTTCGGGGCTCGTCTTCTTCGTGTTCGGAGAGTCCGGCCTGCGGCTGCCGCGCAGCGCCGAGTCGCAGCAGGCGGCCGTGGCGCGCATCGAGCGCGAAGCGCTCGCGCCGGGGGATCTCGTGTTCTTCCGCCTGCCAGAGCCGCACGTCGGGATCTACGCGGGCGACGGCACCTTCATCCACGCGCCCGGGCGCGGGCGCGGCGTCGAGGCCGCGCGGCTGTCGGATCCATGGTTCGCGCTCGGTTTCGCGGGCGCCGGCCGGGTGAGCGCCTCCGCGGAGGCCGCGTCCGGCGGCTGAGCATTGCCGGACGGCTATCTCGCGGGCAGCAGGACCACCCCGCGCAGCGCGGCGACCTCGGCGGCGGTCAGCGGCCGCGCCGCGCCGGGCTTCAGCGCGCCGAGCCTGAGCGGCCCGATCGCGACGCGCTCGAGTCGACGCACCTTCAGCCCCACGTGGACCAGCAGGCGGCGGATCTCGCGGTTCTGCCCTTCACGCAGGACGATGGACAGCAGCGCCAGGCCGCCCGTGCGCCGGTCGGTCCAGCGCTTGAGGATCCTCACGTCTTCCAGGGCGGCGCGCCGCGCCCCACCGCCGCGGCCGGCCGCCTTGCTGCGCGCGATCGCGTCGGGGCCGGCGAGGTAGAACCCGCGCCGCAGCCGCTCGAGCGTCGCCGCATCGAGCGCGCCCTCGGCGGTCACGTGGTACTCCTTCGCCACGCCGTGGCGCGGGTGGGCCAGGCGATGGGCCAGCTCGCCGTCGTCGGTCAGCAGCACGAGGCCGGTCGAGTCGGCGTCGAGCCGGCCGACCGGATAGACGCGCCGCCCGCGGGGCAGGCGGCCGGCCACGAGCGAGAGCACGTTCACGCGGCCTTCGGGGTCGCGCGCGGTCGAGATGACGCCCTTCGGCTTGTGGGCCGCGAAGTACAGCGGCGCCTGCCGGGCGCGCTCGACGCGCTGCGCGGTGTCGATCACCTCGCCGTCGAGCTCCACGAGGTCCTCGCCCGCGCGAACCATGCAGGGCAGGGCGTGCACGGGGCGCCCGTTCACCCGCACCCGGCCGGCCAGGATCGCAAGCTCGCAGTCGCGCCGCGAGGCGACGCCCGCGTCGGCCAGCACCTTCTGCAGACGCTCCATGGCCGCGGGTTCCCGAGGCTCCGCGCGGGCGTGCCGCGGCGGGCGAGGCTTGCTTCGCCGGGGCTCGGGGCCGCGCCGGAAACGGGGGTCGTCGGAGTCCTGCATGGGGCGACATCTTAACGGGCTGGCGCCGCGCACCTGCCGCGCCGAGGCGGCCGCTTCGCAGTGTCGGGATTTCTTACGAAATGACGGAATCCCGCGGGGGCCGTCGCAGCGTGTTCGTCGTAAGCCCCTGAATGGCATGCCGCCCGCCCCGGTTGGCACGCAAGTTGATTGTCAGGGCCCCAGGTTCGGGATAAAGACTGCTAGGGGATGCTGCCCGCCGGAGGCGAGGCGCACGTCAGGAAGAGACAAACATAACGACGCGCGGGTCCACCGGCGCCACGTGAACCAAAGAGGGAACTGACCCCGCCGAAAGGCGGGGTTCTTGTTTCTGGGGCCCCGCCGGCGACGTCGCGTCCGGGCGCGGCGCAACTTCGGCTGCTGGGCCTCCGTTCGCCCGTCGGGGCTCGCCATAATGCGGCCAACTCCACGACACGCCCGCCAGGCCGATGCCGCGCCGACCCGGAACACCCCACCACGACCACGCCGAGAAGCGCGCTCGACTGCTCGAGGCCCTCGGCGCGCGCCTGCTGGCCGAGGGCCCCTCGCCCAGCCTGCGCGAACTGGCGGCGGCCGCCGGCGTGACCATCCCGACATTGCGTCACTACTTTGGCGGAAGGCAGGACGTGATCCGCGCGGTCTTCGGCGACTGGCATGCCCGCGGCGCGGCAGAACTCGCAGCCGTGGCGACCGCGGACGGTCCGTTGCGCAGGTCGATCCGGCGCGCCCTGGAGCACACGGCGTCAGGACTCGAGGCGACGCCTCTGAACCGCATGCTCGCCGTCGGGCTCGCCGAGGGACTCGTGGCCCCGGCCGCCGCCGAGGCGTTCCTGACGGAGCTCCTGGAACCGTCCCTGGTGGCCCTCGAGCGGCGACTGGCCGCCCATATCGCGCGCGGAGAACTGCGGGGGGTCGACGCCAGGATCGGGGCCCTGCTGCTGCTGGCACCCCTGATCCTCGCCGCCCAGCACCAGTTCAGTCTCGGCGGCCGCGCGTTGCGCCCCCTTTCTCTGCGGCGGCTGGTCCGGTCGTCGGTGGACGGGTTCGTGCGGGCGTACGGGGTCGCCGGGTGAATCTATCGCACGTGTGATATCGAATCGACGGGCATGGGATTGCTTCGCCTGGCCCTGGACTTGCTTGCCGGCGACCGTGCCAAGTGCAGCGGCATGGTGGTCGGCGTCGCCTTTGCCACCCTGCTGATCGTCCAGCAGGTGTCGATCTTCGTCGGCCTCCTCGACCGCGCCGGCGCGCCGGTCATCGACGTCCAGGAGGCGGACCTGTGGGTCATGGATCCGTCGGTGCAGACGGTGGACCAGCCCTGGCCCATGCGCTCCACGGTGCTCGACCGGGTCCGCGGGGTGCCGGGCGTCGCCTGGGCGGTGCCCCTCTTCAAGGGCAGCGCCGCGGTCCGCACGGCCGACGGCCGCCAGGTCGGCGTGCAGGTTCTCGGTGTCGACGACGCCTCCGGCATCGGTGCGCCGCTCGGCATGGTGCTCGGCGACCGGGGCGCGTTGCGCGATCCCGGGGCGGTGCTGGTGGACCGCGACGGGTACGCCCGGCTGTTCCCTGGCCAGCCCTACGCCCTGGGCGCGGAGATCGAGCTGAACGACCGGCGCGCCGTGGTGCGCGGAATCACCGCGGCGCGGCCGGGCTTCGTGAACGTCCCGGTCGTGGTCACCCGCGTGTCGCAGGCACTCGCGTTCACGAACAACGGGCGCAACACGCTTTCCTTCGTGCTCGCGCGCGCTGCCGACCCCGGCCGGCGGGACGAGGTCGCCGCCGCGATCGCCCGCGCCACCGGACAGCAGGTCCTCACCCGCGACGCATTCGCGCGCGCCTCCCGCGACTACGTGATCGGCAACACCGGCATCCCGGTGTCGATCGGCACCACGGTGGTGCTCGGAATCATCGTCGGAATCGCCATCGTGGCGCTGACGTTCTCCATGTTCGTGAGCGACAACCGGCGGCAATTCGGAGCGTTGCGGGCGATGGGTGTCAGCGATCGCCAGCTCGCGGCGATGATCGCGACGCAGGCGGGCGCCGTCGGCGTCGTGGGTTACCTCACCGGTCTCGGCCTGGCTGCGTCGTTCTTCCTGTTCGCGGCCGCCCAGGTGCCGACATTCCGGGGCTTCTACCTGCCCTGGCAGGTCGCCGCGGCGGTCGGCGGCCTGGTGGCCGTGATCATGACTGCCGCGGCCGCCGCATCGCTGCGTCGCGTCCTCGGGATCGATCCGGCGCTGGTGTTCCGGGGCTGATCGAATGGGCGACATCCGGGCAACCGGCGTGGTCAAGGACTTCGGCATCGGCCCGGCGCGCACGCGCGTGCTCCATGGCGTCGACTGGACCGTCCGCGCCGGCGAGCTCACCTTCCTGGTCGGCGAATCCGGGTCGGGCAAGACCACGCTGCTGTCCATCCTCGGCGGGATCCTCGCGCCGGACGCCGGCACCGTCGAGGTCTTCGGCAGCCGCCTCGATCGCCTCGACCCACGCGCGCTGGCCCGGTTCCGCCGCGAATGCGTCGGCTTCGTCTTCCAGCAGTTCAACCTCCTGCCCACGGTGCCGGTCGCGGCGAACGTCGCCGTGCCGCTGTTGGCGAGGGGGCTTAGGACCGACGTGGCCCTGCGCCGGGCCCGCGCAATGCTGGAGCAGCTCGGACTCGAGGGCGCCGTCGGACGCCGCCCCGGCGAGCTGTCCGGCGGCCAGCAGCAGCGGGTCGCCATTGCGCGAGCCCTCGTGCACGAGCCGGCGCTGCTCGTCTGCGACGAGCCGACCGCGTCGCTCGATGCGCGCAATGGCCGGGCGGTCATCGAGCTGCTGCGAGCCCGGGCGGTCAGCGCCCGGCGGGCGGTGATCGTCGTCACCCACGACAGCAGGATCTTTCCCTATGCCGATCGCCTGTGCCGGATCGACGACGGCCGTCTGACGCTCGATCGGCGCGGACCATTCACCGAAACGATGGCGGAGGATCGATGAACAGGACAGGCCCGTCGCTTCAGGCGACCCTCGTTGCGCTTGCAGCGCTCGGCGCGGCGATCGCCGCCTGGGCCATGGCCAGCGGCGGCGACGACGCGCCGCTGGTGCCACCCCGGGGCGCTCCGGTAGCAGCGCCGGATCCGGGCACTTCCGCGGCATATGTCGGCGCCTCGGGCGTGATCGAGCCGGCCTCGGAGAGCGTCTCCATCGGACCGGCAGTGGCCGGCGTCGTGGTGAGCGTCCACGTGCGGCCGGGGGACAGCGTGCGTGCCGGCGATACCCTCTTCGAGGTCGAGGCGCGGGACGTCGCGGCCGAATACGCGGTGCGCCGCGCCGCGCTGCGCACGGCCGAAGAGCGAATCGCCACCGCCGAGGCCTCGCTGCAGGAGGCGCGCGTCCAGCAGTCGGCCGAGCGGCGCCGAGCGGAGCGGGCCGGTCAGCTGGTGGAGCAGCGCGCGCTCTCGCGTGAGGACGCGGAGTCGCGCATCGCCGCCAGCGACTCGGCGGACGCGCGCCTGGCGAGGGCGATTGCCGCGGTAGCCGAGTCTCGCGCGGCGGCGGCCGAGGCTCGCGCGCGCGCCGAACAGGCCCGGATCGAGCTCGACCGCCGCCGTGTGGTCGCGCCGCGCGATGGCACCGTACTGCGCGTGGAAGTGCGGCCCGGCGAGTTCGCGCCGACCGGACGGCTCGAAGTGCCGCTCATGACGCTCGGCGAAACGCGCATGCTGCACGCGAGGGTCGAAGTCGACGAGGCGGACATCCCGCGGCTCCTGCCCGCGGCGCCGGCGGTTCTTTCGGTTCGCGGCGGCGGCGGGCGGATCCAGGCTCGATTCGTGCGCGTCGAGCCCCTGGTGGTTCCCAAGCGGCAGCTGTCGGGCAGCCTTGGCGAGCGCGTCGATACCCGCGTCCTGCAGGTCATCTACGCGTTCGACGCCGACGCCGCCGGTCCCGCCTATCCGGGCCAGCAGGTCGACGCCTACCTGCCGGCGCGTCCGGGTTAGCTCGGGGCGCGCCCTGGGCGCGCGCGGTCCTGGCGGCGGTCAGGTGGAGAAGAACTGCAGTTCCCCGAAGTGCCCGTCGAGCACCGGCCGCGGCGCGGGCGGCGGCCCGCGGAGCGAAGCGGCGAGGGCGCGCGCCTCGGCGAGGTGCGCGCGGTAGCGCTCGAGCCGCGCCTCGCGCGGCAGGGCGGTCGCCGGCAGCGTGCCGGCCTCGAGCGCCGCGGCCAGCGACAGCGGCTCGACGCCCTCGGTGAACTCGCGGTGGCGCCACTGGCCGGAGCGGGGATCGAAGTCGTATAGCGGCAGGAAGCGGTGGCCCTGCTCGGCGACGAAGGCCACCGCCTCGATGACGTAGTCGGCTTCGGCCTCGTCCATCACGAAGTGGAAGCCTACCCGGCACCAGCCGGGCTTGATGCCGTGGTAGCCCTCGCGCACGAACGCGCGGTAGCGCTCCGAGGTCTGGGCGTCGATGCCGAGCAGGCGGTGGCCGTAGGGGCCGGCGCAGGAGCAGCCGGCGCGGGACTGGATGCCGAAAAGGTCGTTGAGCAGGGCGGTCGCGAACTTCGGGTGCAGCCAGCCGCCGCGCGGGTCGCGCAGGTTGAACGACACGATGCCGATGCGCTGCGCGGGATCGGGGTTGCCGAGGATCTCGATGGCATCCGTGGCGGACCAACGCCGGAAGGCCCGTGCCAGCAGCGCCTGCTCGATGCGCTCGATGCGCTCGTGGCCGACCGCCGCCTTCAGCTCGAAGACGAGCGCCGCTCGCAGCGTCTGCAGGATGCCGGGCGTGCCGGCCTTCTCGCGCTCCTCGATGTCGGCGATGAAGTCCTGGTCGACGGGGCTGACGTAGTCGACCGTGCCGCCGCCGGCCATCGAGGGCGGCAGCTCGCGCCGGTACAGCCGCTCGTTGAACACGAGCACGCCGCTCGCGCCCGGGCCGCCGAGGAACTTGTGCGGCGACAGGAACACCGCGTCGAGCGAGCGCTCGCTCCACGCCCCGTCGGGGTTCATGTCGATCGGCACGTAGGGCCCGCTCGCCGCGTAGTCGAAGCAGGCGAAGGCGCCGTGGCGGTGCAGAAGCCGGGCGATCTCGTGCACCGGCGTTCGCATGCCGGTCACGTTCGAGGCCGCGGAGAACGAGCCGATGCGCAGCCGGCCGTGGAAGCGCGGGTCGGTGAGCAGCGACTCGAGGTGCGCGAGGTCCACGCCGCCGTCCGGCGCGAGGTTCACGTTCACGACGGTCGCCAGGCCCTGCCGCCACGAGACCTCGTTGGAGTGATGCTCGTAGGGACCGAGCAAGACGACCGGTGAGCGCGCCTCGCGCGCGCGCCTGGCCGCGGCGGCGGCCTCCGCGCCGAGGGCCTCCGACTCGAGGCGCTCGAGCGTCTCGCGGGTCGCCGGTGGCAGCGCCACGCCGAGGATCTGCTGCAGGCGCTCGATCGCGCCGGTCGCGCCGGTGCCGCAGGCGATGAGGCACCCGCCCGGGCCCGCGTTGACCGCGCGCTTGATCGCCGCCTCGGCCTCGTGCAGCAGCCGCGACATGCTGCGGCCGGTCACGTCGTCCTCGGTGTGGGTGTTGGCGTAGCCCTGCAGCAGCCGCTGCAGGTAGCGCTCGAGGAACAGCAGCGAGCGGCCCGAGGCCGTGTAGTCGCAGTAGACCATCGGCCGGCTGCCAAAGGGCGTCTCGATGGGCGCGTCCGCGCCGATCAGCTGGGCGCGCAACGCGGCGAGGTCGATGGGGGGCAGGCCGGGATGGCCGGTGGGCTCTTGCATGCGCAAGACGCTAGCACGTAGTCCGGGGAAGGCTGTTGCTAATATCGCGCAGAGATCGCTATTATTAGAAGAATATTCTAATAAAATAGCGTGGATAGAAAATACTCCCCCGACTCTCGCGACCGGCAGATTCTCGAGATCCTGCAGCGGGATGCCCTGACGCCGCTCGCCGAGATCGCCGAGCGCGTGGGGCTGTCCACCACGCCCTGCTGGCGGCGCATCCAGCGACTCGAGCAGGAAGGCATCATCACCCGTCGAGTGGCGCTGCTCGACCCGGTGCGGCTCAACGTCGGCGTGTCGGTGTTCGTCTCGGTGCGCACCAACCAGCACAACGCGGACTGGCTGGCGCGATTCCGCCGCGCCGTCGACGGGATCCCGGAAATCGTCGAGGCCTACCGCATGAGCGGCGACGTGGATTACCTGCTCAGGGTGGTGGTGCCGGACATCGCCGGCTACGACGCGGTCTACAAGCGACTCATCGAGAGCGTCGAGCTGACGGACGTGAGCTCGGGGTTCTCGATGGAGGTGCTCAAGCAGACGACGGCGCTGCCGCTCACGCATCTCGCGGCAGGGGACTGACCGCGCGTCCGCCGGCCGAAAAAGCAACGGCCCGGGACGCAGGGCGCCCCGGGCCGCGGCGATCGAACTACGGGGACCGTTCAGCCGAGCTTCGCGCCCGGCTTGATGACCCACACCTTGCACCAGCCCGCGGCCTTGACGTTCTTGCCCGGGAACAGGTTGCAGCCGCCCTCGGCCGCACCCGCCTTGCCCGTGTACTGGATGCAGTTGCCGCAGTTCTGTCCGGCCTTGTACATCGGGTTCGCCTTGGCATCGACCTTGGTCGCGTCGTGGACGTAGCCGAGGGCCTTGGCCTGCGCGCTCGCCGGGTCCAGCAGGTCGGCGGCGGCCGCCTCGCGGGTGACCAGCGTCGCGGCCGGCACCGCCGCCAGGCCCACCAGCGCGCCCTTGATCAGGCTGCGGCGCGAAATCGTCTCGTTGCTCATGGAAACTCCTTGACGGCTCGATCTAGACAAAGCTCTCGGGAATCAGGCCCGTCCGAGGCAGCGGGCCGGCATGCTAGCAAGTTCACGGTCGTGCCGAAACGCCGGACCCTGAACTCGTTCAACGAGCATTTTCGTCCGTGAATCCTTAATGGATGCTGACTGGGCGCCGCTCCGGGACTTGCCACTAGATAATGAGAATGATTAGCATTTATACTGATTCCGCCCCAGCCACCAGTCGCCAACCTAGCGCCATGTACGTCTGTCTCTGCCGCTGCGTCCGCGACCGCGACGTCCGCCAGGCCGCCGAAGCCGGGGTACGCTCATTCGATGAGCTGCAGCGCTGCACCGGGGTCGCCACCGGCTGCGGCCGCTGCGAGCAGGTGGCCCGCGAGGTCTTCGACCAGGCGCTTGATACTGGCCCGCTCTGCGGGCAACCTGCCTGAACCGGGCCCGGCTGGGCCCGCCCACGTCCGCCATGCCAGCACGGAGGCCCCATGAAGGGTGACCCGAAGGTCATCGCGCACCTGAACAAGGTGCTGCGCAACGAGCTCACCGCGATCAACCAGTACTTCCTGCATTCGCGGATGTTCGACAACTGGGGGCTCGGCAAGCTCGCGAAGTACGAGTACCACGAGTCGGTCGACGAGATGAAGCACGCCGACAAGCTGGTGAAGCGGATCCTGTTCCTCGAGGGCCTGCCGAACCTGCAGGACCTGGACAAGCTGCTGATCGGCGAGACCGTGGTCGAGGTGCTCGAGTGCGACCTCGCGCTCGAGCGCAAGGCGCACCCCGACCTCAAGGCCGCGATCGCCGACTGCGAGTCGATCGGCGACTACGTCACGCGCGAGCTGCTCGAGGACATCCTCGAGTCGGAGGAGGAGCACATCGACTGGCTCGAGACCCAGCTCGAGCTCGTGCAGCGCGTCGGCCTCGAGAACTACACGCAGAGCATGATGGAGACGCCGAGCTGAGGGCGGTTTCCCCGGGCTCGGGTAAGATGCGACCGGGCCTGTAGCACAGCGGTCAGTGCAGGGGACTCATAATCCCTTGGTCCTGGGTTCGAATCCCAGCGGGCCCACCATTCGCGAGTGCCGGGGCGTGCCGCGAAGGGCAAGCTCACCGCTGGTGAGGTCAAGACCGCGCAGGCACCCGAGCGAGCGCGCAAGGCGCTCAAGGAACTCGCGAAGAGCGTGAAGCTGCCGGGCGCGATCACGCGAGGCGAGCGGAGGCCGTCGCGGAGGCAGGTCGATGCCTCCTGCCGCGTCCACGCGGTGCGGGAACAGTCAGGACTGTCGGAGGCGCGGTTCGCGCGCTTGCCCAACCTCGGCGCGCGGATGTCGCGGAGCAGGGAGCAGGCGCGGCGCGAGCCGACAGGCCCTGCGAAGGCATTGCTGCGGATCTTCGAGAAAGAGCCGGCGCCGAGAGAGCGTTCGCGGCCATGAGGCAAGGCTGTCAATCGATGTGGTCCGCCGGCAGCGACTTGCCGAGAGACAAGGCGACGAGGCTCCCGGCGCTGGCGTTCCTGGCTGCTTGTATCGTCCTGCAGCCGGCCTGCAGCGAGGCCCCGGCGAGCGACACGACCGTGGCCGAGGTCTTTCCGGACGAGAACGCGCGTCAATTGGCGGCCGCCGCCTGCGATGGTGACACGGCGCGTGTCCGGAGCCTGCTCGCCAGCGGAACTGCCGCCGACGCAGGGGGCCGATTCGCGGTCACACCGTTGATCTGGGCACTCACCTGTCGCGGCCTCGAGTTCAACGAAATGGTCTTCAATCGAGCCACTGGAGCCCGCCCGATAGAGCCGAACCCGGTCGATCGCGACCATCTCGCTGCGATCGCGGCGTTGCTGGAGGCGGGCGCCGACCCCAACCGGATGATCGATGGCGATTTCGGTCCCGTCTATCCCGGCGCCACGGCCTACTGGATCGACCGCTACTCTCCGGTGCTGATCGCCGCCGAGTTCCACGAGGCGGATGTCCTGCGCCTGCTGCTCGCGCACGGGGGCGATCCGCGTGCCGTGTCGGGCGACGAAGTGACCTCGGCCCTGATCCTCGCGTATGAGCGCGGTGCCTGGCTCGATCCTGGACCACAGGTGGCGCCCGATCGTGCGCGGCCATGGGCCAATCTGCACCTGTTGTTGCAGTCGGGTGCGAACCTGCACGACACGGTCGGAAACCACGGCAATGTGGTCGAGATGGCCAGCATGCACCGCCCCGCGCTGGCCCTGACACTGCTCCAAACCTACCCCTATGAGGGTGAATACGAAGGCATCGCCTACTATCAGCTGAACGCGCTCGAGATGGGCTTTCCCGGCACGGCGGAGCGGCACGCGCTGCTCGATTTCCTGCGCGACGCCAAAGGTGTCGACCTGGAGGCCGTGCGAAAGCGCTACCGCATGACACCGGGCGATGGGGACGGTGCCCCATCGCCGTAGTCGGCCACCCGTTGCTGCCAACTGCCGACGGGAGCGCGCAGCGTTCATCGGATGGACTCACCTCCGCCAGGCCACCGGCTTTGCCTCGTCGGGCCGGCTGATCTATCCTGCACCGAAAAGAGCCCCGGATACGCCAGGTCGTCAGGGGGAGCGATGTCCTCGAGACTCGCCGCGACCTTGCTGGCGTTGGGCGCCGCGCTCGCGTGGTCGCCCGCGTCGGCGAAAGAAGAAAACATCGGCCCGCTGGATCCAGCGGCCGGTACGGTCTCTGCGAGCCTGTTCCCAGAGCCTTTCGACTGCCCGGGGACCCACGAGGTCTCGGTCTGGTTCGCGCCATTCACGGTCCAGCCACGCTTTGCGCCGGCGCAGTGGCTCGGCGTCCCCGCGCGTGTGAGGCTCGATCCCGACACGGCCTTCATCGACGTCACGATCCCGCTCGGCAGCATGGCGCCGGGGCGCCATTCCGGCGCGGTCTTCTACAAGTGCGAATCCTGCAGCGAGGGCGCCTGCGCCGGCGGCGTCCGGATGGACGTCGTCCACGTCGAGGTCGCCGCGCCGGCCACTTTCGGCGCCTCGGCCGCGGACAAGGACTTCGGCGGCCTGGTCGACGGCCAGCCGGTGTCGATCCACGACCTGACCGTCAACGTCCTCGCCGACATCAAGAAGTCGAGCTTCATGCAGCTCACCGGCGCGGACGCGGTGATCCGCGAGCTCGAGGGCAGCTACCTGGACCGCGCGCTCACCAGCAACGCGCTGAGCGACGTCACGTTCGTCAAGACGACCGGCACCACCGACAAGAACGGTCGGCTCGGCACCGATCGCAAGCCAGTGGACGACGAGGACGTGCTGCCCGGCAACGCGCGCTACACGCGCCAGGAAGACGCCATCGTCGGGGTCATCGAGGACGAGTAGATCTACATCGGCGTCGACACTTCGCTCAAGGCGCTCAACGAGGCGCGGAGGAACCCGGGCGACTACTACGTCTTCACGCTCGACGGCGAACTCGGCGTGGTCAACAAGGCCGACTTCGTCCACAACCTGATCCACGAGGGCTTCCACGCGACGGTCAGCGGCCGCTACAACACGGCGACCCAGTCAGGCGGCAGGGGCGCGAGCCTCGAGGAGGAGGAGGAGGGCTTTCGCGTCGGCAACGCCGCGGCGCGCGCGCTGGGGCTGCCGGAGGACACCACCGCGCCCGGCGCGAACTACGGCGGCGGCAGCAATCCCGCCTACCCGATCCAGTTCCCCGAGCTCGTGCCGGGCCAGGAGGCGAAGGACCCCACCCGAGCGCCCGCCGCAGCGCCGAAGCAGACCAGCGCGCTGCCGTCGCAGCAGCCGGACACGCGCCCGGGCTTCTGCCAGGGACAGGGCTCGACGTTTCGCTGCGAGGGCGTTCCGCAATACGCGCTGGCCTGCGAACCGGCTCGGCTCGCCGCGGGCGCCTGCACGATCGAGGGCACCGGCCTGAAGGCGCCGTGCTCGCTCGGCGAGGTCGGCTGGACCTGTGCGGCGCCGCCGCCGGCCGTCGCGCGCTGCGACGGCGGGTCCTGCGCGCTCGGCGGGGCCGGCGAGTCCTGCGCGCCCGAGGGCCGCGCCACCCGCTGCACCGCGCTGCCGGCGTTCGGGCTCGCCTGCGATCCGTCGGGCGCCTGTGCGCTCGGCGATCCCGACCCCGAGTACGGCGGCGGCGGCCTCGAGACCGCCGCCAGCTTCCTCTACGCGGCCACGCAGAGCGCGGACTGCAGTGCGGCGGGGCCGGGCGGCCTCGTCGCGCTGCGCGGCATGGGCGCCGCAGGCGCGGCTGGCGACGGCGATCTCGCGCAGGCCGTCACGCGCGCGTTCGCGAGGGAGGCGGCGGCCGCGCCCGGCCTGCCGAAGGCGCGCTACGGCTTCCTGTTCGTCGATCCAGCGGTCGAGGCCCTGGCCCGCCGCTGGCCCGGGCAGCTGGGCGACGCGTCCGACCCCGGCAGCGACGCGCCGGCCGTGCGCGGCACGATCGACGTCAGCGCCGTCGCCACCGGGCTGTTCGCGTACCGCGGGCACGAGTACCACTTGCGCGGCGACCGCTTCGGCAGCCTCGCCGTGCCGTACTGGGTGAACGGCCAGGCGCCGTCACTCGACCCCTTCGTGGCCGGCCGGCTGCGCACCGGCGGCGGCGCCTTCTCGGGCCTGGTCTTCCCGCAGCACGCCGAGACCGCGGTGCTCGTGGCGCTGCGCGAGGCGCGCTACGGAAGCGGCGCGCCGAACCCCTGCCGCAGGGTGCTGGTGCCGACCGATCCGCACTACCGGCGCGATGCCCGCAACGGCGGCAATTCCTGGGGCGCGAAACTCGACGACCAGTGGGCGATCAAGCGGGTCGGCTACACCGACGACGAGAGCTCGGCCTGGCGGCTGGTGCCGCAGGGCGCCGCGCCGGTCGTCGTCGCCGTCATCGACACGGGCCTCGACTGGCATCACGCGGACCTCGATCCCGCGAGCCTCTGGCGCAACGAGGACGAGATCCCGGACAACGGCATCGACGACGATCGCAACGGCTACGTCGACGACGTGATCGGCTGGAACTTCGTCGCCGGCGACAACCGGCCCTGGGACCGCGACGGGCACGGCACCTTCGTCGCCGGGATCATCGCCGCGGCCCACAACGAGCGGGGCATCGCCGGCATCAGCCCGAACGCGCGGATCATGGTCCTCAAGGCGGCCAGCGACTTCGGCACGACCCGCGCCTCCTGGCTGGCGGAGGCGATCGTCTACGCCGCCGACAACGGCGCGAGGATCATCAACCTGAGCGTCGGCGGGCCGAACGAGAGCGCCATGGAAGGAGCGGCGCTCGCGCATGCGCGAAGTCGCGGCGTGCTGGTGGTGGCAGCGGCCGGCAACGACGGCGTGGAGCTCGGCGAGTTCGGCCCTGCCGGCCAGGACGGCGTACTGACCGTGGGCGCTGCCGAGGAGGACGGCCGCGCGGCGGCATTCTCGAACTTCGGCGCGAAGGTCGACCTCGTGGCGCCGGGCGTCGACGTGCTGAGCCTGCGCGCCCGGGGCACCGACGCGAACCTCCGGCCCTGGCAGGGCGACGAGTACGAGCCGGGCAGCTACGTCGTCGGCGCGGACAAGCGCTACCTGCGCGCGAGCGGCACCTCGTTCTCGACGCCCATCGTCGCGGCCACCGCCGCGCTCGCGCTCGGCCGCAACCCGCGCCTGACGGCGGCGGAACTCGCCGAGATCCTGACCGCGACGGCCGCCGACACGGAGGCGCCCGGCCGCGACCCGCGCGTCGGACACGGCCTGCTCGACGCGCGCGCGGCGCTCGCGGCCGATCCCGGCTTCGGGGTGGTCGCGGACATCACGCGCGTCGAGCTGCTGCCGGCCGGCCAGCCCGCCTACGTGGGCGTCTGGGGCACGATCGACGCGACCCGCTTCAAGCGGGCCTGGCTGCAGGCCGGGCCCGGCGAGGACCCGAAGGCCTGGCGCTTCGTGGGCCAGAAGCGCAAGCAGCCGATCATCGACGGCCAGCTCGCGACGATCCCGCTGACGGAATTCTCCTCGCCGGGCCCGTGGCTGGTCGTCGTCAACGTCGAGGACAAGAGCGGCGTGGTCAAGCGCGCGGCCCACCTGGTGCAGATCCCGTGAGGCGCGCCGGGCGGCGCGCGGCCGCGGACGGAGGGACACGATGCAGAGGCTCGTTGCGACCCGGCTGCTGACGATCCTGTGGCTCATCGCCGGCGCCGGCCAGGCCGCCGAAGTCGTGCCGGCCTACGAGGCGCGGCAGCTGCCCGGCGCGGCGGACGAGGCCGGCCTGTGGGACAGCGCGAGCAGCCACGAGAACCGGCTGCGCAACGGCGGCACGCTGTTCCGCCATCGACAGGTCGAGGCCTACGTCGAGTCGCTGGCCGACCGGATGCTCGGAGACTCGATCCAGCACCTCGGGCTCAACGTCGACTTCGTCCTGGTCGCGGACCCGGTGCTGTCGGCCTGGGCCTATCCCTACGGCACGATCGGCCTGCACACCGGCCTGATGGCGCGCATGGACAACGAGGCGCAGTTCGGCGCCATCCTCGCGCACGAGCTGTCGCACTTCCTGCAGCGGCACAGCTACCGCGAGATGCTCCAGGCGGACCGCCAGTCGAAGGTCGGCAAGGGCCTCGGTTTCCTGGCGAGCCTGGCCATGGCGGCGGCGACCGGCGGCTGGGACCCGGGCGTCGGCGACTTCGCCGGCGAGCTGTGGAAGAACCTGGCGACCAGCGGCTACTCGAAGGACAACGAGTACGAGGCCGACGAGGAGGGCCTCGCGCTCATGATGCGCGCGGGCCTGCCCATCGGCGAGTCCATCGCCGCCTTCGAGCGGCTCGCCGAGAACGAGGTCTACGGCGCCGCCGACCCACGCAAGATGTGGAGCAGCCACCCGCGCCTCGAGGACCGGATCAGGAACCTCGAGAAGGAGGTCCGCGACGCGAAGCGCCGCAAGGACTACGTCGAGCCGCCGGCCCCGGAGTCGCGCGAGTACTACCGCCGGATCGCCCCGGTGCTGCTGCTGAACGCGCGCCTCGACATCCAGGAGCGCAAGGTGGAGCGCGCCCGCGAGGCGCTGTCGCGGTATCTCAGCGTGCGCCCCGAGGACCCGGAGGCGCACTTCCTGGTGGGCGAGACGCACCGGCGGGCGAGCCCGCTCGGCCCGGACTTCTCGGCGAGCCGCCAGGCCTACGAGGCAGCGCTCGCGCAGGACTCCGCCTACGCCCCGGCGCTCAGGGAACTCGGCATGACCTATCGCATCGAGCGCCGCAGCGCGGAGGCGCGCCTGGCCTTCGAGCGCTACCTCGCCGCGGCGCCCGAGGCGCCGGACGCCGGCATCGTGCGCGGCTACCTGGCGGGACTGCCGTGATCCGCGCCGGCGCGATCGTCGTGACGGGGGCGCTGTTCGCGAGTGCGGCTGCGGCGGGCGACGATCCCTTCCTGGTCGGCAAGCGCGAACTCGAGAAGACCGTCGAGGCCATCGCCTTGCTGCCGCCCGAGGCCGACGGCTACTTCCATCTCGGCGAGGCCGCGACGGCCGCGCTCGAGGAAGAGGTCGCCGCGCGGCTCGAGAAGGCGGGCTACCGCGTGCTGCCGAGCAGCGTGCTGGCCGGCATCCGCGCGGAGATGGCCGCGCAGGTCGGCGATGCCACCCATCCCGCGCGCCAGGCCGCGGTGCGCGAGCACGCGCTGCGCGAGCTGTGGTTCCGCCACGAGATCGACGCGGTCGGCGTGATCCGGGTGCGGATCTTCAGCGTGCCGGCGAAGAACGACCGGGTCGAGTGGGACGGGGCCCGGGACACGCTGGAAAACGACGGCAAGCGGGCCAACTACGAGGCGAACGTCAGCGTCAGCTCGGTCGTGTTCGGGATCTACGACGCGGCCGAGGCGCCGCTCTACCTGCACTACGGCGGCCTCGAGCCCTTGATGCGCCGCGAGGGCGGCCAGCTCGTGCCGCTTCCGCCGGAGCGGCTGCTGCTCGACGACACGAAGATCCGCAAGGCCGCCGGGATTGCGGTCAAGCCGCTCTGAGGCGCGTCCCCGCCCACAGGCTCGCCAGCAACGCGAGCAGCGAGAGGAGGCCGGTCGAGCCGCCCCCGCCGCCTCCGCCGCCGCCGGCGGTGCCGCCACCCGAGCCGCCACCCGACGTGGCCGGCTGAACCTCGACCTGCGCCTCTGCAGCGTCGTTGCCCGCCACCGGGTCGCTGACCGAGCTGGCGACGCTGATCGATACGTTGCGGCTGCCGGCCTGGTCGCCGCGCAGCGTGACGACGACGCTCGCCGTCGCGCCCGCGGCGATCGGCGAGGCCGTGCATGAAACGGCGCCCGCGGCGAGGCTGCAGCCGAGGGCGTTGCTGCCCACCGCGGTGACCGCGAGCCCGGCGGGGATCGTGAACGCGAGGCGCGCGTCGGCGACGGCGTCGCCGCCGAGGTGACGGACCGTCGCGGTGAGCTGGGTGCTGCCGCCGGCGGCGATGCTGGCCGGCGAGGCGCCGAGCGAGGTGCCGAGGTCCGCGCTCGGCTCGACGGTGAAGCTGGCGCTGCCCCGGTCGTTGGCGGCCACCTCGTCGTTCGAGGCGGCGACGAAGAAGTTCGCGGTCGAAGTCCCGGTCTGCTGGCCGGTCAGGTTGAAGTTGATCGTGCGGCTTCCGCCCGGCGCGATCGAGCCGACGCTGCAGGTCACGTTGGCGCCGGCGACGGTGCAGGCGCTGCCGCCCTGTACGGCGCCCGAGTTGAGCGTGAGCGCGGCCGGAAGGCTCACGCTGACGGTCACGTTCTCGACGGTGTTCTCGCCGACCGAGCGGACCGCGAAGCCGTAGTCGAAGGCCGTGCCGCGCGGTCGCGCGGCGGGGGCGGGCAGGTCGAGCGTCGCGTCGGCGACGGCGCGCGCGGTGATGCAGGCGGCGGCCTGCACGGAGGGGGCCATGGTGTCGAGGCTGCACTGCGAGAACTGGCTGCTGCCGTTCACCCGCGGCGCCATCAGGAAGGTCTGCGGCGCGGCCTCGCAGGCCGACCCCGCCTCGCCGTCGTGCACGGCGCCGAAGTTGTGGCCGATCTCGTGGGCGATGACCAGCGAGTGCGTGGTCGTGCCGAGCCCCGTCGCCTGCGACAGCCCGGCGCCGAAGCGCGAGCGGCACAGGGCGTCGAGGTAGGCGATGCCGACCGTGGTTCCCTCGAGGTCGCGCCCGGTCATCAGGTGGCTCAGGCCGC
This sequence comes from uncultured Steroidobacteraceae bacterium, assembly GCA_964406445.1. Taxonomy (GTDB): domain Bacteria; phylum Pseudomonadota; class Gammaproteobacteria; order Steroidobacterales; family Steroidobacteraceae; genus SG8-30. The sequence continues at coordinate 40,956 of CAYORU010000027.1, forward strand.
GGGAGGACTGCGCCGGGGTCGACTGCCGCCAGTTGCCGAGTTCGGTCAGCAGCGTCCCCGGCACCAGCGTGTCGCTGAAGGGGTCGGCCGGGTCGCGGAAGACGGTGACCGAGTCGAACACGAGCTTGACGCCGACCTGCGACGAGTAGATGCCGTCGACGAAGTTCATGCGGGTCGCGATCGCCTGCTCGGCCGTGAGGCCGCTTCCGAAGGCGAGCTGGCTGAACTCGAAGTCGCCCACCACGGCCACCTGCAGCTGCCGGTTCGGCGCGAGCGTGGCCGCGGCCATGCCGGCCTGCAGCTCGCCCGCCACGGCGTCGAAGTGCTGCTGGCCGGTGACGGGACCGCCGGCGATCGCCTGCGCGGTGCCGGTCGCGCAGGTGGCGCCGCCCGGCGGCATCAGCGTGTCGGCGAGCCGGTACAGGACGGCGCCGCGGCCGCGTGCGGCGAGGGGTCCGACGGCGCGGCCGGCGAGCTCCTCGGCCGGCTCGATCACGTAGACGTCGTGGCCGTCGGAGACGAGGCCATACAGGCCCGCCGGCGTGCGCGTGACGCGCACCCAGGAGCGCGGCAGGCCGCGCAGGGCGCCGCGCAGCACCTCGACGCCCGGCACCTTCTCGCGCGTGACGAAGCGAAGCCGGTCGTTCGGCTCGAGGTCGAGTTCGAACCGGCGCCCGAGGGCCTCGAAAGACGCGGGCCGCCCGGCGCGGTCCACGCGCAGGTCGCGCAGCGCCTCGTGGTGCAGGACGCGCAGGTCGAGGTCGCGGCCGGCCGCGGACGCGGCGGGGGCGGCCAGCGCGATCGTCGCTGCGAGCCAGCCGGCGGCGAGAAGGCTATGGCGTGTCATGGTGGCCACCATAGCGTCGTTCGCAGCACCGGGCTGTGACGGATGTCGTCGGCTCGTGGCGACACCCCGGCGGCGCCCGCCGCAGGGTGGCCGGCGACGCAGCTCAGGTCCCGCTGGCCACCTTGGCGGCGAGCCGGTCGAGCTGTTCGGCGAGCACCGCGTCCACCCGCGGCGCGGTGGCCTCCCAACCCTTCGGCTCGAAGCCCGATACGCGGTACTCCCATTGCACCAGCGTTCCGCCCTCCGCCGGCTTCAGCGTGATGGCGAGCGAGCCGCCGGCGCCTTGCCAGAGGAGCGGCCCGAGACCGCCGGTCATGACCAGCTGCCTCGCCTCGCCGGACACGTAGGCGACGCGCAGGTGCTCGACCTCGCCGCCCTCGAAGCGCTCGCAGAAGCAGCCGCCCGCCCGCGGCTCGATCGTCATGTTCGCCGCGCGGCCGGAGTAGGTGTGCGCGTCGCTCCACCAGCCGCCGACGGCCAGCAGCGTTTGCCACGTGCGCTCGGGCGAGTCCGCGAGCGTGCGGGTGAGCTTCAGGTGAAAACCGCCCTCGCCGATCGCGAGCACCTCGGCGCCGGCCGTGGCGCTCGCCGCGGCGAGCGCCAGCGCCACGAGCACGCGCTCGATCACGACAGCCATCCCAGCACGGCGCCCATCACGGTGAACGCGAGCGTGCTGTAGCCGGCGTTGATGGCGAACAGCGCCAGGCTCTTGCGTTCGAACAGGTAGTTGATGCCGAGGTAGGCGCTGACCCAGGCCAGCCCGGCGGAGAAGCCGACGCCGGCGCCGAACGCCACTCCCGGCGCGGGGCCGAGGAACATCGCGAACACGATCGTCGCAAGCAGGTTCAGTGCAAAGGCGCCGCCGAAGACGATCGCGACGTTGCCGCGGGCCAGGTCCGCGTCGCTGAGTCCTGCCGCCCGCTGCCAGGCTTTTCCGAACAGCGGCGGCGAGTACCAGACGGCACCCACGGCGAAGCTGGCGAGCGCGGCGACGCCGACCGCCGCCCAGTCGATGGATGGCATGACGATTCTCCCCGCTAGGCGGTCAGGCGCTCGCCGGATCCGGCCGGACCACGACGGTGTCCGCCACCGGGATGATCTCGTCCACGGCCAGCTTCGCGCAGCGGGCGTGTTCGCGCACCGCCGCCTCGTCGACCGCCTGGTAGATGCAGACCGTTCCCAGCCGGCCGTCCGGCTCGGCCAGCACGTAGGACCGGATCCACTTGACCTTGTCCGGCATGTCCTCGTTGCCCACCTTGGTGGACAGGGCCGCGGCGGACTGCAGCTCCGGCGCGCCGGCCCAGGCGCTGCGGCGCAGGATCACGAACGTCTTCATCGAAGCTCCCCCCTTGTCGTGGCGCGGCAGCCCGGTGACCGGGCCGGCGCCGCCCGCGCCGGGCACGCCGCGCCCGCCCGCGGGACGCCGCAACGACAACATACGCTCCTGCCGCGGGTCTTGAAATCCTGCCCGCGCGCCACGACCTCCCGTTCCATCGGTGGGCAGGGGCGGTCGCCGCCCCGGCCCGGGATTCGGACCAGAGGAGAGGACCCGTGATCTACCGAGCCTTGTTCCCCCGCGACCCGTTCGCGGAACTGGAGCGCCTGCAGCGGGAGCTGTTCCAGGCCTTCGACACCGCCCCCAGCATCCGCGGCCTCGGCCGCGGCGCGTTCCCGGCGCTGAACGCCGGCGGGACGCCGCAGACGGTCGAGATCTACGCCTTCGCGCCGGGCCTCGACCCGGCCAGCCTCGAGGTCAACCTCGAGCGCGGCGTGCTGACGATCACCGGCGAGCGCAACAGCGACCTGCCGCAGTCCGACGAGAAGACCGCGGTGCACGTCAGCGAGCGGTTCGCCGGCCGCTTCCGGCGGGTGCTGAGCCTGCCCGAGGACGCCGACCCGAACGCGGTGTCCGCGGAATACCGCGACGGCGTGCTGCACGTCAGCGTCCGCCGCCGCGAGTCGGCCCAGCCGCGCCGCATCGAGATCCACTGACGCGAGCCGAGGAGGAGCACCATGAACGACACCAACGTCGGGACCCGTGAGTCCCAGGCCCGCGAGCAGCCTGCGCTGCTGCCGCCGGTGGACGTGATCGAGGACACGGCCGGCATCACGCTGGTCGCCGACCTGCCGGGCGTGCCGAAGGACAAGCTGCAGCTTCGCGTCGACGCCGACACGCTGACGCTCGAGGGCGAGGTGTCCCTCGCCGCGCCGGAAGGCCTGCAGCCGAGCCACGCCGAGATCAGCGTGCCGCGCTACCGGCGCACCTTCACGCTGAGCAAGGAGCTCGATCCCGCGCGCATCAGCGCCGAGCTGAAGAACGGCGTGCTGCGACTCAGGATCCCCAAGGCCGAGCACGCCAAGCCGCGCAAGATCGACATCAAGGTCGCCTGAGCCGGGGCAGGGCCGCGCGCGGCGGCGCCGCGCGCGGTATCCTCCCCGCATGCCTGCGGAGCCCTCCGACGCGCTGGTGATCTTCGGCATCACCGGCGACCTCGCCTTCAAGAAAGTCATCCCGGCGCTGTACCACCTCGCGCGCCGCGGCCGGCTCGACGTGCCGGTCGTCGGCGTGGCGCGCGACGGCAGCCTCGACGCGCTGCGCCAGCGCGTGGTGGAGAGCCTGGCGCAGAACGCCGGCGGCACGGTCGACTCGCAGCTGCGCGAGGCGCTGCTGTCGCGACTCTCGCTGGTCGAGGGCGACTACCGCGAGCTGGACACCTTCCGCAGGCTGCGGGACGAGCTCGGCGAGGCGCGCCGGCCGCTGCACTACCTCGCGATACCGCCAAGCCTGTTCGCCACCGTCGTCGAGGCCCTCGAGGCGAGCGGGGGCGCCGCCGGCGCCCGGGTCGTGGTCGAGAAGCCGCTCGGACGGGACCTCGCCTCGGCGCGCAGCCTGAACGCCGCGCTCGGCCGCGTGTTCCGCGAGTCAGACCTGTTCCGCATCGATCACTTCCTCGGCAAGGAGGCGGTGCAGAACCTGCTTTACTTCCGCTTCGCGAATTCCTTCCTCGAGCCGCTGTGGCACCGAGATTGCGTCGAGAGCGTGCAGGTCACCATGGCGGAGTCCTTCGGCGTCGAGGGGCGCGGGCGGCTCTACGAGGAGCTCGGCGCGCTGCGCGACGTGGTCCAGAACCACCTGCTGCAGGTCGTCTCGATCCTCGCGATGGAGCCGCCGGTCGGCTTCGACAGCGAGGCGCTGCGCGACGAGAAGGTGAAGGTGTTGCGCGCGCTGCGGCCGTCCGGCCGCCGCGAGATGGTCCGCGGCCAGTACCGCGGCTATCGCGAGGAAGAGGGCGTGGACCCGAGCTCCGACGTCGAGACCTACGTGGCGCTCAGGCTCGGCATCGAGTCCTGGCGCTGGGCCGGGGTGCCGTTCTTCATCCGCGCGGGCAAGGGCATGGCGGTCACGGCGACCGAGGTCTACGCCACGCTGCGCCGCCCGCCGCAACGGCTGTTCGACGAGCCGGTGCCCAGGCGGGCCAACTATCTTCGCTTCCGCCTGGGTCCTGACCAGGTCTCGATCGGGCTCGGCGTGCGGGCCAAGGACAGCGGCGAGGAAATGATCGGACGCAGCGTCGAGCTCGCGGCCTGCAACGCCCATGCCGACGAGATGACCGCCTACGAGCGGCTGATCGGCGACGCGATGCGCGGCGACGCGACCCTGTTCGCGCGCCAGGACTCGGTCGAGGCGGCGTGGAGCGTGGTCGACGACCTGCTCGCCCGCGCCGGCGCGGTCCAGCCCTACGAGCGCGGCAGCTGGGGCCCCGCGGCGGCGGAGCGCCTGACCGCCGACGTCGGCGGCTGGCACGACCCGGCCGGCGCCGGCGGCGGTCCTTGCGAGCAGGCGCCCTGAAGGCCGGGCCGCTCAGCCCTTCGTCGAGGTGACCGCGTGCCCGCCGAAGGCCTGACGCATGCGCGCTAGCACGCGCCGGCCGTAGTCGCCGCTGCCCTGGCTCGCGAAGCGCTCCATCAGCGCGAGCGTCATGACCGGCGTGGGCACGCCGAGCTCGACCGACTCGAGCGCCGTCCAGCGGCCCTCGCCCGAATCGGCGACC
>CAYORU010000028.1:0-44835 GCA_964406445.1 uncultured Steroidobacteraceae bacterium
GAAAAAAAGGCGGCCCGAAGGCCGCCTGGGAGTCGCACGCGCTACCCCGGCTGTCACGGGGTTGCCAGGCGGGGACCCGGCGATGCGCGTGGGTTCAAACCGTTTCGTGTCGCCTCAGCCGCACTTCGAATCGCCGCAGGACAGGCAGGTCATGCAGCCGTCCATCATCACCACCGCGGCGGTGCTGCACTTGGCGCAGAGTTGCGCGCCTTCCGGGTAGCTGGTCGCGGCGAAGGCGTCCTGCTGCTTGTTCCGAAGCTCCCACTCGCTGCGCTTCGACTCGATCAGCGCGCGGCGCGACTCGTCCATCTCCGGGGCCGGCATCAGCCCGATGGTCTGCAGGTGGCGCTCCACCACGAAGCCGAGCTCGGCGACGATCGAGGGCATGAACTTGCCGCCGGGCTGCCAGTAGCCCCCGCGCGGGTCGAACACCGCCTTGAGCTCCTCGGTCAGGAAGGCCACGTCGCCGCCCTTGCGGAACACCGCCGAGATGATCCGCGTGAGCGCGACGATCCACTGGAAGTGGTCGAGGTTCTTCGAGTTGATGAAGATCTCGAACGGCCGGCGGTGCTCGTGCTCCGTTCCCTCGTTGAGGATGATGTCGTTGATGGTCACGTACATCGCGTGGTCGGACACCGGGGTCTTGATCTTGTAGGTCGAGCCGATCAGGACCTCGGGACGCTCGAGCTTCTCGTGCATCCAGACGACCTTGCCGGCGCCGTCCTTGCGGGCGCGGGCCTCCTTCGGCGCGGCCTCCTTCTCGGCGGCCTTGTCGGCCTCCGGCTTCTGGACGCGGTACTTGACGATCTTGCGGTCGATGCTGAGCTTGCTCATGGGATTCCTGCCTGTCCTGCGCGCGGCGCGTCAGAACTTGCCGTAGTAGCCTTCCTTGAGGGCGTCGAAGAGGTTCGCGGCGGTGTGCACCTCGCCGTCGTACTCGATCTCCTGGTCGCCCTTGACCTCCACCTCGCTGCCGTCCTCGAGGGTGAACACGTAGGTCGTGTTCTTGAGGTCCTCCTCCTTCACCAGCACGCCCTGGAACGCCTCCGGGTTGAAGCGGAAGGTCGTGCAGCCCTTGAGCCCCTGCTCGTGGGCGTACAGGTAGATGTCCTTGAACTTCTCGTAGGGGAAGTCGGTCGGCACGTTGGCCGTCTTCGAGATCGAGGAGTCCACCCACTTCTGCGCGGCCGCCTGGATGTCCACGTGCTCGGTCGGGCCGATGTCGTCGGCGGTGATGAAGTAGTCGGGCAGCTTCTCCGCCTCGCTCCTGGCATTCGGCATGGCCCGGGAGTTGATCAGCTCGCGGTAGGCGAGCAGCTCGAAGGAGTAGACGTCGATCTTCTCCTTGCTCTTCTTGCCCTCGCGGATGACGTTGCGGAAGTAGTGGTGGGCGAACGAGGGCTCGATGCCGTTGCTGGCGTTGTTGGCGAGCGACAGCGAGATCGTGCCGGTGGGAGCGATAGAGCTGTGGTGGGTGAAGCGCGCGCCGATGCTCTCGAGCTGCGCGACGAGCTCGGGGGCGACGCCCGCGACGCGCTGCATGTAGCGGCTGTAGCGGGCGTGCAGGATGCGGCCGGGGATGCGGTCGCCGGCCTTCCAGCCGTCCTGCGCCATCTCGGGGCGCTTGCGCAGCATCTCGCGGGTGACGGTGAACTCCTCGGTCATGATCGGCGCCGGGCCCTTCTCGCGGGCGAGGTCGAGGGCGGCCTGCCAGCCGGCGAGCGCCATCTCGCGCGACACGTTCTCGGTGAAGGCCACCGACTCCGGCGCGCCGTACTTCATGCCGAGCATGGTGATGGTCGATCCGAGGCCCAGGAAGCCCATGCCGTGGCGGCGCTTGCGGTGGATCTCGTCGCGCTGCCGGCCGAGCGGCAGGCCGTTGATCTCGACCACGTTGTCGAGCATGCGCGTGAAGACCCGCACCACCTCGCGGTACTCGTCCCAGTCGAACTCGGCCTCGGCCGTGAACGGGTTGCGGACGAAGCGCGTGAGGTTCACCGAACCGAGCAGGCAGGAGCCGTAGGGCGGCAGCGGCTGCTCGCCGCAGGGATTGGTGGCGCGGATGTTCTCGCACCACCAGTTGTTGTTCATCTCGTTGACCCGGTCGATCAGCACGAAGCCGGGCTCCGCGAAATCGTAGGTCGAGGACATGATCAGGTCCCACATCCGCCGCGCGGGCAGCGTCTTGTAGACCTTGCAGGCCACCAGGCCCTCGTCGTTGGTGACGTAGCCCTCGGCGTGCGGCCACTCGCGCCAGATGAAGGACGCGCCATCGGCGAGGTCGTGGACGGCCGGGTCGTACTCGCGCTTCGACAGCGGGAAGGCGAGCCGCCACTCGCCGTCGGCGCGCACGGCCTGCATGAACTCGTCCGTCACGAGCAGCGACAGGTTGAACTGCCGCAGGCGGCCGTTCTCGCGCTTGGCGCGCACGAAGTCCATCGCGTCCGGATGGCCGACGTCGAAGGTGCCCATCTGCGCGCCGCGCCGGCCGCCGGCCGAGGACACGGTGAAGCACATCTTGTCGTAGATATCCATGAACGACAGCGGCCCGGAGGTGTAGGCGCCGGCGCCGGACACGTAGGCGCCGCGCGGGCGCAGCGTCGAGAACTCGTAGCCGATGCCGCAGCCCGCCTTGAGCGTGAGGCCCGCCTCGTGGACCTTGTTCAGGATGTCGTCCATGGAGTCGAGGATCGTCCCCGACACCGTGCAGTTGATGGTCGAGGTGGCCGGCTTGTGCTCGAGCGCGCCCGCGTTCGACATGATGCGCCCGGCCGGGATCGCGCCCTTCCTGAGCGCCCACAGGAATCGCTCGCGCCACTCCTCGCGCGCCGCCGGCGCCTCGACCTCGGCCAGCGAAACGGCGACCCGCTTCCAGGTGTCGTCCATCGTCCGGTCCAAGGGGGCGCCATCCTTGGCGGTGAGCCGGTACTTCTTGTCCCAGATGTCGAGGGAGGCTTCCTGGAAGGCGATCTGGTCTACGTTCTTCGGCTCGATCTTGACGGCGGTGCTCATTAGTGTCGCTCTTGGGTCCCTTTTGCGAGGACTGTGAGGAAAGGGTCGGCGAGCCCGGGCTCGAAAAGCGAACCGGACCAGCGCTCTGCCAGTGCTCGTGTCTTCCCCCGATCCCTGCTGGTTATCACGCGCAGCTTGCGGCCCTGGGCGGAACCACAAGATGTTGTGTCAGGGGTGGTAACTTATTTTTCCCCCCGGGCCGTGTCAAGAAATTCCGCCGACTATTTTCTGGGGAGTTTTGTCCCATATCCGTCAGCGGGTTATAAGTGGTCCTTGACGTCGTTTCAGGCGAACCCCGGGAACCGCCCCTGTCAAGCGCGACCGACGCGCGCCACTAGATCTTGTATCCACCCGGAAGGCACAGAAAGTGCACAGCTTGTCCACCGCAGAGCCCCCGGCGGCGCTGGCGAACCGCCCCGGGGCGGCGGAAAACGCCGGAACTCGACGACCCGCCCCCTGTCACATTCGCCCATCCGGGTCGCCGAGGCCCGCTCCCGAACGACCAGCCCACGAGGTGCCCGCATGAAGAGGCTCGCCAGCGCGGCCGTCCTGTCCCTTTCGCTCGCCTGCATCGCCGGAACGGCCGCGGCCGCGGTCGCCCTGCCCTCGCAGGCCGACGGCCAGCCGCTGCCCTCGCTCGCGCCAGTGATCAAGCGCGTCTCGCCCGCGGTCGTGAACATCGGCGTGCGCGGCACCGTGCAGGCCCCTCGCCATCCGTTCTTCGACGACCCCAACTTCCGACGTTTCTTCGGCATGCCGCCGGGCGGCACGCCGCGCGAGCGCGAGTTCCGGAGCGCCGGCTCTGGCGTGATCGTCGACGCGAAGGGCGGGTACATCGTCACCAACGCGCACGTCGTCGAGAACGCCACCGAGATCACGATCACGCTGGTCGACGACCGCGAGCTCAAGGCGGAGGTCGTGGGCACCGACAAGGGATCCGACGTGGCCGTCATCCGGGTGACCGACGGCAAGCTGCCGGCGGACATCGCCATCGCCGACTCGGCGAAGCTCGAGGTCGGCGACTACGTGGTGGCGATCGGCAACCCCTTCGGCCTCCAGCACACCGTCACCTCCGGCATCGTGAGCGGCACCGGCCGCTCCGGCATCAACCCGGAGGGCTTCGAGGACTTCATCCAGACCGACGCCGCGATCAACCCGGGCAACTCCGGCGGCGCGCTCGTCAACCTGCGCGGCGAGCTGATCGGCATCAACACGGCGATCCTGTCGCAGTCCGGCGGCAACATGGGCATCGGCTTCGCCATCCCCTCGAACATGGTCCGCACGGTCATGCAGCAGCTGATCGAGTTCGGCGAGGTGCGCCGCGGCGTGCTCGGCGTGTCGATCCTCAGCTTGAACGCGGACTTCCGCAAGAGCCTGGGGCTGGGCGACGAGGTGCAGGGCGCGCTGGTGTCCCAGGTGGTCGAGGACTCCGCCGCCGCGAAGGCCGGCATCCAGGCCGGCGACGTGATCACCGCGGTCAACGGCAAGGACGTGCGCAACGCCGCGGAGCTCAGGAACCGCATCGGCATGCTGCGCGTCGGCGACCGCGTGGACCTGCAGCTGATCCGCGAAGGCAAGCCGCGGCGCGTCACCGCGACCATCAGCACCCAGTCCGAGCTGGTCGCCGAGGCGGCCGAGCTGCATCCCGCGCTCGCGGGCGCCGACCTCGCGGACGCGCCCGACGGGCAGGTGCAGGGCGGCGGCGTGCTGGTGCGCGCGGTCGAAGCCAACAGCCCCGCGGCACGGATCGGGCTTCGCACCAACGACCTGATCCTGGTCGTCGACCGCAGCCGCGTGGCGAACCTCGCGCAGTTCCGCGAGGCCGTCAAGGAGCGCCCGGCGTTCCTGCTGCAGATCCGCCGCGGCGAGCAGAGGGTGTTGCTGCCGGTGCGATGATGAAGTGATCGGTGACCGGTGATCGGCCGGAAAGAGTGACCGGTGACCGGTGATCGGTGATCGGCCAAACCAGGCTGAGCCTTGCCTCAAGCCTTCTGGCCGGTCACCGGTCACTGGTCACCGGTCACCCGGTTCCCTCGGCCCTATAATCGGAGGCGTGACGCCTCGTTCCATCTGCCTCCTCGGCGGCACCGGCTTCGTCGGCACGCGCCTGTGCGCGCGGCTCGCCGGCGGCGGGCGGCGCCTGACGGTGCTGACCCGCCATCCGGCGCGCGGCAGGCACCTCACGGTGATCCCCTCGCTGCGCCTGGTCCGTGCCGACGTCCACGATCCCGGCGAGCTCGCCGCGGCCCTCGCCGGGCACGACGCGGTCGTCAACCTCGTCGGCATCCTGAACGAGCGCGGCCGCGGCGGCGCCGGCTTCCGCGCGGCCCACGCGGGCGTCGTGCGGAACCTGGTCGCCGCCTGCCGCAGCGCCCGCGTCGACCGCGTGCTGCACATGAGCGCGCTCAACGCCGACCCGGACCGCGGCGCGAGCCACTACCTGAAGAGCAAGGGCGAGGCCGAACGCATCCTGCGCGAGGAGGGCGGCCGGGGGCTGCGCTGGACCCTCTTCCGGCCCTCGGTGATCTTCGGCGAGGACGACTCCTTCACCACCCGGTTCGCGCGGCTCCTGGCCCTGCTGCCGGTGCTGCCGCTGGCGCGGCCCGCGGCGCGGCTCGCGGCGGCCTGGGTCGACGACGTGGTCGAGGCGATCGCGCGGGCGCTCGACGACCCGGACACCGCTGGCGAGTGCTTCTCGCTCTGCGGCCCGCAGGTCGTGACCCTGCGCGAGGTCGTGTGCTGGATCCGCGACGAGCTCGGCCTCCGGCGCGCGGTGCTGGGCCTGCCCGACGGGCTCGGCCGGCTGCAGGCGCTGCTCATGGACTTCGTCCCCGGCAAGCCTTTCTCCACCGACAACTTCCTGAGTCTCGGCGTCGACAGCGTCTGCCAGGACGACGGCTTCGCGCGGCTCGGCCTGCGGCCGCATTCGCTCGAATCGGTGGCGCCGGCCTGGCTCGGCGGCGGCCGTGCCGGACGGCTCGACGCCTTCAGGCGCGGCGCGGGCCGCGGCTGAGGGGCGCTCAGGCGCCGCAGGCCTCGCGGCGCGGCCCGGCCGGCCCGCTCGCCAGCTCGCGGCCCAGCGCATAGAACGCGGGGAGGTTGCGGCCGAGCGCCTCGAGCCGGGCCATGAGCCCGGGCACGCAGCGCTGGTAGGTGCTGAGGGCGACGAGCCGCGCGTTGTTGATCTCTCCCTCCAACAGCGCGTCCATGCCCGGGCCGCCCGTGCCCCAGCCGTCGCGCAGCGTCCGGTAGCCGGCGCGCAGCCGCTCGATCTCCCGGGCCTTGGCCTCGCGCATGGCCCCTTCCGCCAGACCCGAGGCGTACAGGCGCGCGAGGGCCGCGCGGGTCCCGAGCATCAGGTCGGCGACGGCGAAGAAGCGCCGCCGGGCCTCGAGGTAGCCGGCCAGCCGCGCTTCCTCGCCGCGGGCCGCGAGCCAGCGGCGCGTCGCCTCGAACTCGATCACCGTCGCGAAGGCCTCGCTGAAGTCGCTGTCGCCTGGCGCGTAGGCGACCTGGTGGGCGAGCTCGTGGAACAGCAGCGCGGCGAGCGACACCTCGTCGTAGCGCAGCATGCTGGAGAGCACAGGGTCGGCGAAGTGCCCGAGCGTGGAGTAGGCCGCCACGGGGCTCACGTGGACGTCGAAGCCGCGCCGCGCGAGCCGATCGGCCGCGCGCCGCGCCTTGTCCTCGGCGAAATACCCCCGGTAGGCGACGCAGCCGGCCACGGGAAAGCACCAGCGCCTGGCCTCGACCGAGAACTCCGGGGCGGCGAACACGTTCCACACGACGTGCGAGCGTTCGAGATCCGCGTAGCTGGCGTAGGAGCCGTTGTCGGGCAGCCCGAGCACCTCGGTCGCGAAGCGGCGCACCTCGACCACGTGCTCGAGGCGCGCGCGCAGCGCCTCCGGCGAGGCCGGGTCGGCGAGCACGTCGGCGATCGGCACCCGCCGCGCGTTGAGGTCCATCTGGCCCGCGGCCACGTGCGCGTAGTAGCAGCCGCCGAGAGGGGCCAGGGCGAGGACCAGCGCGAGCCGCGCCGCCGCGGGAAGGATCCGGGCTTGCAGTAACATCACCACATGGAAGTCTATCTGGTCGGCGGCGCGATCCGGGACGAGCTGCTCGGCCTGCCGGTGCGGGAACGCGACTACGTCGTCGTCGGGGCCACGCCGGAGCAGATGCAGGCGCGGGGCTTCCGTCCCGTGGGTCGCGACTTCCCGGTGTTCCTGCACCCCGAGACGCACGAGGAGTACGCGCTCGCCCGCACCGAGCGCAAGACCGGCCCCGGCTACCGCGGTTTCGAGGTCCACCACTCGCCCGAGGTCACGCTCGAGGACGACCTGCGCCGGCGCGACCTGACCATCAACGCGCTGGCGCGCGGCGGCGACGGCGCCATCGTCGACCCCTGGGGTGGCCGCGCGGACCTCGAGGCGCGCCTGCTGCGCCACGTCTCGCCGGCCTTCGCCGAGGACCCGGTGCGCATCCTCCGGGTCGCGCGCTTCGCCGCGCGCTTCGCGGGGCTCGGCTTCACCGTCGCGCCCGCGACGCTCGAGCTGATGCGCGGCATGGTCGAGGCCGGCGAGGCCGACGCGCTGGTGCCCGAACGGGTCTGGCAGGAGACGCAGAAGGCCCTCTGCGAGCCGCAGCCCGAGGCCTTCCTGGCGGTGCTGCGCGACTGCGGGGCGCTGGCGCGGGTCTTTCCCGAGCTGGACGCGCTGTGGGGAGTGCCGCAGCCCGAACGCTGGCATCCCGAGATCGACACCGGCGCCCACATGCTGCGGGTCATGCGCCAGGCGGCGCGGCTCTCGGACAGCCCGCGGGTGCGCTTCGCGGCGCTGGTGCATGACCTCGGCAAGGGAACCACCCCGCCGTCGCAGTGGCCGCGCCACATCGGCCACGAGGAGCGCGGCGCCACGCTCGTGCGCCGGCTCGCCGACCGCCTCAGGATCCCGACCGACTACCGCCACCTCGCCGAGCTGACCGCGCGCTGGCACGGGCTCGTGCACCGGGCGCTCGAGCTGCGCGCCGCCACGGTGCTCGACCTGCTCGAGCGCTGCGACGCACTGCGCCGGCCGGAGCGCTTCCGCGAGTTCCTGCTCGCCTGCGAAGCCGACTTCCGCGGCCGGCCGGGCTGGGAGGGCCGGTCGTATCCGGAGGCGCAGCTGCTGCGCGAGGCGCTCGAGGCCGCGCTCGCCGTGAAGCTCGGGCCCGAGGAACGCCGCGGGCTGGACGGCGCCCGCATCGGCGAGGCGCTGCGCCGCATGCGGATCGCGGCGATCGGCGCGGCGGTGGAGCGCGGCTGAGCCGGGGCGCCGCTCAGGCGAAGTGGTAGACGATCACGCCGGCGAGGAGCAGCCGGTAGATCGTGAACGGCAGCAGCCCGACGCGCTCGATGAAGCGCAGCAGGACGTGGATGCACGCATAGCCGGTCACGGCCGACACCGCGACGCCGAGGCCGGTGGCGGTCCAGTCGACCGCGGCACCGGCGGACAGCATCTTCAGGAACTCGTAGCCGCCGGCCATCGCGATGCCCGGCACCGAGAGCAGGAACGAGAAGCGCGCCGCCGCCGAGCGCGTCAGCCCGAGGGCGAGCCCGGCGGTGATGGTGATCCCCGAGCGCGAGGTGCCCGGCATCAGCGCGAGCGCCTGGGCGCAGCCGATCAGCAGCGCCTCGCGGATCCCGAGCGAGTACTCGTCGCGCGACTGCCGGCCGAGCCGGTCGGCGACCCACATGAGCAGGCCGAAGCCCGCCAGCGTGCCCGCGACGAACAGCGGGTTGCGCAGGTGCGCCTCGATCAGCCCGCTGAAGCCGAGCCCGGCCAGCCCGACCGGCACGGTGCCGACGACGACGCACAGCGCCATACGCCCGTCCGCGTCGAGGCGGCGGTGCACGAGGGAGCCGAGGCCCGAGCGGACCATCGCGGCGAGCGGCTTCCTGAAGTAGGTCACGACCGCGAGCAGCGTGCCGACGTGGACGGACACGTCGAAGGCGAGGCCCTGGTCTTGCCAGCCCAGGAAGTGCGGCACCAGGATCAGGTGTCCGGAGCTCGAGATGGGCAGGAACTCCGAGAGTCCCTGCACGATGGCGAGCACGATGGCCTGTACCGCGTCCACTCTCCGTCTTCTCCTCGCGGCGCCTGGCGCCTACAGCCGGTCCGACAGGTCCCTGAAGCCGAAGCCGGCCAGCGGTCCAGCGACGCCCCGGGCCAGCGCCATCACCTTGAAGCGCTCGCCCATCTCCCCGGGCAGCAGCAGCATCTGCGCCGCCTGGCGCTCGGCGAGCGTGGCCATGCCCGGGGCCTCGCCGCCACGCGCCAGTTCCTCGGCCAGCCCCGTCGCGAGCAGGAAGTGCGCCTGCGTCGCGAAGCCGGCCAGCTCGAGGCCGGCCGGGGCGGCCGCCTCGGCCACCGCCGTGAAGTCCACCCAGGCGGTGATGTCCTGCAGGCCTGGCCGCGCCAGCACGTCCTCGACCCGCCGGTGCCGGAAGAAGCCCGCCAGCGTCCCGCCGGCGCGCGACGGATGATAGTACTGCGCGCGCGGCAGGCCGTAGTCCACGAACAGCATCACGCCCTGCGCGAGTCCCGTCGCCAGGGTCGCGATCCAGGCCGGCAGCATCGGGCAGGTCTCGGACTCGAAGCCGGCGGGCCAGGGCCCGGCCCCGGCGAGCGCCGCGAGGCGGGCGGCGAGCCCGGCCGGCGCCGGGCGCGCAGCGAAGGCGAACCCGTCGCGGGCGGCGACGACGCCGAGCGTCTCGAAGGCTTCGCCGGTCCAGCGGAAGCGCTCGACCGGCAGCGCGTCGAGCACTTCGTTGGCGACCAGCACGCCGCGCCAGGCGTCGCCCGGCGGCGCGTCGAGCCACTCGACCCGCGGCAGGAGGCCGGGCACGCGCGCCGCGAGCGTGGCGCGCTGGCGCTCGCGCAGCTCGCCGCTCACCTCGAGGATGCGGTAGCGGTCCGGCGCGGCGCGGCGCGCCTCGAGCGCTGCGAGCAGGTCCGCGGCCAGCCGGCCGCTGCCCGCGCCCACCTCGAGCACGTCCCCGCCGCCGGTGCGCGCGAGCACCTCGGCCACCTGCGCGGCGAGGCAGCGGGCGAACAGCGGCGTCAGCTCCGGGGCCGTGACGAAGTCTCCGTCCGCGCCGAACTTCCGCGCGCCGGCCGAGTAGTAGCCGAGGCCGGGCGCGTACAGCGCGAGGCGCATGAAACTGGAGAACGGAATCCAGCCGCCGGCTGCCTCGATCGCAGCGCGAATCGCCTCGGCGACCCGCCGCGAATGTAGCTCTTCGTCGGGCGACAGCGCTGGCAGGCCGAGCGGCGTCAGCATGGCCGCCCGCCGTCGCGATCGGTTAAGGTGACGTGAACGCCCTCGAGTCCACCGGCCCCGCCATGAACGACCCAAGCCTTCCGCTCGCGGGCCAGGTGGCCCTGGTCACCGGCAGCGCGCGCCGGGTCGGCGCGGCGATCGTGCGGCGCTTCCACGCGGCCGGGGCCCGCGTCGTGGTTCACTACCGTTCGTCCTCCGGCGAGGCGGAAGCCCTGCTCGGCGAGCTGAACGCGGCGCGGCCAGGCTCGGCGGTCGGGCACGCGGCGGACCTGCTCGACCTCGCGGCCCTGCCCGGCATCGTCGCCGCCGCGGTGTCGGCCTTCGGCCGGCTCGACATCCTCGTCAACAACGCCTCCACGTTCTACCCGACACCGGTCGGCGAAATCACGCCCGCGCACTGGGACGACCTGATGGGCACGAACCTGAAGGCGCCCCTGTTCCTGTCGCAGGCGGCGGCGCCCCTGCTCGCCGTGCAGGGCGGCCTGATCCTCAACATGGTGGACATCCACGGCCAGCGGCCGCTCAAGCGCCACCCGGTCTACTGCCCCGCGAAGGCGGGGTTGATCATGCTCACCCGCTCGCTCGCGCGCGAGCTCGGGCCGCGCGTGCGCGTGAACGGCATCGCGCCCGGCCCGGTGATGTGGCCGGAGGGAGAGATCGACGCCGCGCTCAAGGCGAAGATCGTCGAGCGGACCGCGCTGAAGCGGACCGGCTCGGCGGAGGACATCGCACGGGCTGCGCTCTTCTTCGCGGCCGAGGCGCCCTACGTGACCGGGCAGATCCTCGCCGTCGACGGCGGGCGCAGCCTCGGCGGCGGCGCCTGAGCCACGGCTCAATCGCGCTCCTCGAGTCCGACCGCGGTCATCGCCACGCCCTCCTTCGGGAAGGCCTCCCACAGCTGCCCGAGCGTGCGGCCGAGCGTGGGGTGGAGCCGATCCGGCGCGAGCTCGGCCGCGGGCCCGAGCATGTAGGGCCGGCGCACGAGGTCCGGGCGCGGCAGCATCGCGCCGGGGAACTCGCCCACCGCGTCGCCGTAGAGCAGCACGTCGAGGTCCATGGTCCGCGGCGCCCACTTGGGCGCGTCCCGCGGCCGGTCGCAGGCGGCCTCCGCGGCGTGCAGCCGCTCGAGCACCGCCTCGAGCGGCAGCGCCGCGTCGAAAGCGACGACCAGGTTGATGAAGTCCTCGCCCTCGAAGCCCGCCGCCGGGTTGCGCCAGGCGGTCGAGACCCGCAGTCGGGGCCAGGTCTCGCGCAGCAGGCCGAGCGCCCGGCGCAGGTTCTCGCGCGGCCGGACGTTGCTGCCGGCCGCGACGAGCACTTCAGGCACCGTCGAGGTCCTCGCGGCGCCGCTCGATGATCACGCCGACGTCCTTCGAGTGGCGGATCGCGCCCGGCTTGTGCAGGGTCAGCTTGACGCGCTCGACGTCGAACTCGCGCAGGATCAGCCGCGCGATCTCCTCGGCGAGGGTCTCGACCAGCTGGAAGCGGCTCTCCTCGATGAAGGCCAGCACCCGCTTGGCGACGCCCTTGTAGTTGAGCGTGTCCTGGATCGAGTCGGTGCGCGCCGCGCGGCGGATGTCGACGGACATCTCGAGGTCGATCGCGACCGTCTGCTTGACCTCGCGCTCCCAGTCGAAGATGCCGATCACCGTCTCGGTGGTCAGTTCCTTGAGGAATATCGTGTCCATGGCTGCCTCGTTCGCGGATTCCGGGCGCGCGGAGTCAGCGCGCGGGCGGTGCGAGCTGGTCGAGCGGCCAGCGCGCGCGGGCCCTGAGCGCCAGTCCGCCGCGCTCGCCGGCCTGCAGCCGGAGTCCGCCGGCCAGGGCGATCATCGCGGCGTTGTCCGTGCAGAATCCGGGCCGCGGATAGTACACGCGCGCCCCGCGCGCCGCCGCGGCTTCGGCGAGCTCGGCGCGCAGCCGCCGGTTCGCGCCCACGCCGCCGGCGATCACCAGCCGCGCCCGGCCGGTCGCCTCGAGCGCCCGCAGGGCCTTGCCGACCAGCGTGTCGACGACGGCGGCCTCGAAGCCGCGGGCGAGGTCGGCCCTGCCCTGCTCGTCGAGCGGCGCCTCGCGCACCGCGAGCATCGCGGCGGTCTTGAGCCCGCTGAAGCTGAAGTCGAGTCCGGGTCGGTCGAGCATGGGGCGCGGGAAGTCGTAGCGGCCCGCGCGGCCGCGCTCGGCCAGCGCCGCGAGCGCCGCGCCGCCCGGGTAGCCGAGCCCGAGCAGCTTGGCGGTCTTGTCGAAGGCCTCGCCGGCGGCGTCGTCGAGCGACTCGCCGAGGATCCGGTAACGGCCCACCCCCTCCACGTCCACGAGCAGGGTGTGGCCCCCGGAGACCAGCAGCGCGACGAACGGGAATTCCGGGGGGTCTTCCTCGAGCATCGGCGCGAGCAGGTGCCCCTCGAGGTGGTGGACGCCGATGACCGGGACGCCCCAGGCGTAGGCCAGGCTCTCTGCCACCGCGGCCCCGACCATCAGCGCCCCGACCAGCCCGGGACCGGCCGTGTAGGCCACGCCGGACAGGGCCTCCGGCCGCGTGTCGGCCGCCCCGAGCACCGTCCGGATCATCGGCAGCAGCCGGCGGATGTGGTCGCGGGAGGCCAGTTCCGGCACCACCCCGCCGAAGGCCCGGTGCAGGTCGAACTGGCTGAACACCTCGTGCGCCAGCAGCCCCGCGTCCGCGTCCCACACCGCCGCCGCCGTCTCGTCGCAGGACGACTCGATCCCCAGCACGCGGAACGGGGCCGGGGAGACAGGGGACATCGTCCTGGAGCTTGATCCTGGCCTGGGCGGCCAAACTGCAGGGGAATGTCCCCTGTTTTCCCCTGCTTCCCTTGTTTTGCTTTCCGGGCCCGACATCACTACAATTTCCGGCTCTTTCCCCCGGGCAGGCCGGGGGCTGGATGGTCAGTTTCGAGGTCCGAATGCCCAGCGTCCGCATCCGTGAGAACGAGTATTTCGACGCCGCGCTGCGTCGCTTCAAGCGTGCCTGCGAGAAGGCTGGCGTGCTGACCGAATTGCGTCGCCGCGAATTCTACGAGAAGCCCACCCAGGAGCGTAAGCGCAAGAAGGCCGCGGCCGTGAAGCGGCACCTGAAGCGCCTGGCGCGCGAAGGGATGCGCGGCGCCGCACGCTGATCCGGGGCCCGATGTCCCTCAAGGCCCGCATCACCGAGGACATGAAGAACGCGATGCGCTCGGGCGAGAAGGATCGCCTCGGGCTCATCCGCATGCTGCAGGCCGGCATCAAGCAGCGCGAGGTCGACGAGCGCATCCAGCTCGACGACGCGCAGGTCCTCGCGGTCATCGACAAGATGATCAAGCAGCGCAAGGACTCGGTCGCGCAGTTCGAGGCCGGCGGCCGCGCCGACCTGGTCGCGAAGGAAAGCGCCGAGATCGCCTGGCTCGCGGACTACCTCCCGGCGCAGCTGTCCGAGGCCGAGCTCGACGCGCTGGTCAAGGCGGCCATCGCCGAGTCCGGCGCCGCCTCGCTCAAGGACATGGGCAAGGTGATGGCGCTCGTGAAGCCGAAGGCGCAGGGCCGCTGCGACATGGGCGCGCTCTCCGCGAGGATCAAGGCCGCGCTCGGCGGCTGACCCGAACCCAGCGCTCTCCGGGGGGCAGATGGCCGGCCGGATCCCCCAGTCCTTCATCGACGAGCTGATCGCCCGCACCGACATCGTCGAGCTGGTCGGCAGCCGCGTGCAGCTCAAGAAGGCCGGCCGCGAGTGGAAGGCCTGCTGCCCCTTCCACAACGAGAAGACCCCGTCGTTCTGGGTGAGCCCCGACAAGCAGTTCTACCACTGCTTCGGCTGCGGCGCGCACGGCACGGCGCTCGGCTTCCTCATGGAGCACGACAAGCTGCCGTTCCCCGACGCGGTCGACGAGCTGGCCGGCCGGCTCGGCCTCGAAGTCCCGCGCGAGGACGACGGCCGCGGCCCGCGCGAGCGCCCGGGCGAGGATCTCTACGCGCTGCTCGGCCAGGTCACCCAGTACTACCGCGACTGCCTGCGCGACGCGCCCCGCGCGCGCGACTACCTCGCGCGGCGCGGCCTCACGACCGAGACCTGCGTGAAGTTCGCCGTCGGCTACGCGCCCGACGCCTGGGACTCGGTGCTCAAGCGCTTCGGCGGCAGCCCGGAGAAGGTGCAGCGGCTCGCGGAAGTCGGGCTCGTGATCGAGCGCAGCGGCGGCCGCGAGGCCGGGCACTACGACCGCTTCCGCGACCGCGTCATGTTCCCGATCCGCGACCCGCGCGGGCGCACGATCGGCTTCGGCGGGCGGGTCATCGACGCGGGCGAGCCCAAGTACCTGAACTCACCGGAAACTCCGCTGTTCCACAAGGGCCGCGAGCTCTACGGCCTGTACGAGGCGCGCCAGTCCCTGCGCTCGATCGACCGCCTGCTCGTGGTCGAGGGCTACATGGACGTGGTGCGGCTCGCGCAGTCCGGCATCGCCTGGTGCGTGGCGACGCTCGGCACGGCGACCACGACCGAGCACCTGAACCGGCTGTTCCGGGTCTGCGGCGAGGTCGTCTTCTGCTTCGACGGCGACCGCGCCGGCCGCAGCGCCGCCTGGCGCGCGCTCGAGAACGCGCTCGGACACGCGCGCGAGGGCCGGCAGCTGCGCTTCCTGTTCCTGCCCGAGGGCCAGGACCCCGACTCGCTGGTCGGCAGCGAGGGCGCCGAGGCCTTCGAGGCGCGCGTCGCCGGCGCCTTGCCGCTGTCGGAGTACTTCGTCGGCCAGCTCGCCGCCCAGGTCGACCTGTCCTCGGTCGACGGCCGCGCGAAGCTCGCCGAGCTCGCCCGCCCGCTGGTGCAGCGCGTGCCGGAGGGCGTGTACCGCGAGCTGCTGCTAGAGCGCCTGGCCCAGGACGTGCGCATGCCGGCGGGCCGGCTGGCCCAGCTGATCGGCCTCGGCGACGGGCCCGGCGGCCTCGGCGCGCCCTCGCGCGCGCCGAGGCCGGCCCGCAGCGCGGGGCGCCGCCCGCTGCTGACCCAGGCTATCCTGCTGACCCTGCACTTCCCGGCGGCTGCCCGGGCCGTCCCGGACCTGCGGCTGCTCGAGGCCCTTCCGCTCAAAGGGGTCGAGGTGCTGGTCGAGCTGCTGCGCACCGTCCAGGCCGAGCCGGACCTGACCACCGCCGGGCTCGTCGAGCGCTGGCGCGACCGCCCCGAGGGCGGCCGGCTGGCGGAACTCGCGGGCATGGAGGTCCTCGTGGCGGACAGCGCAGGGGCGGCCCGGGAACTCCGCACGGCGACGGACAAGCTGATCGCCGAACACGGCCCCGAGCGGCGCCTCGACGAGCTGATCGCGCGCGCCCGCGAGCAGAAGCTGACCCCCGAAGAACAGCAGGAATTTCAATCACTTCTGAAGCGCCGGGGGACGCCGGACCCGACCCCGGGCAAGGCTTGAAACAATCCCCCCGGGGTCGCATCTAACGGGGCATCCGCATGTATAATGGCCGGCTTTACTTGTGCAGCCGGCGAGAGGTATCCCCTTGAGCGACAAGAAGGCCCCGACCATCGCCGACGATCGCCAGTCCCAGCTCAAGCTGCTCATCGCGCGCGGCAAGGAGCAGGGCTACCTCACCTACGCCGAGGTCAACGACCACCTCCCGCCCGAGATCGTCGATCCCGAGCAGATCGAGGACATCGTAAACACGATCAACGACATGGGCATCACGGTCTACGAGAAGGCGCCGGATGCCACGTCGCTGCTGCTCGCAGACTCGAACGTCGACGCGGACGAGGAGGCCGTCGAGGAGGCGACCGCGGCGCTCGCGATCGCGGATGCCGAGTTCGGCCGCACCACCGACCCGGTGCGCATGTACATGCGCGAGATGGGCACCGTCGAGCTGCTGACCCGCGAAGGCGAGATCCGCATCGCGAAGCGCATCGAGGAGGGCCTCGAGTCGGTCAAGCACGCGCTCGCCTACTACCCCGCCACCCACGACCTGATGCTCAAGGCCTACGAGCCCATCAAGGGTGGCCAGGGCCGGCTGATCGACATCATCACCGGCTTCATCGACCCGAACGCGCCGGACGAGATCGCCCAGCCGCAGAACCCCAAGCTCGAGCTCGAGAAGGAGGACTCCGACCTCGACGACGACGACGTCGACGAGGACGAGGAGGAGGAAGCGGTCGACACGGGGCCGGATCCCGAGGAGGCCGCCCGCCGCTTCGCCGCGCTGCAGCGCGCCCACAACTCGGTCGTCAAGGGCCTCGGCGACAAGGGCCCGAAGGACGCCAAGGTCGCGCGCGCGCGCAAGAAGCTCGCCGACCAGTTCATGGAGCTCAAGCTCTCGCCGCGGATGTTCGACGCGCTGATCATCAACCTGCGCGGCCACCTCGACGAGATCCGCCGCCTCGAGCGCGAGATCATGACCCTGTGCGTCCGCCAGGCCGGCATGCCGCGCAAGGACTTCATCACTACCTTCCCGCGCAACGAGACCAACACGCGCTGGATCGACAAGCACATCCGCGCCAAGCGCAAGCACTCGGCGCCGCTCGGCAAGCTCAAGGAAGAGGTCGTGGCGCGGCAG
Source organism: uncultured Steroidobacteraceae bacterium (assembly GCA_964406445.1). Lineage (GTDB taxonomy): Bacteria > Pseudomonadota > Gammaproteobacteria > Steroidobacterales > Steroidobacteraceae > SG8-30. Next base: position 16,876 of record CAYORU010000028.1, read on the forward strand.
CAGGCGCTCAAGCTGCTCGAGAAGCAGCTGCACCTGTCGATCCACGACATCAAGGAGCTGAACCGCGAGGTCGCCACCGGCGAGGCCAAGGCACGGCGCGCCAAGAAGGAGATGGTCGAGGCCAACCTGCGCCTCGTGATCTCGATCGCCAAGAAGTACACCAACCGCGGCCTGCAGTTCCTCGACCTGATCCAGGAAGGCAACATCGGCCTGATGAAGGCGGTGGACAAGTTCGAGTACCGCCGCGGCTACAAGTTCTCGACCTACGCGACCTGGTGGATCCGCCAGGCCATCACCCGCTCCATCGCCGACCAGGCGCGCACCATCCGCATCCCGGTGCACATGATCGAGACCATCAACAAGCTGAACCGCATCAGCCGGCAGATGCTGCAGGAGATGGGCCGCGAGCCGACGCCCGAGGAGCTCGCGGTGCGGATGGAGATGCCCGAGGACAAGGTCCGCAAGGTGCTCAAGATCGCCAAGGAGCCGATCTCGATGGAGACGCCCATCGGCGACGACGAGGACAGCCACCTCGGCGACTTCATCGAGGACACCGCCGCCGAGAGCCCGCTCGACTCGGCCACCGGCGAGTCGCTGCGCGAGACCGTGCACGGCGTGCTCTCGCAGCTGACCCCGCGCGAGGCCAAGGTGCTGCGCATGCGCTTCGGCATCGACCTGACCACCGACCACACCCTCGAGGAGGTCGGCAAGCAGTTCGACGTCACCCGCGAGCGGATCCGCCAGATAGAGGCGAAGGCGCTCAGGAAGCTGCGCCACCCGAGCCGCAGCGAGCAGCTCAGGAGCTTCCTGATCGAGGACTGACGCCCGCCGGCCCCGCCAGCAGAAAGGCCCCGCGAGGGGCCTTTCTTCTTTCGGGCGCTCGCGCCGGATGCCAGGGGCGGCTGCAGGCTGCCGTCAGCCCTCCCCCGCGAATCGGGGTCCCGGCATCGCTTGCCCGCCGTCCCTCGCGCCGCACGCGCTGTGGCATCATTCCGGCCCATGCTGATCGTCAAGGGCGTCCTTCCGGCAGACGCGCTCGCCACCCTCCGCGCTGCGCTCGCGAAGGCTACCTTCGTCGACGGCGCCACGACCGCCGGGCCGCAGGCGAAGAAGGCCAAGCGCAACCTGCAGCTCGCGCGCGGCTCGGACGAGGCGGACAACCTCGGCAGGATCGTCTCGAAGGCGCTGGCGCAAGGCGGCGCGTTCTTCGCCGCCGCGCTTCCGCACCGGGTCCTGCCGCCGCTCTTCAACCGGTACGAATCCGGGATGGAGTACGACGACCACGTCGACAATGCCTACATGAGCGGGCCCAAGGGCCAGCCGCCGATCCGCGTCGACGTCGCGGCGACGCTCTTTCTCTCCGACCCGGCCAGCTACGACGGCGGCGAGCTCGTCGTGCAGGCCGGCGCCATCGTGCATCGGGTCAAGCTGCCGGCCGGCGACATGGTCGTCTATCCGGCCGGCCACCTGCACCGGGTGATGCCGGTGACGCGCGGCACCCGCGACGCGGCGGTGCTCTGGGTGCAGAGCATGGTGCGCGACGCCGGACGCCGGCAGCTGCTCCATGACCTGGACCGCGCCACGCAGTCTCTCGCGGCGCGTGACCCGGACGCGCCCGAGATCGGCGCGCTCACCCAGACCTACCACGCGCTGCTGCGCGAGTGGATCGAGCTCTAGCGCCGCGGCCGGCTTGCGCGGCGGCTGCGGGACCGTCCGGCCGGACGGTCCCGCAGCCGCTCAGTTTGCCGCGCGCTCCGCCGCGAGCCGCATCGTCCGCGCAGGGTTCATGAGGCGGATCGTGCGTTCACCGGCCTGCTTTCCGTCGGCGCCGTCGAGGATCAGCTGCTTGACCTCGGCGACGGACAGGCCGGGGTGCACCGCCCAGAGCTTCGCGGCGAGGTTGGACAGGTTCGGCGCCGACATGCTGGTGCCGCTGAACTTCAGGCGCGCGCCGCCGGGCACGTAGCTCTCCACCTCGAAGCCGTTCGAGTACACCTCGGAGTTGCCGAAGCTGGTGAAGGAAGTCTCGTCGCCGGCCTGGTCGACGGCGCCGGAGACCATGACGTTCGGCAGCCGGAAGGAACTCGGCATGAACTCGTCGAAGTCGACGTTGTTGTCCGAGTTGCCGGCCGAGATCACGAACAGGATCTGCGGAGCGTCGCGCAGCGCCTCGAACAGCGCCTTGTAGCCGATGTCGTAGATCCGCCGCGCGAGCGCACGGCGCTCCTCGGCGGTGCCCGGGGCGCCGGTCTGCTCGAGGGCCTCCTCGATGCCGGCGAGGCTGCCGCCCCAGCTCATGTTGACCACGCGCACGCCCTGCTCCACGAAGTAGTCGACGGTGCGGACGCTCGCGTAGGCGCCCTTGTAGGCCTGCGCGATGGTCGGCCGCTCGCCGATGATCCGGTGCTCGAAGGTGATGCGCGCAGCCATCAGCCGCGCGGCCGGGTTGCCGGCGACGGCAATGCCGGCCACGTGCGTGCCGTGCGCGTAGTTCCCGTAGGCGCCGAGGCCCTCGACGAAGGGCCTGTAGTCGTCCTTCGGCAGCGAGGACAGCTTCTGCTTGAGTGCGGTCGCCTCCGGGCTGTCGACGTTGGCCTGCAGGTCGCTGAAGCCCTTCGAGTGCTGCTCGTAGACGGCCGGATCCGCGCCGACCGAGCGGATCGGGAACAGCAGCACCGGCGTGTAGTCGTCGTGCAGGGTGAAGCCGATGCCGTTGACGTCGTCGACGAGCCCGTTGCCGTCGTCGTCGATGCCGTTGCCGGGAATCTCCTTCGCATTGACCCAGGCCTGCTCGCCGAGCGCGGCGATGCCGAAATCGATGCCCGAGTCCCAGACCGCGACGATCACCGGCGAGAGGTCCGCGGCGGGATCGAGCTGGACCTCGCGGTCCGCCCAGATGTCGGGCTTGCGTGTTTCCTTGTGCGCGTCGACCACCGCCGCGTAGGCGGCGTGCAGCGCGCCCCGGTTCGGCAGGATGGACGTCAGCGTGTACGCGGCGCCGAGGATGTTCTCGGCCAGCTGCTGGCTGAGCGTCCCCGACTCCGCGGCGGGCGGGTCGAGCGACGTCTCGAGGCTGCCGACGACCAGGCCCTCGGAGACGTACTCGAGATAGGCCTTCGTCCCCTGCAGGTCGTCCTGCACGACGTCCCAGGGCAGGCCGTCGAGGGCCGACTGGAGATGGCCCTGCAGCGTCGCCTGGAACTCCCCGGGCGGTCCCTGCCGCGCGGCGATGAGCGCCTCGGTGATCCGGCCGCTGGTCAGCTTCGCCGAGGGCTTCTCCTGCATCTCGCGCACGATCGCCACCTGGCGTGCCGCCGCCGCGTCGTCGCCCTTCAACATGGCGATGGTCAGCAGCGTGCCGTGCATGCGCCGCACGGCCGTGACGTCCTGGATGTCGAAGCGCGCGAGGTCGGCGCGGATGTCCTTCTCGATGGCCGCGGCCAGCGCCCGCACCGCAGCCGGGTCGCCCACCAGCTGGCTGGGCTTCACGGGCATCGGGTAGGTGTAGGTGGGCAGGTCGGACAGCTTCGTGATCACCGTGCGGCCCTGCCCGGCAGCGTCCTGCGCGTAGGCGTGGACGGAGGACAGCGCCAGGACGGCGAGGACGGCGGGCAGCATCTTGCGAAGGATCATCGTTCCGGCTCCGGGAGAGCGCCCTCTCCGGGCGCGTCGAAGCGCGAATGCTAGCAAGGTCCGCGCGGCACCGGGCAGGCCCCGATCCGGCCCGCGCCCGCCTTGCCTCGCCGCGACGCCGGGCGTATGGTCTGGCGACGCACGATAAACTGCGGGGCGCGACGCACGCCGCCGCGCCCCTCCCCGGGGGGGACCTCCCATGAAGCGACGCACCTTTCTCGCCTCCGGCATGGCGCTGGCGGCGCTCGCGCCCATGCGCGGTTTCGCCGCGGCCGCGCAGGGTTCGGACCTGCCGGCCCGGCTGCTCGACGGCGGCGAGACGTCGCTTCGCGCGTCGTCCGTCGAGGCGCTCGCCGGCAGCCTGCGCGGCGACCTGCTCTCGCCGAGCGACGCGGGCTACGACGCCGTACGGCCGCTGTGGAACGGCATGTTCGACAGGCGCCCCGCCCTCATCGCCCGCTGCACCGGCCCGGCCGACGTGATCGAGGCGGTGAACTTCGCGCGCGAGCACCGCCTGCTCACTGCCGTTCGCTGCGGCGGGCACAGCTTCTCCGGCAAGTCGAGCTGCGACGGCGGCATCATGATCGACCTGTCGCCGATGCAGGGCTGCCGCGTCGACCCGGTGGCGCGGCGCGCCTTCCTCGAGGGCGGCTCGCTGCTCGGCGTGCTGGATCGGGAGTGCCAGGTCTTCGGCCTCGCGGTGACCGCCGGCGTCGTCAAGCACACGGGCGCGGGCGGGCTGACGCTCGGCGGCGGGTATGGCCGTCTCGGCCGTCGCTTCGGGCTCGCCTGCGACAACGTGGCCTCCTTCGACGTGGTGACCGCTGCCGGCGAATTCGTGCAGGCGAGCGAGACGTCCAATCCGGATCTCTACTGGGGCCTGAGGGGCGGCGGCGGCAACTTCGGCATCGTCACCTCCTTCCAGTACCGCGTCCACCCCATCGGGCGGACCGTCCTCTCCGGCGACGTGACCTGGCCGCTCGAGCAGGCCCGCGACGCGATGCGCTTCTGGCACGAGCAGGCGCAGGCCGCGCCCGATGCGCTCAACCTCAACGCGGGCGTGGCTGCGGCCCCCGGCGGCGGCGGCGTGTTCAGCGTCGAGGCCACCTGGACCGGCGACCTCGCAGCCGGCGAGCGCGCCCTCGCGGCGCTGCGCGGCTTCGGCAAGCCGATCTCGGACACCATCGCGCCCATGGGCTACGTGGCACTGCAGGCCAAGGACGAGTCGCCGCACGGGCTCAACTACTACGCGAAGAACGGCTTCCTGACCGCGCTCGACGACGGCGGCATCGACCTGATCCTCGAGACGGCCCGGGCCGACCCGGGCGCGTTCTTCGTGGCGCTGGACCACGCCGGCGGCGCCTACTCGCGCGTGCCGGTGGAGGCGACCGCCTTCCCGAACCGCGGCGCGCTCTACTGGGTCGGCCTGCTGTCCGGCTGGAAGGATCCGGCCACCAGCGACGCGCGCATCGCACGCGTGCGCGCGGGCTGGAAGCGCATCGAGCCGCTGACCGAGGGCTTCTACAGCAACCTCGACCTCGAGCGGGGACTGGACCAGAACCGCGCCAACTACGGCGCGAACTTCGACCGGCTGGTGGCGCTCAAGACGAAGTACGACCCGATGAACCTGTTCCGGCTCAACGCCAACGTGCCGCCCAAGGCCTGATTCGAGCCGCCGCGCGGGGAATCTGGACCTGGATCACGGTCCCGCCGCGCGGCCTCCGCTACACATCATCCACGGAGGGTCCGAGGCGGCCCGCCGTGCGCCGAGGCTCGGGACACCCGGACATGACCGACCCCCCACCGCCGGCCGGACCGCCCGCGCGCCCATCCTTCGGGGCGGGCGCGACGGGGGCGCTTGCCCTCGGCCTGGTGGCCTACGTGGTCGTGGCCCTCTGCGCCACGCTCGTCGACAGCGGCGAGTCCCGGGCGCTCGGGGTCTTCAACCTCTACTCGGACTCGGTCGCGAGCATCCTGACGGCGGTCCTCGCCCTGATCGCCGCCCGCGGCCCGGGCGGGCCCGCCGCCCGCCGGACCTGGTGCCTGCTCGCGGCGGCGCTCGCCGTGTACAGCGTCGGCAACCTCGTCCACTCGACCTACTGGCTGTTCGACCGCGACCCGTTTCCCTCGATCGGCGAGGTCTTCTTCCTCGCCTTCTACCCGCTCGTCTTCGCCGCGGTGCTGACCGTCCTGCGGGAGCAGGCGGTGCCGGTGCCGTGGGCACGCCTCGGCCTCGACGCGGCCATCATGATGCTCGGCTTCGGCGCCTTCTTCTGGTTCTTCGTCATCCAGCCGGCGGCGGCGGCGGGCGCCGACGGGCAGTGGCTGAAGTACGCCCTCTCCCAGGCCTACATCGCGCTCAGCTGCGTCATGGTCCTCGCCTTCGGCGTCCTGCTCATGAACGCGGACGGGGGGCCGGTCGCGCGCCGCACCCTCCTGCTGCTCACCCTCGGGTTCTGCACGATGTTCCTCGCCGACATCGTCTGGGCGCTGTCCAAGGTGACCGGGCGGTACCTGCCGGGCGGCGTCTCGGACGGGCTGTACCTGTCCTGCTACGCCATCCTCGCAGCCGCCGCGCGAGAGCACCTGCGCGGTCCGGCGGCGGCCGGCGCGGCCCGACCGACCGGCGCCGGATACTGGCTGCCCTACGCGGCGATGCTGGTGTCGTTCCTCGTGCTCGCTTACTACGAGAGCCGGCGCAGCGAGGACCCCGGCATGGCGCTGACCGTGGTCGTCTTCCTGCTGACCATCCTGATCATGCTGCGGCAGGGCACGATCCTGCGCGACGACGCGCTGCTGCGCGAGCGGCGCGCCGCCGGCCTGGTCGAGGCGCGCTTCGCATCGCTGATCCGCAACGCGTCTGACGTGGTGATGATCGCGGGCCCGGACGGCTGCGTGCGCTTCGCTTCGCCGGCCGCCGAGCGGGTGCTCGGGCTGCGCGCCGAGGACGTCTGCGAGCGCGGCCTGCCCGCGCTCCTGGGCGAGGAGGACCGCGAGCGCGTCGAGGCATTCCTCGCCGAGGTCGCCGCCACGCACGGCCGGCCCGTCGGTCCCGTGGAGTTCGTGATCGGCAGCGGCGCCGGGCGCAGGACCGTCGAGGCGCTCGGCAGCAACCTCCTCGACGACCCTGCCGTCGGCGGGCTGGCGCTCAGCGTCCGCGACGTCAGCGAGCGCAAGGCGCTGGAGGAGCAGCTGCGGCGGCTCGCCTTCCACGACCCGCTGACCCTGCTCGCGAACCGCAGCCTGTTCCGCAACCGGGTCGAGCACGCCCTCGCGCTGGGTCGGCAGTCGGGCCAGCGCATGGCCGTGATGTTCCTCGACCTCGACAACTTCAAGAACGTGAACGACTCGCTCGGTCACGCCGCCGGCGACCGGCTCCTGCAGGCCGCCGCGCAGCGGCTGGTGAACTCCACCCGCCCCGCCGATACGGTCGCGAGGCTCGGTGGCGACGAGTTCGCCGTGCTGCTCGAGGGCCTTGCCGACGCGGAAGAGGCCGGGCGCCTGGCCGCGGCGCTGGCCGCGTCCTTCGGCGAGCCGCTGCTCGTGGACGGCAGCGAGTGCCGGGTCGCGGCGAGCATCGGCCTCGCCTTCCCGGAGGCCGAGGACGATGCCGAGCAGCTGCTCAGGAACGCCGACATCGCGATGTATGCCGCGAAGTCGGGCGGGAAGGGGCGCTGCGTCGCGTTCGAGCCGCAGATGCAGGAACAGCTGCGCGAGCGCATGCGGCTCGAGGAGGACATCGACCGAGGGCTCAGGCGCGGGGAGTTCTTCGTCGAGTACCAGCCGCTCGTCGACCTCGAAGGCCGCGAGCTGCTCGGCGTCGAGGCGCTGGTGCGCTGGCGGCACCCGGAGCAGGGCGTCGTCATGCCGCAACGCTTCATCCACGCCGCCGAGGACTCCGGGCAGATCGTCCCGCTCGGCCAGTGGGTGTTGCTCGAGTCCTGCCGGCAGGTCCGCGCCTGGCGCGGCTCGATCGCCGGCGGCGGCTCGCTGAGGCTCGCGGTCAACGTCTCGGGCCGCCACCTGCAGCGCGGCGATCTCGTCGGCGACGTGCGCCGGGCGCTCGCGCAGTCCGGACTCGAGCCGCAGAACCTGGTGATCGAGCTGACCGAGAGCTCGATCATGCACAACACCGAGGCGACCCTGGCGGTCCTGCGCGAACTGAAGGCCCTCGGGGTCCGCCTCGCCATCGACGACTTCGGCATGGGCTATTCGTCGCTGTCCTACCTGCACCGCTTCCCGATCGACATCCTGAAGATCGACCGCTCCTTCGTCGGCCGCATCACCGAGAGCGGGGACGGCCCCGAGCTCGCGCGCGCGGTCGTGACGCTCGGCGCCACGCTCGGCCTCGAGACGGTCGCGGAGGGCATCGAGCAGGAGTACCAGGTCGAGAAGCTCCTCGCCCTCGGCTGCGTCGCCGGCCAGGGCTTCCTGTTCTCGAAGGCCTGTTCGCTCGGGGAGCTGGCCAGCACGCCCTTCGCGCTGCGCCGGCTCGAGCTGAGGCGCGACCGCCAGGACGACTGGCTCACCGCCACCGGCCGGTTCCAGCTGGAGCGCGGGCGCCGCTCGGTCGCGTAGGCAAGCGTCGCGGCGGCGATGAGAGGCGCGCCGCGGGCGCGGAGGCGCCGGCGCCGCTCCGCTCTCAGGGTCGCCGGGCGCCCGGTCGCGCGAAGTAGAACCACTCGTGCCCGGGCTGTGCCCCGGCGTCGGGGAACACCACGTAGCCGTCCGACGGTGCCCGCAGCTCCGTGCCGTCGGCGCGCTGCGCGACGAGCTCGCCTTCGCGGACGGCGTCGAAGCTCGCCCAGGCGCGCGCGAAGCGGTCGCTCGCGTCGTGCCGGTCGAAGACCTCGGTCAAGGTCAGGCACTCGACGGGACCCGCGGTCGGCTCGACGGGCTCGTCGACGAGCCCGAGCAGCGCCAGCGCGTTGCGTATCGCGCGCCGGGCGATCTCCGGGGCGCGCGGGTCGGCGTGCTGGCCGCACTCGAGCGTGACGCCGTAGCCGCCGGACGCGCGCATGTACTCGGCGAGGCCGACGCCGTAGGCCACGTCCTGCTGCAACGCCTCCGCGGCCGGCGCGCGGGCCCGGCGCGCGGCGACGCCCGCCGCGTAGACGTCCAGCCAGCCGTCCACCACGCGCGTCGCGCCGAGGTGCACGGCCAGCCGCCCCTCCGCCGCGGCGTGCCGGAAGGGCTCGAGCGGACCGTCGTTGTCTGGCGGCCCGCGCATCACGAACGGCTGCCCCGGCGTGCGGAAGCTGTGCAGGTCGAGCAGCACGTCGTGCGCCGCGAGCAGCGGGCAGAGCACGTTGGCGACCCGGTCCTCGTACTCGACCGGCTCCGCCACCGGCCGCAGGCGCCGGTTCAGGTTGCGGTCGCCGGCGCGGGTGCCGCGCAGGTAGGCGAGCGGGTTGCACACCGGCACGAAGCTGACCGCGCCGCGCACCACCTCGATGTCGCCGCGCTCGAGCTCGCCGATCACCGCGCGGATGCCCTCGGTCCCGGCGGTCTCGTTGCCGTGCACGGCGCCGGTGACCACGAGCCGCGGTCCCGGCTCGAGGGCGAGGAAGCGCCGCACGCCGAGCGAGCCTGTCCCGGCGGGCAGCGGCGGGCGGCGAGGCGTTTGCGGCTCGGTCATCGGACAGTCGCTCCTCCATCGCTTGGGCGCGGACGCCGCGGCCGGGGGGCCGCGGAGGCGAAACGTACCACCGGCCCCGGGCCCGCGCACGCGGCCGTGACCTGCGTCCCATTTCCCGCCGACGGCCGGCCACCGCGCCTCTTCGTGAGACGCAGGTCCCGGCCCTCGCGCGGCCGGTCACTATTCTTCCCGAATCGTCACCCGCGCGCAGGACGCACGACGGGGGTGCCGGCCGAAGGGAACCCGGCCGAAGGGAAAACGTTCATGAATGCGGGCAAGCCGTACAGGGGCCTCGACCTTGCCGGGTGAGTCGCAAGCGACCGCCCTGCTCGACGTGCTGCGCGCGTCGCTGCCGCACGTCGGCTGCACGTCGCTCGCGCTGCTCGCGCCAGGACCGCGCCTGTCGCTGTGCTGGGCCCAGAACCCCGAGGACCGCGCCTTCGCCGAGGAGCAGCTCCGCCACGTCGGGGAGCAGCTGTTCGCCGAGGCGGCGTCGCTCCGCAAGGGATTCAAGCACAACAAGATCCGGCTGAGCCCCGGCGGGCCGCTGGTGTGTCGCGTGCTGGCCGTGCCCTTCATCGACGGCGCCGGCGCGATCGCCGGACTGCTCGTGGGGATCAGCCGGCCGGAGGGCGAGCCGCTCGACGATCGCGCCCTGCGCCGTGCCAGCCGCATCGCCATCGTGATCGGGCCGACGTTCGTCGGCGAGACGGATCCGCTGACCGGACTTCTCACCTACTCCGCCTTCGACCGCCAGGCGCGCGCCGTCCTGAAGGATCCGGAAGCGGCGCGGCGGGCCTGCGTGCTCTACGGCGACATCGACCAGCTGCACGTCGTCAACGACCGCTACGGATTCGCCGCCGGCGACCGCGCGATCGCCCAGGTCGCCGCCAGCATCCGGGCGAGCCTCGACGGCGGCGAAGCGCTCGCCGCCCGGCTGTCGGGTGACCGCTTCACGGTGCTCCTGCTCGGCTGCACGCTGCCGCGGGGCCGGGCCATCGCCGACCGCATCCGCGAACGGGTGGCACGATGCGACGACGGCGGCGCCGAGCGGCGGGTGCCGGTCACCATCGCCTGGGGCGCCGCCAACGTCGCGAGCGGGCGATCGGACCTGCAGCACGCGCTGGCGGCCGCCGAGCTCGCCTGCAAGGCCGCCAAGGACCGCGGCCGCAACCGCGTCGAGGTCTACCAGGAGGCGGATCACAGCATCATCCGCCGTCGCGAGGACGTCTTCATGATCGGCACCCTGCGCGACGCGCTGGACGACGGGCGCCTGCGCGTGTACGCGCAGCCGATCGTGCCGCTCGCCGACCCGGACGCGCCGCCCGCGGCCTACGAGCTGCTGGCGCGGATCGAGGACAAGGACGGGCGGGTCGTGGAACCGGCGGCGTTCATGTCCGCCGCGACCCGCTACCAGCTGTTGCCGCTGATCGACCGCGCGGTCGTGCTGGAGGCCTTCTCGCTGATCGACGCGCACCGCGGCCGGGTCGGCGACGCGGGGCTGCGGTTCTCGATCAACCTGAGCGGGCCGACGCTGTGCGACGCCGGATTCCTCGAGTGGCTGCTCGACCAGATGGGCGCGCTGGCCATCGACGGGCACTGGCTGTCGTTCGAGGTCACCGAATCGGCCGCCGCGGCGGACCTCGCGCGCCCGCAGGACCTCATCCGGCGGCTGAAGTCCCGCGGCTGCCGTTTCGCCCTCGACGACTTCGGCACGGGCGTCAACTCCCTCGCCTACCTCAAGGCGCTCGACGTGGACGTGATCAAGCTGGACGGATCCTACGTGCGGGACATGATCGACAACCCCCGCTCCGAGGCGCTGGTCAAGGCGGTCACGGCCCTCGCCGGCAGCATGGGCATCGCGACCGTGGCCGAGTACGTCGAGAGCCGCGCGATCCTCGACCGCCTGCGCGAGCTCGGCGTCACCTTCGGGCAGGGCTACGCGCTCGGCCGGCCGCAGCCGCTCGAGACGATCTTCGGCGGGGCGGGTACGCTCGACTCGGCCGCCTAGGACCCCGCCGGCCGCAAAGGGCCAGGCGGCGCCGGCCGAGCTCCGCGAGGCCGCGATCCCTCCCGCGCCAGCTCGCCACCGAGCCACGTCCGGGCCCCGCGCTCTCCGGCCGGCGGCGCCTTCGGCTAGAGTGTGGTCGGCGATGCCGCCACCGGAGGCGCGAGATTGACCGTCCTGATGTTCCTCGCGGGCCTCGCCGCACTCGTCGCCGGCGCCGGGCTGCTCGTGCGCGGCGCCTCGAAGCTCGCGTTGTCCTTCGGCATCTCGCCGCTGGTCGTCGGGCTCACCATCGTCGCCTTCGGCACGAGTTCGCCCGAGCTCGCCGTCTCCGTGGGCGCGGTCGCCAGCGGCCAGACCGCCGTCGCGGTGGGCAACGTCGTCGGCAGCAACATCTTCAACGTGCTGTTCATCCTCGGACTCTCCGCGCTGATCACGCCGCTCGCGGTCGACCTGCAGCTGATCCGCCAGGAAGTGCCGATCATGATCGGCGCGTCGCTCGTACTCCTCGTGATGAGCCTCGACGGCGCCGCAGGCCTGGTCGACGGCACGCTGCTCGCGGGCGCGCTCGCCGCCTACACGGTGTTCCTGATCCGCCAGTCCCGCCGCCAGACCCAGGCGGCCGAGGCCGCGCACGGACGGACCCCGGCGCCTGCGGCCCATGCCGGCTGGGACTCCCGCCTGCCCGTGCAGCTCGCGCTGGTCGCGGTCGGCCTCGTCCTGCTGGTGCTCGGCTCCGACTGGCTGGTGACCGCGGCCGTGGCCGTCGCCCGGGCGGTCGGCGTGAGCGACCTCGTCATCGGCCTCACGATCATCGCCGCCGGCACCTCCATGCCGGAGGTGGCGACCTCGGTCACGGCGGCGCTGCGCGGCGAGCGCGACATCGCCGTGGGCAACGTGGTGGGCAGCTGCACCTTCAACATCCTCGGCTGCGCCGGGATCGCGGCGATCACCGCCAGCGCCGCGGGCCACGGAGGCCTGCCGGTGCCGGAGGCGGCGCTGAACTTCGACCTGTGGGTGATGCTGGTGGTGGCGCTCGCCTGCCTGCCGGTCTTCCTCACGGGGCGCGAGATCGCGCGCTGGGAAGGCGGGTTGTTCCTCGGCTACTACGGCGCCTACGTGGCCTACCTGGTCCTCGCGGCGCAGCACCACGCCGCGCTCGCGCCTTTCTCGGGCGCGATGCTGGGCTTCGTCATCCCGCTCACGATCGTCACGCTGGTGGTGAGCCTGATGCGCCGGTCGCCCGGGCGCTGACCCACGCCCGCCTCAGGCGGTCGCCTTGTGGCGGGCCTTTTGCTCGTACATGCGGGCGTCGGCCTGCGCGAGCAGCTCGTCGAGCGAAGCGGTCGACTCGGCGCCGGCCAGCGCGACGCCCACGCTGTAGGCGAGCGGCAGGCGACCGGCGTTGGCCCGGTTGGCCGCGTCGACCGCCCGCCCGAGGCGTTCCAGCAGGCGATCGACGCCCGCCGCGTCGGCGCCCCACAGCAGCGCGCTGAACTCGTCGCCGCCGAGGCGCCCGACCACGTCGGCGCTGCGGCAGGTCCTGAGCAGGCAGCGTGCGAAGCTCGCCAGCGCGTTGTCCCCCGACTCGTGGCCCTCGACGTCGTTGATCCGCTTGAAGCCGTCGAGGTCGAAGCTCAGCAGGGCCACGGGTGCCCGCGAGCGGGCGGCGTTCGCCAGCAGTTGCGCGGCGATCGCACGGAACCCCCTGCGGTTCGGGATCCGGGTCAGCTCGTCGGTGGTGGCGAGCGCCAGCGCGCGGATCTGGTCCTCGGCGAGGCGGCCGAGGTCGGCCAGCGTCTCGAGGTCGGCGCTCTCCAGCCGCCGCGGCCTGCGATCGAGCACGCACAGCGTGCCGAGCTTCTGCCCGCTGGGCGCGCGCAGCGGGGTGCCGGCGTAGAAGCGTATCCCTGGCTCGCCCGTGACGAGCGGATTGTCGTGGAACCGCTCGTCCTGCGTGGCGTCCTCGATCACCATCGGCTCGTCGCCGAGGATCGTGTGCCCGCAGAACGAGACGTCGCGCGGCGTCTCGGCCGCCTCGAGGCCCTGACGCGACTTGAACCACTGGCGGTGCGCGTCCACGAGCGATACGAGCGCGATCGGCACGCCGAGCAGCCGCTGCGCCAGCCGGGTGATGTGGTCGAAGCGCGGGTCGGCCGGGGTATCCAGAATGTTGAGCGACTGCAGCACCCGCAGGCGCTGGGTCTCGTCGGACGGAAGAGCCGGTGCCTTCATGCGCCACTCCGGGTCGCTGCCCAACCCTGTCCGTGATTATCCGCCTCGCCGGCCGACCGGGCAAAGCGCCTGCGTTCGGCCCGCCCGCTCAGATCTCCTCTGGCGCCTCCCGGATCGCGCCGCAGGGGCACTCCGATACGCACAGCCCGCAGCCCTTGCAGTAGTCGTAATTGAACTCGTAGCGCCGGCCCGGGCCGAGCTTGATCACTGCGTTGTCGGGGCACACCCCGTAGCAGTTGTCGCACTCGAAGCAGTTGCCGCAGGACAGGCAGCGGCGTGCCTCGAAGCCCGCGGTGCGCTCGTCGAGCGAGCCGTACACCTCGTCGAAGGTGGACTGGCGGCGCACCAGGTCGAGCGCCGGCGCCACCGTCTTGGGCGCATCCGAGTAGTACCAGGTGTTCAGCTTGTCGAAGGTCGCGAGCTCGTGGCGCGGCGACGGCTCGTGACGGCGCCCCTCGAGCCACGCGTCGATGTGCCGCGCCGCCTGCTTGCCGTGCCCGATCGCCACGGTGACGGTGCGTTCCGCCGGCACCATGTCGCCGCCGGCGAAGATGCCCGGGCGACCCGTCATCATGTCGGGCCCCACCTTGACGAGGCCGTCCTCGAGCACGACGCCCGGGATGCCCTCGAGCAGGCCGAGGTCCACGTCCTGGCCGAGCGCAAGCACCACCGAGTCTGCCTCGAGGGTCTCGAACTCGCCGGTCGGCCTCGGCTTGCCGTCCTCGCCGAGCTCCATGCGCTCGACCGTGACCGCATGCCCGTCGGCGTGCTTGATGGTCGACAACCACTTCACCAGCACGCCCTCCTTGAGCGCCTCCTCGAGCTCGGAATCGTGCGCCGGCATGCGGTCGCGGGTGCGCCGATAGACGATGATGGACTCGGTCGCCCCAAGGCGCTTCGCCGTGCGCGCCACGTCGATCGCGGTGTTGCCGCCGCCGTAGACGACCACCCGCCTCCCCAGCTGCGGCTTCTCGGCGCCCTCCATGCTGCGCAGCACCGAGACTGCGTCGAGCATCCGCGCGGCGCTGCCGGCCGGGATGTAGGCGCGCTTCGCGAGATGGGCGCCGACCGCGAGGAAGGCTGCGTCGAACCGCCCCTCGCGCATCGTGGCGAGCAGGTCCGAGACCTTGCTGTCGAGACGGATCGTCACGCCGAGCGCCGTGATCCGGGCGATCTCGGCCTCGAGCACGGCGCGCGGCAGGCGGTAGGTCGGGATGCCGAAGCGCATCATCCCGCCGGCGACCGGCCCGGCCTCGTGGATCTCGACGGCGTGGCCGGCGAGCGCCAGCTGGTAGGCCGCCGACAGCCCCGAGGGGCCGGCGCCGACGACCAGCGCCCGCTTGCCGCTTCGCTGCGCGGGCGGCTCGAAGCTCCAGCCGAGGCGGATCGCCTCGTCGCCCAGGAATCGTTCGACTGCGTTGATCCCGACCGCCGCGTCCAGCCGGCCGCGGTTGCAGGCCTCCTCGCAGGGGTGGTAGCAGACCCGGCCCATGGTCGCCGGCAGCGGGTTGTCGCGGGTGAGCACCCGCCAGGCCGACTCGTAGTCGCCGGACTCGGCGTGGAACAGCCAGCCCTGCACGTTCTCCCCGGCCGGACAGCGATCGTTGCAGGGCGGCAGCCGGTCGACGTACACCGGCCGCTTCGTGCGCCAGGCGCCGGTCCGGTTGGCGAGGCTCGAGCCGGGATCGAGGGTGATGGCGAAGGGGTGCTTCATGGCGCCACGCCCTCCTCGATTAGCCCATAGCGGCGGATGTTGCGGTCGGCCGCGGCCTGGATCCGCTCGACCAGGTCGCCGCGCATCGGCTCGCGGAACAGGTGGGCGTAGCGGCCCTGCATCCGCAGGTACTCCTCGACCGGCACCCGCCGGCGGATCCTCGAGACCTGCGTCACCTCGCCGTATTCGGCCTCGAACACGGGGAACAGCCCGGTCTCCCGCGCCAGCCGGGCCGCACGGATCGTTTCGTTCGAGGCATGCCCCCAGCCCAGCGGGCAGGGCACGAGGACGTGGATGTAGCGAGCGCCTCGGAACTCCATCGCGCGGCGCACCTTGGCCTCGAGGTCGCGCAGCTCCGCGACCGTCGCCGTCGCCACATACGGAATCGCGTGGGCGAGCGCGATGGCCGGCAGGTCCTTGCCCTGCCCGAAGGCGTTGCCGGCGGCGCCGCCGTCGCTCGGCGTCGTGGCGGTGCGCGCGGCCGCCGGCGTGGCGGAGGAGCGCTGCACGCCGGTGTTCATGTAGGCCTCGTTGTCGTAGCAGACGTAGAGCACGTCGTCGTTGCGCTCGAACATCCCCGACAGGCAGCCGAGGCCGATGTCGGTGGTGCCGCCATCGCCGCCCTGCGCGACGACGCGCACGTCGCTCCGGCCCTTCGCGCGAAGCGCCGCGGCGATGCCGGTCGCGACCGCGGCGGCATTGCCGAACAGCGAGTGGATCCACGGGATCTGCCACGAGGTCTCGGGATAGGGCGTCGAGAACACCTCGAGGCAGCCGGTGGCGTTGGCGGCGATCAGCCGGTTCTGCGTGGCCTGCATGGCGGCGTCGAGCGCGTAGCGCGCGCCGAGCGCCTCGCCGCAGCCCTGGCAGGCGCGGTGGCCGGAGTTCAGGGAATTGGTGCGGCGCATGTCGGCCTGCACCGAGCGCTGCCCCTCCGGCAGCAACCGGTTGCCGACGGTGAAGGTGCCGGTCTGGTAGAAGCGGACGGGCTGGTAGGCCATGTTCCAGACTCCTCAGGCCGGCCGAGCGGCGACGACGCCCACGTCGCGCAGCAGCGCCTCGGCGAGCGGGCCCGAGCGGCGCTGCGCCCGCTCCCGCTCCAGCGCCCGCGACACCATCCCCTCGTCGAGGTCGAGGAACGACAGCCCGCCGAGCGTGCCCGCGGCCGCGGCGCGCAGCACGGTAGCCAGCGACCGGCGCGTGATCGAGCGGCCGCCGAGGCCGGCGATCACCGTGTGCACGTCGTCCGGGCTGCGCGGATAGGCCGAGCGCAGGTTCTGCGAGAGGATGCCGCCGAGACCCACCGCCAGGCTCTTCTCGACGACGACCACCCGCGGCACGTCGCGCAGCGCCGCGCGGACCGCCTCGGCGGGCCAGGGGCGGAAACAGTGCACGCCCAGCACGCCGATCCGGAGCCCCTCGTCGCGCAACTCGTCCACCGTGTCCTTCAGCGTGCCGATGACCGAGCCGAGCGCCACCACGACGACCTCGGCGTCGTCGCAGCGGTAGCGCCGCACGAGCCCGCCCGCCGCGCGGCCGAAGACCTGCTGGAACTCCGCGGCCCACTCGGGGATCAGGTCGAGCGCCTGCCGCTGCTTGTAGTGCGCGAGGTAGCGCACCTCCATGAACGCCTCCGGCCCGACCATGGCGCCGATGGACACCGGGTCGGCAGGGTCTAGCACCTGCCGCGGCTCGTAGGCCGGCAGCCAGGCGTCGACCTGCGCCTGCGTCGGCAGGTCCACGCGCTCGACCGCGTGCGTGAGGATGAAGCCGTCCATGCACACCATCACTGGCAGCGACAGCTCTTCCGCGAGCCGGAAGGCCTGCAGGTGCAGGTCCACCGCCTCCTGGTTGTTCTCGGCGAACAGCTGGATCCAGCCGCTGTCCCGCAGCGCCATCGAGTCGGAGTGGTCGTTCCAGATGTTGATCGGCGCGCCGATCGCGCGGTTCGCGACCGTCATGACGATCGGCAGGCCGAGCCCGGAGGCGTTGAACACGGCCTCGGCCATGAACAGGAGGCCCTGGCTGGCGGTCGCCGTGTAGGCGCGCGCGCCGGCCGCAGAGGCGCCGATCGCCACCGACATGGCGGCGAACTCCGACTCGACGTTGATGAACTCGCAGCGCGGCAGCGCGCCGGTCGCGACCAGCCGGCCGAGCGCCTCGACGATGTGGGTCTGCGGCGAGATCGGGTACGCGCAGACGACCTCGGGGCGGCAGCGCGCCACCGCCTCGGCGACGGCCTGCGAGCCCTCGATCTGCCTAAGCATGCTGGAGCTCCTGCATCTCGCGGCGGACGAATTCCCAGGCCTCGGTGGCCGCGGCGACGTTGCCGGCCGCCACCTTGCCGTCGAAGCGCTCGCGGATGGCGGCGCAGACCGAGTCGATCGAGACCTTGCCGGCGAGCGCGGCGAAGCCGCCGAGCAGCGCGGCGTTCGGCACCGGCCGGCCGACGTGCCGCAGCGCGAGGTCGGTCGCGGGCACCGTGCACAGCCGCTCTGGGCGGAACCCGGAGACGAACCCGCCGAGCCCTAGCTCGTCGAAGCTGCGCGTCGTGTTGATCAGCATGAAGCCGTCGGCGACGAGCCCGCTGAACACGTCCACCTGGTGCAGCAGCGTCGGGTCCTGCACGAGCAGCGCCTGCGGCGCCAGCACCGGCTCGCGCAGCCGGATCTCGCGCTCCGCGATGCGGCAGTAGGCCACCACCGGCGCGCCCATGCGCTCCGAGCCGAAGCTCGGGAAGGCCTGCGCGTGGCGGCCCTCGAGGAAGGCGGCCACGGACAGCATCTCGGCCGCCGTCACCACGCCCTGCCCGCCCCTGCCATGGATCCGCACCTCGAACATCCGGCAATCCCCGCGCCGCGCCCGCGCGCGCACCTGGGGAAAGTCTGGGCGTCGCAAAAGCCCCCGGCAATCGTGCTTAACCGATAGCGCAACGCGCCGGCCGCGAGCGGGCTGCGCGTATTCAGCGGCTCGCGGCACCGGCGGACAATCGGCCCGTACGGCTCGCAACCAGCGGCCGGGGGAAGCGCCATGACCACGACGACCTGGGTGTACGGCTTCGCGGAAGGCGACGGCAAGGACCGGATGCTGCTCGGCGGCAAGGGCGCGAACCTCTGCGAGATGACGCAGATCGGCCTGAATGTGCCGCCCGGCTTCGTCATCACCACCGAGGCCTGCCTCGCCTGCCTCGGCGACGGCGAGCGGCGACTGCCCGCGGGCCTCATGGACCAGGTCCGCGCGCACATGGCCCGGCTCGAGAAGGCGACCGGCAAGGTCTTCGGCGGCAGCGACGACCCGCTGCTGGTGTCGGTGCGCTCCGGCTCCGCCATGTCCATGCCGGGCATGATGGACACGATCCTGAACCTCGGGCTCAACGAGGCGACGCTCGCCGGCCTCATCCGGCACACCGGCAACGAGCGCTTCGGCTACGACGCCTACCGGCGCTTCATCCAGCTGTTCGGCAAGGTCGCGCTCGGCGTGCCCGATGCGCTCTTCGACGAGGAGTTCGAAGCGGTCAAGCGCCGCGTCGGCGCGAAGCTGGACGTGGCCCTCGACGCCGCGGCGCTCGCCGAGGTCAGCCGCCGCTTCCTGGAGGCCGTGCGCCGGCACACGGGCCGCCCGTTCCCCGCCGACCCGCTCGAGCAGCTCGAGATCGCCATCAAGGCTGTGTTCGGCTCGTGGATGGGCCGGCGCGCGGTCGACTACCGCCGCGAGTTCAGGATCACTCCCGCCATGGCGAACGGAACCGCGGTCAACGTGGTCGCGATGGTGTTCGGCAACATGGGCAGCGACAGCGCCACCGGCGTGGGATTCACGCGCAATCCTGCGACCGGCGAGAACCAGCTGTACGGCGAGTACCTGACCAACGCGCAGGGCGAGGACGTGGTCGCCGGCATCCGCACGCCGAAGCCGATCGCCGAGCTCGACCGGGAGATGCCGGAGATCTACCGCCAGCTGGTCGAGCTGCGAAACCGGCTCGAGCGCCACTACCGCGAGGTCCAGGACTTCGAGTTCACCATCGAGAAGGGGACGCTCTACTGCCTGCAGACGCGCAACGGCAAGATGAATGCGGCCGCCATGGTGCGCAGCTCGGTCGAGATGCAGGAAGACGGGCTGCTGTCGCGCGAGCAGGCGCTCCGCCGGATCGACCCGGCGCTGCTCGAGCAGATGCTGTTCCCGCGGCTCGATCCGGCGCACCGCGGCCAGCCGCTCGCCACGGGCCTGCCCGCCTCGCCGGGCGCGGCCAGCGGCCAGGCCGTCTTCGATGCCGATCGCGCCGAGACGCTCGGTCGCACCGGGGTGCGCGTGATCCTCGTGCGCGAGGAAACCAGGCCCGAGGACATCCACGGCTTCTTCGCCTCGCAGGGCATCCTGACCAGCCGCGGGGGCAAGACCTCCCACGCCGCCGTCGTGGCGCGCGGCATGGGCAAGCCCTGCGTCGCCGGCGCCGAGGGCATCCACGTCGACGTGCAGATGCGGGTCGCGTTCGTCGGCGAGCAGATGATCAAGGAAGGCGAGGTGATCACCATCGACGGCGGCACCGGCCAGGTCTTCCGCGGCCCCGTGCCCACCGTCGAGCCTGATTTCTCGTCCTGGCTCGTGCGCCTGCTGGGCTGGGCCGACGAACGGGCGAGGCTCGGCGTGCGCGCGAACGCCGACACGCCCGAAGACGCCGCGCGGGCCATCCGCTACGGCGCGAGGGGCATCGGCCTGTGCCGGACCGAACGCATGTTCAATGCCGCCGACCGCCTGCCGATCGTGGTCGACATGATCGTCGCTGAGACCGCCGAAGACCGGCGTGCCGCGCTCGACCGGCTGCTGCCGATCCAGCGCGGCGACTTCATCGGGCTGTTCCGCGCGATGGCGCCGCACCCCGTCACCATCCGGCTGCTCGATCCGCCGATCCACGAGTTCCTGCCGACCGAGCGGCAGCTGGAGGACGACCTGGCGAGCCTGCGCGACCTGCGCGCGATGACGCGCGGCATGGAGGTGCTGAGCGAGTCAGGCCGCACCCAGGCCGACGCCCGCGCCACGGCGCGGCTGCGCGAGCTCGCGGACACGCGCAGGGTCGACGCGGTCATCACCCGCAAGGAGGCCGTCCTGCGCAAGGCGCGCGCCCTTCGCGAGGTGAACCCGATGCTCGGCCATCGCGGAGTCCGGCTCGGCATCACCTACCCGGAGATCTACTCCATGCAGATCCGGGCGGTGCTGGAGGCCGCTGCGGACTGCCTGCGCCAGGGCGTCGAGGTCCACCCTGAGATCATGGTCCCGCAGGTCTGCACCGCGCAGGAGCTTCGTCTGGTGCGCGAGTACATGGACACGCTGCAGAAGCAGATCGAGCTGACCTACGGCGTCCGGGTGCCGTGCAGGTTCGGCACGATGGTCGAGGTCGTGCGGGCCTGCATGCGGGCCGAGAACCTGGCCGAGGCTGCCGAGTTCTTCTCCTTCGGCACCAACGACCTGACGCAGGCGACCTTCTCGTTCTCGCGCGAGGACGCGGAGAACAAGTTCCTGCCGATGTACAACGAGCGCGGCATCCTGCAGGACAACCCCTTCGAGGTGCTCGACGTCAAGGGCGTCGGGCGCCTGATGCAGCTCGCGGTCGAGTGGGGGCGGTCGAGCCGGCCGGACCTGAAGGTCGGCATCTGCGGCGAGCACGGCGGTCATCCCGCCTCGATCCGCTTCTGCGACGGGATCGGCCTCGACTACGTCTCCTGCTCCGCGCCGCGCGTCCCGATCGCCCGCCTCGCCGCCGCGCAGGCCGCGATCGGCGGGGAGGGAGGCTCCGCCGCCTAGCGAGGCGTCGCCCGGGTGGCGTGGCGGCGAGGGCCACCGCGCCGCTTTGGCCCGCTCAGACCGCGTCCCAGTGCTGCTCCATCTGCCGGCGCATCGCCGCGTCCGGCAGGCTGCCGCGGCCCGCCGCGAGGTTGTCCTCGAGATTGGAGAGCCTGGTCGTCCCGGGAATCGCGCAGGTCACCGCCGGATGGGAGACCACGTACTTCAGGAAGAACTGCGCCCAGGAACCGATGCCGGCTTCCGTGGCCCAGCCCGGCAGCGCCCGCTCGCGCACCTTCGGGAACAGGTTTCCGCTGCGCCGCCCGCCGAAGGGCATGTTGATCAGCACCGCGATGCCTTTCTCCTGCGCATGGGGCAGGATGCGCTCGGCCGCGCTGCGGTCGGCGATCGAGTAGTCGACCTGCAGGAAGTCGACCGGGTAGCGGGCCAGCCCCGCCAGGAAGTCCTGATACTGCAGGTCGGTCGAGGTGCTCATGCCGACGTAGCGGATCGTCTGCTCGGCCTTCATCTCGAGCAGCAGGGGCATCAGCGCGTCGAGCCCGTGCAGGTTGTGGATCTGCATCAGGTCGATCACCTCGACCTGCAGGCGCCGGAACGACTCCTCGATCACCGCCCGGCCGCCGGAGACGTCGCCGCCCATCGGCGTCTTGCTCGCGATGAACAGCCGGTCGCGATTGCCGAGTTCCCGCACGGCCCGGCCGATCACCAGCTCCGAGTCTCCGTAGCCGCGGGCCGTGTCGACGACCTTGCCGCCGAGCGCGGGCAGGGCGCCGAGCACCTCCTTGCGCTGAGCGTAGGCCTCCGGGTCGGTGACGCCGTAGGCGTTGGTGCCGAGGCCGACGACCGGCAGCTGCTCGCCGGTCGAGGGAATCGGCCGCAGCAGCGGCCCCAGGGCCGTGGGTCCGGCCCAGCTGCGTCCTGACAGCGCGAGGCCGATTCCGGCGCCCACGCCTGCCGCGACGAAGGCCCTGCGCGTCACTCGCGCCCGCAACCGCTCGGTCATCTCCCGCCTCCTGTTCGATGGTCCGCCCACGCCGGCGCCACACACGGCCGGCGGTGAAAGTATCATGCTGACTCGCGCCTGCCGACGGAGTTCCCATGCCGGCCTGGATCGTGCGCACGCTGAACTTCCGCGAGGGTGAGCTCAAGCCCGCCCTCCTGTCGGCACTGCTGTTCTTCTGCGTCCTCGGCGGCTACTTCTTCCTGCGGCCCGTGCGCGAAGCCATGGGCGTGTCGCGCGGCATGGACGAGCTGCGCTGGCTGTTCGTCGTCACCTCCGTCGCCTCGCTCGTCGCGGTCCTCGCCTTCGGCGGCGCGGTGAGCCGCGTCGACCGGCGCAAGGCGCTGCCCATCGGCTACGGCTTCGTCATCGGCTGCCTCCTGTTGTTCGCGGGGCTGCTGGTCGCCGACGCGGCCAGCGGCGGGGGCGTCATCGGCAGCGACGCGCAGACCGCACTGTCGCGGAACGTCGGCTACGCCTACTACGTGTGGCTCAGCGTCATCAACCTGTTCGCGACCAGCCTGTTCTGGGCCTACATGGTCGATATCTTCACGACCGAGCAGGGCCGGCGCGTGTTCGCGTTCATCGGCGTCGGCGGCACGCTCGGCGCCATGGCCGGCGGCTGGGCGACGGCTGCGATCTCGAGCCTCACCCACTCCCCCTACCTTCCCGCCGGGTTGATGCTGGCGGGCGCGTCGCTGTTCGGCGTCGCGATCCTGGTCGTGCGCTCGCTCGATCGCGAGGCTGGCGCCAGCCGCGCCCCGATGCCGGGCGGCGCGCCGGCGGTCGCCCCGGCGCCGCTCGGCGGCGGCTTCCTCGACGGCGCCACCGCGGTGCTGCGCTCGCCCTACCTGCTCGGCATCGGCGGCTACATCGCGCTGCTCGCCATCGCCAACACGATGATCTACTTCGCGCAGGCGAACATCATCCTCGACAGCACCGACACCTTCAGCCAGCGGGTGCGCAGCTTCGCGCTGTTCGACGCCCTGGCCGAGACCACCGTCCTGCTGACGCAGGTCTTCATCACCACGCGCATCATCCGCCGCCTCGGCGTCGGCTGGACGCTCGCCATCCTGCCGCTCGTGACCGCGGCGGGTTTCGCCGCGCTCGCCGTCTGGCCGGTGCTCGGGATGATGGCCGTGTTCCAGGCGCTGCATCGCGGCGCGCGCCACGCGATCTCGCGACCGGCCCGCGAGACGCTGTTCTCGGTGCTCACGCCCGCGGACAAGTACAAGGCGAAGCCGGTCGTGGACGTCTTCGTGTATCGCGGTGGCGACGTCGCCGGCGCAGGCATCGACGCGCTGCTGCGCGTGGTGGGGCTCACGCTCGGCGGGATCGCCGCTGCGACCGTGCCGCTGGCCGCGGCCTGGACGGCGCTGTCGGTGGCGCTGGGCCACGCCCAGAGGAAGAGGGAAGCACCTGCGCCGCACGCCTGAGCCGCCGGGCCGACCCGCTGTCGAGTATGCTGTCGGGGCACCGCGTTTCGGGGGGCTGAATGCAGGAAATCGCGATCTTCGACGCGGTGCGCACGCCGCGCACCAAGGGCAAGCCGGACGGCTCACTGGCCTCGGTCCCACCATGGGAGCTGGTTGGCCAGCTCGTCGAGGCACTGCGCCGACGGGCGTCTGACGAGGCGCTCGGCGGCGTGGAACGCCTTGCGCTCGGCTGCGTCACCCAGGCCGGGCCGCAGGGCGGGCACCTTGCGCTCACCTCGCGCGTGCACGCCGGCCTGCCGGACACCGCCGTCGCAGTGACGCTCAACAACTATTGCGTCTCCGGCATGAGCGCCATCGCCGCCGCCGCGCGCGCGATCGCCACCGGCGAGGAGGGCCTGGCGCTCGCCGGCGGCGTCGAGTGCATGTCGCAGTCCGCCTTCGAGTCCGACGGCGCCCCGTTCTTCCGCGACGCTGCGCTCGCGGCACGCTTCCGCTACCTCTCCCCGCCGCTGGTCGCCGACTGGCTCGCGACCCGCGAGGGGCTGTCCCGCGAGGACCTCGACGAGGTGACGGTTACCTCGCACCAGCGGGCCGGCCGGGCCTGGTCCGAAGGACACTATGCCTCGACGGTCGTGCCCGTCACGCGCGCCGACGGCACGAGCGTCGAGCGCGACGAAATGGTCCGCCCTTCGCTCACGGCCGCCGACCTGGCGCGGTTTCCCGCGGCCTTCGCAGCGCTCGGCGCCATGGGCGGCGAGTCCTTCGTCAGCGGCGCCGACCCGGGCCTCGGCGGCCTGCGCTACCTGCACGCGATTCCCCACTGCCCGCCGATCGCCGACGGCGCGGCGCTCGTGTTGCTCGGCGCCCCGGCGCGCGGCGCCGAGTTCGGGCTCACGCCGCGCGCCCACGTCGCCGCGATCGCCGAGGTGGACACGAACCTCCTCGACCCCTTCGCGGCGGGCTTCGCCGCCCTCGAGCGCGTGCTCGACCGCGCCGGACTCGCGCTCGCCGATGTCGGCGCGGTGGAGTTCATGGAAGCCTTCGCCGCGGTGGCGGCGACCTTCCGCCGCCGCCACCCGCAGGCTGCCGAACGCGCCAACGAGAGCGGCGGCCACCTCGCGATGGGCCACCCGATGGGCGCCTCGGGCGCGATCCTCGTCGCCACGCTGCTCGCCGAGATGGAGCGCAAGGACGTCGAGTGGGGCGTGGCGGTCGCGCACGCCGTGTCCGGCGTCGGCTGCGCGGTCCTGCTCAGGCGCCCATGAACGATTGGGCGCCGCCTGCCCTGGGGGAGAACTCATGATCATCGTGCATCACCTCAACAACTCGCGCTCGCAGCGCATCCTCTGGCTGCTCGAGGAGCTCGGCGCGGACTACGAGGTGCGCCGCTACGAGCGCGACGCCGAGACGATGCTCGCGCCGCCGGAGCTGAAGCGGGTGCACCCGCTCGGCAAGTCGCCGGTCATCACCGAAGGCGACGTGACGGTCGCGGAGTCGGGGGCGATCCTCGAGTACCTCGTCGAGCGTTTCCCGTCGGCCGGGCTCGCCCCGGCGCCGGGCACGCCGGCGCGCCGCCGCTACACCTACTGGCTGCACTACGCCGAGGGCTCGGCCATGCCGCCGCTGCTGCTCAAGCTCATCTTCGACCGCATCGAGTCGGGCCCGATGCCCTTCTTCGTGCGCCCGGTCGCGCGCGGCATCGCCCAGAAGGTGAAGTCCGCCTTCATCGAGCCGCAGCTGCGCACGCACCTCGACTACATGGAGTCGGAACTCGGCCAGGCGCCGTGGTTCGCCGGCGAGCGCTTCAGCGCGGCGGACATCCAGATGAGCTTTCCGCTGGAGGCGGCGGCGCGCCGCGGCGGCCTCGACGCGAGCCGTCCCAGGCTGATGGGCTTCCTGTCGCGCATCCACGCCCGCCCCGCCTACAAGCGGGCGCTCGAGCGCGGCGGCCCCTACGACTTCGCCGACTGAACCTCAGCCGGGCTCCGGCGCGCGCGACTGGGTGATCCGGAAGCGCGTGGCGACGAAGGCCAGGTCGGTGAGCGTCGCGTTTCCGGCCGGATTCATGCCGGTGACGTGATAGTCGCTGTAGGCCGCGGCGAAGTTGAGCGGCATCGGGCCGGTCAGGTTGCAGGTGAGCTGCGCGCCCGAGGCCGAGTAGCCGTCCTCGGCCCGCGCGAGGTAGTCCGGGTCGGTCGAGTAGACGAACGCCGTGATCGCCCCGCCCTCGCGCGCGTCGCGGGTCGCCTCGGCGAGCGCCGCGTCGCGATCCGCCGCGGTGATCACGAAGCCGACCGGCCCGAAGCGCTCCTCGCCGTAGAACTCGCGGGCACCCGCCTCGACCGCGACGAGCAGCGGCGTGCGCGTGCGCGCGGCCGGGAAGTCGGGATGGACGTAGGGCGCGGACTCGCGCAGAACGCGCCCGCGGCGGCGGCCGGCGGCCGCCATCTCGTTCACGAGCGACAGCGTCGTCGGCGACTGGATCGCGGCCAGGATCTGGCCGGCGCGCCGCGGGTCCGTGGCGATCGACTCCATCGCCGCGGCGAGCGCTTCGCCGAACTCTTCCGCCGACACGCGGCCCTCGCCGCAGCGGACCCCGTCCGCGGGCAGGTAGACGTTCTGCGGCGAGGTGCACATCTGTGCCGAGAACAGGCTCATGGTGACGGCGAGGCTCCTGACCACCGGCTCCAGCGCCTCGACCGACTCGACCACGACCGTGTTCACGCCCGAGGTCTCCGTGAAGCAGAGCGCCGGCGCGGCGTTCTGCTCGACCCAGGCGCCGAAGCGCGCGCTGCCGGTGAAGTCGACGATCGCCGCCTTGGGGTGCTTGACGAGCAGCTTGCCGATGGGCTCCGCGGCCGTGTCGCAGCACAGCGTGACGAGATCCGGGTCGAAGCCGGCCGCTGCGATCACCTCGCGGAAGGTCCGGACCGCGAGCGCCATGGGCAGGATGCCGGTCGGATGCGGCTTCACGACCACCGCGTTGCCGGTCGCCAGGCTCGCGAGCATGGCCGGATAGGCGTTCCAGGTCGGGAAGGTGGCGCAGGCGAAGCACACGGCCACGCCGCGCGGCACGAGCCTGAAGCGCTTCTTCAGCCGCAGCGTGCTCGAGCCGAAGCGCCGCTCCCACAGCGCCTCGGCGGGCACGTCGGCCATGGCCGCCTGCGCGTAGGCGAGCGCCTCCACGCCGCGGTCGAGCGCGTTCGTGCCGCTGCCCGCGTAGCTCATCAGCTGGCCCTGCCCGGCGGTGTGCATCACGGCCTGCGCGCCGAGGAACACGTCGGCGTACAGGCGGTCGACGATCTCCATGCACACGCCGAGGCGCGCCTCGGGTGAGACTGCCGCCCAGCCGCGCATCGCGCGCTGCGCCGCGTCGAACAGCGCGTCCGGATCGGCGCGCGGGTAGTCGATGCCGAGCGGCTCGCCGGTGTAGGGCGAGACCTCGCCCGAGATTCGGTCCACCAGGCCGGGCTGGTCGAGGTCGAAGCGCTTGCCGAGCTGCGCGGTGAAGGCTCGCCCGGCAGCGGCGCGCGCCGCCTCGCCGCCGGGATGCCGGTCCGGCGTCTCCTGGAACAGGCTGAACCAGCCGCGCGACCGGCAGGCCTCGCGCGCGGCGGCCAGCGCCGGCGCGTGCTTCTCGTACAGGCGCCGGCCCGCGGCCCCGGCCGCGCTCATCGCCGTAGCCCCGCCGCGCGCTTCGCCGCGCGCTGCCACACCAATCGGTGCGTCCGCCGCCCGGCCGCCGTGTCCTCGCTCGCCGAGAGCGTCAACGTGCGGCCCACGAGGCGCGCCTCGCGCAGCTGCGGCGTGCCGATCATCCCCGGGTTGAGCGCGAGCGTGACGTCGTGGCGCACCACGCCGCTCCTGAGGCGCCATCGGCCGGCGTAGCTGAAGTAGGAATCGAAGGCAGCCGCCCGCTCCGCCGCCGGCGCCGTGCGCGGGTTTGGGCGGGACAGCAGCCGGCGGCCGGCGGCCATGATGGTCGCGCTCATCCAGCCGTCGGCGGTGTACTGGATCAGCCCCGCTGCGCCGGCGCCGAAGGGCTCGGTGCGCCGCCCGTCCTCGTAGACGGTCTCCCAGCGCCTGAGCCGCCACGCGCCGACGAGGTCGGCCGGCTTCGGGTTCATCGTCGCTCCTCAGCTGAAGGCGGGCTGGCGCAGCGCGGCGGCGTACTCCGCGGCGAGGCGCCCGACGATGGTAGCGACTGGCTCCACCGCGCGCACGGTCTCGACGCCCTGCCCCGCCGACCAGATGTCCTTCCAGGCCTTGAGCTGGCCTTGCGAGTTGGTCCAGTCCACCCTGGTCTTGCCGGTGAGCGCCTCCGGGTCGAGGCCAGCGGCGAGGATGCTCTCGCGCAGGTAGTAGGCCTCCGCGCCGGTCAGCGCCTTGGAGAGCACGAGGTCCTCGAGCGTCGCCCGCACCACCATGTCGCGATAGCGGTCGCTCGCGAGGCTCTCGGCGGCGGCGATGAACGGCGTGCCGGCGTAGACGAGGTCCGCG
>CAYORU010000029.1:0-44178 GCA_964406445.1 uncultured Steroidobacteraceae bacterium
TGCCGAGCAAGCGCAAGAAGGTCGAGATAGCCCCTGGTGTGGCCGGGGTGGAGATCCCGGCTGAGCTTTTGGATCAGCTGGTGAAGGGACCGATGACGCCGGCGGAGGTCCAGGTGTACAAGTCTCGTGTTTCCCCGACACCCGGGTCTCCGGGATGACGTTCAAGCAGCCGTTGGCAGCGGCTCGATGACCTCCTCGGTGGGGATGATTTCGGGGATCTCGTCGACGCCGAGCGCCTCCATCAACGCCTGAGCCGGCGTGCGACCCTTGAGCCGATAGCCTTGGTGGCTGCGCTCGAGGTTGTAGTAGCGCATGAAGCGATCGAGGTCGCGCTGGATCTCATCGGCGCCGATGTACCACGTCTGCCGCCCCTGCACACGGAAGCACTCATCGAGCAGCGTTCGGTTCATTCGCTCGACGAAGCCGTTGGTGCGTGGGCTGCGGATTTTGGTGGTGCGGTGCTCGATGTCTTCCATGGCGAGCAGCAGCTCGTACGGGTGGCGTTCCTGGATGCCGCAGAACTCGCGCCCGTTGTCGGTGAGGATGGCGCCGATCTTCACGCCCAGGGCCTCGTAGAACGGCAGCACGCGGTCGTAGAGCAGGTCGGCCGCGGTGACTGGCATCTTCGCCGTGTACACCTTGGCGAAGGCGAGCGAGCAGAACACATCGACGACGACCTGCACGTAGACCTTGCCGACGCCCTTGAGAGTGCCCCAGTAGAAGGTGTCCTGGTTCAGCAGTTCCCCGGGCCGCGACGCTTCGACGTGTCGGCAGCGGAACTCGACGGAGTGGCGCTCGAGCAGACGGATCTGGCTCTCCGACAGCATGATCGTGTCGCCTTGGGCCTGCTGCTCGAGGCGCATCAGCCGCTTGTAGCGGGTCTCGATACCGTGGCGGCTCCACACGCCCCGGACGCCGCTCGGGCCGACCTCGGTGCCGGCCAGGCGCAGCTCGTTGGAGACGCGTTGCGGGCCGTGCGTCGGGAAGGCCAGAGCGTAGTCGTGGATCTTCTCCTCGACCTCGGCTGCCACGCGGTTCGGATGCGGATGCCGCGGCCCGCGCTTCTCTTCGACGAGGGCCGCCACGCCGCCGACCTGGAAGGCCCGGCGCACCTCGTAGAAGGTGTCGCGGTGGTAGCCCATGATCTTGCAGGCCTTCGACACGTTGCCGAGCTCCTCGGCCAGTTGCAGCAGCGACAGTTTCCTCTTGGTACTCTGCGTCAGCGCAGTCATCTGGGTTCTCCGGATAGTTGGTGGTTTGGCGATTACCAATCTATCCCGGAGACCCGGGTGGCTGCGCCCAGCCCGGCTTCGATAGGATGCCGGACTCGGCCACAGCCGACTGTCGGAAAGTTACGAGATCACTTCAGTCCAGGCGGTCTGTCTGGGCTTCAAGAAGGCGCTGATCGAGCGGGCGATGGGGGGCGAGCTGTCCCATCACCTGGGCTACCGGCCCGGAGAGGCCCGACCCGCGGGCCAGGACAACCAGCGCAACGGGACCAGCGGCAAGACGGTGCTGACGGAGGACGGTCCGGTCAGGATCGAGGTGCCGCGCGACCGGGACGGCAGCTACGCGCCGATCCTGATCCCGAAGCACGAGCGCCGGTTTACCGGCTTCGACGACAAGATCATCGCGATGTATGCCCGCGGGATGACCGTTCGGGAGATCCGCGGCTTTCTGGCCGAGCAGTACGGGACGGAGGTGTCGGCGGAGTTCATCAGCTCGGTGACCGACGAGGTCATGGCGGAGGTGAGCGCCTGGCAGAGCCGGCCGCTCGAGCCGATGTACCCGGTGGTGTTCTTCGACGCGTTGCGGGTCAAGATCCGCGAAGACGCCCTGGTGCGCAACAAGGCGGTCTATCTGGCGCTCGGCGTGCTGCCCGACGGGCATCGCGACGTGCTCGGGATCTGGATCGAGCAGAGCGAGGGCGCCGGCTTCTGGCTGAAGGTGTTCAACGACCTCAAGACGCGCGGCGTCGACGATCTGCTGATTGCCGTGGTGGACGGCCTGAAGGGCCTGGCCGAGGCGATCGAGGCGGTCTTTCCGCAGACCACCGTCCAGACCTGCATCGTGCACCTGATCCGCAACAGCCTGCAGTACACCGGCTGGAAGGATCGCAAGGCGGTGGCCGCGGCCCTGCGGCCGATCTACACCGCCCCCAGCGCCGAGGCCGCCGAGGCGGCGCTGACGGCCTTTGCCGCCGGCCCCTGGGGGCAGAAGTACCCGACCATCGCCGCGAGTTGGCGGCGGGCCTGGGAGCGCGTCATCCCCTTCTTCGCGTTCCCGCCGGCCGTACGCCGGGTGATCTACACCACCAACGCCATCGAGAGCCTGCACATGCAGCTGCGCAAGATCATCAAGACCCGCGGCCACTTCCCCAGCGACGAGGCCGCCACCAAGCTGTTGTGGCTGGCGCTACGCAACGTCCTGAAACTCAAGACCCGCCCCGCCGCCGACTGGAAAACCGCTATGCTGCAGTTCGCTGTGTTGTACGGCGATCGCTTCACCGCAAGCCGCGCGTGACAACCGCCACGCACACAGAATTCCTGACAGGCCCGTGTTGTCAGTGGCGGTCATCTTCTTCCGCTTGCCCGCCTTGGTACCCACGGTTCGAACTTCCTGCCGGGGGTCGTGCGGCACCGCCAAAACAACAGTGTCAAAGCCCTCCATTGCCACCCTGATCTGATACGGATCAAGGTGGCGAGTCATTACAGCTCGATCAAAGAGCACTAGAATTCCGGGAGCTTGCCCATTTGATCGCGATCGTATCTGGCCTGCCTGCGACGCAATCTTCCGACGGACCTTTTCTCCCGGCGTTAGGTGGTGCACGACCACCTGGCCGCTGACGGCACGCTCGAGTTCCGCCTGCTCTTGACTGCTCGGCTCAATCTCTTTTACCTCGACGACAATTCGAGTTCCGCCGATTGCGATCTCATAATCTGGCGACCGCCCAGTACCAGCCGCAACACGCGCGAGCGCAATTCCATGCGTAGCGCAAAAGCTCTCAAACAGATTTTCAGACACCGTGCCGCGGGACATCAGCGTTCCATCCAATGCGCTCGGCGTCGGATCGAGGGGTCACTCGCACGGACTTAGGCGATATCGTGGCTGCGGCGGACGACCTTCCGCTGCATAACTGTTCTCGATCTCGTACACGATGCCGGGCTCAAGCCTGCTAACAAGAGGCCAATGCTGCCGAGCTTCCGAATGCGACTGTCCTGGCATACGAAAGGTCCGGCACAGCAGGAAGGGAGATGTCTTCACGCCATGCACATCGCACCGACCGTCTGGCGATCGCCCGTATGTGCATTCAACACAACAGATGGACCCGCCGTTTGGCATTGTCGCCTCCTGCCTCCACGAGCCTAGCTACGTTCAGTCCTGTTCAAACCCCTGGCTACTGAACTTCAGCGTCCGCCCGTTTTCGGTAACGATTCGGACCACGTTCTCCGGCACCCCATCGGACACACGCGCCTGTATTTCGAGAGTTACCGAAACGTCTGCCCCGGTAAGCCCAACCAGATGGGCGATGACCTCCTCCGCGATCCGACCTGCGTCCCGGCCCACCCTTGTAGGGTCCAGGGCTACCGCTCCGTGGAATCGTCGGGGCTGGGCCGCCGACGGCCCGCCTGAGGGGCCGTCAGGCCCCGTCCCCCCACCTGCGAGCACCTTGGCCCCACCCGTGGGCAGATCCGCACCTGGGCCGTTTCCGGGGCCCGAGGGGCGTGCGGCGGCCTCCTCGTCCAGCTGGCGCCGTGCAACAGCTGGTTTGACGATTACTCCATGGGAATCGTGCTCCGAGATGCTTACGTTCTGGCCGCCCCGTAGGCCACGGTAGCGCCCCACCTCCTCATCGAAGCTGTCGGCATAGGCAAATGAGTCGTGCTCCCAGGTGAGCAGGCCCACCCCCTCGCGCACGGCCTCGATCAGCACCGAAGGCTCGGCCAACCGGGGCAGGTAGAGGTACTGGGCAAAGTCCTGCAGTAGCTGCTGGACACTGACGTGATCGCCGCGCCACAGGGGAACCCGGTCCAGTTCCATCCGGAGCCGTGTAGCCGCGAAGCTCGGGATCAGCAGCTCGTCGTTCCGGAGCTTCTTGCTGGCCCGCGCGGCGAGGGCATCCGACCCCGTCAGGCGGACAGCCTGCCACTCGATCGCGCTCTGCGGAGTCGCCTGGGTGGGCACCAGAAGCCACTGGAACGTCTCAGGCAGGCGTGCTGCGACTGCCCCGTCGGCCGCCTTGCGTTGTGTCTCTGCTTGTTTGGCCTGGTGCGGATCCAGGTTTAGCGTCTCCCTGTCCTCGAGGATCGAGTTCCAGGCAACGTACTTGCGAACCGCCTCATCGAGGTCCTGCAGGCGCACCTTGTCGGCCGCCAGGAACACCAGCGCATTGCGGTACAAGCGCGGACTGTTCCCCCTCGACTCGAAGATTGCCTTCGCGGCTAGTTCAGCTGGACTACTGGCCTCCTTCGAGTAGGGGTGATCCGTACCCAAAACCACGAGTCGTGCATCCGGATCGTCCGGCACGTCGGCACCGGAATGCGGTAGCGGGTGCACGCGGGTGAAGTCCCCTTGCCGTCTCAGGTCATCTCGGATGCGTCGATCAAGTTCGCCGAAGACCTTGTCAGGGTCGCGCTTCAGCTGTTCGGCGCGGTCGTCGGCCAACTTGGTGACGGTGGGTTGGGTCGCGTACCAGACCCGCGGTCCGTCCTGGTACAGATACGTGGCGGCGCCCGCAAGCCTTCTAAGGGCATCCCCGAACACTGCTGGCGTCTCGCCCGGCATGACACAGCCCAGCTTGACCCGCCGATCCTCGAGGCCGCGATGGGCGGCCTGGGTCAGCGGTGCCGAGCCCAGGTAGATCGTGCGAGCCACGCGACGACAGGCGTGGAGCTTGCCGAGGTTCGGCACGTCGCTATCAATGCGAAGCGGCAGCGAGTTCGGCCCATCCAAGTCCTTCTCAATGACCGGTGCCCAATTGTCCGACAGGTACCTAGTTAGTTCGAACTGCACGCGCGGATCGTCGATCGGCACCATCGAGGGCAGGATCAGGGGATTTCGGTCCCCTTTCTCCCAGAGGCTGTGGATCACCGCCGCCATGAGGCGCAGCACACCGCGAGTGCGCTGGAACTTCACTAGCGTGGACCAATCCGTGTACAGACGGTCAAACACCTCGGGATGGATCGGATAGGCCGCCTTCAGGCGCTTCTCATAGTCCGGGTCGCGGCACTCAGGCGGGAACTCCTGTTGCTGGGTTCGGTAGAGCTCGTAGAACTCCCGCGCCACAACATCCCGTTGCTTGTACTGGTCGGGCGAGGTCAGCGGCTCGAACAGGCGCCGCCGGACAATCTCAAAGCCCTCCTCCGCGCTGGCAGGACGCCAGGACGACTCCAACCGGCCAACGACGTTGCGAAGCCGATCAAGCGCCTCGCGACCGCGTACGCCGC
This sequence comes from uncultured Steroidobacteraceae bacterium, assembly GCA_964406445.1. Taxonomy (GTDB): domain Bacteria; phylum Pseudomonadota; class Gammaproteobacteria; order Steroidobacterales; family Steroidobacteraceae; genus SG8-30. The sequence continues at coordinate 5,448 of CAYORU010000029.1, forward strand.
CGACCTCGACATCGTCCGACTGCGAGTGCGGTGAACCCGCCGTATCCGAGGCTGGCAAGCTGATCACGAGCAGGCAATTGCCCGCGAGCTTCGCGGATTCCGTCAGCGCCTGGGCGAAGGTGAACTGAGTCTCGAAGCCCCCCGCCGGTAGATCGCTCTGATCGTGGAGTTGGCGTGCATAGGCCACCCACTCGTCGATCAGGACCAGGCAGGGCCCGTACTCTTTGAACAGCTCGCGCAGCACATCGCCCGGACTCGTCGCGTGTTCGTCGTCCGCAGCCAAACGCTTGAATGCCTTCTTGCCGCCGAGTTGCCACGCCATCTCACCCCACAGCGTTCGGACCACTGTCCCATCTGGCTTGGTAACGGGGTTCCCGGGTGAGATCTTGTTCCCCACCAACACGACGCGTTTTGCCTTGGGGAGTTCCTTCACGCCCGCTTCGGCCAATACCTCTGCCGCTCCCACCAACTCACGCGGTGCGATACCGGAGAACAGGTGATAGAGCGCGAGCATCGAGTGGGTCTTGCCGCCACCGAAGTTGGTCTGCAGCTGAACGACCGGGTCCCCACCCTCCCCGGACAGCCGTTGGGCCGCGCCGATGAGCAGGCGCTTCAGGCTATCCGTCAGGAACGTCCGACGGAAGAACTCGGCTGGATCGCGGTACTCGTCGGTGCCTTCTCCAAGATGCACCTGCCACAGGTCAGCGGCGAACTCGGCCTGCTGGTAACGGCCGCTGGCCACGTCCCGGTGCGGGGTCACAACTTCGCGCCAGGCCTTGAGAGTTCCCGTCACCGCCGTTTCGATGGCAGTCCCGGCACTCTTACGACGTTCCCCGCGCGCCTGCTCGTCGAACCGCACGCGCAGTAGCTCAAGCTTCATGCGCTCGACGTCCTCGGCCTCGGTCGCCGACACGGCCGTCAGTAGACGTCCTGCCGAGTCCAACGCACGGTACGTGTCATCACTCGAGAACGATTCCTGGTGTGCCCATCGATTGCGGATATCGATCAACTCGTTGATCAGGCTTCGCTCCGCTTTGCCAAGAATCCGCCGAAATACTTGGCCCCAGCTGCGGTCCATCACGACAAGAAGGACAGCGACATCCTGCAGCACGCTCTTCCGGGTCCCTGTGAGGCGTGAATCGCCTAGGATTTCCTTCACCTCGAACGCCCAGCCGTCGCCGTGCACAGCCTTCATTTCGCGTTCGACGAAAGGACCTAGCCCGGTCCGCAGCAACTCGAGTGCCTTGCCGACCCTCTCCTGATTAGTGATTGCCATGCACTGCCTTGCCTATGTCAGATGGACGATATCCACATCGCCCCACTTTTCTTTCAAGTACTCGGCTACCAGGCGCCGATGGCAGTGATGAGGCTTGTCTTCGCTGCACAACAAGCACCCATCTGCAATCGCCTCCTTCGGTATAGCGTCCTCAATCCGCCGCTGCCTCATCAGGTCCAAAAACTGCCGCTCGTACGCCTGCCAGTCACCACCCTTCTTCTTGTAGCCGTCGAGCAACTCCTGTGTGGGGGCTAGTGCGGGCAGGTGTTGGTACTCCATCCCGCAGATCGCCTTTGCGAAGTAGGCCAGGTCGTCCCGCTTCGCAAATCCGGCCAGCTGCGACACGTTGTTCAGCCGCACATCAACGATTCGCCTCGCCCCGGAGTCGCGAAGCAGATCAAAGAAGCGCCGCGCTGTCTTCTTGGTAAAACCTATTGTGTACAGCTTCATGTTCTATCTCCGGTCGTTTCGGCAGCCAGTTTCTCGTCCACATACGCGACCTTGTCCTCCTGGCGGGTCAACGCCTCCGAGATCAGTTCTTGCCGTGATCGGAACAGATCCTCGTGTGGCAGCCCCGTTACGTCGAGCAGCCGCTCCATCGCGTCGCGGTGTGTCTCCAGATTCCCGTCTCCATGGATGTGCAAGACGTCGACGCCTTGCTCGTCCAGCGCCCGCGCAACCAGCAGCGTGCGGTGGCAGTCCAACGGCTCCTTCTCTGCGCACATCAAAGCTATGCGGTGGTCAGCTGCTCCCTGTCGGACCCGTGCCACGCCTTGCTTGAACAGATCGGTCTGAGCGAGGCGCGCATAGCTCACGCGCCCGTTTTCGTAGAGCGAGGGATCTGCCGCCCGCGCCCCCAACTCACGGCCGAGAAACACGTATCGAATGCCGTGGGTCTTGAGCTGGCGCGCCAGCGAATCCTTATTGAACTGGGGATTAAATCGACTGAAGGGCGCCGAACGAACGTCGGCCACCGCGGTAATCCCGTGGCGTGCCAGCAGTTCTGCGAATGTCTCCATCGAGTGCGTCGAATGACCGATCGTGTAGACGTTGCTGCTGCGCGCCGTCATGGGCTCGGCCCTCCGGAAGGCTCCATGATTCCGGCAATCAACTTGTAGCAGGCTCCCTCATGAGGCTCTCCGAGACTCACAGTCAGGAAACATTGCCCAACGAGATAGTCGCCATCGGGTTGTGCCAGGTAGGTCCGCTCATAGTTCGGGTCCGTCACCCACAAGCGGTACTGGCTACCGGCATGGTTGAAGCGTCCCTGGACCCGACGTTTTGGATTACCGAACGCCGCGCCCGGCATGAATACCGAAAGCGTCAGGCGCTCCACAAAGATCAAGCGCAGTGAACTCGACACGCCACCAGCATGCGTCAGCAAGATCCTGTCATTCATGCCGTTGTATGTGCTGTCACCGTCGACCCAGAGTTGTTCGACGGGATCCAAAAGACCACGCAGATCCTTCCAGTCAATCCGACCGACCCGCTCCCAGTAATAGTCGGGATCGAGGAGCCAGTTTTCCTGCTGATATGCCTTCGGACGCGGGTCAAGTAGCGGCACCTTGATGATATCCAGCACTTTCGGGTCGCTACCGTCCTGGTACTGACGCTCGTATTCCGACACCTCTTCATGCTCTCGAGCACTAACCGGCCGGATCCAGCCCGCGCGCCGACCATCTGCGAACTCAATGCCCGCCAGGCAGCGACCGTGCAGCTTGCGCGAATTGGCTAGGCACACGAGCCGTTTCACCGTTGGCACGACCTAGACCTCCGTGTCATCAAATAGCCCTCCCTGCGCAGACTCTGACTTGGTTTCGCCTTCACGTGCGAGACGTACGATCTCTGGGAAGCTCTGCACTAGTGCGTTGTACGAGAGCGCCTCCGCGGCACGCTTTTTTCGCTCGCATACAGTGTAGAGACGGTATGCCAGTTCGCGTGCACTCTCGGCTTTGCCACCCAGTTTGGAAACCAGCCCTGACGCGGCAGCCTCGCCGCCCGCCTCGAGCACACGGATCAGATGGTGGACAATCTCCCACACCGTGAGGCGTGGGTCGCTGGCAGGGTCCCAGTCGGCAGGCAGCTCCTCGGGCCGCAGCAGCCGCACCTTGCCCCGCTTAGATTCGACGATTCCGGCCTCGACCATCCCGGCGACGCTCGTGTTCTTAGACTTGGAGAGCTGCTCGGCCACGCCGTACTCACCCGCGTCGAAGCCGGACTGCTCGAACCAGGTGAGCGCCCAGCGGCTGTCGGGGTCGAAATCGCCCTCCTGCTCGGCCAGCGCCTCGTCGAGGGTCTGGTTGATGAGCGCCAGTGCCTCCCGCACGCTGACCGGCTTACCCTCGGCGTCGAGCACCTTGGCGTAGCGGGTGTAGACCGCCATGCCGGGACCGATGGCCGCTTGCGCGAGGTCCACCGGCGCAATGTTGCCGCGCTGGAGATGTGCGAGCGCCAGGGGCAGTTCGGCCTTGAGCGCCGTGACGAACTCGCGGCGTGTGGCGGTAGGGGCGCTGTCGGCACGCGGGCGGCAGACGAGGATGATGCTGGAAGCGAGGGCGTTAGTGCCCGACCCGATCATGCGATTGCCAAGTTCCGTCCGCATTGGCCACGTGCCGCTTATGGCGAAACCCGCGCGGATGACGGCGCCAAGAAAAGTCTCCCACCCCGTGCTCGACGTGCCTTCGGCGCTCGCGGTCTCCGACTGCTTGAAGGCGTAGTAGATCGTGACCGGGAACGCGGGATGCGCTTGTTCAGCGAGGCGGTGCATCGCCTTCGTCATGCCGTCTAGGAAGAAGGTCTCGGCCTTCTCCTTGCTACCGTGGCGATAGGGCGTGGCAACCAGCTCCTCGGCCTTGGGCACCGCCAGTGTAGCGAAGAGGTCGGGAAAGACCGGCCGCAGCGAGCGGCGTAGCCAGACGTAGAAGAAGTCCGAGAGGTCGGCGTAGCCTATGTTGTCGTAGTATGGCGGATCGGTCGAGACGACTCGGTCGGTACTGGCGCCTTGAGTTCCGGCATCCGCCTGAAGCGCGGAACCACGCATCGTGCCCGTGAAAGCTACGCCCTTTGCAGTATAGTCGAGCGAATTTTCGAAACTCCCGGATTGCGTTGACAGCGGATTCACTTCGGCGAAATCCCAAGACATTGGGATCGCCTGACGGGCAAATGTGTTTCTCGTCTTCGTGCCCCAGCTTGGGCCACCAGCGTCCCAGGTGCAGATCGTCGTCATACGATCAGACAAACTACTAATGACGAACCCTAGGTACACCGACACGGCCTCGGCGTAGGCCTTAGCCCCGGTGCCACCGTCGCGGAGGGGCTTGAGGTCGGCCAGGAGACCGGCGGTTAGGGCGTCGCACTGCACCCGCTCGCGCGCTTCCTGCAGCAGGTCGGAGAAGGTCGTCAGCGCCACGAGCTGGCGGGGAGAGAAGAGGTCGCCGTAGGTCGTTAGGCCATAGGGTGGCGTCCAGTGTGAGCGCATGTCTGCGGGCAGCGGCGTGTCCGGCTTCCACTCCGGCTTCGCGGTGAGCGCTAACACCTCGTGTTCCGGCGTGGGCGCAAGATAGACGCGCCCGCGATCACCCTCAGCGACGATGGCCATCAGTCGCGCGCCCATGCGCCCAGATCTGCCTTCGCTCTTGATGTAGTCACCGGAAATTGGCGTACCCGACATAAGGCACTGGAAGTTCGCGCCGCGCGATAGCTTCGTGCCGTTCTTCACCCCCTCAACATCCTTCGGCTTCCCAACCTTCACCGTGAAGTGGTAGCCGCCGTTCTCGATCACCGGCTCGACATAAGCCTCATTCCCCTTCATTCGGGAGAGCATAAAGGTCGAGGCTAGCGGTACTTCCACCTGTGCGAAGGCCGGGTTCGGGCTTTTCACCGTGCGCGCCCAAAGCCAGGCGATCACGGTTAGCTGGCGGCCGACGTAGGGTTTGAGGTCCGGCCGCACCGTTACCATTTCGGGCGTCACATCTACCATGGGGTAGAGCTGGCCGATGCGCTTCTCGGCCTCGTCGCGCATCCATTGGCCGTAGTAGCGCACGTCCTCGGCCAACCCCTGTGCGCCCTTCCACTCCCGGGCGATGAGCGACTTCTCATTGCGCCCCTCGGGGTTCACCGGCAGCTTCCCCGCGAACTTCGGCGGGATCTCAATCATCGCCTTGTTGATCAGCACCGCCACCGGGTTAAGGTCGCTGGCATAGCTCTCGAGGCCGAGTCGCTGTGCCTCGAGCGGTAGCGCGCCGCCACCGGCGAAGGGGTCGTGGAACGCGGGCAGCTTCCTCCGGTCGAACAGTACCGTTGCCCGCGGATGATCGGCATTCTCGGCGCATGCCCGGCGCCAACTCTGCCAGATCTCCGCTCGTGCACGTTCTAGGACTGATTCGTTCGTGGTGTTCTCCCACTGAACAAGGTCCTCGATGATCCGGAACAATCGTTCCCGCTCTTTCCGCTGCTTCTTCTCCGTTGGAAACACATCAGGTTGCGATGAAGGGTCGTCCACCATCTGCGCGAAAATCACTGCACGTGCTGCCGCAAGTGGCCTCCGTGCCCACCACAAGTGCAATGTGCTCGGGTGGCCATGACGGATGGACTTCTCGCGTGCTGAGGCCTTATTGATCGCCTCGAGGGGCAGCGCGACTTCAATTAGTTTCCTTCCCATGTGTTGGACTACCGTGATCCGTCGCCGGGTTCGTCACTGAACAGGCGAATGTAGGAGCCGTACCGGAAACGCCGGTTTCGGACGAACCCAGTAATTTCTTCCAGGATGCCAAGGTCGGTCAGGCGGGCAACCAGGTTGTTCGCAGCGGCATAGGTCGTGCCCGTCCAGCCTTTCACGTCTTGCACAGAGACGATGGGCCGGTCGAACAGGGACTCCAGCACCTTGTGCCCATTGCCCGCGGAGCGCCCCAGTCCGCTTGTAATCGCGGCCCGATGGGATTCTCGCAGGGCCAGGATTCGGCGCGCTGTGTCGCTTGCTTCTGCGCTGACCTCCGTGATGCCTCGCAGGAAGAATGCGAGCCACGCCTCCCAATTACCGTGGTCCCGCACCGCCTGGAGGTGCTCGTAGTAGGCGGTCCGATTGCGCTTCAGGTAATGGGACAGGTACAGCACTGGCTTGTGCAGAATGCCGCGCTCGGTAAGCAGGAATGTGATGAGCAGGCGGCCGACACGACCATTGCCGTCGAGGAATGGGTGGATCGTTTCGAACTGGGCGTGAACGAGGCCGATCTTCAGCAGTGGCGGAAGATCCCCTGGCGCATGCAGAAAGGTCTCCAGCTGGCCGAGCAGGTCGGGGACGAATTCCGGCGGTGGTGGTACGAACACTGCCTCCGCCAATGTGCACCCGGAAGGCCCGATCCAGTTCTGGCTACGACGAAGCTCACCAGGCGTGAGGCGACCTCCCCGGACACCGCGCATCAGGTTCTCGTGTATCTCTCGGATCAGGCGCACGGAGACTGGTAGCGTGTTCAGGCGCTCGAGCCCGTCGTTCATCGCACGGACGTAGTTGATGACTTCGCCCACGTCCTTGGGCCGTGTCGGGTCCGCAACGATGTCGGCCTCGGCGGCCAACAGGTCCTGGAGGGAACTCTGCGTGCCCTCGATTTGGCTCGACAACACCGCTTCCTTTCGGACGTACATGAAGACGAAGAGGTCGGGGTTCGGGAGCGTTTGGACCGAGCCGTCCAGTCGGCCGAGGGCCCGGTCGGCTTCAGAGAGCAGTCCGTGCAGCTCGCCGTCGAGGCTCAGCATCGGGGGCAACGGCGCCGGAATGAAGGCGCGGTAACCGGCTGGCTGACGCTGATAATGTCCGGCGCGGGTCGGCTCCATGCGTTGCCCAGCCTTTAGCTTACTGGCGGTGGCGGCCTATACTATAGGCTGCGTTTAATATAGATACCAGTCCTATTCCATGCGCAATGCAGGGGCACCCACTAGCCCGGAGGGGCTGCCTTGGCAAGCAGTTCCTTGAGGTCGTAGTTGACGCTCGTCACGCCGAAATCCGGCTCCCGCTGGAAGGGTTGCCGCACGTAGTGCACCTGGTGCGCCCCGTCGTCCAGGAACTCCACCACGGCCAGAATGAATTCCACCGGCTTGTTCAATGAGTACAGGATCTCGTTCTTGGTGACTGTGATGGTCTGGGCCCCCGCTACCCGACCCTTGACCTCCAGGAAGCGCAGTCGACCCGTGCCGGGAATCCGGCTTTCGATGTCATAGCCGAGCTTCTCGAATTCCCGGTCCACTGGTTCGAAGCCGAGGCTTCTTTCAGCTTCCATCACGATCGCACGGGCCCGTGCTGCCGCGGCCTGTGTGTCCGCGATGCGCTTGGGGTCAGCGGCGGGCTGGCCCTGCATGGCTGCGATAAGCCCCATCGGAACGACCAGCACGCCACCCAGAACAACGGGTGGCAACGGAGACAGTTGCCGTTCCAGCCTTAACTCGTCGAGCCGCTTTGCGAGCCGCGCCTGCAGAGCGTCGGCACGCTTGCGCGCTTCGCCTGAATTGAGCCGGGCGTTCGGTCGGCCCGCCTGCTCCTGCATCTGCAGCTGAGCGGCCCTGTGATCCCAATACGAGATCTCTTTGACCAGGCGATCCTTGACCGCGCTCTCCGTCTTGTCGATCAGCGCAATCTTTCGGTCCCGGACCTCCTGCAGATGCCCCGGGACCACGTTCTGGATGGCATAGCCAATCGCCCGTTTGTCGAGATCGGCCCCTATCCAGCTGCACTCCGGACGCGATAGCAGCAGTTCGATCGTCGGCTCACCCTCCAACAGCGGCCGATAGTCCAGGTACGGCGCATAGTGAAGGTGCCTGGCCGTTCCGTCGGCCTCGATCTCGACGTAGAGCATTTGCCGAGACACGGTCCGCCTATCTCCGCCCTGGACGATGCCCGCGTCCTGGATTGCGTGATCCAGATAGAAGAGCACCCGAGGCTGCGTATTTGTATCGCGCTCATCCACCAGGACGGCGCCCCGACGCAGCAGGTCTCGATGCCGCTCGAGCGTCAGATCGATCGTCGCGTCGAGCAGCGGATGGCCGGGGCACACGAATGCGGCCATCGGCTCGCCCTGCGGGGCCACGATGGACTTCTCGAATACGATTCGTTCATAGCGCGGCAGGATCGGTTCGCGAATGCCGATGACCCGGTCGCGGTTTCGGACCGGAGCCGGTACGTGGGTGACCTCGTACCGGCGGGTTTCCCGTTGCTTGGCCGAACCCCCGAGACGCTGGAACGCCTCGAGGAAGAACGACTCGATGTAGTGGGGCTGGAGGCGCCGAGCTTCGGCTCGTTCCATTTCCTCGCGGATCCGGCAGACCCTGCTGGCATCCATGGCGTCATGGGCCAACGCCCGATCCTCAAGCAACGTTTGAAGTTGCCCCTGATCGAATGCCTGCTCCACGACTTGGTTCAGGCGCGCCCTGACCTCTGGCAGCTCGCCGTAGCGGATTGCCTCGATCAACAGCTCCTTGAGTGGCTTGCCCTCAAACACGACCTTGCCCAGCACGTCGAACACTCGGCCACCCAGCGCCCGCCTGGCTTCCTCAAGTTTTTCCAGCAGGCGGCGGTACACGTCCCCTTCGCGGGTCTCCTCCGCGACGAGGTTCCACAGATGACAGACCTCCGTCTGGCCAATGCGGTGGATGCGCCCAAAACGTTGCTCCAGCCTGTTCGGGTTCCACGGCAGGTCGTAGTTGACCATCAAGTGGGCGCGCTGCAGGTTGATGCCCTCACCCGCCGCGTCCGTCGCCAACAGCACCTGGACCTCGGGGTCATGCTTGAAGGCTTCCTGTGCCTTCAGTCGGTCTTCCCTTCCCATACCGCCGTGTATCGATACGATCGCGCTGCTGCGGCCGAGCAAAGTGCTAATCCGGCTATGCAGGTAATTCAGCGTGTCGCGATGCTCGGTAAAGAGCACCAGCTTCTGGCGAGGGGACGCAACGGGTTTGGCAATTGGTCCAGATCCACGCGGAGGATCGGGCTCCGCTACTCGGTTGGCGATGGCCGCTGGCGTGAAGATTTCGGCCAACAGACTGGAAAGCTCGGTCCACTTCTTGTCTTCGCCGCTGCGCCGCACGGCGAGGGCCAGTCCCTCCAGACGCTTGAGGGTCTCGATCTCGGCCTTTAGCTCGACGATCGAGCGCGCAGCGGTTGCCTGGTCGAGAATTGCTTCCTCGGTTTCCTCGACCTCGCTTTCCGGCGCCTCGTCGAGGTCCTCGACATCCTCTGCGTCCAGCACAGGCCCCCCGACCGTAAGGCCGACCTCGCCACCGCGCTGCAACAATTCCATTTCGCGCAGGCGACCTTCCAGCCGTTCCTTGCGGCGCCGCAGGGACTGGTAGATCGCCTCCGGGGACGAGGCCAGGCGACGTTGCAGGATGGTCAGGGCGAAACCGACCGTGCCTGCTCGCTTGTCGTTTTGCAGTTTCGCCGCCCGGTCGAACTCGTCGCGTACGTAATCGGTGACCGATTTGTACAGCTGAGCTTCGGCATCGGACAGCCTGTATGGGACGGTGTAGGCGATGCGCTCCGGGAAAAGAGGCGTTCCGTCGAACTTGAGCAGGTTCTCCTTCGTCATCCGGCGCATCAGGTCCGACACATCCTGTGCATGAACCCCATCGCGGAATCGCCCTTCAAACCGGTCGCCATCGATCAGCGCCATGAACAACTGGAAGTCTTCCTCCTTCCCATTGTGCGGCGTGGCGGTCATCAGGAGGAAATGCCGTGTCAGGGTCGAGAGCAACTGGCCCAGCCGGTAACGCTTCGTGTACTTGATTTCGCCACCGAAGAAGGTGGCCGATAGCTTGTGAGCCTCATCGCAGACAATCAGATCCCACCGGCAATCGGGCGCAGCGAGCTTCTGCTGGACGTCCTCGTTGCGCGAAAGCTTGTCCAGCCGGGCGATGGCCAGGTCGGTCTCCATGAACCAGTTGCCAGTCCGAGCTGCCTCCAGCTTGTCGTTCGTCAGGATCTCGAACGGCAGGTGGAACCGTTTGAACAACTCGTCCTGCCATTGCTCGGCCAAGCTGCCCGGACAGACGACAAGACAGCGCTTGAGGTCGCCGCGGGCGATGAGCTCCTTCATGAGCAAGCCCGCCATGATGGTCTTGCCTGCGCCCGGGTCGTCGGCCAGCAGGAACCGGAGGGGCTGCCGAGGCAACATCGCTTCGTAGACCGCCGTGATCTGGTGTGGCAGCGGGTCCACTACCGAGGTATGGACAGCCAGGACCGGATCGAACAGGTGGGCCAGGCGGATCCGGTTGGCCTCCGAGACCAGCCGGAACAGCGCCCCGTCACCATCAAAGCTCCAGGGCCTGCCCTGCTCCACCAGTTCTAGCCGGGGCTCGTCGTGCCGGTACAGGAGCTCGTTGGCCACCTTCCCGGTCGGACCCTTGTAGGTCAGTTCCAGGGCCTCGGACCCGTACCACTGCACGGACACGACGGTGACCATGGCATCCGGGAGGATTCCCCGGACGCTCGCCCCGGGGGTCAGCTGTTCCAGTTTGACCATGGGGCCGAAATTTACGCGATTGAGAGGCTTGCGCTGTAAGTCCTTGCCGCAACTCGGCAGGCCCCAAGTGGCAACCTGTTGGCAACTTCCCACGCTGGAGAGAGCGAGGGGCCGCCGTCACCCACTCCGGAGGCTCAGCAAGGACCCGCGCCTCTGCGGTGCCCCGCCCCGATATCTAGAAGGGGACCATGACGTGGGGTCCCGTCTCCGTTGGCTTTCGAACCCGACGTGGGGTCCCGGTGCGTAACGCTCTGAACCCGACGTGGGGTCCCGTCTTGGTCCCCGCGTGGGGTACGAAGAAATTCCGCATCGGGGTCGAGTTTCTTGCTTCCCTTGGCCCGCTGGCGAAGTTCTCGCTCGAATGCAGCCCAGCCTTCTGGCCTTTCCCACTTCGCCCAGGCGTGTGATGGCGGCCGCGGGGCGACAATCGGCGGGTATGCGTGTTCGCAGGGTGACACCTCGCGCCACGTCAGCGCGTACAGGGCGCAGATTCCCCTGCCATGGCTGAACTTACCCAAGCGAGTTCTTTCGATCAGGCCTGTCTTCAGTAGCAGATGGAGGCCCGCGCGGAGCTTCGAGGGAGCCTCGACCCCCAGCCGTTCCGCTTGGGCCGCGGTGAGGCTCAGGTTGCCGTTGTTGTTCCCTCGGAACTGGGCGCAGACGGCCAGTAGCACCACCTTGGCATAGTCTGGGAGCGCCCTGAATGCTTCGCTCTCCATCACCTCGAGTGGAATCTGGGCGTGGAGATCCGAACCCCGGGCGCCGCGACGCCCGGTGGCTCTGGCCCTCCTGTCCCGACGACTGCTCATGGCCTACTCCGGCCCGCCGCACGCCCGCAACTGGCGCGACAGGGCGCCCCAGGCAGGCGCCGCTTACTGGGCCCCGGTGGCCAGGCCGCAGGTACAGCCGGACGCACCCTTCGGGTCATGACGCGGCGTCTCCACGGGACCGATTGGGCGCGATCTCGTAGCCTGGAACGTCGGCAGACTTCCGCTCCAGCCATCTGCTGTAGCGGTCGCCCAGCACAATCACCTCGCGCCCGACGCGGGCAATCGCTCCGGCTGCGAGCAGTTCGCTTCGGTTCGCCCGAACGACATAACGGGCGCGATCCGTCTTGTGTGGCCAGACGTCATCCGGCCAGGTCGAGAGGGACCATGAATGGGGAACGGGATAGCGGTTTCGCGGCATGCGTGCGGCTCCTGTTGGAAACGCACGTAATCCTGCTCACCTACGTGAAGGCTCGGCGGAGGTTCGATCCAAACTTCCGGTCTCTATTTCAGACCATGCCGCTTCCTGAGGTCGCGCAGATGCCGCTCAGTGATGCCCAGCGTGGCTGCAGCGTCGGCATACGTCGGGCTTGCGCGCACTGCCTGCTCGACCTGTTTGCGCGTGAGCATGGACTTGCGGCGCGGTAGCACGGCCAGGGACCGCATCTTTCCTTCTAGCTCGGACGTCCGATAGGCCTGATAGCGGGCAAATCGGAGCCCGGCATCCCACGCGTCTCTCGCCAAGCCCCTTTGCAGAGCAACCTGACCGATGCCCGTGGCTTCCAGGAGCCGCTGAAACTGCAGGCGCGCACCGTTGACCGCGATGAACGCTGCGACGAGTTCCACCAGCGCTGACCTCTCTGGGCCCGCGGCATCACTAAAGGCTGCGGTATTCCTTTCGATGCTGTACCAACGGGATGGCAAGCCTTGTGCTGGAATTGACCCGCGTATCCGCAGGAACCCCTCCCGCCGAAGGGACCTGACGATAGCTCGCTGGCCAGCTGATAGTGCGCCATCGGGGCCCAGCAACTCGGCGCGGCGCTGCAATCGGTTTGTGCGACCAAGGTTTGTCAGGTCGGCCCGGTAAACGCGCTCGGTAAAGATCCCGCTGCGGCGCTGGGTGACCAGTGGCTTCGGTCCTTTCGCCTTCTTGCTCGGCATCACGGTCCGCCGCGCAGGCGCTCGTCGAGCCGGTCGTGTCCGGTGACGGGGGCACCTTCGACCAGGTGTGCATAGCGTCGGGTGACAGACGAGCTCTTGTGCCCCAGCACGCTGCCGATCTGGACGAGGCTGGCGCCCTCCTGGGCCAGGATCGAGGCACAGGAATGCCGTAGATCGTGCCATCGAAAGTCGCGAAGCTCCGCCGCCGACCGCAGCTTCTTCCATCGCGATTCGAGCAAGGATTTGGTGTAGGCCTGCCCGGCCTCATCGGTAATCACGAACTGGCCAACGACCGCCGCTTTCTTCAATGAACGGAGCGCCTCGACGGCCACCGACGGAAGATGGACGGCCCTGCTCTCGCCATTCTTGGTCAGGAGGACACGGATGCGTCCGTTTTCGAGGTCAACGTCACTCCATCGCAAGCGCAGCAGCTCCCCCTGCCTCACGCCCGTGGCCAGCGAAACCACGATGGCCGCATACAGCGTCGGGCCCGCTTCGCGGGCTGCCGCCAGCAGGCTTTGGAGTTCGTCGTCGCTCAGGTGACGCGTCCGTTCCCGCGGCTCGGTCAGCGCCAACCGGTCGGGCCAGAGGCGATCTTGCGGCACGAGACCCGCTGAACGTCCCCAGTTCCAGCAGGAACGCATCGCCGCTAGGTAACGATTGACCGTCGCAGGCGCCCTGCCTGGCTCGAGCTTGGCACGGCCTGCCCGGAGCGTCAGGACGTTGAAGCGCAGGATTCGCTCCGAGCCGTAGTGGTTGACCCACCACAGCACCAGGCGCTCTAGATCGTCGTAGGTTCGCAGTGCCTTGGTATTCGGGTCGGCCAGGAACTGCTCGGCCAGATCCGCAATCGTCAACCGTGTGACGTCTCGTGAGACCGGATCGCCCTCGTCCCTACGCTTCCGCAATTCGCGTTCGAGGGCATCTGCCCAGGCCAGCGCTTCCTTGCGTGTGCGGAACGCCTGCGTTGCCGGTTTGAACTTGCCGACGCGCACCCACGCAACGAACGACTTCGAACCGTCGCCATTAACTCTCTTCTGGATCGTTGCCATAGTCAGGTTGCCTCCAGCAGTGCCAGCACCCTGGCCCGCTGCGCCTGCCGCGCCTCTGTCGGCAAACTGCGCAGTCGATTGATGGTCTCGGTCGGGACACCGAGTTCCGCGACGGTTTGATGCGCAGCGCGGCTGGCCCAGACCCCGTTGAAGACCACAGCCCGCGGGCGAAGACCGGCCAGCCACTGGCGCAGGTGATCGCCGCAATTGGCAACCGCTGCATCCGGCACCCGTCCGTCGCCCGGCGTACGGCAACGGACCATGTTGATGATCGCCACGTCCTCGATGTGCTCGAGCGGTATGTAGTGCCGATACAAGTGGAACACCGGCAACGACCGAGCCATGACGTCCAGCAAGCGATCCAGCGACGCAGAATCCGTCACCGCCCGAAGGGCTTCGATATAGGGCTCATCGGCCCATGCTGTCGCAGCCTTGCGCACGCCCGGGTTTTGCCCGATGAACATGACCCCGCGACCCGGCCGGTACCGACGGCCGACCCAACCAGGCTGCGGCACGTTGATACCCGCATCCCGGAGTACACACGTTGGCGGGCAGCGCTCGCAGCTGAGCACGGCCGTGTAGAGGAGCAGAAGCTCTTGGGTGAGCCCGTCTGCGCTGGCGTGAGGAGGTAGAATCTCCGCAGCCATCGTTAGCACCTCGCTTGCTAGTGGCGGCCAGGCCCCGCTCAGTGTTGCCGCACTGGCCGGGGCCGATTCATTTGCGCGCTGAGTCGCACGCACTAGCAACTATGGGGCGGGAGGCGCCTCGACTGCAACTTAGACTGCAACTTAACTTAAAGTTATTTCTAGATATTTAAGCTAAGTTGGCGGAGAGGGTGGGATTCGAACCCACGGTCCCCGTGAGGGGACGCCGGTTTTCAAGACCGGTGCATTCAACCGCTCTGCCACCTCTCCGGCGAGGCGGATTCTCCGCGCCGGGGCGCGGGGTCGCAAGGCGACCCGGGCCGGACGATCGCAGGGGGGAACCTCCGGCGAGCCACGCGATCGAAGCTTGCACGCGAACTTTTCTTCGTATGTTAATCTTCTTCCCAAGGACCCAGCAGGGTCCGGGGAACCATGAAGGAGGTTTTCCTCGATGGACCGATTGACTGACCGCAGCCCTGCCCCGGCGGCCGTGATCACCGCGCCGGCGTCGGCGCTCTCGACCAACCGCGTCCTGCGCAATACCTACCTGCTGCTGGCGGCGACGCTCGGCTTCAGCGCGCTGACGGCCGGCGTGTCGCTTGCCTTCAACCTGCCGCACCCGGGCCTGATCCTGACGCTGGTGGGCTACTTCGGCCTGCTGTTCGCGGTCCACAAGACCGCCAACAGCGCCACCGGCCTGCTGTTCGTCTTCGCGCTGACCGGCTTCATGGGCTACACCCTCGGGCCGATCATCGGCGCCTACCTGAAGTTCGTGCCGAACGGCCACGCCGTCGTGATGAACGCCTTCGCGGTCACGGCGCTCGCCTTCGTGGGCCTGTCCGCCTACGCCATCAAGAGCGGGCGGCGCTTCTCGTTCCTCGGCGGCTTCCTGATGGTCGGCATCATCACGGCCTTCGTGCTGGGTCTCGTGGCGATCTTCTTCGAGATGCCGGGCCTGTCGCTCGCAGTCTCGGGGATGTTCGTGCTGCTGATGGGCGGCCTGATCCTCTACCAGACGGGCGAGATCGTGAACGGCGGCGAGGACAACTACATCCTCGCGACCGTGACGCTCTACGTGAGCATCTACAACCTATTCACGAGCCTGCTGCACCTGCTCGGGATGGCCGGCGACGACTGAGCAGGCGATTCCTGGCGTCGGGATCCGGAAGCCCCGCCTCGCGCGGGGCTTTCGCTTTCCGGACCGCGGCCCGGCTCAGTCCTGACGTGGCCCGCGCCGCCGCCGCCAGGCCGACAGCGCCATCATCCGCCAGGTCTGGTCGATCGCGACGTAGGTCGCCCCGGCCGCGGCGACGGCGACGATCAAGAGGCCGAGGAACAGCGGCCGGCCGACGGTGATCGCCCGCTCGAGCCACAGGCGCAGGCCGCCCGTCTCGACCTCGAGCGTGCGCGCGATCGCCTCTTCGGTCAGGGTCACGTCGCCCCCGAGCAGCGCCTGGCCGAGCCGGTAGGCCGCGAAGTAGATCGGCGCGACCGTGAACGGGTTGGTGACGAGCGTGGTCAGCGCGGCGGCCGGCAGGTTGGCGCGCAGCAGCACGGCGAGCACCGCCGCGAAGACGATCTGGCCCAGCGGAATCAGCAGCCCGAAGAAGACGCCGATCGCGGCACCTAGCGCGATGCCGCGCCGGCTCACGTGCCAGACGCGCGGATGGTGCAGCGCCGGGCCGAGCCAGGCGACCGCGCGGTGCTCGCGCAAGCCGTGCGCGCCTGACATCCGCTGCCGGAGCCGGCGCACCCAGGCCAGACCGCGGCGATCACGGCCGGTCACGCGCCACCTGGGCTGACCGGCGCCCGCTGCGTTGCCGGGGAACCATCCGGGTCGTCAGGCCCCGGCAAGCCGCTCGATCCCGCCCACGTAGGGCCGGAGCGCCTCCGGCACCACGACCGAGCCGTCCTCCTGCTGGTAGTTCTCGAGCACCGCGACCAGCGCCCGGCCCACGGCGACCCCCGAGCCGTTCAGGGTGTGCACGGCTTCCGGCTTGCCGGTCGCGGGATTTCGGAAGCGCGCCTGCATGCGTCGGGCCTGGAAGGCCTCGCAGTTGCTGCAGGAGGAGATCTCGCGGTACTTCGCCTGCCCGGGCAGCCAGACCTCGAGGTCGTAGGTCTTGGCGCTGCCGAAGCCGATGTCGCCGGCGCAGAGTGCGACCACCCTGTAAGGCAGGCCGAGCAGATCCAGCACGCGGCAGGCATGTCCGGTCAGCGCCTCGAGGGCGGTGTAGGAGTCGTCGGGGCGAACGACCTGTACCAGCTCCACCTTGTCGAACTGGTGCTGGCGGATCATGCCGCGCGTGTCCTTGCCGTAGGAGCCGGCCTCCGAGCGGAAGCAAGGCGTATGGGCCACGAAACGCAGCGGCAGCTCGCCCGCCTCGACGATGCGGTCGCGGACGAAGTTCGTGACCGGCACTTCCGCCGTCGGGATGAGGAACAGGTCCTGCAGCCGCTCGGCCTCGGCGAGGTCGTCGCGACCGCGCAGCGCGAACAGGTCTGCCTCGAACTTCGGCAGCTGGCCGGTGCCGGTGAGCGTCTGGCGGTTCACGAGATACGGCACGTACACCTCGGTGTAGCCGTGCTCGCGGGTGTGCAGGTCGAGCATGAACTGCGCGAGCGCCCGGTGCAGCCGCGCGACGCCGCCGGTCATGACCGCGAAGCGCGCGCCCGTGATGCGCCCCGCCAGCTCGAAGTCGAGCCCGCCGAGCCGCTCGCCGAGCGCGACGTGGTCGAGCGGCGTGAAGCCGAAGCGGCGTGGCTCGCCGACCCTGCGGACCTCGACGTTCGCGGTCTCGTCGCGGCCCTCGGGCACGGACTCGTGCAGCAGGTTGGGCAGTCCCAGCACCAGCTGGTCCAGCTCGCCCTGCACGGCCGCGAACTCGGACTCCGTGCGCGCCAGGGCCTCGCCGAGCGACTCCACCTCGGCGAGCAGCGGCGCGATGTCCTGGCCCTGGGCCTTGGCGCGCCCGATCGACTTCGAGCGCGTGTTGCGCTCGTTGCGCAACCGGTCCAGCTCGAGCTGCAGCGCCTTGCGCCGCTCCTCGATCGTCCCGAGCCGCGAAACGTCGAGGACGAAGCCGCGGCGCGCGAGGTTCGCCGCCACCGCGCCCGGATCGGTCCGCAGAAGCCTCATGTCGAGCATCGATCCTCCATCCCGGGCTCAGGCGAGCCAGTGGCGCCCGAGCTGCATGCCGGCCCAGGTCGCGACGATGCACGCCGCCACGCTGCCGGCCACGTAGACCGCCGCCTTGCCGAACGCCTGCTGCTCCACGAGCAGCAGCGTCTCCAGCGAGAAGGCCGAGAAAGTCGTGAAGCCGCCGAGGACGCCGACCAGCAGGAAGGCCCGCGGCAACTCGCCGGCCTCGCCCCGCGCCGCGAGCAGCACCCAGGCCAGTCCGATGAGGGCGCAGCCGGCCACGTTGACCGCCATCGTGCCGTACGGAAAGGTCCGCGCGACCCCGGCGTGCACCAGCGCCCCCGCCAGGTAGCGGGCGACGCCGCCGAGTGCGCTGCCGAGCGCGATCGCAAGGAGCACCCGCACTCGCTCAGTCCTTGCCGGTCTCGCGGCTGCGCAGCCGGGCGAGCGCCTCGCCGATGCGGATCTCGAGTCCTCGCGGCGCGGGATGATAATAGATCCTCGGCTCCATCGCGTCGGGGAAATGCCGCTGGCCCGCCGCCACCGCATCGGGCTCGTCGTGCGCGTAGCGATAGCCCGTGCCGTAGCCCAGCTCCTTCATGAGGCGCGTGGGCGCGTTGCGCAGGTGCATCGGCACCTCGAGCGTGCCGAGCCGGCGGACGTCCTCCTGCGCCGCGCCGAAAGCCGCGTAGACGGCGTTGCTCTTCGCGGCGCAGGCCAGGAACACCACGGCCTGGGCGAGCGCGAGGTCGCCCTCGGGGCTGCCGAGGCGGTCGTAGGCCTGCCAGGCCTCGAGTGCGAGCGTGAGCGCACGCGGGTCGGCGTTGCCCACGTCCTCGACCGCCATGCGCAGGATGCGCCGCGCGAGGTAGGACGGGTCGCAGCCGCCGTCGAGCATGCGCGCCAGCCAGTACAGCGCAGCGTCCGGGTCGCTGTCGCGGACGCTCTTGTGCAGCGCCGAGATCTGGTCGTAGAACTGCTCGCCGCGCTTGTCGAAGCGCCGGTGTCCGCCGGCGGCCAGCTCGAGGGCCACCTCGCGGGTGATGACCTTCCCGCCCTCGCCCGCCTCGGCGAGATCGGCGGCCACCTCGAGCAGGCTCAGCGCGCGCCGCGCGTCGCCGTCGGCCGCCTGCGCGAAGGCCTCCAGCACGCCCGCCTCCGCAGACAGGCCGCGGCCGCCGAGCCCGCGCCCGTCATCCGCGAGCGCCGCCTCCATCACGGCGACGAGGTCCGCCGCCTCGAGCGGCTTCAGCACGTACACGCGCGCCCGGGAGAGCAGCGCGGCATTCACTTCGAACGAAGGGTTCTCGGTCGTCGCGCCGATGAACACCAGCGTGCCGTCCTCCACGAACGGCAGGAAGGTGTCCTGCTGGGCCTTGTTGAACCGGTGCACCTCGTCGAGGAACAGCACCGTCGGCGGACCGCCGACGGCGCGGCGCGCGCGAGCGGACTCCACGACGGCGCGGATGTCCTTGACCCCGGCCAGCACCGCCGACAGCGATTCGAAATGCGCGTCGCAGGCCGCGGCGACGAGGCGCGCGAGCGTCGTCTTGCCGGTGCCCGGCGGCCCCCACAGGATCATCGAGTGCGGCGTGCGCGTCTCGACGAGCCGGCGCAGCGCGCGTCCGGGACCGAGCAGCTGGGCCTGTCCGGCGACCTCCTCGAGCCGGCGCGGGCGCATCCGGTCGGCGAGCGGCCGCCAGGGCTCGGCCGTCGCGAAATCGAGCCTGTCCTGCGCCGCATCCATCCTGTGATTCTACGCGCCCGTCCCCGTTTCGCCCGACGGCGCGAGACCGAGGCGCCGCTCCAGCACCTGGGCCCAGCCAGCCAGGCCGGCCCAGGCGAGGCTGAGAGCGACTGCGATGCCCGTGGCGTTCGCCAGCAGGTCGGCGGGGTCCGCCTGCCGGTCCTCGGTCAGCAGGGCCTGCAGCAGCTCGACCAGCGCTCCGAGCGCGAAGGCGAAGAGCCCCGCGCGCAGGCAACGCTCGCGTGGCAGCAGCCCGCAGAGCCACAGCGCCAGCGTGCCGTAGGCCAGCGCGTGCTGCAGCTTGTCCCAGACGCTGACCACCGCCACGACCGACCCCGGCAGCAGGCTGCCGGTGACGATCGCCAGCGCGAGGACCACCGCCCCCGCGAGCCAGGCGCCGCGCCACACGAGCGGCAGCATCAAGGCCCGGCCGCGCGGACGACGTCGACGCCCGGCGGCGGCTCGAATTCGAAGAGGCTCGCGCCGACCGGCGGATTCCGCTCGATCCGGGAGAACTCGAGGGTCGTCAACTGCCCGAGCCGGTCCTCGAGCAGCATCTTCACGAGTTCGCCGCCGCGCAGCGCCAGGCGCACGCGACGGAAGTCGGTGTCCTGCCGCCTGGGGATCAGGGCCATCCAGTCGAGGCCCTGGGCGTCGGGCTCGTCCTCGACCAGGAACGCCGCGCCGACGCGGCCTTCGCCGGACAGCAACATGGCCGGGCTGGCCGACAGGGCCTGCGAGACCTTGCGCACCGTCACCTGCTCGAGATCCGCGTCGTAGAGCCACAGCGTCTCGCCGTCGCTGACCAGCAGCTGGCCCGCCGGCTCGCGGTAGTCCCAGCGGAAGCGACCGGGCTTCTGCAGCGTGAGCGTGCCCTCGGCGCGTTCGCGGATCCGGCCGTCGGCGCCGGCGAGCGTCTGGCGGAACTCGGCGCGTAGCGCCACAACGCCGGCAAGGTAGCGGTCGAGCCGCGCCTCCGCGGCCGTCGTCGCCGGCGCGGGCTGCGCGGCAGCCGGGCCGGCGACGAGCGACGCCACCAGCAGCGTCCGGATCAGCGAGGCGGGCACCGGTCAGTCCTCCGCCGGCGCGCCGACCAGCACTTCACGGCTGCCGTTCGACTGCAGGGGGCCGACCAGCCCGGCCGCCTCCATGGTCTCGACCAGGCGCGCCGCGCGGTTGTAGCCGATCTTCAGGCGGCGCTGGATGCCGGAGACCGAGGCCTTGCGCGACTCGACGACGATCTTGACCGCCTCGTCGTAGAGCGGATCCTGCTCGCCCGCCTCGCCGCCGCCCTCGCCCGCCTCGCCGTTCTCGTCCGGCAGGCCGGGCACCGGCCCCTTCGGACCGGACAGCACTTCCTCGACGTAGACGGGCTCCACGCTCGAGCGCAGCGAGTCCACGACGCGATGGACCTCCTGGTCGGAGACGAAGGCGCCGTGGATGCGCGTCGGCACCGAGGTGCCCGGCGGCACGAACAGCATGTCGCCATGCCCGAGCAGCGACTCGGCGCCGCTCTGGTCGAGGATGGTGCGGGAATCGACCTTGGCCGAGACCTGGAAGGCGATGCGCGCGGGGATGTTCGCCTTGATGAGCCCGGTGATGACGTCCACCGACGGTCGTTGCGTGGCGAGGATCAGGTGGATGCCCGAGGCGCGCGCCTTCTGCGCGAGCCTCGCGATCAGCTCCTCGACCTTCTTGCCGACGATCATCATCAGGTCGGCGAGCTCGTCGATCACGACCACGATGAAGGGCAGCGGCTGCAGCTCGGGCACCGGACCCTCGTGCCGGCCCGCCCGCGCGGCAGCCTCGACCAGCGGGTCCGGCAGCGGCTTGCCGCCGTCGGCGGCATCGCGGACTTTCCGGTTGTAGCCGGCGAGGTTGCGCACGCCGACCGCGGCCATCAGCTGGTAGCGCCGCTCCATCTCCGCCACGCACCAGCGCAGCGCGTTCGCCGCCTGCTTCATGTCGGTGACCACGGGCGCGAGCAGGTGCGGGATGCCCTCGTAGACCGACAGCTCCAGCATCTTCGGGTCCACCATGATCAGGCGGACCTGCTCGGCCGTGCCCTTGTAGAGCAGCGACAGCACCATCGCGTTGATCGCGACCGACTTGCCCGAGCCGGTCGTGCCGGCGATGAGCAGGTGCGGCATGCGCGCGAGGTCGGCGACCATCGGCGCCCCGCCGATGTCCTTGCCGAGCGCGAGCGTGAGCGGCGAGGACATCTCGTCGTAGGCCCGCGACTTGATGATCTCGCCGAGCGTGACGAGCTCGCGCCGCTCGTTCGGGATCTCCAGGCCCACCACCGACTTGCCGGGAATCACCTCGACCACCCGCACGCTGATGGCGGACAGCGAGCGCGCAAGGTCCTTCGCCAGCGCGCTGATCTGGCTGACCTTGACGCCGGGCGCGGGCTTCAGCTCGAAGCGCGTCACGACCGGCCCCGGCTGAACGGCGACCACCTCCACGTCGATGCCGAAGTCCTTGAGCTTGATCTCCACCAGACGCGACATCGCCTCGAGCGCCTCGGGCGAGTAGCTCTGCTCGCGCGCCGGAGGGTCGTCGAGGAGCTTGAGCTCGGGCAGGTCCTTGGCGGCGGGCTTGGAGAACAGCGCCACCTGGCGCTCCTTCTCGACCCGCTCGCTCTTCTCCAGCACCGGCGGCGCCGGCGGCTCGATCCGGGGCGGCTGGCGCGCCGCCGACTTGCGCTTCTCCTCGCGGACCGCGGCTTCGCGCTGCTGGCGCGCGTCCCGCCCGGCGGCCTGGTCGCGCGCGCTGCCGAGGCGCTCGCGCGCGAGCTCGAGCGCGCGCAGCGCGTGGTGGCCCAGCCAGTCCATGACCGTGATCCAGGAGACGCCCGTGAACAACTGCACGCCCGCGAACCAGGTCGCGAGCAGGAGCAGCGTCGCCCCGAGATAGGACACTCCGGCCGCGAGGCCCTCGCCCACCAGGCTGCCGAGCACGCCACCTGCCGAAGAGGGCAGCACGCCGGGCGCGAAGTGCAGCGTCGCGAGGCCGCAGCTCGCGACCAGCGCGAGCACCAGCCCCGCGGCGCGCAGCGCGAGGGTGCTGCGCCGCGGGCCATCGCCGGCCTGCTGCTTGAAGGCGACCCAGGCCGCGAAGCCGATCGCGACCGGGAACAGCAGCGCAGGCTGGCCGAACAGCATGTAGAGCACGTCGGCAATCCAGGCCCCCGCCGGGCCGATCAGGTTGCCGACCCGACCCGGCTCGCCGGTGTAGCTGAAGCCGCGGTCGGAAGGGTCGAAGCTCACGAGCGCCAGCAGCAGCACCAGCGCAGACGCCGACAGCAGCCAGAAGGCGCCTTCGCGCAGCCCGCGGACCACGGCGGGCTCGAGCGGGCGGGAGACGGCGTCGGACTCGGCGGCGGCACGCGACACGATATTAAATCCTGCGCGAGGTAAAGCTCATAAGAGATTGAGAATACAAGACAATGAAGGCTGGGTACAGCGTTGAAACAGGTCCGGGGGCAGGCGCCGGCCAGACGCGGCACGCGACGCTTTCATCGCCTGGCGCGCTCCCCTAGCATTGCGCGACCCGCCATCGGCCAACGCCCTGCCTGCGAACGGAAAAAGCATACATGAGCGACTCCAGACACATCCGCCTGCTGATCCTCGGCTCCGGCCCGGCCGGCTACACCGCCGCGGTCTACGCGGCACGCGCCAACCGCTCGCCGGTGCTGGTCACGGGCCTGGAGCCGGGCGGCCAGCTGATGACCACGACGGAAGTCGACAACTGGCCGGGCGACGTCGAGGGCCTGCTCGGTCCCGCCCTGATGGACCGGATGCGCCGCCACGCCGAGCGCTTCGGCGTCGAGATCGTCAACGACCACATCAACGCCGTGGACCTCGGCCAGCGCCCGTTTGGCCTCACCGGCGAATCCGGCCGTTACACCTGCGACGCACTGATCATCGCGACCGGCGCCTCGGCCCGTTACCTTGGACTGGAGTCCGAGACGAAGTTCCGCGGCCGCGGCGTGTCCGCCTGCGCCACCTGCGACGGCTTCTTCTACCGCGGACAGGACGTGGCGGTGGTCGGCGGCGGCAATACCGCGGTCGAGGAGGCGCTGTACCTGTCTAACCTCGCGTCCCACGTCACGCTGATCCACCGCCGCGACAAGCTTCGCGCGGAGAAGATCCTGCAGGATCGCCTGTTCGCCCTGGAGCAGGAAGGCAAGGCCACCCTGCTGTGGAATCACGTGGTCGACGAGGTCCTCGGCGACGACAGCGGCGTGACCGGAGTGCGACTCAGGTCGGTGGCGGACGGGACGCCACGCGAGGTCAGGGCGCCGGGCCTTTTCATCGCCGTCGGCCACACGCCGAACACGCAGATCTTCGAGGGCCAGCTCGCGATGCGCGGCGGCTACATCTCGGTCAAGTCCGGTGCGGACGGCGACGCCACCGCGACCAGCGTGCCGGGCGTCTTCGCGGCCGGCGACGTCTCCGACCACGTCTACCGGCAGGCGATCACCTCGGCGGGTTCCGGCTGCATGGCCGCGCTCGACGCGGACCGCTACCTCGATCGGCTCGACGCGCGCGGCTGAGGGACGGTGCTGCGCGCCCGCGTCCTCGAGTCCATCGACGCGGTCGCCGCCCGCGACTGGAACGCGCTGGACCTCGGCGGCCGGCCGTTCCTGCGCCACGAGTTCCTCGGCGCGGCGGAGCTGTCCGGATCAGCGACGCCGGCCACCGGCTGGACGCCGACGCACGTGGTCGCCGAGGATGACGCGGGCCTCGCCGGCGCGATGCCGCTCTACCTGAAGTCGCACTCCTGGGGCGAGTTCGTCTTCGACTTCGCCTGGGCACGCGCCTTCGAGCGGCATGGGCTGGAGTACTACCCGAAGCTGGTCAGCGCCGTGCCGTTCACGCCCGCCGCCGGGCCGCGCCTGCTGGTCCGCCGAGGCGCCGACGCCGGCGCAGTCCGCGCGGTGCTGCTCGAGGCCGCCCGCGGGCTCGCCGAGGCGCGCGGCCTGTCGTCGCTGCACGTCCTGTTCGCCGCCGACGAAGACCGCCAGGCGCTCGAGCAGGCCGGCTTCCTGCCGCGCCTCGACTGCCAGTTCCACTGGCGCAATCGCGGCTACGGCGACTTCGAGGACTTCCTCGCCGGCTTCACCGCGGAGAAGCGCAAGAAGGCGCGCCGCGAGCGGCGGCGGGTCGCCGAGGCCGGCATCCGCTTCCTCGAGTTCACCGGCGCCGACCTCGATCGCACGCGGCTCGCCGTCGTCTATGCGCTGCACGCCCGGACCTTCGCGGTGCGCGGCAACCCGCCCTACTTCACGCCGGACTTCTTCGCCCGGCTCGCCGCCACGCTGCCCGAGGCGCTGATGGTCAAGCTCGCGGTGGACGCCCACGGCGACCCGGTGGCCTGCGCGGTGTTCCTGCGCGGCGCGGACACGCTCTACGGGCGCTACTGGGGCGCGGCGGGCGAGCATCACAGCCTGCACTTCGAGGCCTGCTATCACCAGGGCATCGACTACTGCATCCGCGAAGGCCTCGCCCGCTTCGAGCCAGGCACCCAGGGCGAACACAAGATCGCCCGCGGGTTCAGCCCGAGCGCGGTCTGGTCGCTGCACGAGATCCGCGTGCCGGCCTTCCGCCCCGCGATCGCCGACTACCTCGCGCGCGAGCGGGCGGCGGTCGGCGACTACATCCAGGCGGCGGGCGCCCACGTCCCCTTCCGGCGCGACGGGCCGGCGGCTACGCTCGGGCCCGATGCTGCCGATCCCGACGCTCGCACCGACTGACCCGCCAGAGGCGCTGCCCGACCCCGCCGACGCGCTCGCCGAGCCGAACGGGCTGCTCGCGGTCGGCGGCGCCCTGACGCCACAGTGGCTGGTCCACGCCTACCGGCGGGGCGTGTTCCCCTGGTACGGCGCGGGCCAGCCGATCCTGTGGTGGTCGCCGGACCCGCGCGCCGTGCTGTTCCCGGCCGAGTTCCGCCGCTCGCGCAGCCTCCGGCGCAGCATCCGAGGGCGCGGCTTCGAGACCCGCATCGACGGCGATTTCGGGGCGGTGATGGCCGGCTGCGCCGCCCCCCGGCGCGGCCAGCCGGGCACCTGGCTGGTGCCGTCCATGCGCCGCGCCTACCTGCGCCTGCACCGGCTCGGCATCGCCCACTCGGTCGAGACCTGGCGCGACGGCCGGCTGGTCGGCGGGCTCTACGGGGTGGCGATCGGCGCCGTGTTCTTCGGCGAGTCGATGTTCTCGAGCGAATCGGACGCCTCCAAGGTCGCGCTGTCGCGGCTGGTCGAGGAGTGCACCGCGCGCGGCGTCGCGCTGATCGACTGCCAGCAGCCGACTTCCCACCTCGGCTCGCTGGGCAGCCGGCCGATCGCGCGTCGGGAGTTCTGCGGCCTGCTCGCGACGCTGGCCGATCCGCGCAGGCAACTGTGGCGCGGGTGAGACAGCTGGGGACCGGCGGTTTGCGCCGGGCGACCCGCTGCGGCACAATCCGCGCGCCCTTTCCTACGGCTGCAAGGCGGAATGTCCAAAGAAGACGCGATCCAGATGGAGGGCGAGGTGGTCGACACCCTGCCCAACACCACGTTCCGGGTGAAGCTGGCCAACGGCCACGTGGTCACGGCCCACATCTCGGGCAAGATGCGCAAGAACTACATCCGCATCCTCACGGGCGACACGGTCACCGTGGAGCTGACGCCCTACGACCTCACCAAGGGCCGCATCGTCTACCGCGCCCGCTGACCCGCCGCGCGCTCAGCCGATCAGCTCGGGCTCCCGCGCCGCGCGGCACTCGAGCTTGAGGCAGTCCTCCTTCGCGTCGAGCGTGACCCGCACGCTGCCGCCGCCGGCGAGCCTGCCGAACAGCAGTTCCTCGGCGAGCGGCCGCTTGACGTGCTCCTGGATGACCCGCGCCATCGGCCGCGCGCCCATCTTCGGGTCGTAGCCCTTCTCGGCGATCCACGCCCGCGCGGCGTCGTCGATGCTGAGCGCCACGCCCTTGCTCTCGAGCTGCGCCTCCACCTCGAGGATCAGCTTGTCGACGACCCGCTCGATGGTGCGGCCGTCGAGCGACTGGAACTGGATCACCGCGTCGAGCCGGTTGCGGAACTCCGGCGAGAACATCCGGCGGATCGCCTCCATGCCGTCCGTGCTGTGGTCCTGGGGCGCGAAGCCGATGCCGGGCCGGCTCATCTCGAAGGCGCCCGCGTTCGTGGTCATCACGATGATGACGTGGCGGAAGTCGGCCTTGCGCCCGTTGTTGTCGGTGAGCGTGCCGTGGTCCATCACCTGCAGCAGCAGGTTGAACACGTCCGGATGGGCCTTCTCGATCTCGTCGAGCAGCAGCACGCTGTGCGGGTGCTTGGCGATGGCTTCGGTCAGCAGGCCGCCCTGGTCGAAGCCCACGTAGCCCGGCGGCGCGCCGATGAGGCGCGAGACCGTGTGGCGCTCCATGTACTCCGACATGTCGAAGCGGATGAACTCCACGCCGAGCGCGATCGCTAGCTGGCGCGTGACCTCGGTCTTGCCGACCCCCGTCGGCCCGGCGAACAGGAACGAGCCGACCGGCTTGCGGTCGGCGCCGAGCCCGGCCCGCGACATCTTGATCGCCGCGCACAGCGCGTCGATCGCCGGATCCTGGCCGTAGATCACCAGCTTGAGGTTGCGGTCGAGGTTCTTCAGCACCTCGCGGTCCGACATCGAGACGTTCGCCGGCGGGATGCGCGCCATGCGCGCCACCACCGCCTCGACCTGCTCGACGCCGATCACCCGCTCGCGGCCCTCGACCGGCTTCAGGCGCAGCGCCGCGCCGGCCTCGTCGACGACGTCGATGGCCTTGTCGGGCAGGTGCCGGTCGCCGATGTGCCGCTGCGCCAGTTCGGCTGCCGCCGCCAGCGCCTCGTCCGTGTAGCGAACGCCGTGGTGCTCCTCGAAGCGGGAGCGCAGTCCCTTCAGGATCTCGACCGTCTCCGGGACCGTCGGCTCGACGACGTCGATCTTCTGGAAGCGGCGCGCGAGGGCGTGGTCCTTCTCGAAGATGCCGCGGTACTCCTGGTAGGTCGTCGAGCCTATGCAGCGCAGCTCGCCGCTGGCCAGCACCGGCTTGATGAGGTTCGAGGCGTCCATCACTCCGCCCGAGGCGGCGCCGGCGCCGATGATCGTGTGGATCTCGTCGATGAACAGGACCGCCCCCGGCTGCTTGCGCAGCTCCGCGACCACCGCCTTGAGCCGCTTCTCGAAGTCGCCGCGGTACTTGGTGCCGGCGATCAGCGCGCCCATGTCGAGCGAGTAGATCGTGCTGTCCGACAGCACGTCAGGCACCTTGCCCTCGAAGATCAGCCGCGCGAGGCCCTCGGCGATGGCCGTCTTGCCCACGCCCGCCTCGCCGACGTAGAGCGGGTTGTTCTTGCGGCGCCGGCACAGGATCTCGATGGTGCGCTCGACCTCGAGCTGGCGGCCGATCAGCGGGTCGATCCTGCCCTCGGATGCGAGCTTGTTCAGGTTGGCGCAGTACTTCTCGAGCGCCGAGCCGCCCGGTTCCGCCTCGCGCTCGGCCTCGCCGGCCTCCGGCTTGTCCTGCTCGCGCCCGTCCGCGCCGCGGCTGACGCCGTGCGAGACGAAGTTCACGACGTCGAGCCTTGCGATGTCCTGCAGCGACAGCAGGTAGGCGGCATGCGACTGCTTCTCGCTGAAGATCGCGACCAGCACGTTGGCGACCGTGACCTCCTTGCGCCCGCTCGACTGCACGTGGAACACCGCGCGCTGCAGCACCCGCTGGAAGCCGAGCGTCGGCTGCACCTCGCGGTCGTCGTCCGGCGCGAGCCGCGGCGTGGTGTCCTCGATGAACTTCTCGAGGTCGGCGCGCAGCCGCGCGAGATCGGCGCCGCAGGCCTGCAGGATCTCGCGGACCTTCGGGGTTTCCAGGATCCCGAGCAGCAGGTGCTCCACGGTCATGTACTCGTGGCGCTGGTCCCGCGCGCGCTGGAAGGACTCGTTCAGGCAGTATTCGAGCTCACTGGAAAGCACTCAGGCCTCCTCCATCGTGCACAGCAGCGGATGCTGGTGCTGCCGGGCGTAGCTGGTCACCTGCGCGACCTTGGTCTCTGCGATCTCGAAAGTGAACACCCCGCAGACCCCCTTACCGCGGGTGTGCACCTCGAGCATGATGCGGGTCGCCTTCGGCCGGTCCAGGCCGAAGATCCGCTGCAGCACGTCGACCACGAACTCCATCGGCGTGTAGTCGTCGTTGATCAGGAGCACCTGGAACATGGGCGGGCGCTTGAGGCGCGGCGACGCCTCCTCGACCACGAGGCCGGTGCCGGACTGGCCGGCACCCTCGCCCGGGTCCTGGCTGCCGCCCATGACGATGCTCGGAATGATTTTCACCGGTCCTTTATAGGGCCGCCCCCCGCCGCGCACAAGTGCGCGGATGCGCGGCGTTTTTTCGCGACAACCCGCCTTGTGGCCGAAGCTCGCCAACCCGTATCATGCCGGCTCGTGTCGCGGCTCGCCGCGAGCCGCCGGGACCACCGCTGCCGAATGCAGATCCTGAGCAAACTGCCGTCCTTCGGCGGCGACAAGGCCGGCGGGCTCGCGTCGGCGCTCGTCGCCCACGGGCCGATGCTCGCGAGCGGCGTGCTGGTGATCGCGATCGCAGCGCAGCTCGCGGCGCTGGTGTGGCGCTTCCTGGCGCCGCCGGCGGCGCCCCTGCCGGCCGCGCCCGGGACGATGGCCGCGCCGGCGGCCGGCGTGAACATCGCCGGCATCGTCAATGCCCACCTGTTCGGCACCGCGCTGGTGGAGGCCGCCGGCGACCCCGCCAACGCGCCAGCGACGTCGCTGAACCTCGTCCTGGCCGGCACCATCGCCGGGCAGGATCCGAAGGCCGGCTGGGCCATCATCGGCGAGACCGCGCAGGCGGCACGCCTGTATGCCACCGGCGCGACGCTGCCGGGCGGAGCCAGGCTGACCGAGGTGTACGCGGACCGCGCCATCCTGGACCGCGGCGGGCGCCTAGAATCCCTGCCGCTGCCGCGGCTCGCGGGCGGCGCTCCGGTCCAGATCGGCTACACGCCGGCGGCGCGACCGGCCGCGGAGCCCTCTCTCGCCGACAACATCAGGCAGTTCGTCGCCCAGGATCCGCAGGCGGTCTCCGAGATCCTGCGGCCGCAACCGGTCTTCGCCGGCGGCCAGCAGCGGGGCTACCGCGTCTACCCCGGCCGCAACCGCAGCCAGTTCGCCAAGCTCGGCCTGATGCCGGGCGACCTGGTCACCGCGGTGAATGGCGCGCCGCTCGACGATCCCAACCGCGGGCTCGACACGCTGCGAGGGGTCGGCGCCGGCGCGCCGGTCGTGCTCACCGTGGAGCGCAACGGCAGCGCGCAGCAGATCACCGTGGATCCGGCCCAGGTCATGGCCGACATCCCGTCGCCGCAGGACGCGCCGCAGCTGTCGTCCGAGGACCCCGCAGAGTAAGCCCTGCCCACAGGATGCCCAGATGAAATCCCGTTTCCTGACCGCGCTCGCCGCCACTGCCCTGTTCGCCCTAGGCGCCCAGGCCCAGCAGGGCGCGATGATCACGCCGAACTACAAGGACGCGGACCTCGGCCAGGTCATCGAGGCCGTCAGCCAGGTGACGGGCCGCAACTTCATCGTCGACCCGCGCGTGCGCGCGCAGGTGACCATGCTGTCCTCGACGCCGATGAGCCCGGCGGCCTTCTACGAGGCCTTCCTCGCCATCCTGCAGGTGCACGGCTTCGTGGCGGTGCCCTCGGGCAACGTCATCAAGATCCTGCCGGACGCGAACGCTCGGCAGATGCCGGCGAACGACCTGCCGGACCGGGTGAGCGCGACCTCCGACGAGATCGTGACCCAGGTGATCCAGGTCCGGAACGTGTCGGCGGCCCAGCTGGTGCCGATCCTCCGGCCGCTCATCCCGCAGTATGGCCACCTCGCCGCCTATCCCTCCTCGAACATCCTGATCATCTCGGACCGCGCCTCGAACGTGAATCGCATGGTGCGCATCATCCAGCGCATCGACCAGGGCGGTGACGCCGAGATCGACGTCATCCGGCTCGAGCACGCCTCGGCCGCCGAGATCGTCCGGGTCGTGAACCAGCTGGCCTCGGCGCAAGGCGCCGAAGCCGGCACCGGCGCGCGGCTGGTGGCCGACGACCGCACCAACAGCGTGCTGCTCTCCGGCGAGGTCGGCCAGCGGCTGCGCATGAAGACGCTGATCGCGCACCTCGACACGCCGCTCGAGTCGGGCGGCGACACGCAGGTGCGCTACCTGCGGTACGCGGATGCCGAGAAGCTCGCCGCGAAGCTCAAGGAGCAGGCGACCGGCACCGCCATCGCCGCGGCGGGCGGGGCGCAGGGCGCCTCGCCGGCCGCCAGCGCCGACAAGTCGGTGACCATCTGGGCCGACCCGACCACCAACGCGCTGGTCCTCACCGCGCCGCCTAAGATCATGCGCTCGCTGATGCAGGTCGTGGACCGGCTCGACATCCGCCGCGCGCAGGTCATCATCGAGGCGATGCTGGTCGAGGTGACGGGCGACGCGGCGCGCGACCTCGGCGTGAACTGGATCGTGGACGGCTCGAGCGACAATTTCCTGGTCGGGCTGTTCAACCAGCCGATCGGCGGCGCGAGCATCGGCACCGTCGCCGCGGCCTACGATGCGCTGACGGGCGGCGACGGCGAGACCACGACCCCGATCGCGCCGCCGGGCGGCTTCACGGTGGCCGCCGGGCGCAACCGGGACAGCGGCACCAACTTCGCGGCGATCCTGCGCGCGCTGTCCACCAACGGCGACACCAACGTGGTCTCGATGCCGTCGGTGGTCACCCTCGACAACGAGGAGGCCGAGATCAAGGTCGCGCAGGAGGTGCCCTTCATCACCGGCCAGTACACGACCAACGCCGGCGGCGGCGTGACGCAGCCGACGCCGTTCACCACCATCCAGCGCGAGGAAGTCGGCAACATCCTCAAGATCACGCCGCAGATCACCGAGGAGGACACCATCCTCCTCAAGATCGAGCAGGAGTCCTCCGGCATCGCCGCGGCGAGCTCGCAGGTGGCCTCCGACCTGATCACCAACAAGCGCACGATCACGACCCGCGTGCTGGTGGACGACGGCGGCATGATCGTGCTCGGCGGGCTGATCGAGGACCGGCTGCTCGAGAGCGAGAACAAGGTGCCGCTGCTCGGCAGCATCCCGCTGCTCGGCGAACTGTTCAAGGTCCGCAGCACCCAGAAGACCAAGACCAACCTGATGGTCTTCATCCGCCCGCGCGTGCTGCGCACGCCCGAGCAGGCGGCCATCGAGACGAACGCCAAGTACCGCTACATGCGCAACCTGCAGCTCGGCAGGAACGACGGCAAGGTCAGCCTGATGCCAGGCTCGCGGCAGCCCACCCTGCCGGAACTCGACGACACGCCCGCCGAGCCACCGGTCGTGCAGCCGGTGCCCGGCGCGGAGACGGCGGACGCGCCCGCGGAGCCGGCGGCCGGGCCGCAGGAGTGAGCGCGTGAACGCCGCCGTCGAGCCGCTGCAGGTCGTCCCCGGCGCCATCCGCCTGCCCTTCGCCTTCGCGAAGCGGCACGGCGTGTTCGTGCGCGCCGTGGTCGACGGCAAGGCGCACGTCGTATACCGCGAGGGCGCCTCCCCCACCGCGGTCGCCGAGCTGCGTCGGTTCACCGGCCTGCCGCTCGTGATCGAGCGGGCGACCGCGGCAGCCTTCGAGGGCATGCTCGCCAAGGCCTACGAGGGCGGCGGTGGCGAGGCGGGCTCCATCGTCGAGGGCATCGAGGGCGAGACCGACCTCGCGGGCCTGGCCGAGGGCCTGCCCGAGCCCTCCGACCTGCTGGAGAGCGAAGACGACGCCCCGGTCATCCGGCTGATCAACGCGGTACTGACCCAGGCGATCAAGGAAAACGCCTCCGACATCCACATCGAGCCCTACGAGAACCGCCTCGGGGTGCGCTTCCGCGTCGACGGCGTGCTGCGCGAAGTCCTGCAGACGAAGCGTGCGGTCGCGCCGCTTCTCGTGTCGCGCATCAAGGTCATGTCGCGCCTCGACATCGCCGAGAAGCGCCTGCCGCAGGACGGCCGCATCAGCCTCAGGATCGCCGGCCGCGCGGTGGACGTGCGCGTCTCGACCATGCCCTCCGGCCACGGCGAGCGCGTGGTGCTGCGACTGCTCGACAAGCAGGCGGGCCGCCTGGAACTGGCCTCGCTCGGCATGGAGCCGCGCGTGCAGGCGATGGTGGACGACCTGATCCACAAGCCGCACGGCATCATCCTGGTGACCGGCCCGACCGGCTCCGGCAAGACCACGACGCTGTACGCGGCGCTCGAGCGGATCAACGACCGCACCCGCAACATCATGACCGTCGAGGACCCGATCGAGTACTACATCGACGGCATCGGCCAGACCCAGGTCAACACCAAGGTCGAGATGACCTTTGCGCGCGGGCTGCGCGCGATCCTGCGCCAGGATCCCGACGTGGTCATGGTGGGCGAGATCCGCGACACGGAAACCGCGCACATCGCGGTGCAGGCCTCGCTCACGGGCCACCTCGTGCTCTCGACCCTGCACACCAACACCGCGGTCGGCGCGGTCACCCGCCTGCGGGACATGGGCATCGAGCCCTTCCTGCTGTCGTCGACCGTGATCGGCGTGGTCGCGCAGCGCCTCGTCCGCAAGCTCGACCCGGCGACCCGGGTCCGGTACACGGGAGGAGACTACGAGCGCCGCCTGCTCAACGTGCCGGCCGATGCGCCCTCCCCCGAGCTCTACCGTCCGACCGACGACCTCGGCAGCGGCTATCGCGGCCGCACGGGCATCTACGAGCTCGTCGTCGTCGACGATGCGATCCGCGGCATGATCCACGACGGCGCCGGCGAGGTCGAGATGGAGCGCCACGCGCGGACCCTCACGCCAGGCATCCGCGACGATGGCCGCGCCAAGGTCCTGTCGGGCGTGACCTCGCTCGAAGAGCTGCTGCGCGTCACGCGCGAGGACTAGGTCCCGCACGCCATGCGCCCCTGCCACGCGCCCCCTGACCGGCGTCCCTGATGCCCGCCTACGAATACACGGCGCTCGATGCCTCCGGCCGGGAGCGCCGCGGGGTGCTCGAGGGGGACAACGCGCGCCAGGTCCGGGCGGCGCTGCGCGAGCAGTCGCTGCTGCCGGTCTCCGTCCAGGAGGTCGTGGACAACGCGCCGCAGCGCTTCGCCGGTTTCTCGCTGCGCCGCGGCATCAGCGCGATGGATCTCGCGCTGCTCACGCGCCAGCTCGCGACGCTGGTGCGTTCCGGCCTGCCGCTCGAGGAGGCGCTGCTCGCCGTCTCGCAGCAGAGCGAGAAGCCCCGGGTGCGCAGCGTGCTGCTCGGCGTGCGCTCGCGCGTCGTCGAGGGCCGCACCCTGGCCGAGGGCCTCGGCGGGTTCCCGGGGGTGTTCCCGGAGATCTACCGGGCCACGGTGTCGGCGGGCGAGCAATCCGGCCACCTCGATTCGGTGCTCGAGCGCCTCGCCGACTACACCGAGAGCCGCCAGTCGCTGCAGCAGCGCATCCGCAACGCCATGGTCTACCCGATCCTGCTGACGGTGGTCTGCCTGCTGATCGTCTCGCTGCTGCTGGGCTACGTGGTGCCCGAGGTGGTCCGCGTGTTCGAGGCCGGCAACCGGGAGCTGCCGGTGCTGACGCGGGTGCTGATCGCGCTGTCCGACTTCGTCCGCGGCTGGTGGTGGCTGATGGCGGCCGCGATCGCCGCCGCCGTCTGGTCGTTCCGCCGGGCGCTGCGCAACGCGGATTTCCGCCGCCGCTTCGACCGCTTCAAGCTCGGCCTGCCGCTCGTCGGCCGCGTGTCCCGGGGCAACAACGCGGCGCGCTTCTCGCGCACCTTCGCGATCCTCACCGCGAGCGCCGTGCCGGTGCTCGAGTCGCTGCGGATCGCCGGCGAGGTGGTGACCAACCTGCCGATGCGGGAGGCGGTCGGCGAGGCCGCGGTCCGGGTCCGGGAGGGCGCGCCGATCGCCCGCTCCCTGGCGCAGAGCAAGCTGTTCCCGCCGATGCTGATCCACCTCGTCTCCAGCGGCGAGACCAGCGGCGCGCTCGAATCGATGCTGGAGCGCGCCGCCGACAACCAGGAGCGCGAGCTGGACGGCCTGGTGAACGCCGCGGTCGGCGTGCTGGGCCCGGTGATGATCCTCCTGATGGGCGGCTTCGTGTTCGTGATCGTCCTCGCGCTGCTCCTGCCGATCTTCGAGCTGAACCAGCTCGTCCGCTGACCCCCTCTTGCGGCCGCTCGCGTCGCGCCTTATAAGGGCGCCGCAGCCACGTGCTGCGCATGTGCCGGGTGGCTTTGGCTTGCGCGGGCGCGTTTCATGAGCGAGAAGCCGGAAGACAGCTACGACGACGAGGAATCCGACGAAGTCGCGGACGGCGGCGACGACGTGGACCTCGACCGGATGATCCGCGACCTCGACACCCGCAAGCGGCGCAGCAGCCGCGCGGCGGCCGGGGAGCCGGCCTGGCGCAAGCTGGAGCGCTTCCTCGAGGAGCGCCGGACGGCAGAGCTGCTGTCGGACTTCGACGACTACGACGTCGGGGACGGCGAGGGAGCGCCGAGGAAGAAGGGCAAGAAGAAGCAGTGACCGGTGATCGGTGACCGGCCAAACCAGGCAGTGCCGTTTGGCGTAGGTTCTGGCCGATCACTGATCACCGATCACCGATCACTTCTCATCGGAAATTCCTCGCCCGCGCCTGCAGCTCCCCCAGCATCGCCGAGCGGTCCTCCAGCCGTTTCGCCACGACGTGCAGCACGTCGCCCTCGCGCTGCAGCGTGCCGGTCACGCCCAGCAGACGCGAGCCGAGCAGCACCCGCCGCTGCCGCTCGGCGAGCGATTTCCAGACGATCAGGTTGGCCTGGCCGGTCTCGTCCTCCACGGTCACGAAAGTCACGCCCGAGGCGCTGCCCGGCCGCTGCCGGGTCAGCACGAGCCCGCCGGTTCGCACCCGCTCGCCGGCCGGACGCTCCCACAATTCCGCGGCCGTCCGCCAGCCGAGGCCGGCGAGCCGCGGCCGCAGGAGCTCGAGCGGATGCCGGCCGAGGGTCAGGCCGACGGAGCGGTAGTCGGCGACGATGTCCTCGCCCTCCGCTGGCGGCCGCAGCAGCGGCAACCCCTCCGCCACCGACAGGTCCGGCAGGAGCGGCAGCGGCCCCTCGATCCCCGCGACCTGCCACGAGGCCCGGTGCCGGTGGCCGGCGAGCCCGGCGAGCGTGCCGGCGGCCGCAAGCGCCTCGAGGTCGGCGCGGTTGAGCGCCGCCCGGGCGGCGAGGTCCGCGACCGACTCGAACGGCCGCACCTGCCGGGTGCGCAGCAGTCGCGCGGCGCCGTCCGTCGACAGCCCGCGCACGAGCGCGAGGCCGAGGCGCACGGCCGGCGCCCCGTCCGGCCCGGGCTCGAGCGTGCTCTCCACGGCGCTCGCCTGGGCGTCCACGGGCCGCACCTCCACGCCATGGGCACGCGCGTCCCGCACCAGCTGCGCCGGGGCGTAGAAGCCCATCGGCTGGCTGTTGAGCAGGGCGCAGCAGAAGGCCGCCGGCTCGTGCCGCTTGAGCCAGGCCGAGACGTAGACGAGCAGCGCGAAGCTCGCCGCGTGCGACTCGGGGAAGCCGTACTCGCCGAAGCCCAGGATCTGCTGGAAGACCTGCCGCGCGAACTGCTCGCCATAGCCGCGCTCCCGCATGCCCTCGACCAGGCGCTGCTCGAAGGGGCCGAGCGAGCCCTTGCGCCGCCAGGCCGCCATGGCGCGACGCAGCGCATCCGCCTCGCCCGGCGAGAAGCCCGCCGCCGCGACCGCGAGCTGCATGACCTGCTCCTGGAAGATCGGCACGCCCAGCGTGCGCTCCAGCACCTTCTGCACGTCCGGCCCGGGGTACAGCACCGGCTCCGCGCCGGCGCGGCGGCGCAGGTAGGGATGGACCATCTGCCCCTGGATGGGCCCCGGGCGAACGATCGCCACCTCGATCACCAGGTCGTAGTAGGAGCGCGGCCGCAGCCGCGGCAGCATCGCCATCTGCGCGCGCGACTCGATCTGGAACACGCCCACGGTATCGGCGCGGCAGACCATGTCGTAGACCGCCGGGTCCTCGGCCGGAATCCCGTCGAGCGCGAGCGGCTGGCCGCGGAAGGCGGAGACGAGATCCAGCGCGCGGCGGATGGCGGTCAGCATGCCGAGCCCGAGCACGTCCACCTTGAGGAGCCCCAGCTCGTCGAGGTCGTCCTTGTCCCACTGGATCACGGTGCGCTCAGCCATCGCGGCGTTCTCGATCGGCACCAGTTCCTCGAGCGGACCACGCGAGATCACGAACCCGCCGGTGTGCTGGGAGAGGTGCCGGGGAAAGCCCACCAGCTCGCGCGTGAGCGCCACGAGCCGGGCGACGATCGGGCTCTTCGGGTCGAAGCCCGCGTCGCGCACCCGGGCCGGCTCCAGCTCGCGGCCGTCCCACCACTGCACCGCGCCAGCCAGGCGGTCGAGCTGCAGCGCGTCGAGGCCGAGCGCCTTGCCCACGTCGCGGATCGCGCTGCGCGGGCGGTAGGTGATCACGGTCGCGGTCAGGGCGGCGCGGTGGCGGCCGTACTTCGCGTACAGGTACTGGATCACCTCCTCGCGCCGCTCGTGCTCGAAGTCGACGTCGATGTCGGGCGGCTCGTTGCGCTCGCGGGAGATGAAGCGCTCGAACAGCAGCGACATGCGCGAGGGATCGACCTCGGTGACGCCGAGCGCGTAGCAGACCGCGGAGTTCGCCGCCGAGCCGCGGCCCTGGCACAGGATGCCGCGGCCGCGCGCGAAATCGACGAGGTCGTGGACGGTCAGGAAGTAGCGCTCGTAGCCCAGCTCGGCGATGAGCGCGAGCTCGTGCTCGACGAGGCGGCGCACCTCCCCCGGCGCGCCGGCCGGCCAGCGCCTGGCCAGGCCCGCCTCGACCAGCGCGCGCAGGTGCGCGGCCGGCGTCGTGCCGGACGGGACGATCTCCTCGGGATACTCGTAACGCAGCTCGTCGAGCGAGAAACCGCAGCGCGCGGCGACCTCGAGCGTGGCCTCGAGCAGCCGCCGCGGGTAGAGGCGCTCGAGCTCGTCGAGGCGGCGCAGGTGCCGCTCGCCGTTCGGCGCGAGCGCGCGGCCGGCGGCGGCGAGCGGCAGGCCGAGGCGGACGGCGGTCAGCGTATCCTGCAGCGCGCGGCGGCGGCGGACGTGCATGTGCACGTCGCCCGCGGCCAGGGCGGGCAGGCCGAGCCGGCCGGCGAGCGAGGTGAGCGAGGCCAGGCGCTCGCGGTCGGTGCCGTCGCAGGCGAGCTCGACGGCGAGCCAGGCGCGCCCGTCGAATCGCTCGCGCAGCCAGGCGCCCTGCTCCGGATCGGCCTCGCGGCCGGGCAGCCACAGCGCGAGGCAGCCGGGCAGGCCGTCCTCGAGGTCGGCCCGCGTGAGCGCGTAGCGGCCCTTGGCGGCCCCGCGCCGGCCGCGCGTCAGCAGCCGGCACAGCGCGGCATAGCCCGCGCGCGAGGTCGCCAGGCAAACCAGCCGCAGGCCGTCCTCGAGCGCGAGCTCGCTGCCGGCGATGAGCGGCAGGCCGCAGTCGCGGGCGGCGACGTGCGCGCGCACGATGCCGGCGAGCGAGCATTCGTCGGTGACGGCGAGGGCGGCGTAGCCGAGCGCGTGGGCGCGCGCGACGAGCTCCTCGGGATGCGAGGCGCCGCGCAGGAAGCTGAAGTTGCTGATGCAGTGCAGCTCGGCATAGGCCATCAGCCGAACACCCCGTGCAGCCACCAGCCGCCGCCGGGGTCGCGCGCGCGGTAGATCCACAGCCTGAGGCCGGCGCGGGCGTGGGCGACGTAGTAGTCGCGGCGCACGTCGGCCCCGTCCCACCAGCCGGACTCGATCCGCTCGGGGCCGGCGACCAGCGAGAGCGTCGCGCGCTCGTAGAGCGGCACGCCGTCGCGCTCCCGAAGCGGCTGCGGCGCGGCGAGCATCCACAGCGGGCGGGGAACTGCGGGAGCTGTCCCCATTTCCGTTCGCCGACCGCGGACGTCGCGACGCGCCTGACGGAAATGGGGGCTGTCCCCTTCTTCACGGCGCGTGCCGCGCGCGCGGGCGGGATCCGGCCGGGCCCCCGCTTCGCTCGCTCGGGAAGAAAAACTCGCTCGCTCCGGGGGGCCACTGGCCACCTCGCCCGCGCGCGTGTGAGGCAAGGACCGACTCGGCCGCGTCCCCAGTGCCTGCGCCGCGGCCGGGATCCGGCGGGGGGCACTCCTCGCCTCGCTGCTCCGCTCGCCCTGGCTCGCTCCGCTGATCCGCTCGGCTGCGGGGCCCCCTCGCCACCTCGGCCGCGGCGCGAGTGGTGTCGCCCGAATCGGTCTCCCCGAATCGGGCAGCACGGGCTCGGCGATGCGCC
>CAYORU010000030.1:0-43233 GCA_964406445.1 uncultured Steroidobacteraceae bacterium
CGGTGCCGAGCGAACCGTCGGTGGACCGACCGGTGCCGAGCGAACCGTCGGTGGAACGGCCGGTGCCGAGCGAGCCGTCGGTGGACCGACCGGTGCCGAGCGAGCCGTCGGTGGAACGGCCGGTGCCGAGCGAACCGTCGGTGGAACGGCCTGTTCCTAGTGAGCCATCCAGACCATGAAGCAGATCGCTATCGATGGCCTGATCGGCCAGAAAGACGCCTCCTGAAACAGGCTGAATTCCCTCGAAGTAGATTAGTTGGCCGAGCTGAGGCGACGCGGCACCAACCCGAGACAATGTTGCCGAAAAATCGACATAAACCGAGCCCACGCGCATGCGGGCCGTCGAGTAACTGATCTCGTTGGCGACTGCAGCCAAGCTGACTCTCGTGGAGCCAGGCACATACGGGATGCCGAGAGGAATTAGATGCTCTGCGGTAATCCGACCATCGTTCGCAGCACTCCCAATGACCGCAACAAGATCGCCTACACGCAAATCGCCAACTGGCGCTCCGGCGACCAAGTTCCCGAGAACTTCAGCCGTTGTCGGTCCTGTCACTCGATCAATCGGGCCAACCGCCACAAGCTTGATGCCGTATTTCTCGCGAAGAGCTGGAAGAGTCCGGCCGGCCGGCTCACCTGCACCTACGACAACTGGTGCCGCTTGGGCATGCGCATGAGTGCCGTACATACCAGCCGCAGAACCGGTGAGCACGAATGCAATAGCCGCGGCTACTTTTTGGTTCGACATGATCTCTGCTTCCCCTAGCGTTCCAACTACTTACAACCCATCTTTTCTTCGCACGACACGCGAGCCAATAGTGAATAGCCGGTCGTCGTCTGACTCGTCGTTGTACATGTACATGCCAACGCCAACCTTCAACACATCAATCTCTCCGGCCTCTGGACGATCAAACT
Source organism: uncultured Steroidobacteraceae bacterium (assembly GCA_964406445.1). Taxonomy (GTDB): domain Bacteria; phylum Pseudomonadota; class Gammaproteobacteria; order Steroidobacterales; family Steroidobacteraceae; genus SG8-30. The sequence goes on from CAYORU010000030.1 coordinate 916, forward strand.
CCCCAAACTTTGTGTCCAGGTCCTGAACCACCTGCTGCAATCGACTTGTCACGAATTGCCGAAAGCTTGCCCAGTCCTTGATCCGAATTCCGAAATCAGGGAACACCCACCTTTCGAATCGTCGCCTCCCCGGGTCCTGTTCATTCAAGTTAAAGTCAATCGTCTCAACGTAGCGGCGAACACCACGTGCGAACACTTCGATTTGCTCCGGAGCCATTTTTTCCGGAATGAAGGTGCGCTGCTCGACTCGAATTAGGCCGCTCTCTCCGACAAACCTTGCCGCTCCGACGCGATTCAGTTCTTCAAGCATCCCCCGAGGCGTCATTTCCGGGGCGTAGGTCCGAACGAGTTCTGAGAACGAAAGTCCGCCCGCCCCATCGCTGAAATATCTCAATTCAAGTGGCACACCGTACGGTCCGACATAGCGCGGATCGCTGTGCCATGCACGCAGCAGTCGAGCCACAACTTCCGCGTTGCTCCTGAGTGCCTCGTTAAAGCGTTCACTCTCCTCATACAACCGAATGACGTCATGACGCGGTAACCCAGTAACAATCGCGACGCGCGCGAGCGACGCGGGCTTCGACGGTGTTGAGTTCTCATCGGCTGCAACATGAACGTAAGCGCTCTTAACGATGTCCGCGAACTCGCGATACAACACGCCGTTGCGGACAAGAATTCGAACAAGCGGCACCAACAGGTGCCGAAACGCAGCAAGAAGCCTTAAGTTTTCCGAATAAGGTTCTGACATAACTTAATATATAGACTAAATATTCTGCAGTAAACATAACGAGCGGACGGCATTTGCCGTCCGCTAGGTTTGGGAGCGGAGATTAAGTTACCAGCGTTGTCCGATCCGTCGTCCCTGGCGCTACTTTTACAGAGACTTAGGAATCACTATGTTTTATTTTTCTAGATATCTTGTTTAGTTACTTGTTTAGAAACGTTTTTTTAGTTACTCAACTCCAAGAAGTAAGCTCCGGCGCCGACCTCAACCAGCCTCCCGCTCTCACAAGTCACCGATCGCTTGCGCTCCAGCCATTCGTCAATCGAATCAACAAACTGCTGACCGCGCTCGGCCACGAACAACTCGAAAATCGGCACCAATTCCTCGGCTACCCGAACAGAGCACGAACGTTCAAAACGCGGACGCGTTCTGGTAGCCGTCGAGCACACGTTGTGCTCAAGAACTCCGAGAAAGCCAACTAGCTGCTTTAAGACACCGTCTCGAGCAAGCAGTGAATCTCCGTCAGTAGAAACAACAAGAAACGTCGGTGTGTTCGGGGTCACGGCACCCTGGTCATCCACCGTAACCGCTCCGAACTTCTGTAGAACCTCCAGTATCGTTTGGTGATTCGTTTTGGCGCCTGCTACATGACACAGGTACTCGAAGGAGACATCTGTACCGGTTGCAGTTAATGGTCGCGGAAGCCCGGTCTCATCTTGAAAGACAGGATCCCTCCGCCACACACACAAGACTTCCATGCAGTCTCGCCGAACTTGGCCCAGGTCAATCGAGTTTTGCGATGGCCCAGACAGGGCAGCGCCGGAGAGCGACTGCATTATTCGCACTAGGGCATAGTCCGGCGAAACGCCGAGCACAGCCAAGAGTGTGGAAAACTTCTCGAGGACTTCATCAACCAAGGGGTCCTGCCCATTAATGGGCGATGAGCCTAGCGACAGTCGTGAACTCATGGGTCAAAGCACCTCTCTGGCTCCATCTTGGCGGAGTCCAAGACGATTGGAAGCGCGATAATTGCACTGTTTTGGCAAATACTTCCGCTTCGTCAGCGGATGGTACTTGGCGCGACACCTACTAAGCAGCACCGCAGATCGGTAGCCTAGTTCGGCGTTCTACCGGGGAGATTGATGCCGACATCTGTTCCGAATCTTGTTTCTTCCTACTGCTTTCGCCTCCTCATGCCGCTCGCCCGCCTCCTGCTGAGGCAGGGTGTAACTGCGCACCAGTTCGCCAAGATCGCCGAGGCTGCCTTCGTAGCCGCAGCCGAGGACTTGCTGAAGGAACAATCCCGCCAGGCGAGCTTCTCGCGCGTCTCTTCGATGACTGGTCTCCACCGTCACGCGGTGAGCTCCGTGCGGGCCGCGCTGGCAGACGGGAGTTTCGAGGACCTGGCCGGCAAGGAGTACCAGCGCAACAGGCTGGCACGGGTCCTGGGCGGCTGGTTCGAGCATCCGGACTTCACCGACCGCAATGGCCGTCCTCGACCTCTGCCGCTGCAGGGTCCCGGCGCCTCGTTCGAGGATCTGGTGCGTCGCTTCAGCGGCGACATCTATCCCGGGGTCATCCTCGACGAGCTGAAACGCATTGGTGCAGTCGGGTTCGACTCGTCCGGCGCGGTGCATCCGGAGAGTCGTCGACTTCCAGGCAGCAGCGCCGACCCCGAGGCCATGGAGCACCTCGGCGAGGTCGCGCGGGATGTGTTGTCGACGCTCGAACACAACTTCCACGCCGAGCCTGCTTCTCGGCTCTTCGAGGACTCGGCCATGTCAGTCGCGTTTCCCGAAGCGTCCTTGCCGATGCTGCGCCGATGGCTGGAGCGCCGCGGTGCCCCACTGCTGAGCGATCTCGAGGGCTGGATGTCCGAGCGCGAGATGGCTGAGCAGGGCGCTTCGAGCGGCCAGCAAGGCCCTCGGGTGAGGGCGGGCGTCGCCTTGACGATGTTCGTCGACCGGTCCGGATCAGGCTCCGGCGGAAAGGAGGCGGTGGCGCACCGCGCCCGCGTCAGTCCGTCGCGGAAGTAAGCTTCAGGAACTCGTCCTCCGACAGGATCTTCACGCCGAGCTTCTCCGCCTTGCGCAGCTTGGAACCCGGCTCCGCCCCCACCACCAGGTAGTCGGTCTTGCCCGAGACGCTGCCGCTCGCACGGCCTCCGAGCGCCTGGATGCGCTCATGCGCTTCCTCACGCGACAGCGTGGCCAGGGTCCCCGTCACGACGAAGGTCGTGCCTGCGAGCGGCCGGGTCGCAATCGGCGTCGCGCTGTGAATTGGCCAGCGGACCCCCTGCGCGACCAGCTTGGCAATGACCTCGAGGTTGTGTTCTTGGTCGAAGAACCGGTGCACGTGTCCCGCTACCACCGGCCCGACGCCCGGCACCTCCTCGATCTCCTCTTGCTTCGCTTCGATGAGGCGTTCGATCGTTCCGAAATGCGCCGCCAGCGCCTGCGCCGTGGCCTCGCCGACCTCGCGGATGCCCAGCGCGTAGAGGAACCGTGAGAAGGTGGTGGACTTGCTCGATTCGAGCGCCTGCACCAGGTTTTCAGCCGACTTGGCGCCCATTCGCTCGAGGCCAGCCAGCTGCTCCGACGTCAAGGAGTACAGATCCGCGGCGCTCTTGACCATGTCAGCGTCGACGAGCTGGTCGACGAGCCTCTCGCCGAGACCATCCACGTCCATCGCGCGGCGCGATGCGAAGTGCAGCAGCGACTGCTTGCGTTGCGCCGGACAGTAGAGCCCGGCGGTGCAACGCGCGACCGCGACGCCGTCCTCGCGCGCGACCTCCGACCCGCAGATGGGGCAACTGCTCGGCAGAGAAGCGCTCCTGGCGTCACTTGGCCGTCGCTGCAGCACGACGGACACGACCTCCGGAATCACGTCGCCGGCCCTCCGCACGATGACGGTGTCCCCGATCCTCACGTCCTTGCGCTGCAGTTCGTCGATGTTGTGCAAGGTCGCGTTGCTCACCGTCACGCCGCCGACGAAGACGGGCGCGAGCCTGGCGACGGGTGTCAGCGCACCAGTCCGGCCGACCTGCCACTCGATGCCTTGCACGACCGTCAGCTCTTCCTCGGCCGGGAACTTGTGCGCGATGGCCCATCGGGGTGCGCGCGCGACGAAGCCAAGGCGTCGTTGCTGTTCGAGCGAATCCACCTTGTAGACGACGCCGTCGATCTGGTAGCCGAGCCCGGGCCGGCGCGCGAGCAGCGAGTCGTGGTAGTCGATCAGCCCGTCGAGGCCCTTCATCACGCGAGCCTCGGGAGACGCACGCAGGCCCCAAGAAGCCATGCGCTCCAGGATCTCGCTGTGGCGGCCGGGCAGCAGCCCATCCTCATGGTGACCGGCACCATAGAAGATCATGTCGAGCGGGCGGGCCGCGGTGACGGCGGGGTCGAGCTGGCGCAGGCTTCCCGCCGCGGCATTGCGCGGATTGACGAAGCCTCGTTCGCCGCGCTCGTGCGCCTGCCGATTCAGCCGCTCGAAGCCGGCGATCGGCATGAAGACCTCGCCACGCGCCTCGAGAACGCGCGGCCAGTCCTCGCCACGCAACCGCAGCGGCACGCTGCGGATCGTCCGGACGTTGTCGGTCACGTCCTCGCCCTTGGTTCCGTCGCCCCGCGTCGCGGCCTGATGGAGTACGCCGTCCCGATACGTGACGCTGATCGCCAGCCCGTCGAGCTTCGGTTCGCAGGCGTAGGCAACCTCAGCGTCGCTGCCGAGCCGCTCGCGGACCCGACGATCGAAGGCCTCGACCTCGTCACGGTCGAAGGCATTGTCCAGCGACAGCATCGGCAGCCGGTGCATGACCTCGCCGAATTCACCTCGCGCCTGCGCGCCGACCCGGCGCGTCGGCGAATCCGGCGTGCACAACTCTGGATGCTGCTCCTCGAGGCTGCGTAGCTCTCGCACCAGGCGGTCGTACTCCGCGTCTGGGATCTCCGGCTGGTCCAGCACGAAGTACCGGTAGTTGTGGTGCTCGATCTCGGTGCGCAGCTGCCGCAGCCGCTCGACCAGATCGCCGGGGGGACGGGTCATCCCTGGTCCGGCCCGTTCAGGCGCCGCGGATGCGGCGGGCGAGGTGTTCGAGGTGAACGAGTTCCTCGCGCAGGTTGAGTATCCGCTGTGCCGTCAGCGAGCTGCCCTGCTCGTCCTGCAGTTGGCCGCGCAGCCGGTCCGCCAGCCGCCTGCCAGTCGCCAGCATCATGTCGAACACCGCCGGGCTCTCGACGGGTCCGGGCACGACCGCGAACAGCGACACGCCGGGAAACGTCAGCGAATCGACCTGCTCGAGGTCGAAGGAGCCAGGCTCGATCATGCTCGCGACGTAGAACAGCGTCTTGCCGCTCGCGTGCCCCTTGTGGAACACGGAGTACTTGCCGAAGGTGAGCCCTTCGGCCTCCAGCGCATCGACGACGTCGCGGCCCGGCCAGCGGTCTCCGGTCGCCACCAACCGCATGGCGACGATGCGCTGGCGCGAGGCCAGCTCACGATCCGCAGATCCGCCGAAGTGCTCCTCTGCGCGCGCGCTGTCCTCGGCCTCCTCTGCCTCCTGCGCCCGCTTGATCTGTTCCCGGTCCAGGGGCTGTGTCCTGACCCAGGGATCCCGACGCTCGGCCTCCTCGACAGCGTCGGCGTCGATACCCGCGCCCGCGCGCGCGTCGAGCTGGTGGCGCATCTCCCGGTAGGAGATGGCGAGCGGCACCTCGCGTTCATGCGGGTCGCGGGCGAGCTCCGGCTCGACGTCCGGCGGAATCTCGACGACGGGTGGATCGACGGGGCCGACCTTCTCTCGACGGGTCGCCCGGATCGGGACGTCGGGTGGCGGCGCCTCGCGTGGCGCCGGTAGCCCGCCCGGCCCTGACACCGTCGCCTCGGTCGGTTCGCCGATGCGCGGCTCGGTCCGCGGGCGGGCCTGCTCCTCGCCGGCAGGCCCGTCGAGCCCTGGGCCCTTCGGCCGGCGCGACTCCCAAAGCCAGAGTCCCGCCACGAAGAGCACGCCGACCGCGATGAGTATCCAGCGCAGTTCCGGCATGGGACTTCCTCCCGCTAGCTGGCGGCCATCCGAACCGCCTCGTCCACGTCCACGGCCACGAGCCGCGAAACCCCCGGTTCGTTCATGGTCACGCCGAGCAGGTGCCGGGCGAGTTCCATCGTGCTCTTGTTGTGCGTGACGAAGATGAACTGGACCCGCTCGGACATGTCGCGGACGATCTCGCAGAAGCGTCCCACGTTGTGGTCGTCGAGCGGCGCGTCGACCTCGTCGAGGATGCAGAACGGCGCCGGGTTGAGCTCGAAGATCGAGAACACGAGCGCCACGGCGGTCAACGCCTTCTCGCCACCCGACAGCTGGCTGATGGTCGAGTTGCGCTTTCCAGGCGGTCGCGCCATCACCGTGACGCCCGAGGACAGCACGTCCTCGCCGACCAGTTCGAGGTAGGCGGCGCCGCCGCCGAACAACCTCGGGAACTTGTCCTTGAGGCCGGCATTCACGCGGTCGAACGTATCCTGGAACCGGTTCCGGGTCTCACGATCGATCTTGCGAATCGCTTCGTCGAGCGTGTTCAGCGCCTCGGTGAGGTCGGCATACTGGCGGTCAAGGTATTCCTTGCGTTCCGTCTGTTCAGCCAGCTCCTCGATCGACGCCAGGTTGACGGCCCCGAGCCGTTCGATCTTGCCGGTGACTTCGGCGAGCGAGGTCTCCCAGGACGCCGTGGCCGCCTCGGGCGGCAGCTGCGCGCGGACGTCCGCAAGCTCGAGCCGCGTCGCGCCGAACTGCTCGAGCAGGGTGTCGCGTCGGACCTGGGTCTCCTGCAGCGCGTACCGCACCTGCTCGAAGGCCTCGCGAGCCGTCGCAACGACCGCTTCCCTGGAGAGGCGCTGCTGCTCGTGCTCGCGGACGCCGGCGTCCGCCTCGTCCAGCGCGCGGCGCGCATCCGTCAGCTGCTTCTCTACCGCCAGGCGGCGCTCCAGTTGCGTCTGCAGGGCCCGCTCCTGCTCGGCGAGCGGCGCCTCTCCCTCGGCCAGCTGGCCCTCCACCTGGGCGCGGCGCGCCGCGTACTGGGTGACCTGGTTCTGGACCCGCTCCAGCGCATTGCGCACCGAGGCCAGCGTCGAGCGCTGGGACTCGATGCGGATGGCGACCTGCTGCAGCGCCGCGCCGTCCACCGCCGCCTGGGTGCGCGCCTGCTCCAGCGCCGCGCGCAACCCGTCACGCTCGGCTTCCAGCGGCCCGCGGCGGTCCTCGAGCGAATGCATCTCGCCGAGCCCTTCCTCCAGCGCCTGCCTCGCGCTGCGGGTCTCGGCCTCATCCGCGGCGATCTCCGAAGCGGCCTCGGCCAGCGCCTGCGCCAGCTGCCCGATGCGCTGCGAGGATTGCTGGGCGCGGCCGCGCAGCGAGTCCAGCTGCGCCCGCGCGTTCACGTGGTCGCGGTGCGCGGCATTGGCCTCGCGCTGCTCGTCGTCGCGCCGGTCCTCGAGCACCCGCAATTCGTCTCGTGCAGCGGCCAGCGCGGCCTCGAGTTCCTCGACGCGTCGGCCGGCCGCGGCGGCTCCCTCGCGCAGCGTCCGCAATTCGCGCTCGCGTTCGAGCACGCCGGCGTGGGCGTCTTGGTCGCGGCTCACCCTGAGCCAGCCAGCCCCGATCCAGATTCCGTCGCGGGTGATGACCGAGCGCCCGGCCGCGAGGGAGCCGCGGACGGCGAGCGCCTGCTCCAGCGAGTCCACCGCCAGGACGCCCGACAGCAGCCCGCTGAGCGCGGCCGGGCCGCGCACCTTGGCCGCCAGGCCCTCCGCGGGACCCACCGGACCGGCGTCGAGGGACACGAAGCCGACCCGGCCCGCGTGCAGGCCACCCAGCACCTCGGTCACGGCGTCGAGCCCATCGACGCACACGGCCTCGAGATAGTCACCGAGGACTGTCTCCGCCGCCCGCTCCCAGCCTGCCTCCACCTCGAGGCGCTCGGCGAGCCGGGGCTTGCCGGAGAGTCCCTGTGCGGCGAGCCACTCGACGACGCGACCCTGCACCTGGCCGAGCGCGGCCTTCTGCAGCGCATCGAGCGACACGAGGCGGCCCTGCGCCTGCTGTGCCGACCTGCGCGCGGCGTCGAGGCTCGCGCCGAGGTCGCGTTCACGGCCACGGGCCGCCTGCAGCGACTCGAGCGTCGCCGCGACCGCGGCCTGGCTCCGCGACAGGCGCGCGACACTCTCCTGGTCGGCCGCCTCGGCCCTCGCGATCTCGGCCGCGAGGTCGACCGCCGCCAGCGCCTCGCGGTCCCGCTCGAGCCGCTCGCGCTGCGCCAGCAGGCGACTCAGTCGCAACTCGAGCTGCTCGATCCTCGCGCGCTCGACCATCGTCTTGCGCGACGCTGCGGCAGCACCGGCGCTGAACTCTTCCCATCGAGCCTGCCAGTCCTGCATGGACCGCTCGGCCGACGCCAGGGCGTCGCGCGACGCGCCCTCCGCTGCCCGGGCGGATTCGAGCTGCGGTTCGCTCTCGGCGACCGCCGCGCCCAACTCGTCGAGCTGCTGCTGGTCCCGGCCGAGCAATACGCTCGCCTCGTCCAGCGCCGCGCTCACGGATTCGAGGTCGTTGCGCAGCCGTTCGCGCATTTCCCGCGCGTGCCGCAGCGCCTGCTCGGTCCGCGACGCCTCCGCACCCGCCTGGTAGTACCGCGCCTGCACCTCGGCGAGCGCGTCGTTGCGCTCCGCGTGGAGGGCACGCGCGCGCTCGATCCCCGCCTCGGTGCCGCGCAGTTCGGCGAGCGCCGCCTGCAACGCGAGATCGCGCTCGCGCGCGAGCTGCTCCTTCGAGGCCCGGTCCGACTCGATGTCATTGAGACGAAGCGCGAGCAGCTCGGCGTGCAGGCGCCGCTCGCTGTCCTTCAGCTCCCGGAACCGACGGGCGACCGCCGCCTGGCGCTGCAGGTGGCGAATCTGTTTCTCCACCTCCTCGCGCAGGTCGTTCAGGCGCTCCAGGTTCTCGCGCGTATGCGCGATGCGGTTCTCGGTCTCGCGCCGTCGTTCCTTGTACTTGGAGATGCCAGCCGCCTCCTCGATGAAGGCGCGCATGTCGTCCGGCCGCGCTTCGATGAGTCGCGAGATCATTCCCTGCTCGATGATCGCGTAGCTGCGCGATCCGAGGCCGGTGCCGAGGAAGAGCTGGGTGATGTCCTTGCGCCGGCACTTGGAGCCGTTGATGAAGTAGGTAGAGGTGCCGTCGCGCGACACGACCCTCTTCAGGGACACCTCGGCGAAGCTCGCATAGGCCCCGGCGATCGATCCGTCGGAATTGTCGAATACGAGCTCAACGGAGGCGCTGCCGACGGGCTTGCGACCGCCCGAGCCGTTGAAGATGACGTCGCTCATCGAGTCCCCGCGCAGGTGCTTGGCGGAGATCTCGCCCATGACCCAGCGGACGGCGTCGATGATGTTCGACTTGCCGCAGCCGTTCGGACCGACGACGCCGGTCAGGTTGCCGGGAAGGTGAATTGCGGTCGGGTCCACGAAGGACTTGAACCCGGCGAGCTTGATCTTGGAAAGGCGCATCCGGCCCCTGCGTAAGGCTGTGCAAGGCCACGCGCTCGTGGCCCGGTAAAGCCCGTTAGTGTAGATTATCGCGCCCACGGATGACGACCCGGTGAGGAGCCTGTGTCCACCAGCGAGCGGCTCGGCGCGCACCTGAACCGTCCGGGTAGCGACCTCGAGACCTTTCCGAACCCGCAGCCCGGCCGGGACTATACGATCCGGATGGAGATCCCGGAGTTCACCTGCCTGTGTCCCAAGACCGGGCAGCCCGATTTCGCGACGCTGCTCCTGGAGTACGTTCCCGACGAACGCTGTGTCGAGCTCAAGTCGCTCAAGCTCTACGTCTGGGCATTCCGCGACCGCGGAGCTTTCCACGAGGCCGTCACCAACGAGATCCTGAGCCATCTCGTCGACGCCCTCGACCCCCGGTTCATGCGGCTGACGGCCCGTTTCAACGTCCGGGGCGGGATCTACACGACCGTCGTGGCCGATCATCGCCGCCGCGGCTGGTCGCCCCCCGCGGCGGTCACGCTTCCGTAGCGGTAGCCACGGGGCGGGCCCGCGTCCCGGGCCTCGACCGAATCGGCTGGACGGGAGGGTCGCGGCGGCTATAATCCGGCGCTCGATTCGCCCTCGGGGGGCATTGCATGGCAGCAAGAAAGAAGGTTCCAGCGAAGTCGGCCAAGGCCCGGAAGCCGGCCGCGAACCGCGCCAAGTCCGCCGCAAAGGCCGCCAAGCCGGCCCGCAAACCGGCTGCGAAGGCCAGGACCAGGCCCGCGGCCAAGGCCAAGCCCAGGAAAGCTGCGCCGAAGTCCCGCGCGAAGACCGCAGCGGTTCCGCGCAAGAGCGCGAAGCCCGCGACCGCCAAGGGCGCCGCGAAGGCCCCCAGCAAGCCCGTTGCGGCGAAAGTCGCGAAGGCGCCGAAAGCCCCGAAGGTCCCGAAGGCCCCGAAAGCTCCCAAGGCGTCGACGGTTGCCCCGGCGAAGGCCGTCGTGGCCGAGCCTGCGGCGAAGGCCAAGCCCGTTGCTCCGCCGCCGCAGCCCGAGCCCCGCGGCCCGCGCGCCGTAGCCGTGGCGGCAAAGTCGCGCCGGATTCCGCTTCCTGCCGACGATGACGAGAGCGGCGAGCCCGAGGACCGTCACAACCTGCTGCTCGGCCCACGCAACGTCACGCCCTACATCGAGCGCAAGGGCGAGCAGTACATGGGTCGGGAGCAACTCGACCACTTCCGGACCATCCTTCAGACCTGGAAGCGCGATCTCATGGAAGAGGTCGACCGGACCATGACACACATGAAGGACGAGGCGGCCAACCCGCCCGACCCGAACGACCGCGCGACGCTCGAGTCCGAGTTCGCGCTGGAGCTGCGCACGCGCGACCGTGAGCGCAAGCTGATCCGCAAGATCGAGGAAGCGCTGAAGCGAATCGACGACGGCAGCTACGGATACTGCCTCGAGACGGGCGAGCCGATCGGAGTCAAGCGGCTCGAGGCGCGGCCGGTGGCGACGCTCTGCATCGAGGCCCAGGAACGGCGCGAGCGACGCGAGAAGCAGTACGGCGACCGCGACGACTGGTACCGCTGATTCGCTCGCGGGGGCGATGACGCCCAGTCGATCGCCGGGCGGGGGCGCGGGACGCTTCGCGCCCTCGCCCACCGGAGACCTTCACCTCGGCTCGCTGGTTACCGCCGTCGGCAGCTTCCTGCACGCGCGTAGCGCCGGAGCGCGCTGGCTCCTGCGGATGGAGGACCTCGACCGGGACCGCGAAGTCCCCGGCGCCGCCGAAAGAATCATCTCGACCCTCGACGCCTTGGGCTTCGAGTGGGACGGAAGCATCCTTCAGCAGAGTTGCCGGACCGAAGCCTACGAGGAAGCGAGGCGGCGCCTCGTTCGAGACGGCTGGGCCTACCCCTGTAGTTGCACTCGCGCCGACCTCGGATCCGCGCCCCGCGGGCCCGGCGGAGAGCCGATCTACCCGGGCACCTGCCGCTCCGGTCCGCGGTCCTCGGCGCTCGATCCCAGCTTCCGCTTCCGCACCGATCGAGGCGAGCCGGAAGTCATCGTCGCGGACCTCCTGCAGGGCGAGTTCCGCCAGCGTGTTTCGACCGAAGTCGGCGACTTCGTGATCCGCCGGCGCGACGGATTCCACGCCTACCAGCTGGCCGTCGTGGTGGACGACGCCGCGCAGGACGTCACCCAGGTCGTGCGCGGCTGCGACCTCCTCGACAACACGCCGCGTCAGATCCTCCTGCAGCGGGCGCTCGGCGTCCCGACACCCGCCTACGCGCACCTGCCGCTGATCGTCGAGCCCGACGGTACGAAGCTGGCGAAGCGCCGTCGCGCCGTGCCGGTCGATCCCGCGCACGCCGCGCGTGAACTGGTGCTGGCACTCGACCTGCTCCGCCAGGCGCCGCCCGCGGCGCTCGCACGCGCGACCCCTCGCGACGTGTGGGCCTGGGCGCTCGCCCACTGGCGCCCTGCGGCACTCACGGGCGTCGAGCAGGCACGCGCGCCCCGCCCGTGAAGACAGGCCGGGCGCTAACGCCCGCTCGCGGTTTCCCGTTAATGTAGCCCGGTGGAACCCACGCGAGTCGTCAAGCGCTACCCCAACCGCCGCCTGTACGACACCGGCGAGAGCCGCTACGTGACGCTCGCGGACCTGCGCAGGCTCGTGCTGGAGCGCGTCGACTTCACGGTGATCGACCACCGCAGCGGGCAGGACGTCACGCGAGCGATGCTCCTGCAGGTCATCGCCGAGAGCGAGCACGAGGGCGACGCGATCATGAGCGAGGACTTCCTCGCCCAGGTGATCCGCGCCAACGGCGGCGCCATGCAGGGCGTCGTCGGCAGCTTCCTCGAGCAGAGCCTGAAGCTGTTCATGGCGCAGCAGCAGCAGATCCGCGACCGGATGCGGTCGATGGTCGGCATCGACCCGCTGGCCGAGGTGGCGAACCTGGCCGAGCGCAACCTCGCGCAGTGGCAGGCGGCGCAGGAGCGCCGATCGACGGGCCCTGAAAGCCAACGGCCCGGCAAGGCCGGGCCGAAGGACTGATCATGACGGCCGCAGCGGGCGTCAGTCGACGCCGCGCATGCTCAGGCGGATCCGGCCCTGCCGGTCGACCTCGAGCACCTTGACCTTCACGACATCGCCTTCCTTGAGCTTGTCGCTGACGCGCTCGACGCGCTCGTCGGAGATCTGCGAGATGTGCACGAGACCGTCGCGCCCCGGCAGGATCGTGACGAACGCGCCGAAGTCCATCAGGCGCGCGACCCGACCCTCGTAGATCGTCCCGACCTCGACGTCGGAGGTGATCATCTTGACGCGGCGCTCGGCCTCGCGGCCCGCCGCCGAGTTGACCGACGCGATCTTCACCGTGCCGTCGTTCTCGATGTCGATGTTGGTGCCGGTCTCCTCGGTGATCTGGCGGATCACGGCGCCGCCCTTGCCGATCACGTCGCGGATCTTCTCCGGATCGATCTTGATCGTGATGATCGTCGGCGCCCACTCCGACATCTGCGCGCGCGGCTTGTCGAGGACCTTGTTCATCTCGCCGAGGATGTGCAGCCGGCCTTCGCGGGCCTGCTCCAGCGCGACCTTCATGATCTCGGGCGTGATGCTCGTGATCTTGATGTCCATCTGCAGCGCGGTGATGCCGCTGGCCGGACCGGCCACCTTGAAGTCCATGTCGCCGAGATGGTCCTCGTCGCCAAGGATGTCGGTCAGGACCGCGAAGCGCTCGCCCTCCTTGACCAGGCCCATCGCCACGCCTGCGCAGGGCGCCGCGATCGGCACGCCCGCGTCCATCAGCGCGAGGCTCGTGCCGCAGACGCTGGCCATCGAGCTCGAGCCGTTCGACTCGAGGATCTCGGAAACCACCCTCAGCACGTAGGGGAAGGTCTCGAGTTCCGGCATGACGGCCATCACGCCGCGCTTGGCGAGGTTGCCGTGGCCGATCTCACGGCGCTTCGGCGAGCCCAGAATGCCCGTCTCGCCCGTGGAGAACGGCGGGAAGTTGTAGTGCAGCATGAACGGTTCGCGACGCTCGCCCGACAGCGCGTCGATGATCTGCGCGTCGCGGCCGGTGCCGAGCGTGGTGGTGACGAGCGCCTGGGTCTCGCCGCGCGTGAACAGCGCCGAGCCGTGCGTGCGCGGCAGCACGCCCACCTCGACGCGGATCGGGCGGACGGTGCGCGTGTCGCGCCCGTCGATGCGCGGCTTGCCGTCGAGGATGCGCTCGCGGACCAGCCGGTACTCGAGCCAGAACAGCTCGTCGTCGACCGCGTCGGCGGTGAAACGAGGCGTCTCGCCCTCGCACAGCGCGGCCTTGGTCGCGGCCTTCACCTCGCCGATCTTCGCCTGCCGCGCCTGTTTCTCGACGATGGCGTAGGCCTCCGTCATGCCCGCGGTCGCGGCATCGGCGACGGCCTTCTTGAGCTCGGTGTTCGCCGGCGGCGGCGTCCAGTCCCACTTCGGCTTGCCGGCCTCGGCGGTGAGCTTCTCGATGGCGGCGATCGCCGTCTGCATCTGCTGGTGTCCGTAGAGGACCGCGCCGAGCATCACGTCCTCGGGCAGGCTCTTGGCCTCGGACTCGACCATCAAGACGCCCTCGCGGGTGCCCGCGACGACGAGATCGAGCTTCGACTCCTCCTTGACCTGCTTGCCGGTCGGATTCAGGACGTACTGGCCGTCGATGTAGCCGACGCGCGCCGCGCCGACCGGACCCTTGAACGGCAGGCCGGCGATCATGAGCGCCGCGGAGGCGCCGAGCAGGGACGGGATGTCCGAATCGACGTCGGGGTCAAGCGACAGCACGGTCGCGACCACCTGGACCTCGTTGTAGAAGCCGTCGGGAAACAGCGGGCGGATCGGCCGGTCGATCAGCCGCGAGGTCAACACCTCCTTCTCAGACGGCCGGCCCTCACGCTTGAAGAAGCCGCCGGGAATCTTGCCGGCCGCGTAGGTCTTCTCCTGGTAGTTGACCGTCAGCGGGAAGAAGTCGCGACCCGGGATCGCCTGCTTGCGGGCGGTCGCCGTGACCAGCACGACGGTGTCGGACATGCGCACCAGTACCGCGCCGTCGGCCTGGCGGGCGAGCCGGCCGGTTTCGAGCGTCACCGAGTGCGCTCCGTAGGAAAACGTCTGCTTGGCAATGCTCACGGGGAGCTCCTTGCTCTGGATGGTGGTGGATACGAGGACGCCGGCCCATCGGCCGGCGTCGCGCGCCGCCTCAGCGGCGCAGGCCCAGATCGGCGACGATCTTGGTGTATCGATCCGGCGCGTTCGCCTTCAGGTAGTCGAGAAGGCGACGGCGCTGCGCGACCATCTTGAGCAAGCCGCGACGCGACGAGTGATCGCCGCGGTGCGTGGAGAAGTGCCCGGTCAGGCCGTTGATGCGTTCGGAAAGGAGCGCGATCTGCACTTCGGGCGAGCCGGTGTCGTTCGGACCACGGCTGAACTTGCTGACCAATTCGGACTTCTGCTCGGACGTGAGTGGCATTGCGAATCGACCTTCGTTGAAAGTCAGTAACTTAGGGCCCTTGATGAAGCCGCGCATTGTACCTGCGGGCCCCCTTCGCCTCAAGCGCCCCGGGAACCCTCGGCCAGCGTGACCATGAGGCGGGCCGGCGCGAGGCGCCGGCCTTCCTCGCTCATCTGCCCGACGCCGAGAAAGTCGCCGTCGGGACCGTACATGCGCACCTGCGCGCCACCCGGGCCGGCGGCGAAGACCGGCTGGCCCTGCAGCAGCCAGGCCCGCTCCGCGAGGCCCACCTGGACGGCCGGCCAGTGCCGCAGCGCCTCGTCGGGCGGCAGCAGCGTGGCATCGAGGGCTGCCTCCCCGCCCGCCTCGCGCAGCGACTCGAGGTCCGCCAGCGTCCGGGCTCGCGCTCCGTCGAAGGGTCCGGCGGCGGTGCGCCGCAGTCGCTCGACGTGGGCCACGGTGCCGAGCTCGCGGGCAACGTCCTCGACCAGCGTCCTGACGTAGGTGCCCTTGCTGCAGCGGATCGCGAGCTCCAGGCGATCGTCCCGCCAGTCCCGCGCCACGAGCTCGTGGATGGTGACGGTGCGGGGCTGGCGCTCGACCTCGACCCCGCGGCGGGCAAGTTCGTAGAGCCTCTGGCCTCCCTGCTTCAGGGCCGAATGCATCGGCGGCACCTGGTCGATGGCCCCCCTGAACCGGCCGAGCGCCGTCTCGAGCCGGGCCCGGTCCGGTTCCGGCACCGGCCCGCGGCCGCTGACCTCCCCCTCCGCGTCGCCGGTGGTCGTTGCGACGCCGAGCCTCGCGGTCACCTGGTAGCGCTTGTCGGAGTCGAGCAGCAGCCCCGCGACCTTGGTCGCCTGGCCGAAACACAGCGGCAGCAGTCCGCTGGCGAGCGGGTCGAGGCTTCCCGTATGCCCGGCCTTGCGCGCCCGGAACAGGCGCCGGGCCAGCTGCAGGGCGGCGTTCGACGACAGGCCCTCGGGTTTGTCGAGCAGCAGGATGCCGTCCACGTCGCGCCACGCGACCCGCGGGCGCGAGGCGCGGCCCGGCCCGTCGGTCATTCTTCCTCGGCCTTGCCGGCGGCGCGGCTGCGGTCCTCGGCCACGGCCTCGTCGATCAGCTGCGACAGGCGTGCGCCGCGTTCGATGCTCTCGTCGATCCGGAAGTCGAGCTCCGGCGTGACGCGCAGGGTCATCGCCTTGCGCAGCTCGTGGCGGAGGTAGCCCGCCGCATGGCGCAGCGTCTCGAGCACGTCCGCGGCGTCGCCGAGCCCGGCGAACGGCGTGACGTACACCCGCGCATGGCCGAGGTCCCTGGAGACCTCGACGGCGGTCACGGTCACGGGGCCGAGGCGCGGATCCTTGACCTCGCGCCTGATCAGCTCGGCGAGCACGCGCTTGAGCTGCTCCTCGACGCGCTTCGAACGCGAGAACTCGCGCGGCATCAGAGCTTCCGCGCGACCTCGAACCGCTCGAAGCACTCGATCTGGTCGCCCGCCTTGATGTCGTTATAGCCCTTCACGCCGATGCCGCACTCGGTTCCGGCGCGCACCTCGCCCGCGTCGTCCTTGAAGCGCTTCAGCGACTCGAGCTCGCCCTGGAAGATGACCACGTTGTCGCGCAGGACGCGGATCGGGTTGTTGCGCCGGACGTAGCCGTCGACCACCAGGCAGCCGGCGACCGTGCCGAACTTGCTCGAGCGGAACACCTCGCGAACCTCCGCGAGGCCGACGATCTGCTCCTTGACCTCCGGCGCCAGCATGCCGGTCATGGCCTGCTTCACGTCGTCGATCGCCTCGTAGATCACGCTGTAGTAGCGGACGTCGACGCCCTGGTCCTTGATCGCCTCGCGGGCCGCGGAATCGGCGCGGACGTCGAAGGCGATGATCTGCGCGCGGGAGGCCGCGGCGAGCATCACGTCGGACTCCGTGATCCCGCCGACGCCGCTCGCGATCACCTTGACCGAGACCTCGGCCGTCGAGAGCTTGACCAGCGCGTCCGAGAGGGCCTCGGCGGACCCCTGGACATCGGCCTTCACCAGCAGCTGGACCGACTGGCGTCCCTCCTCGCCCATCTGCGAGAACACGTCCTCGAGCTTCTGGCCGGCCTGCTTCGCGAGGCGCACGTCGCGGAACTTGCCCTGCCGGTAGAGTGCCACTTCGCGGGCCTTCTTCTCGCTCTCCATCACCACGAGCTCGTCGCCGGCGTTGGGCGGCGCCGAAAGGCCCAGCACCTGCACGGGAATCGACGGGCCCGCCTCCTCGATGGCGCCGCCCGTCTCGTCGAACATGGCGCGGATGCGGCCGAACTGCTCGCCGGCAAGCGCCGCGTCGCCGACCTTGAGCGTGCCGCGGCTGACCAGCACCGTCGCGACCGGGCCGCGGCCCTTCTCGATGCTCGCCTCGAGAACCGTGCCCAGCGCGGCAACGTCCCGCATTGCCGTGAGTTCGAGCACTTCGGACTGCAGCAGGATCGACTCGAGCAGTTGCTCGACGCCGGCGCCGGTGTGCGCGGACACGGGCACGAAGATGTTCTCTCCGCCCCAGTCCTCGGGAATCACGCCTTCCTTGGCCAGCTCCGACTTGACCCGCTCGGGGTCGGCGTCGGGCTTGTCGATCTTGTTGACCGCCACGACGATCGGAACCTCCGCAGCCTTGGCGTGCTGGACGGCTTCCTTGGTCTGCGGCATGACGCCGTCGTCGGCGGCCACCACCAGCACGACGATGTCGGTCACCTTCGCGCCACGGGCGCGCATCGCGGTGAAGGCCGCATGACCCGGGGTGTCGAGGAAGGTGACGACGCCGCGCGGCGTGTCCACGTGATACGCGCCGATGTGCTGGGTGATGCCGCCCGCCTCGCCCGCGGCGACCTTGGTGCGACGGATGTAGTCGAGCAGCGAGGTCTTGCCATGGTCGACGTGGCCCATGATCGTGACCACCGGCGGCCGCGGGAGCTCCTCGGCCTCCGTCTGCAGGCCCTCCTGAAGGCCCGCCTCCGCCTCGTCCGCCTTGAGCGGCTTGGCGACGTGCCCCATCTCCTCGACCACGAGCACCGCGGTGTCCTGGTCGATCGGCTGGTTGATCGTCGCCATGACGCCCATCTGCATCATGGTCTTGATGACGTCGTTCGGCTTGATCGCCATCTTGTGGGCGAGGTCCGCGACCGTGATGGTCTCGCCGATGCTGACCTCGCGTCGGACCGGCTGCGTGGGCAGCTGGAACTCCTGGCGCTGGTCGCTCTGGACCGCCCCGCGGCGGCCGCTCGGGCGCGACTTGCCCTTGCGGTGCTTGGCGGACAGCCCGCCCGCGATGTGCAGCTCCTGGCGCCCGTACTTGGTCTTCTTGTCCTTTTCCTCGGCCTTGCGCGCGCGCTCCTCGCGCTCGCGGCGCTCGCGCTCCGCGGCCTCGCGGACCTTGGCCTCGGCCTCGCGACGCGCCTGCTCCTCGGCCTCGAGGCGCTTCCGCTCGGCCTCCTCGGCCTCGCGCTTGGCTTCCTCGTCGCGACGCGCACGCTCCCGGGCCTCGGTCTCTCCGCGCTGCCGCTCTTCGTCTGCACGCCGCAGCGCGTCCTCGGCCTCGCGGACCTTGTCGATCTCTTCCTGCGCGGCCCGCGCCTGCTCCTCCAGAACGTCGCGCTTGATGTAGGTGCGCTTGGCGCGGACCTCCACCTGCACCGTGCGGGCCTTGCCCTGGGGCGCCGCGACCTTGATCTCGGACTGAGCGCGGCGCTTGAGCGTGATCCGGCGCGGCGCCGAGACTTCCGGCTCGGCCCGGCCGTGCGCCTTGCGAAGGTGCGTCAGCAGCTCGAGCTTGGCGTCCTCGCTGATGATGTCCTGGGGCCCGGCCACCCGGATGCCCGCTTCCTCGAGCTGCGTGAGCAGCTTGTCGACCGGGACCTTCAGGACCTCGGCGAACTGTGTGACGGTGACGTCAGCCATGCGTGTACCCCGTGTCCTGCATCAGCCCTGGGCCGTTTCCTCGAACCAGTGCGCGCGCGCAGCCATGATCAGCCGCCCCGCGCGCTCCGGATCGAGGCCCGGCACCTCCGCCAGGTCGTCGACCGCCTGATCGGCGAGGTCGTCCCGCGTGCGGATGCCGCGCGCCGCGAGCTCATAGGCGAGCTCGGTGTCCATGTCCTCGACCTCGAGCAGGTCCTCGGCGGGCTCCGACGCGTCGATCTTCTCCTCGCTCGCGATCGCCTGCGTCAGCAGCACGTCGCGCGCGCGGTTGCGCAGCTCCTCGACCATATCCTCGTCGAACTCCTCGATCCCGAGCAGCTCGTTGGCGGGCACGTAGGCGATTTCCTCGATGCTCGAGAAGCCTTCCTGGACGAGCACCGTCGCGACGTCCTCGTCGACGTCGAGGGCCTTCATGAACATCTCGCGCAGCTGCAGCGACTCGGCCTCGCTCTTCTCGACCGCGGTCTGCTCGGACATGACGTTGAGCTTCCAGCCGGTCAGCTCGCTCGCGAGACGCACGTTCTGGCCGCCGCGGCCGATGGCCTGCGAGAGGCGGTCCTCGGTGACGGCGATGTCCATCGCGTGCGCTTCCTCGTCGACGACCACCGACACGACCTCGGCGGGCTGCATCGCGTTGATCACGAACTGGGCGGCGTTGTCTGTCCACGGGATGATGTCCACGCGCTCGCCGGCGATCTCGTTCGACACCGCCTGCACGCGCGACCCGCGCATGCCGACGCAGGCGCCCACCGGGTCGATGCGCGGCTCGAGGCTGCGCACGGCGATCTTGGCGCGCGCGCCAGGGTCGCGCGCGGCGCCCAGGATCTGGATCAGCCCCTGGCCGACCTCGGGCACCTCGAGCTTGAACAGCTCGACCAGGAACTCCGGCGCGGTGCGCGACAGGAAGATCTGCGGGCCGCGCGGCTCCGAGCGGACCTCGCGCAGGAACGCCTTGATGCGGTCCTGCGTGCGGGCGATCTCGCGCGGGATCATGTGCTCGCGCGGTATGAAGCCCTCGGCGTTGCCGCCCAGGTCCACGTAGATGCCGTTGCGGTCGACGCGCTTGACGATGCCGGAGACCAGCACGCCGATGCGGTCCTTGTACTCGTCGACCACCTGGGCGCGTTCGGCCTCGCGCACCTTCTGCACGATCACCTGCTTGGCGGTCTGGGCCGCGATGCGCCCGAACGCGACCGACTCCATCGGCTCCTCGACGTAGCCGCCGACCTCCACCTGCGGGTCGAGGTCCCGGGCGTCGTCGAGGCGCAGCTCGCGGTCCGGCACCTCGAGCTCCGTCGAGTCGTCCGCAAACACCTTCCAGCGGCGGAAAGTCTCGTACTCGCCGGTCTTGCGGTCGATCGAGACGCGCACCTCCATGTCCTCGCCGTGCTTGCGCCGCGTCGCGGAGGCGAGCGCCGCCTCGAGCGCCTCGAAGATGATCTCGCGGGCCACGCCCTTCTCGTTCGAAACGGCTTCGACGACTTCGAGAATCTGCTTGTTCATGATGTTCCAGTCCGTCTGTCCGATCCGGCCTCAGCCCACCAGCCTGGCCTTGCCCATATCCGCCATCGGCAGCCGCCACTCGCGGCCGTCGACCTCCATCACCACCGCCTCCTCGTCCGCCGACAGCAGCCGGCCCCGGAAGCGCCGCCGCCCCTCGAGCGGCCGCTGCAGCTCGACGCGCGCCTCGCTGCCGGCGAACCGCGCGAAATGCGCGGCGGTCCTGAGCGGCCGGTCGAAGCCCGGCGAGGACACCTCGAGCGCGTACTCCCGGCCGATCGGGTCGGCGGCGTCGAGCACCTGCTCCATCGCCCGGCTCGCCTGCTCGCAGTCATCTAGCGTCACCGGCGTGCCGTCGGTGCGGTCGATGTAGACCCGCAGCAGCGCGCGCCGGGACGCCGGGCTGAACTCGAGTTCGATCAGCTCGAACCCCGCCCGGGCGATCACCGGCTCCAGCAGCCCGAGCAAGGTCTCGCGCATCTGCCTCCACGCCCCGTCCCGGCCGGCTTGCGCCACCCGGGAACAAAAAATGGGCCAGAGGCCCATTCGTGTTCTCGCCGCCGGCCGGCTTCCGCCGGCCGCGCCGCAGACCTGCCAGGCCTGCGCCGGAAACGAAAAAGCCCCGCGTGGGGGGCTTTCTTCAGAAACCCTCGACCCCAGGGCGCCGGAGGCGGCCTGGGGGCCGGTCCTCACGGCGGCCACGCGCCCTGAGCCGCGCGAATTCTAGCCCAAAACGCCGGCCGAGGCCAAGGGCGCGGGGATCAGGCGCCCGACCCCGACGAAAGCCGCCCGGCCGCGACGACGACGCCATCCTCGTCGGCATACACCCAGGCGCCGGGGTGGAACGACACGCCGCCGAAGCGCACGGTCACCTCGCGGTGCCCTTCGCCCCGCTTCTTGCTTCGGCGCGGATGCGCGTCGATCGCCAGCACGCCGAGATCGAGGCCGGCGATCACGGCGGTATCCCGGACACACCCGTGGACCACGACGCCTGCCCAGCCGTTCTCGACCGCCCTGGCGGCGAGCAGGTCACCGAGCAGCGCGCACTGGCGCGAACCGCCGCCGTCGACCACGAGCACCCGCCCGTGGCCGGGCTCGCCGACGGCCTCGCGGACGCGCGAGTTGTCATCGAGGCAGCTCACCGTCGATGCGGGTCCCGCGAAGCGCCGCCGGCCGCCGTAGCTGCGGAACATGGGCTCGCAGACCTCCACCGCGCCCTCGTGTTCGTCGCACAGGTCGGTGGTCTTGAACTCCGGGGTCATCGACTGGGCGTCCCTGGTGGCGCGTCGCACGCGAGATAGCGGTCGAGTGTGCGATGAAAATGGCGGATGCGCACCTCCTGGTAACGGCCGAGGTGGACCCGTCCCGTGGCCGACGCGCCGAGCCCTGCCTGGACCTGCGGCATGTTGCCCATGTCCTGGTCGACGACCGGCCCGAGCACGGGGAGCTCGGTCGCAGCGCTCCAGGACTCGGCCGGCGACAGCATCCGCAGTCCGACCGGGCGTGGCCGCGGCCGCCCTGGCGCGCTGCGCTTGAGGATCATCACTTCCATCAGGCAGGAATCGACCTTGAGGCCGTCGGGGCGCCAGCGGTAGACGATGTTCGGGGCGAATCCGCCCCAGGGCGCGAAATTCGGAAACACGTTGTAGACCAGCGCGTCGAGCGTCTCGGCGTCGCTCACGTCCTCGTAGTCGCCGCCAAAGGCCCGCGCGAAGCTCGCACGATTGAGCGATCCGAGGTAGGCGCGGGCTCCCTCTTCGCCCTCGCGGGGACGGTCCGCGGGGCGCTGCCGGCCCATCATTCCGAGCATGCCGTCAACCACCTCGGCCGGCGCGACCGCATCGTCGCCGAGATGCGGGCTCGGTGCGCCGAAGGCGGCCAGGTTGCGGTTCACGTGCGCGCCGTACACGTCGTACTGCGCGTTCGCGTCCGCGAAGACCGGAAGGATCTGCGGATGGGTCGCGACGACGTGGTAGGACTCCATGAAGGCCTCCATCG
This sequence comes from uncultured Steroidobacteraceae bacterium, assembly GCA_964406445.1. Classification (GTDB taxonomy): domain Bacteria; phylum Pseudomonadota; class Gammaproteobacteria; order Steroidobacterales; family Steroidobacteraceae; genus SG8-30. The sequence continues at coordinate 23,106 of CAYORU010000030.1, forward strand.
CCACCTTCCAGTTGCACGGGATGACCTTCCCGACGTGCACCGCCTTGTAGCAATCCTCGAGGCGCCAGCGCTCGAAGTGCCGGGGCAGCACGCCGAGGTAGTCCGCGAGCGGCGCCGCCTCGCGGTCCAGGTTCACGAACACGAATCCGCCCCAGGTCGCCACCTGCGCCTCGGGCAGGCGGAGGTCGGCGTCGGCCAGCTGCGGAAAATCCCAGCGGCAGGGCACCGAGCGAATCGTGCCGTCGATGTTCCAGGTCCAGCCGTGGAAGCCGCAACGCAGCTGCCCCGCCTGTCCCTGCCCCGCCGCCAGCCGCCGCCCGCGGTGCAGGCAGGAGTTGTGGAAGGCTCGCAGGCTGCCGTCGGCCTGGCGCAGCACCACCAGCGAGCGCCCGACTACGTCGTAGACGTGATAGTCGCCCGGCTCCGGGACCTCTTCCTCTCGGCAGGCCACCTGCCACACCCGCGGCCACAGGCGCTCGCGCTCGAGCTCGAAGAAGGCCGGCGAGGTATAGCGCGACGCGTCGAGGGGCGCCGTGCCCAGGTCGGCGGGCGACTCGCTCGCGAGCACCTCCGGCACCGGGCGCGAGTCCCGCGCGAGGAGCGCCTGGTAGCCCGCACCATGCCGGCCCTGGCCGTCACGGTCGCTCATCGGCGTCTCACTGCCCGGCGAGCCAGGGGCCGAGCACCTGCCGGACTCGCAATTCTTCGGGGATGCGGGACGGACCGATCCGCCGGTCCAGCTCTTCGTGCCAGTGGTAGATCCTGCGTTCCTGGCAGGACAGGTGCATGCCCTCGAAGCCGGCCGTTTCGACGGACTCCTGGATGCGCGGCGCGAACTGCGTGTCCTCCTCGAGGATGCGCTCGAAGTTCGACAGGCGCGTCGGCCACAGTTCGTGGCCCCGGGAACCCTCCGGCGCGAACCAGTGCACGTCGACGATCATCGACCGGTCGGTCCGGGGCCAGAACGTGATGAACGGAATGCCGGTGGACGACGGCGGCGTCACGAGGTTCGGATACAGGTTGTAGGAGGGGTTCTGGTGCGCGAAGATCTCCTCGGCGCCCGCGACTTCGGGCATTCCCGCGGCGCCAGGGTCGCGCCAGTCGGAGCGCCGGTGCGGCGTGACCATCATCGAGTGCCCGGCCGGCCACAGCACGATGTGCGTGCCGCGCGAGTCGAGGAAACGGTCCACCGTCTGCGGGTGGATGGACTTCAGGTGATAGGTCTCCAGGAAGGCGTCGAGCAGGATCTTCACGTTGCACGCGATCTCGTAGCTCGAGCTCGCAATGTGCCGCTGGTCTGCGACTTCGAGGTGCGCCCAATGGGACGGGACCGGCCCGAGCGACTCGAGCAGTGGCGGTGCGTCCCGCGCCTCGTTGATGAATACCCAGTTGCCGAAGCTCTCGCAGCGCACTTCGGCGAGGCCCATGCAGCTCGTATCGAGCGCCGGGAAGTCGCGCTTCTCCCGCACGGCGATCAGCCGTCCGTCGAGGTCGTAGGTCCAGCCGTGGTAGCGGCAGAAGAAGCCCTTGGTCTCGCCCCGCTCGGACTCGATCAGCGGCGCGCCGCGGTGACGGCAGGTGTTGTAGAAGGCGCGGATCCGGTCGTCCTTGCCGCGGATGATGACGATCGGCGCGCCGGTCCTGCGCCACATCCTGAAGCTGCCCGCCCGCGGCAACTCGTCCGCGTGCAGCGCGTACAGCCAGGAGCGCTTCCAGAGGAACTCGTGCTCGAGGCGCAGGAACTGCGGGTCCGTGTAGCGACCGCCCGGGACCGCGGGCAAGTCGGGAAATCCCGGGGGCGGCCCCTCGCGTTGCTGCTCGGTGGCCATGCCCGCGAAGAGACTGCGCTCGAATGCCGGATCCATGTCTGTGCCCCCGCGGGCCGTGGCCCCATCCGGGAATTGACGTTGAAGCGCGCGACCGCGGGAATCCGTGAAGTCCGTAGCCGCCTTTCGGTGGCGATGCAGCCATGAGCGGCGGGATCCGACGGCATTTCGGCACCTGTCCGCTCTGCGAGGCGATGTGCGGCATCGAGATCCGCGTGGACGGCGGCCAGATTCTCTCCATCCGCGGCGACGAGGCGGACCCGCTGAGCCGCGGGCACCTCTGCCCGAAGGCGGTCGCGCTCAAGGACGTGCACGAAGACCCGGACCGGTTGCGCGGGCCGGTGCGCCGCGTGGGCGGCCGCTGGGAGCCCGTGGCCTGGGACGAGGCCCTCGACGAGGCGGCCGGACGGCTGGTCGGCATCCAGGCGCGCCACGGGCGGGACGCGGTCGCGACCTATTTCGGCAATCCCACGGTCCACAGCTACTCGGCACTGCTCGCCGGCGCCCGCTTCAGCCGCGCGCTCGGCAGCCGCAACCGCTTCTCGGCGACCTCGGTGGACCAGCTTCCGCACCACGTCGCGGTCACGCACATGTACGGGCATCCGCTGCTGCTGCCGGTCCCGGACCTCGACCGGACCGCATTCCTGCTGGTGCTGGGCGGCAACCCGGTGGTGTCCAACGGCAGCCTGATGACCGCGCCCGGCGTCGCCAGGCGGCTGCGCGACATCCGCGCACGCGGCGGCGGCCTGGTGGTCGTCGACCCGCGTCGCACGGAGACGGCGGCGCTCGCGGACACGCATCTGTTCATCCGGCCCGGCACCGACGCCTGGCTGCTCCTCGGCCTCCTGCACGTGCTGTTCGAGGAGGACCTGGCGCGTCCGGGGCGTCTCGCCGGGTACACCGACGGGCTCGACGCCACGCGCGAACTCGCCCGCGCTTTCACGCCTGACCGCGTCGCGCGGGCGACCGGCATCCCGGCAACGGAGGTCGTGACCCTGGCCCGGCGTCTGGCGAGTGCGGAGTCGGCGGCCGTCTATGGCCGCATGGGACTGTCGGTCCAGCCCTTCGGAGCGCTGTGCCAGTGGCTCGTCCAGGTCCTGAACGTCGTCACCGGCAACCTGGACCGCCCGGGCGGCGTCATGTTCACGCGACCTGCTGTGGATTTCGTCGAGCACGTCGTGCGCAGCATCGAGGTCGGCCGCGCGCCGCAGCGCACGCGCGTTCGGGGCCTGCCTGGCTTCGGCGGCGAGTTCCCGGTGGCCGCGCTCGCCGAGGAGATACAGACGGAGGGACCCGGCCAGGTCCGCGCCCTGCTCACCTCGGCCGGCAACCCGGTCCTCTCCACCCCGAACGGGCGACGGCTCGATGCGGCGCTCGCATCGCTCGAGTACATGGTGTCGATCGACTTCTACGTCAACGAGACCACGCGCCACGCCAACCTCATCCTGCCACCGACCTTCGCGCTCGAGCGCGACCACTACGACCTGGTGTTCCACGGCCTCGCCGTCCGCAATACGGCGAAATACGCGAAGCCGCTCTTCCCTCCGGCGCCGGGCGCCCGCCACGACTGGGAGATCTTCGCCGGGCTCGTGTCCCGCCTCGAGCGACTCGACCCCGCGCGCCGTGCCCGGCTGCGCCGGCGGCTCGCGGACCGCTGGATCACGCCACGGCGCGCGCTCGCGCTCGGCCTGCGCTTCGGCCCCTACGGATCCGGCCTTCGGCCGTGGCGCAGGGGACTGAGCCTGCGCGAACTCGAACGCGACCCGCACGGCGTGGATCTCGGGCCGCTCGAGCCGTGCCTGCCCGGACGGCTCAGGACCCCGGGCCGGCGCATCGACCTCGCGCCGCCGGCGATCGCCTGCGACGTCGAGAGGCTGCTCGCCGGCGCCGCGGACCGCGGCCCGGATGCGTCGGACCGGCAGCTCCTGCTGATCGGCCGCCGCGATCCACGCACCAACAACTCATGGATGCACAACAGCCGGAGGCTGGTGAAGGGCCCGGCGCGCTGCACGCTTCTCATCCATCCCGATGACGCCCGCGCGCGCGCCATCGCCGACGGCGCGCTGGTGCGCATCCGCTCGCGCATCGGCATGGTCGAGGTCGCGGCCGCGCACGACCCGGACATCATGCCCGGCGTGGTCAGCCTGCCGCATGGCTGGGGTCACGGCCGGCCGGGCGTGCAACTCGGCGTCGCCGCAGCCCATCCCGGCGTCAGCGTGAACGACCTCACCGACGAGCTGCGCGTCGACCCGCTGTGCGGGAACGCCGCCGTGAACGGGGTTCCGGTCGCGGTCGAGCCGCTCGTGGCGGACGCGACCACGCTGCACGCCTGAGCGGCCGCGGCTTCAGGCGTCCGCGCGCGCAGCGTAGTGGGCGAAGGTCGCGCGCGAGGGCGGCCCCTGCCAGCGCTTCGGCGGGCGCAGCTGCTTCTCGCCGGGCGTCCCGCAACGGCGGCAGCGCGGGCGGAACTCCGTCACCGTCCGGCCCGCGAGGTCCGAGCAGGCGAGCCTCGGCAGGTCCAGGTCGGCCCAGCGGCGGCAGCGCGGGCAATAGCAGGACAGCCCGTAGCCGTGCCTCGAGAGGTCGGCGAGGGTCGTGATCCGGACGGGTGTGATGTGCGCCATGCGCGCACTTTGCACACCGCCGTGGCTCAGGAGATGAGCCACCCCTCGGCGCGGCCGGTTCGGTCGCGCCGGCTTCGCCTCACCAGTTGCGCGGGCCGCTCTTGACCGTCACCTCGCCGGTGCCGGTGGCGAGGGCATGGCAGTTCAGGCAGCTGCCGCCGTGCTGCAGCACGAAGTCGCTACGGCTGCCGCGGGCGTAGTGCATGCTGTGGGACACCGGGCCCAGGGCCTCGAGCCCGGACTCGTCGTCGTGGCAGGACTTGCAGTCGTCGGGCACGACCTTGACACGGTCGCCCATGTCGCGGTGCTTGAGCGCCGCCAGCATCACCTTGAGCGTGCGCTTGCCCCGGTGACAGGACACGCAGCCTTCCGGGGACTCGTCGGTGCTCGTCAGGCCCGGCAGGTAGGCCTTCGGCGGATCGTCCGCCCGCGCGCCGGCCGCCGTGAGCATCAGCAGGCCGGCGAGTCCGGCCGCCGCCAGCCTGGGGACAATTGTCGGGTGCGTCATGGCCGTGCTCCGCGCGGACGGTCGGCCCCGCTGGCCATGGATGTCTGCAACGCCGCCGCGCCCATGAACGCAGGGTCGCAGACGACGATCCCCGGCACCATCGTGACTTCTCACCACGTATGCGCGCCCGCGGCGCGCGAGCCTCACCGGGGCGGGATGCCGGCCCGCGTGAGCAGGTAGGTAGCGAAGCTGCCGAGCCAGTGCCCACCCTCGTAGTGCTCGCCGGTGACGGCCGGAACCGCCGCCCGAGCGTGCTCGCCGGCCGCCGCGACGAGCGCCGCGCGGCGCGGGTCCGCGCCGGGCAGCGCGGCCACGACGCCTTCCAGCATCCAGGCGCGGCTCAGGTTGAGCCCGTCGAGGTGGGCGAGCTTCGGGTCGGCCCGGTCGCTGATCTCGGCCGGCGGCAGCCAGCCGGCGAAGCCATCCCGGGGCAGGCGTGGCATGAATTGCGCCAGCCAGTCGGAGAACTCGGCCGCCGGCAGGACGCGGCGCATCAGGTCGGCCTCGGCGAGGCAGGGCGACAGGAAGTCCTCGCCGGACGGCTCGTAGGCCAGTGGGCAGTCGCGATCTGCGAGGTAGAACTGCAGCGCCTTGGCGTCGACGAGCGCGCGCATGGCCTCGTGCCCGGTATCCACGGCCCAGTCCCGGACGAGTCCAAGCGCGAAGGCGGTCTGCGAATGCTCGCCGGAGCGGACCGGATAGAGCAGCTTGGGCAGCCAGGCAGCGAGCCGCGAGGCCGCGGCGGACTCGAGCGGCGCGATCGCGGCGGCCCAGGCCTGCCCCTCAGGATCATCGAGTCGCCGCAGTTCCGCCGCCAGGGCGAGCAGCCAGGCCAGCCCGTAGGGCCGCTCGAAGGATGCCCGGCCGGGCCCGCCGAGATAGGCCGTCTCCGCAAGCAGGTTCGACTCGGTCAGGCTTCTGCCGAGCGCCTCACGGGCGCGGGCCGCCCACGGTGCCGCCGGATATCGCCGCGCGAGGCGAACCAGCAGCCAATGACCGTGCACCGAGGAATGCCAGTCGTAGCAGCCATAGAACGCCGGCGATAGCCGTCGTGGCGGCAGCACGTCGGTGTCGTCCTGCAGGACGTGGGAGATCTTGTTCGGATACTCGCGATGCACGCAGGCGAGCGCGAGTCCGGCGAGTCGCCCGGCGGATTCCTGATCGAGCGTCATGGCGCCCTCCTGCCCCGACGCCGCCGGCGCGGCGAGCCACAGGCCGGCGAGCGAGGCCAGCAGCGGCGCGCGCACCGCCGCCCTCAGCCCGGCTGCACGGCGCCCGACCGGGGCCGCCGCAGCCGCCGCGCGAGGTCGGCCAGGTGCAGTACGAGCGCAAGCGCGAGCGCGCCGCCGATCCAGCCGTCGCCCGAGCCGCCGAGCGCCATGCGCAGCGCGATCATGAGCGCCGCACCCGCCCCGAGGTTGAAGGCGAAGTCGGCGGGGGAAAAGCCGCCGCGCAGACCGCTCCAGGCCAGCAGGGCCGCGGCCTCGAGCGCCACCACCAGCAGCAGCAGGTCGACGAGGCCCGCGTCGACGGTCACACCCGCGCCCAGCCGAGCAGGTGGGCCATGTCCTTGGCGGCGATCCTCAGGTGCGCGAGCGGTCTCGCCCGGACCAGCTTCTTGTTCATGTAGGCCTGCCAGGTGAGATGCTGGATGTCCGGATCACGGCACAGGCTCACGAAGCGTTCGCGACGCGCGTCCGACGAGTACCAGAACCGCTGCAGCAGCCCGAGCACCCAGAAGACGCGCCCGTGCGCCTTCATGAAGCGCTTGCGCGCCTGCGCGAGGGCGCGCGCGTCGCCGGTCTCGAGGAACTCGTCGACGGCGGCGGCGGCGAGCCGGCCGCCGGTCATCGCGTAGTAGATGCCCTCGCCCGACGCTGGCGCGACCACCCCGGCCGCGTCGCCTGCGAGCACGATGTTGCGCCCGTCGTCCCAACGCCGCAGCGGGTGCATCGGGATAGGCGCGCCCTCCCGACGCACCGTCTGCACGCCGTCGAGCCCGGTGTCCTGACGCAGCCGCTGCACCGCGCCGCGCAGCGAGAAGCCCTTCTGGGCGCTGCCGACGCCGATGCTGGTGGTCTCGCCGTGCGGGAATATCCAGGCGTAGAAGTCCGGCGAAAGCTCGCCCTGGTAAAAGACGTCGCAGCGGCGGCCGTCGAAATCGGCCACGCCCTCCGGCGGCGAACGGACGATCTCGTGGTAGGCGGCGACGTAGGGCACTTCGTCCGCGCCGGGCACCGACTCGCGGGCGACCGCCGAGCGGGCGCCATCCGCGCCGACGACCGCGCGCGCGCGGATGCTGATCGCCTTGCCGCCCGAACGTTCGCCGGCCTCCCGATACGAAACGGTCACCGTCCCGTCCGCCTCGCGCTGCGACCCGACGAACGTGCCGTCGCGCCGCTCAGCACCGGCGGCGGCGGCCCGCCGGCGCAGCCACTCGTCGAACACGTCGCGGTCCACCATCCCGACGAACCCTCCGTCGATCGGCATGTCCACCCGGCGTTCGCTGGGCGCGACCATGCGCGCACCCGTCACCCGCGCCACCAGTAGCGCGTCCGGAATCTCGAACTCGCGGATCAGCTGCGGCGGGATCGCGCCGCCGCAGGGCTTGATACGGCCGGCCCGGTCGAGCAGGAGCACCGAGCGGCCGCGCCTAGCGAGGTCGGCCGCGGCCGTGGCTCCCGCCGGACCGCCACCCACCACCACCGCGTCGTAGATTCTCGTCTCGTTCATCACTTCACCTCATCGGAGATTCTGCTGCCAGCCGCGTGGTCGGCAGGCTGCGCATGTCGGCAGCCGGCGTGACCGCGCCCACGCGCGCGGCGAGCCCTGCGGCAAAGAGGAATGCCAGGGCCTCGAGCCCGAACACGAACGAATATGCGGCGAGCGGCGAGCCGAGCAGGAGCCGCATCAGGTCCACGCAGCCCGTGCCGACGATGCCCCCGGCGGCGAATGCGATCGCCTGCGCCGCGCCCCACAGTCCCATGCGCGTCCCCTCCCGGGAGGCGCGACCCGCACCGACGAGGGCCATCATCGAGCCGATCGCGGCGACCGAGAACGCGCCGTTGGCGGCGCCGAGCAGGAACACGGTCGGCCGCAGCGGCCATTCCGGACCCACGTGTCCGGCGAGCGCGAGGGCGAACAGCGCGACACCGGAGGCCACGCAGCCCCCGATCGTCCAGGCCCGGAGCGCGGCGGCACGACGGCCGGCGGCGATCCCGACCAGCACCATGCCGAGCAGCACGCCGGAATTCTGCACGCCGGACAGGCGGGTGGACTCGCCCGGCGTGAGGCCGAAGACCAGCCCCGCGAAGGGCTCGAGGATCAGGTCCTGCGCGCTGTAGGCCAGCATCGAGACGAACACGAAGACCGTGAACCGCCGTGCCTGAGGCTCGGTCCACACCTGCGCGAGCGCCTCGCCAAAGGGCACGTGGTCGGCCGCCGCCGGCAGCCCGGCAGGCGCGTCGCGCTCGACGCCCCAGACCGCGAGCAGCGCCACGCACAGCGCCGTCGCGCAGATCACGCCGGCCACCAGCACCAGCCGTTCGTGCGTGTAGGGATCGAGCAGGTGTCCCGCGACGCCCGCGGTCAGCACGAAGCCGGCGATCATCATCACCCAGACAATGGTCGCCGCCGGCGCGCGCCGCCGCGCATCGACCCGCTTGGCGAGCAGCACGAGCAGCGACGTGCCGGCTGCGCCCACGCCGACGCCGATCAGCACGAAGGCCAGCGTGGCGAGGGCGAGGCCGGGCGCGGGACGGGTCGCGGCGAGCGCGGTGGCCACCGCCGCCAGGAATCCGCCGCCCGTGAGCGCGGCCATGCCGCCGACGATCCACGGGGTGAGCCGCCCGCCGCGGTCCGAGCCGTAACCGAAGCGCGGGCGCAGCAGCTGCAGCGCGTGGTGGAGCGCGACCAGCACGCCGGGCACCAGCGCGGGCAGCGCGAGTTCGACCACCATCACCCGGTTGAGCGTCGAGGTCGTGAGCACGACCACCGAGCCGAGCGCGCTCTGCACCAGCCCGAGGCGCACGATGCCGAGCCAGCCGAGCGAGGGCACCTCAGCCGCCCGCCGGCAGCGAGCGCACGGCGAAGGCGCTGACCATCATGCCGGTGACGTACACGGTCACGCCCAGCCCGCTGAGCCAAAGCGCACGCGCCGCGGGCGCAGCCAGGAAGCGGATCATCATGAGCGCCTGCAGGACGACCAGCGCGCCGACGGCCGCCGCGTGCAGCGGCCGGTCCCAGTAGGCGAGCAGCGCCACGACGGCTGCCTGCGGCAGCAGCATCGCCGCGCAGCAGACCCTGGCCGCCGCGTCGACACCGAGGCGCGCCGGCAGCGAGCCGATTCCCATCCGCAGGTCGCCGCGGACCGACTTGAAGTCGTTCAGGGTCATGATGCCGTGCGCGCCGAGGCTGTAGAGCAGCGCGAGCAGCAGCACCGGCGGCGCCGGCAGCGCGCCTTGCAGCATCACGGCCGCGCCGGTGATCCAGGCCAGCCCCTCGTAGCTGAGACCCACCGCGAGATTGCCCCACCAGCCGTTGCGCTTCAGGCGCAGCGGCGGCGCGCTGTAGGCCCAGGCGAGCGCGAGGCCGACGAGCGCGGCCCCGAAGACCCAGCGGCCCAGCGCGGCCGCGACCGCCAGCGAGAGCGCGCTCCAGGCGACCGCGATGTACAGGCCCCAGCGGCCCGGCACCCGACCCGAGGGGATCGGCCGGCCCGGCTCGTTGATCGCGTCGACGTGCCGGTCGAACCAGTCGTTGACCGCCTGGCTGGTGCCGCAGACCAGCGGACCGGCGAGCACGACGCCGGCGAGCACCAGCCACCAGCGCTCGCCGACCGCCACTCCGACCGAGACCACGCCGCAGGCGAAGGCCCACATCGGCGGGAACCAGGTGATCGGCTTGAGCAGCTCGATGGCCGCCTGCAGCGTCGGGCGCGGCGCATCGAGTGCGAGGATGCCGGGTCGCGACATGGCAGGCGGCGCGCGGGCTCAGCGGCCCGATTCGGGCCCGCCGCCTTCGTTCAGGCCATAGCGCCGCAGCTTCGTGTACAGGCTCTGCCGGCTGAGGCCGAGCATCTCGGCCGCCGAGGCGCGATTGTCGTTGGTGACCTCGAGCGCCGCCTCGATGCACAGCCGCTCGATCACGTCGGTCGCCTCGCGCACCAGGTCCTTCAGCGATACCCGCCCCACCAGCTCGGTCAGCTGCTCGACGGAGCGCGGCAGCTCGGGGATCGGCCGCCGTGCGCCGGCGAGCCGGCGGCCCACGTTGCGGATGACGAAGCCCATGCAGGGCGTTTCGCCCTCCGGCACGTCGACCGCGGACACCTCGACGTCCGCCACGGTGCCGTATTCGCCGCGCAGCGTCGTGGAGAAGAGCCGAACCGACCCGTGGCGCTTGAGGCTCGCCGAAAGCACGTTCACGTCCACGCCCGGCCGCCCGAGCCAGCGGTCGAGCGGCTCGCCGCGCGCGACCTCCTCGCTCGCGATCTGGGCCATGTCGAGGAAGGCGCGATTCGCCGCGAGGATCCGGCCGTTCTTCTCCGCGAGGACGAAGGCGTCCGGCGAGCGCGCGACGAACTCGAGCGTGCGCGAGCGGACTCCGTGACCGCCCTCCGCTACAGCCGCATTGGGCAGCGTGAGCCGGATGACCACCTGCGCTGCGTCGTCCTGGCGGAACAATGAGGCGGAGACGGCGACGGGGCCGCCCTCGCCAGACAGCCGGACCCGCACGTCCTCGGCCCGGCCCGTGGCCGCCAGGGCCTCGAGCATGCCCTGCAGCAGGCGCGCGCTCTCCTCGTCGACGCCGATCGGGAAGATGCGCCCCGCGATGCGCGTTGCGGGCTCGCCGAGCAGTTCGGCCGCGGCTGGGTTGGCCTCGAGGACCTTCCGGCTGCTCGCGTCGAGGACCAGGATCGCCTCGCCGGACATCTGGAACAGCACCCGGTAGCGCGTCTCCGCGAGGCGCAGCCGCCAGTAGTCGCGCTCCATCGACTGCTGCGCCTCGACCAGGCGCTGCTGCAGGACTGCGACCTGGCGCAGGTCGCGGCCGAGCGCGATGATCCGGCCGCCGCGGCCCACCGGCACCGCGGAGTACGACACGGGGATGTCCGGCCCGGTCGCCGCGGGATGATTGACCTGGCGGCTGCGCGGCGGTGCGCCGCCGGCGGCCTGCTTGAGAAGCATCTCGATCTTGGGCCGGCTCTCCAGGGTGACCGTGTCGGCCCAGCGCTTGCCGATCCAGGCCTCGAAGCCCTCGCGGCGCAACTCGTCGCTGCCGAGCGCGAGGTCGCGCACGACGCCCTCGCCGTCGAGAACGATGGCGAGGTCGCTCGCGGTCTCGATGGCGCGCGCCGCCGACACCGGGTCGATCTCAGAGAGCGTCCTGGCAGGCTCGCGAAAATGCCGACTGGCCTCCTCGGCAGGTCGATCCGGCGGCTGCCCGTCGTCGTACTTCTTGGCGTCGAAACGAGTGTTCAATGAGTCCTCTCGTGCCCTCATCCGGGCGCGAAGCGCGTGGCCGCCTTGTCGGCCGCGTCCCTGCCGTCCGCCGCCGTGGCGTCCGCGCCGACCTCGAGCGCGAGCTCGGGATGGGCGAGCAGCAGCGGGCCGCCGACCATCACCCCGATCGCGCCGTTGCGCGAGGCGCGCCGCACGGCACGCACGGTCTCGCGCATGGACTCGACATGCCGCTCGCAGGCGAGCGACAGGCCGACGACGGCGAACCACTCGTTGCGCACGGCCGCCGCGATCTCGTCGGGCGAACTCGGGGTACCGCCGGGCACGCTCCAGCCCTGCCTGCGGAAGAAATCGCGGACCATGAACAGGCCGAGCGTGTGCTGCTCGCCGGGCGCGACGGTCAGCAGCGCACGGCGCCGCGGATCGGCGTGCACCGGCGTCTGCTCGCTGGGCGCGGCGAGGTGCCAGAGCAGCTGCTGCAGGCGCCCGAGGCCGACGGTCACCTGCGTGAAGTCCGACAGGTCGTCCTCCCACAGCGTGCCGAGCCTGCGCGCCGCCGGCGCCAGCAGCTGCAGCAGGATCGTCTCCCGCGCCATGCCGCGGGCGCGCAGCGAGTCGAGGTAGGCGGAAAGCGTCGACGCGTCCTGTTCGACCAGCAGCCTCGTGAAGTCGGCGACGTCGTGCGCCGCCGGCGTCACCCGGCTGAGGTCCTCGAGCGCCGCGCCCTTCGGCTCGGGCGCGCGGTGCGCAAGCATCAGCCGCGGCACGATCTCGGACTCGATGAGTCGTGCGAGACCCGCGAGGCGCACCTGCGGCGGCTCAGTTTCGTCGCGGCGCGCCGCCCTGCCGAGGGCAGGCGGCGAGAAGTCGCAATCAATATCCGCGTCCTGTCGGCAGGTGAAGCCACCGGCAAACGTCCGACCATCATTCATGGACCCCCCTCCCGGACGGAGCGGCGTCGGCGTCTTTGCGCACGAGCGCCGTTGGCACAGCCTTGATCCCGCGGCCCGGCGACGACAGGCGCCGGCCCAACCCGACACGCATCCTGCGGCCGGAGGCAGCTTCTGTCGAGTCCAGAGGTCGTGGGGAAGCCAGCACTTGCTACCACCCGTCCTGCAACCGGGAGAAACACCCCATTGGAGGCAGAGGAATAGTCGCCCCACGGGCTTTCGGCTGTCAATATTTATTTACGTCCAATTTAGTTGACAGATACCCCAGGCTCCTCCTAGAGTCCTTCTGCAGGGGACGTTGGAGTGGCGAATGCGGGGGACCCAGACTGGACCCGGTCGGAGACCGCTCTACACGGCGGAGCAGCGCCGTCGTCGCGACGCATCGCGCTGGACCCTGGTCCAGGGGATCCTCGCCCCGCTCCAGTTCGTCGTTTTCCTGGTGAGCCTCGGACTCGTGATCCGTTTCCTGGTCACGGGTGAGGGGCTCGCCGCAGCCACGGCTTCCGTGGTCGCGAAGACCGCGGTGCTCTACCTGATCATGGTCACCGGCTCCCTCTGGGAGCGGGACGTCTTCGGCCGCTACCTGTTCGTGGAGTCCTTCTTCTGGGAGGACGTGGTCAGCATGCTGGTGCTGGCCCTGCACACGGCCTACCTGCTCGCGCTCGCGACGGGCGCGCTCGGGCCGCGCGGCCAGATGTACCTCGCGCTCGCGGCCTACGCGAGCTACGTCGTCAACGCCGCCCAGTTCCTGCTCAAGCTGCGCGCCGCGCGGCTGGAGGGCCCCGCGGGCGAGCCGATGCGGGCGGTATCGGTGGGAGCCGGGGAGTGAGCGCCGCTCCGGAAACGGTGCTGCAGGACTGCCGCGATGCGCCGGTTCTGCGCGAGCGCGGCCAGCGCGAGGTCTTCTGCGGCCTGACGGGCATCGTCTGGCTGCACCGCAAGATGCAGGACGCCTTCTTCCTGGTGGTGGGCTCGCGGACCTGCGCGCACCTCATCCAGTCGGCCGCCGGCGTGATGATCTTCGCCGAGCCGCGCTTCGGGACCGCGATCCTGACCGACCGCGACCTCGCCGGGCTCGCGGACGCCAACGACGAACTCGACCGCGTCTGTACGACCCTGCTCGAGCGTCGACCCGACATCTCCACGCTGTTCCTGGTCGGAAGCTGCCCGTCCGAGGTCATCAAGCTCGACCTCGGCAAGGCGGCCGAGCGGCTGAACTCGCGCTTCCTGCCGCGCGTGAGGGTGGTGAACTACTCGGGCTCGGGAATCGAGACCACCTTCACCCAAGGCGAGGACAGCGCGCTCGCGGCGCTGGTGCCCGCGTTGCCGCGCTCCGACGAGCGACAGCTGCTGGTCGTCGGCTGCGTGGCGGACGTGGTGGAGGACCAGTTCCGGCGCCTCTTCGACGCGCTCGGCGTCGGACCGGTGCGCTTCCTGCCGGCCCGCCGCGCCGCCGATCTTCCGCCCATCGGCGGCGGCACGTCGCTGCTCGCCGCCCAGCCGTTCGTCGGCGAGACCGTCCGCGCGCTGGTGGCGCGGGGCGCGCGCCTGCTGCCCGCGCCCTACCCGCTCGGGGCCGAGGGCACCAGCGCCTGGTTCGCCGCCGCCGCGCGCGACTTCGACGTTCCCGCTGCGCGGCTCGGCGCGGCCTTGCGCCCGGCCGAGGAACGCGCCCGCGCCGGGCTCGCGCGCTACCGCGATGCGCTCGCCGGCCGGCGGCTGTTCTTCATGCCGGACTCCCAGCTGGAGCTGCCGCTGGCGCGCTTCCTGCACCGCGAGCTCGGCGTGCAGCTCATCGAGGTGGGAACGCCCTACCTCGACAGGACGATGATCGCCGAGGAGCTGCCGCTGCTGCCACGCGACGTCGTGCTGAGCGAGGGACAGGACGTCGAGCGCCAGCTCGACCGCGTGCGCGCCGCGCGCCCGGACATCACGGTCTGCGGGCTCGGGCTCGCGAATCCGCTGGAGGCCGAAGGACTCACCACCAAGTGGTCCATCGAGCTCGTCTTCACGCCGATCCAGGGCTATGACCAGTGCGCGGACCTCGCCGAGGTCTTCGCGCGGCCGCTGGAAAGGCGCCGGAGGCTCGCGCTGTGAGCGACGCGACATGCAGCTGACGCTCTGGACCTACGAGGGACCGCCCCACGTCGGAGCGATGCGCATCGCGGCGTCGATGCAGGGCGTGCACTACGTCCTGCACGCCCCGCAGGGCGACACCTACGCGGACCTGCTGTTCACGATGATCGAGCGGCAGGACCGCCGCCCGCCCGTCTCGTACACCACCTTCCAGGCGCGCGACCTCGGCGGCGACACCGCCACGCTCGTGAAGGACGCCGTCGCGGCGGCCCACGCGCGCTTCCGGCCAGACGCGCTGCTGGTCGGCGAGTCCTGCACGGCGGAGCTGATCCAGGACCAGGCGGGCGCGCTGGCCGCGAGCCTGGGTCTGCCAGTCCCGGTCGTGCCGCTCGAACTGCCGGCGTACTCCAAGAAGGAGAACTGGGGCGCGGCCGAGACGCTCTACCAGCTGGTCCGCGCGCTGCTCAAGGACGCGATCCCGCCGCCCGGCACGCCGCGGCCGGTCCGCCCGCCCGGGCGGGCGCCGCGCGCCAACCTGCTCGGCCCGACGCGGCTCGGCTTCCGCTGCCGGGACGACGTCACCGAGGTCACCGGCCTGCTCGCGCGCCTCGGCATCGAGGTCAATGCCGTGGTGCCGCTCGGCGCGACGGTGGCCGACATCCGCCGCCTGCCCGAGGCCGACTTCAACGTCGACCTCTATCCCGAGGTGAGCCGGACGACTTCCGCCTGGCTCAAGCGCATCTTCGGCATGCCGCACACGCGGACGGTGCCGATGGGCGTCGCCGCGACCCGCGAGTTCCTCGCCGAGGCCGCCGCCCTCGCCGGAATCGACGCCTCGACGGCGCTGGCTGGCGAGCTGCGCGGCGAGGCCGGGCTCGCCAGCTCCGCCTCGCGCCTGCCCTGGTACTCGCGCTCGGTCGATTCGACCTACCTGACCGGCAAGCGGGTGTTCATCTTCGGCGACGCCACGCACGCGATCGCCGCCGCGCGGGTCGCCAGCGCCGAGATGGGTCTCACGGTCGTCGGGCTCGGCACCTACAGCCGCGAATTCGCGCGCGAGGTCCGCGAGGCGGCCGCGCAATACGGCGTCGAGGCGCTGGTCGCGGACGACTACCTCGAGGTCGAGCGCGCGATCACGGCCGCGGCGCCCGAGCTGGTGCTCGGCACGCAGATGGAGCGCCACATCGCCAAGCGCCTCGGGATCGCCTGCGCCGTGATCTCCGCGCCGATCCACGTGCAGGACGTGCCCGCCCGCTACAGCCCGGTGCTCGGCTTCGAGGGCGCGAACGTGCTGTTCGACAGCTGGGTGCACCCGCTGATGATGGGGCTCGAGGAACACCTGCTGCAGATGTTCCGCGGCGACTTCGAGTTCCACGACGGCGCGTCGGCCTCGCACCTGCACGCGGTCGCGCATCCCCAGGGCGCGCCCGGCGCGGCCCCGGCGCAGGCCGCCGAGCCCGCCGCCGAAGCGGACGACACGTCCCCGGAGTGGTCCAGCGAGGGAGAGGAAGAGCTGAGGAAGATCCCGTTCTTCGTGCGCGGCAAGGCGCGGCGCAACACCGAGCGGTTCGCCCACGAGCGTGGGCTTCGGGTCATCACCATCGAGACGCTGTATGAGGCCAAGGCCCATTTCGGCCGCTGATCAGACGCCGGTGCGCGTCGTGATCCTGACGCTGGACAGCCACATGGCCAGCGCGGTCGAGCGCGCCCAGCACTCGCTGCTGAAGGAGCTGCCCGGGCTGCGCCTGTCGCTGCACGCCGCGGCGGAGTGGGACGACGACCCGGCGGCGCTGGCCCGCTGCCAGGCCGACATCGCCCAGGGCGACATCGTCGTCGTCAGCATGATGTTCATGGAGGACCACATCCGTGCGGTCCTGCCGGCGCTGGAGGCGCGGCGCGGCGACTGCGACGCGATGGTCGCGTGCATGAGCGCGGCGGAAGTCGTCAAGCTCACGCGCCTCGGCCGCTTCGAGATGGGCGGCCAGGCCAGCGGCCCGATGGCGCTGCTCAAGCGGCTGCGCGGCGACCGGTCGAAGAGCGCCTCCTCGTCCGGCGAGCAGCAGATGCGGATGCTGCGGCGGATCCCGAAGATCCTGCGCTTCATCCCCGGCCCCGCGCAGGACGTGCGCGCCTACTTCCTCACGATGCAGTACCTGTTCGCGGGCTCGGACGACAACATGGCGAGCCTGGTGCGCTTCCTCGTCGACCGCTACGCGTCCGGGCCGCGCGCCGGCCTGCGCGGCCGCGTCAAGGCCGCGCTGCCCGCCGACTATCCCGACGTGGGCCTCTATCACCCGCGCCTGCGCGGCCGGATCACCGACAGGCCCGAAGCGGTGCCCGCGCCCGCCGGCGGCGGCGACAGGGGCACCGTCGGCCTGCTGGTCATGCGCTCCTACCTGCTCGCCGGCAACACCGGGCACTACGACGGCGTGATCGCCGAGCTGGAATCGCGCGGCCTCAAGGTGCTGCCGGCCTTCGCGACCGGACTCGACGCACGGCCGGCGATCGAGCGCTTCTTCCTGCGCGACGGCCAGCCCACGGTCGACGCGGTCGTCTCGCTGACCGGCTTCTCGCTGGTGGGAGGCCCCGCGTACAACGACGCGCGCGCCGCGGAGGAGATGCTCGCGAAGCTCGACGTCCCCTACCTGTCCGCGCTCGCGGTGGAGTTCCAGACGCTCGAACAGTGGCAGGCGTCCGAGCGCGGCCTCATGCCGGTCGAGGCCACGATCATGGTCGCGATCCCGGAACTCGACGGCTCCACCGGCTCGATGGTCTTTGGCGGCCGCTCCGCCGACGCGGACGGCGCCGCGCGCGACATGCACGCTCACCCGGAGCGCGCCGCGACCCTCGCGGCGCGCGTCGAGCGACTGATCGCCCTGCGCAAGACGCCGCGGCGCGACCGCCGGGTCGGGATCGTGCTTTTCAACTTCCCGCCGAACGCCGGAAACACCGGCACGGCGGCGCACCTGTCCGTGTTCGCGTCGCTGCACCGGACCCTGACGGGCCTGCGCGAGGCCGGCTACACCGTGGAGGTGCCCGACACGGTCGACGCGCTGCGCAGCAGGATCGTGGACGGCAACGCGCGACGGCTCGGCGCGCACGCCAACGTGCACGCGCGCATCCCGGTCGACGACCACGTGCGCCGCGAGCCCTGGCTCGCGGACATCGAGCGGGCCTGGGGTCCGGCCCCGGGCAAGCAGCAGAGCGACGGCGCCTCGCTGTTCGTGCTCGGCGAGCGCTTCGGCAACGTGTTCGTCGGGGTCCAGCCGTCGTTCGGCTGGGAAGGCGATCCGATGCGGCTCCTGTTCGACCGGGACTTCGCGCCGACCCACGCGTTCTCCGCCTTCTACCGCTGGCTGCGCGAGGACTTCGCCGCCAACGCCGTGCTGCACTTCGGCACGCACGGGGCGCTCGAGTTCATGCCCGGCAAGCAGGCCGGGATGTCGGGCGCCTGCTGGCCGGACCGCCTCATCGGCGACCTGCCCAACGTCTACCTGTACGCTTCGAACAACCCGTCCGAGGGCACGATCGCGAAGCGTCGCGCGGCCGCGACGCTCGTCAGCTACATGACGCCGCCGATTGCCGCGGCGGGGCTCTACCGGGGCCTTTCGGACCTGAAGGAGAGCATCAGCCGCTGGCGCGGGCTCGCACCGGACGAGGCCACGGAGCGCACCCGGACCGCCGAACTGATCCAGAGCCAGGCCGCCACGCTTGAGCTCGCGGCGGCCGCGCCCGCGTGGGGAGCGGACGCGGAGGAACGCGTGGCAGCCGTGAACGCGGCCCTGGCCGAGCTGGAACGCACGCTGATTCCCTGCGGCCTGCACGTCGTCGGCGAGCCGCCCTCCCCGGCCGAGCGCGTCGACCTGCTGATGGCGGTCGCCGAATCCTCGCGTGGCGCGAAGCCGGAGCGCGCGACGGTCGAGGCGCTGGTCGCGGGAACGGCGCCGCCTAAGGCCGTCCCCGGCGAGCCGGCCGAGGCCGCGCAGTCGCGCGAGCTGCTCGAGGAACTGGCCCGGATCGACGGACTCATGTCCGAGGACCACGAGCTGCCCGCGCTGCTGCGGGCGCTGGACGGCCGGTTCACGCGCCCGGCGCCCGGCGGCGACATCCTGCGCAACCCGCTGGTGCTGCCGACAGGCAGGAATCTGCATGGTTTCGACCCGTTCCGGCTGCCGAGCGCCTTCGCGATCAAGGACGGCGAGCTGCAGGCCGGGCGCCTGCTCGCGCGCCACTTCGCCGACGGCAACCCGCTGCCCGAGTCCGTCGCGCTGGTGCTGTGGGGCACCGACAACCTGAAGACCGAGGGCGCGCCGATCGCGCAGGCGCTGGCGCTGATGGGAACGCGGCCCCGCTTCGACGGCTACGGGCGGCTCTGCGGCGCATCGCTGATCCCGCTCGCCGAGCTCGGCCGGCCGCGCATCGACGTCGTGATGACCCTGTCGGGCATCTTCCGCGACCTGCTGCCGCTGCAGATCCGCATGCTGGCGGAAGCGGCCTGGCTCGCCGCCTCGGCCGACGAGCCGGCGGAACTCAACTTCGTGCGCAAGCACGCCCTCGCCTACCAGGCCGCACAGGGCTGTGATTTCGAAACCGCCGCGCTTCGGGTCTTCAGCAATGCCGACTCGGCCTACGGGTCGAACATCAACCACCTCGTCGACTCGAGCCGCTGGGACCACGAGGACGAGCTCGCCGAGACCTACAGCCGACGCAAGTGCTTCGCCTACGGCCGCGCCGGCCGCCCCGTGAACCAGTCGGCGCTGCTGCAGCGCATGCTCGCCGACGTGCAGCTCGCCTACCAGAACCTCGACTCGGTCGAGCTCGGCGTGACGACCGTGGACCACTACTTCGACACGCTGGGTGGCGTCAGCCGCGCCGTGCAGCGCGCATCCGGCCAGGCAGTGCCGGTGTACATCGGCGACCAGACGCAGGGGGCTGGCGCAGTCAGGACGCTTTCCGAGCAGGTGGCGCTCGAGACCCGCACACGCATGCTGAACCCGAAGTGGTACGAGGGCATGCTGCGGCACGGCTACGAGGGCGTGCGCCAGATCGAGGCGCACGTCACCAACACGCTCGGCTGGTCGGCGACCACGGGCCAGGTGGCGCCGTGGGTCTACCAGCAGATCACCCAGACCTTCGTGCTCGACCCGGAGATGCGGCGCCGCCTCGCCGAGCTGAACCCGACGGCCTCCGCCAAGGTGGCCAACCGCCTGCTCGAAGCACACGAACGCAGCTACTGGACGCCCGACGAGAACGTGCTCGAAGCCCTGCGCCGCGCCGGCGAGGAGCTCGAGGACCGCCTCGAGGGCGTCGAATGGCACAAGGCCGCCGCATGAGCGCCCCACGCACCACCCGGAGACAAGGACACGCGCGATGATGGAAACCACGACCGTACCGTTCACCGCGCTCAAGCGCCCCGGCCGCACCGACGGCGAGGGCAGCGTGCAGGTGCACCTCGACCCGAAGATGAAGATCGACACGGCGAAGGTGTTCGCCGTCTACGGCAAGGGCGGCATCGGCAAGAGCACGACCTCGTCGAACCTGTCGGCCGCGTTCTCGAAGCTCGGCAAGCGTGTGCTGCAGATCGGCTGCGATCCGAAGCACGACTCCACGTTCACGCTCACCAAGCGCCTGGTGCCCACGGTGATCGACGTGCTCGAGTCGGTGGACTTCCACGCCGAGGAGCTGC
>CAYORU010000031.1:0-42078 GCA_964406445.1 uncultured Steroidobacteraceae bacterium
CGGCAGGCGCACGTTGCGGGCCGGCACGACGGTCGAGATGGCGTGCTTGTAGACCATCTGGCTCACCGAGTTGCGCAGCAACACGACGAACTGGTCGAAGGAATCGATCTGGCCTTGCAGCTTGATCCCGTTCACCAGGTAGATGGACACCGGCACGCGCTCCTTGCGCAGCGCGTTGAGGAAGGGATCCTGCAGGGACTGACCTTTGGCCATCTCAATATCTCCTTGTTTTTCAATATCTTATTTGATTTTCAAGCGGTCGCTGCGGGCGGTATTCCCTTCCCTGGACATCCCGGAGTGCCAACCCTCAGCCTGAGCGCCGCGGGCTTGCGACTCTAGCATAGGCCCGGTCCGTCCCCGGCCCCTTCGAGCCACCGCCCGATGCGGTCCGAGATGCGGCCGCAAGCGGCGGAATCAAGTGCGTCGAACCATTCGGCCGCCGGCTCCGCCCGGAGCCAGGTCAGCTGGCGCCTCGCCAGCTGCCGGGTCGCGATCACGCCGCGCTCGACGGCCTGCGGCAAGGTGCTGCGGCCCTCCAGGAACTCCCACAGCTGGCGGTAGCCCACGCAACGCACCGAGGGCATCGACTCGTCGAGGTCGCCCCTCGCGTGCAGCCTTCGAGCCTCCTCCAGCAGTCCGAGTTCCATCATCCGCAGGAAGCGCCGCTCGATCCGGTCGGCGAACTCGGGCCGCGAGGCTGGCGCCAGCACGAGCCGCAGCGCGCCGGCCGCGACCGAGCCGCGCAGGTCCTCGCGCTGACGCGCGCTGATCGGCCCGCCGGTCAGGGTGATCACCTCGAGCGCCCGCTGGATCCGCTGGCGGTCGCCGGGACGGATGCGGCCCGCGGCCTCGGGGTCGAGCCGGGCCAGCTCGGCGTGCAGCGCCGGCCAGCCCTCCGCGGCGGCGCGCGCATCGAGGCGCCGCCGCAGCTCGGGGTCGGCCGCCGGCAGCGGGGCGAGCCCCGATTGCAGGGCGCGGAAATAGAGCATGGTCCCGCCGACCAGGAGCGGCACGCGGCCACGGCGGCGGATGCCCTCGATCGCCGCCCCGGCGTCCGCCACGAAGCGGCCCGCGGAGTAGCGCTCGGCCGGGTCGAGGATGTCGACGAGGTGATGCGGCACGGCCTCGAGCACCGGGCGCGGCGGCTTCGCCGTGCCGATGTCCATCTCCCTGAAGACCTGCGCGGAGTCCACGCTCACGATCTCGAGGGGGAAGCGCTCGACCAGGGCCAGCGCCGCGTCGGTCTTGCCGGCGCCCGTCGGCCCCATCAGCATCACGACCGGGCCGCCCACTTCAGCGCCCGCGCAGGAACAGCCGGTCCAGCTCCGCGAGCGTGATCCGCGTCCAGGTGGGCCGGCCGTGGTTGCACTGGTCGGCGCGCTCGGTGCGCTCCATGTCCCGGAGCAGCGCGTTCATCTCCGGAAGCGTCATGACCCGGTGCGCGCGCACCGCCGTCCGGCAGGCGAGAGACGCCAGCAGCTCGTCCTGTCGCGCCTCGATGCGGTGCGTCGCGCCCTGCGCCGCCAGGTCGGCCAGCGCATCGCCGAGCAGCGCGGCGACGTCCGCGCCGGCGAGCGCCGCCGGCACCTCGCGGATCGCCAGGCTCGTCGGCCCGAGTCGCTCGACGCCGAGCCCGGCGGCCGCGAGCGCGTCCCGCTGTTCCTCGGCGAGCGCCGCCTCGGCGGGACTCACCGCGAGCGTCACCGGAACGAGCAGCGGCTGGCGGGCGGCGCCCCCCGGCGCCGCCCGCGCGGCCTTGAGGCGCTCGTAGAGCACCCGCTCGTGGGCGGCGTGAATGTCGACGAGCACCAGCGAGTCGCGCGCCTGGGCGAGGATGTAGACGCCGTGCAGCTGCGCGAGCGCGTACCCGAGCGGCGGCGACTCGGCGGCCGCGGCCACGGGCCTCGCCTCGACCGCCGGCGGCGCGCCGGCGGACCTCGCCAGCACCGTCCAGTCGCCGCCCGCCGCCCGCGGCTCCGCCAGCGCCAGCCCCGGCCGCTCGGCAGGCCCGGGCAGCAGGCGCGCCGAGTCTGCGGATCCGGTGGCGGAGGACGCCGGGCGGGTCGCGGCCAGCGCGCGCTCCACGGACCGAAACAGGAAGTCGTGCACCTCCCGCGGCTCGCGGAAGCGCAGCTCGAGCTTCTGCGGGTGGGCGTTGACGTCCACCGCGGCCGGATCGAGCCCGAGGTAGAGCACGTAGGCCGGGTGGCGACCGCCGTAGAGCACGTCGCGGTAGCCCAGCCGCACCGCGCCGCCGAGCAGCCGGTCCCGCACCATGCGTCCGTTCACGAACAGGTACTGTGCATCCGGCTGCGCGCGCGAGAAGGCCGGCAGGCCGAGCCAGCCGCGCAGCGTCATGCCGGCGACCGTGTGCTCGACGTGGACCGCGTGCCGGACGAAGTCCTCGCCGACGAGCCGCGCCACGCGCGCCTCCTCGGCCTCGCGACCCGCCGCGGGCGGGAGCGACCACAGCTCGCGGCGGTTGTGCGAAAGCTCGAAGCCGCAGTCGAACCGCGACAGCGCCAGCCGCGCGAGCGTGCGCGCGAGGTGCTGGAACTCGGTGGACTCCGTGCGCAGGAACTTGCGGCGCGCGGGCACCCCGTGGAACAGGTCGCGCACTTCCACGGTCGTGCCGGGAGGCTGCGCGACCGGCCGCGGACCCTCGAGCCGACCGTCGGCGAAGACGACCTCGAAGCCCTGCGCCGCGCCCACGGCGCGCGAGGCGAGCCGCAGGCGCGAGACCGAGGCGATCGACGGGAGCGCCTCGCCGCGGAAACCGAGCGTGCCGACCGCGGCGAGGTCGTCGAGCGAGGCGATCTTGCTGGTCGCGTGCCGCGACAGCGCGAGCGCAAGCTCGTCGGCGGCGATGCCCTGCCCGTCGTCGCGCACGCGCAGGAGCTGCACCCCGCCACGCTCCGCCTCCACGGAAACGCGCCGGGCGCCCGCGTCGAGGGCGTTCTCGGCCAGCTCCTTGACCACGGAGGCCGGCCGCTCGACCACCTCGCCGGCGGCGATCTGGTTGACGAGGTTGTCCGGCAACAGGCGGATCGGCATGGCGGGTCCCCCGCAGGGGTGCCGAGTATAGGCCCTGCCGCCATGGGGCGGCCGCGCGCTTCAGCCGCCGCCGAAGGGGATGTCGAGGACCGTGCCGGCGGCGACGCCGGCGCTCGCGAGGTTGTTCGCCCGCAGCAGCGCGTCCAAGCTCACGGCGTAGCGGCCCGCGACCTCGTCGAGCGACTCGCCGGCCGCGACCACGTGCCTGAGCGGACGTCCGCGCTCGGCCGCCGCCAGCTGCGCGATGCGCGTGCCCGGGGGCGGGCTGTCGTAGAAATAGCGGCGCACGCCGGCGTGGATGGCGTCGGCGAGGCGGCGCTGGTGGGCCGGGTCGCGCAGCCGCCGCTCCTCGTCCGGGTTGGATATGAAGGCGGTCTCGACCAGCATCGACGGAATGTCGGGGGCAGTCAGCACGGCGAAGCTGCCGAACTGCACCTCGCTCCTCTTCAGCTCGCCGACCCCGTCGAGCTGGCGAAGCACACTGTCGGCGGCGTCGCGGCTCGCGCTGATCGCGGCGTTCTGCGAAAGATCGAGCAGCACGGTCGCGAGCACGTCGTTCTTGTCGTCGAGCTTGACGCCGCCGACGAGGTCGGCGGCGTTCTCGCGCTCGGCGAGCCAGCGCGTGGCTTCGCTGCTGGCGCGCCGCTTCGACAGGATGTACACCGACGAGCCGCGCACGCTGCGGTTGATGAAAGCGTCGGCGTGCACGGACACGAACATGTCCGCCTGCTGGGTCCGGGCCCGGTTGACGCGCTGGCGCAAGGGCACGAAGTAATCGCCCGTGCGCGTCAGCACCGCGCGCATGCCGGGCTCGGCGTTGATGCGTTCGGCCAGCAGCCTGGCCACCTTGAGCGTGACGTCCTTCTCGCGGGTGCCGTGCTTGCCGATCGCGCCCGGATCCTCGCCGCCATGGCCGGCGTCGATCGCGATGACGATGTCGCGCTGCTGGCCGGGAGCGTGCGCGGCCTTGATGGGCTTGAGCGGCGCCGCCGCGGCCGGGGCCCCCAGGTCCACGACCAGCCGGTGGCCGTAGGTGTCGTTCGGCGGGGTGACGAAGGCGGTGGGCTCGGCCATCTGCGCCAGATCGAGCACGAGACGCGTCTTGCCCGGCTCGGGGGCGCCAATCCTGAGCGAGCGCACGTGGCCGGCGCCGGCAGGCAGGTTGAGTCGCGCCGGGTCCCAGGAGGAACGGTCGAGGTCCACGACGACGCGTGCCGGGCCCACGAGCGTGAAGACGTTCCAGCGTGGCTCGGCCGACAGGTCGAGCACCACGCGGGTCGAATCGGGGCTGGCCCATAGCCTGACGTCGCGCACCTCGACGCCTGAGGCAAGCGCGGGCGCGGCCAGGACGGCGGACAGCGCGGTTGCCCAGAAAGTGCGCATCGCTTCGAGGATCCAGGAAAAGTCGGGGATACTTTATGTAGCCTGACCGTCAATTTCAAGCAGATCAGCGAGATACGGCTACAAGCTCAATTGCTTCCTGCAGCGGGGACCGTGCCCGCCAGCAGCCGCTGCCGAAGCCGCGCCAGCCAGGCCGCGCCCTGCCCGCTGGCCCCGACCACCGTCGCCTGCCGGCCGCGGCCGGCCAGTTCGAGACCCACCGAGAGGTCGGCGGCGAGTGCGCCGGCCCGCTCCGGCCATTCCACCACCACGAGCGCGGCCCCGGCGGCGAGGTCGCGAAAGCCCAGTTCGTGCAGCTCGGCCGGACCGGAGAGCCGGTAGAGGTCCAGGTGCAGCACCTCGCCTGCGGGCGTGTCGTAGGGCTCCGCCAGCGTGTAGGTCGGACTGCGGATCGGGCCGGTCACGCCGAGCGCCCGCAGGAGGCCGCGTGTCAGCGTCGTCTTGCCGGCGCCGAGGTCGCCGGCGAGCGTGAGCATCGCGGGCTCCTGCGGCCGGGTCGCGGCGAGCGCGGCGCCGAGCGCTTCGGTCGCCGCCGCGTCGGCGAGCCCTACGCTCAGCGCGGGTTCACGCATTCGCGCAGCGCCTCGACGACGTCGCCGGCCACGAGGCCCCGCTCGCCGCGCGTCGCGCCCGCATCGGCTGCGAGCGCGTGCACCAGCACGCCACAGGCCGCGGCGCGCTCGAGGCTGCCGAACTGCGCCAGGAGCGCCGCGATCACGCCGGTCAGCACGTCGCCCATGCCGGCGCTCGCCATGCCGGGATTGCCGCGGTCGCAGACCCAGGGCGTGCCGCCCGCGCGCAGCACGAGCGAGTGGGCGCCCTTGAGTACCGCCACGCCGCCGAAATCCGCCGTGAGCCTGCCAATCGCCCCCAGCCGGTCGGCCTGGACCTCGGCCACGGAGTCGCCGAGCAGCCGGGCAGCCTCGCCCGGATGCGGTGTCAGGATCCAGTCGTCGCGACGCCGCCGACGAGCGGCCAGCAGGTTGAGCCCGTCGGCGTCGACCACCCGCGGACCGGGTGAATCCATGGCCGCGGCGAACAGCGCGCGGCTCCAGTCGTCCTGGCCCAGGCCCGGACCGAGCGCCACCACGTCGGCGCGCTCGAGCAGCGGCACCAGGCCGGCGGCGTCGCTCACGCCGCGGACCATGAGTTCCGGCCGGCCGGCCACGATCGCCGCGACGTGCTCCGGGCGCGTCGCGACCGTCACGAGGCCCGCGCCAGCGCGCAGGCAGGCCTCGCCGGCGAGACGGGCAGCGCCGGCCATGCCGGGCCCGCCGCCGACCACCAGCACGCGGCCGTGCTCGCCCTTGTGCGCACCGCGTGGTCGCGGCGGCAGCCAGCCGGCCAGCAGTCCGGGGTCGAGCCGACGGAGCCGGGGCGGCGGGACGGGCGCCCGCACGCCGAGGTCCGCGAACGCAAGTTGCCCCACGTGCACCGAGGCCGCGCCGACATAGAGCCCGGTCTTCAGGCCCACGAAGGTGATCGTCCGCCGGGCGCGCACGGCGACCCCCAGCACCGCCCCGGTATCCGCATGCAGGCCCGACGGCAGGTCGAGCGCGAGCACGGGCCGTCCTGAAGCGTTGATCGCCTCGATCGCCGCGCCGAGTGGTCCCTCGACGGGCCGGTCGAGACCGGTGCCGAACAGCGCGTCGACGACCACGTCGGCGGCCGCGACGAGCGCGCGATCGAACGCCACGGTCGAGCCTCCTGCCGCGACGAAGTCCGCGTGCGCCCGGGCCGCGTCGCCTCGCAGGCGGGCGGGGTCGGCGAGCGCGGCGACGGTGACCTCGAGGCCTGCCTCGCGCGCGAGCCGGGCCACGACGTAGCCGTCGCCGCCGTTGTTGCCAGCGCCGCAGGCCACCAGCAGGCGCCGCGCCGCGGGCCAGGCGCCGAGCAGCTGGTCGAAGGCCGCCTCCCCGGCCCGCTGCATCAGCGTGTAGCCCGGGATGCCCTGCGCGTCGATGGCGTGCCGGTCCATCGCCCTGACGTCGGCGGCGGAATGCACGGCGGCGGGCAACGTCGTCATGGCGGCCAGTATACTGGTGCGCCCGCCCGCCCCCGCCGCATGCGCCGCCCGCTCCCGCCCGCCGAACTCGACGACCTCAAGGCGTACCTGCGCGACGCCGCGACCGCGCTCGGCTTCCAGCAGGTCGGCGTCGCCGGCACCGACCTCGCGGCCGACGAGGCGCGCCTCGATCGCTGGCTCGCCGAGGGCCGCCACGGCGAGATGGATTTCATGGTCCGCCACGGCCGGCGCCGGAGCAGGCCGGCCGAACTGGTGCCGGGCACGCTCAGGATCATCTCCGTGCGCATGGACTGCTTCGCTCCCGGCGCGCCGGCGGCGGAGGTGCTCGCCGATCCGGAGAAGGCCTACGTCGCACGCTACGCGCTCGGCCGCGACTACCATCACGTGCTGCGGCCGCGGCTGCAGAAGCTCGCCGACTCGCTGGAGCGGCGCGTCGGGCCCTTCGGCTACCGCGCCTTCGTCGACTCCGGCCCGGTGCTCGAGAAGCCGCTCGCGCGCGACGCGGGCCTCGGATGGATCGGCAAGCACACCAACCTGATCAACGCGCAGGCCGGTTCGCAGTTCGTGCTCGGGGAGCTCTTCACCGACCTGCCCCTGCCGGTCGACACGCCCGGGACCGATCGCTGCGGCAGCTGCAGCGCCTGCCTGCCTGCCTGTCCGACCGGCGCGATCACCGCGCCCTACCAGCTCGACGCGCGCCGCTGCATCTCCTACCTCACCATCGAGTACCACGGGATCATCGCGGCGGAATTCGCGGCTTCCATGGGCAACCGCGTGTTCGGCTGCGACGACTGCCAGCTCGCCTGCCCCTGGAACAAGTTCGCGCGCGACGCTGCCCATCCGGACTTCCGCGCGCGCAACGGGCTCGATTCCCCGGACCTCGTCGAGCTGTTCGGCTGGAGCGAGCGCGAGTATCTCGTGCGCACCGAGGGCAGCGCGCTGCGACGCCTCGGCTACCGCCGCTGGCTGCGGAACCTCGCGGTCGCGCTCGGCAACGCGCCGTCCACCGACCGCGTGACCGCCGCGCTCGAGGCGCGTCGTGGGTTCCCCGACGCGGTGGTGGCGGCCCAGGTCGCCATGGCGCTGGCGAGGCACGGCAGCGCCGCAGGATAGGCGACCAGGGTCACAGTTCCCGCTTTAGTCCGACGAATCGCCGGCCGACATTCCGTAAAGTCGGTGCGCAGGAAAATCTCGAATCGACACGGGAGGTCGGCGGGCGGGGCGGATCGCAGCCAGCGCTGCCAGGAGTGATGAAGAACATCCCTGCAGGTCCGGGGCCTGCCGGCGTGCCGCGCCGGGCGGCCGCTTGGCTCTGGTTGTCGCTGCTCCCGGCGCTGGCCGCGGCGGAGTCCGGGCCGCAGATGCTGTTCAACCGGCTCGGCGGCGACGCCGGGCTGTCGCAGGGCAGCGTCATGGGCATCGTCCAGGATTCCACCGGGTTCCTCTGGCTGGGGACCGAGGACGGGCTCAATCGCTACGACGGCGAGCGCCTCCAGCATTTCGTCCGCGACCGCAACGACCCCCGGAGCCTGCCGAACAACTGGATCTCGGCCCTCGCGGTGGATGGCGAGGGCCGGCTCTGGATCGGCACCGACGGCGGCGGCGTCGTCTACCGCCTGCCCGGCGACCCGCGGTTCCACGTGCCGACCAACGACGCGGGACGCCCGCTGGTCGACCCGCAAGGCCGCGCGCGCTTCCTCGTGCCGACGCCGCGCGGCAGGCTCTGGATCGGCACCCGCAACGCGGGCCTCAAGCTCCTCGACCTGACCGCCGGCAGCGCTCGTGATTTCCGGCACGATCCGACCGACGAGGCCTCACTCAGCGACGATTCCCTGTTCGCACTGGCCCGCGACCCGTCGGGCGTGGTCTGGGTCGGGACCCAGCGGGGACTCGACCGCGTCGACCCGGAGTCGGGCCGGGTCGTTCGCTTCGGGCCCCGGCTGGGATCCCTGGCCGGAGCCGGGCGCAAGCTGCGCGTCAGCGCCCTGCACCTCGATGGCCGCGGGACACTCTGGATCGGGACGGACGAGGGCCTGGCGCGTCTCGAGACGGCCTCCGACCGGCTGGAGCTGATTCGCCCCGATCCGTCCAATCCTGAGCGGCTTCCGGACGGGCGCGTCACCGCAATCTTCGAGGCCAGCGACCAACGGCTGTGGATCGGCACCGCGGGCGGGCTCGCCCTGCTGGACCGTCGCAGCGGCCGTTTCGCCACGTTCCGCCACGATCCGGCCGACCAGGCCAGCCTGCCGGACAGCCACGTCGTGGAGATCTACGAGGACCGCAGCGGGTTACTATGGGTCGGCACCAAGACCGGCGGCGCCGCGGCATGGAACCCGCGCTCCTGGTCCTTCGGGCACCGCCGCCTCGGTTCGCCCCAGGCCAACAACGTGGCCTCGTTCGCGGCGGACAGCCGCGGCCGGCTCTGGGTGGGCTCTTTCGGCGGTGGCGTCTCGGCGGTGGACGAGGAGACCGGGCAGGTCCGGACCTGGAACCACAGACCCGGGGACCCATCCTCGATCGGCGACGATTTCGTGATGGCGCTCGTCGTCGACGACCGGGATCGCGTCTGGCTCGGCACCATGACCGCCGGCGTGGAGCGTCTCGACCCGGCCACCGGCCGGATCACCCGCTTCGCGCACCGCCCGCGCGACCCGGGCGCCCTCGGGGCGCCGGGCGTGATGTCGCTGCTGCGGGACTCGCGTGGGCGCATCTGGGTCGGCACTTACGGCGCGGGTGTGTGCATGATCGATCCCGCGACCGACGCGGTCCGCTGTCATCCGGTGCAGCGCGGCGACGGGCCGGGCCTGTCCAGCGACCGCGCCACCGCGCTCGCCGAGGACCGCGCCGGCCTGATCTGGATCGGCACCGACGGCGGCGGCCTGAACGTGCTGGACCCCTCCTCCGGCCGCTTCGCGCAGTACCGCCACGACCAGGACGACCCCCGGTCGCTGAGCGCCAATACCATCTACGCGCTGCACGTCGACGAGCGCGGCGTGCTCTGGGTGGGCACGCGCGGCGGCGGCCTGGACCGATTGAGCGGTTTGCCCTTCGGCGACCGGCCGGTCAGCTTCGAGAATTTCTCCGAACCGCAGGGCCTGCCCAACAGCACCGTCTACGGCATCCAGTCCGACCTCGCCGGCGACCTGTGGCTCAGCACCAACCGGGGCCTCGTGCGCTTCCGTCCCGAGCAGCGCACGGTGCAGACCTTTCGCCGCAGCCACGGCCTGCAGGCCGACGAATTCAACTTCGGCGCGCATTTCCGCAGCCGCACGGGCGAACTCTTCTTCGGCGGCCCGGCCGGCTACAACCGCTTCCATCCCCAGCGACTTCGCTTCAACGAGAACCCGCCGCCGCTGGTGCTCACCGGCTTCCTGAAGTTCAACGCGCCGGTCGAGGGCGCGGCCGATCCCGCGAGCCTGGCCGCCGTCGATCTCGACTACCGCGACGACGTCGTGACCTTCCAGTTCGCCGCGCTGGACTACACCGCGCCGGCCGAGAACCGCTACGCCTACATGCTGGAGGGGTTCGACAAGGACTGGGTCTACGCCGGCAATGGCCGCCAGGCCAGCTACACCAACCTCGACGGCGGCAGCTACGTCTTCAGGGTTCGCGCCGCCAACAGCGACGGCCGCTGGAACGACACCGGCATCGCGCTGCCCGTCTCCGTCGCCTACCCGCCATGGCTGCGCTGGTGGGCGTTCCTCGCGTACCTGGCCGCGCTCGCGCTGGCCCTGCACGCGGTGTGGGCCGCGCAGCAGCGCAAGCTCATGCGGGAGGCCGCGTATGCGCGCCGTCTCGAGGACGAGGTGGCGCGACGAACGGACGAGATCAAGCAACGCAACGAGGAACTCGAGACCGCCAACGAGCGGCTGCGCGAGGCCAGCCTCACCGATCCGCTCACGGGCCTCGGCAACCGCCGCTTCCTCCGCGAGGAGATCGCCCGGCGCATCGCGCAGTCCGAGCCGCACCAGCCGGCCTTCGCGCTGATGGTCGTGGACCTCGACCGCCTCAAGCCCATCAACGACCATCACGGCCACGAGGGCGGCGACCGGGTGCTGGTCGGGGTGGCCGAGATCCTCAGGCACCTGTGCCGCGAGTCCGACACGGTCGTGCGCTGGGGTGGTGACGAGTTCGTCGTGCTCTGCGACGCCGGCAGCCTGGACAGCGCCGCCGCGCTCGCCGAGCGCATCCGCTCGACCGTCTCCAAGCAGATATTCAGGGTGGGCGAAGGCGCCGTCGCCCGCAGCAGCTGCTCGATCGGCTTCGCCACCCACCCGTTCATCGCATCCGCACCGGAGCGCTTCGGCTGGGAGCAATCGCTGGCGCTCGCCGACCTCGCGCTTTACCAGGCGAAGGCGCTGCGCAACGACTGGGTCGGCTGGTCCGGCAGCGCCAGCGCCGACACGCTCCCCGACCTTCTGCAAAGCATCGAGCGCGACCCGGCCCCGCTCGAGGAAGGCGGCTTCATCCAGGTCCGGCGCAGACCCGACCCGTCGACCGATGACTCCACCGGCCGCTGGCGACACATGCCGGGATCCGCCTGAGGATGGCCGGCGACCCGCTCATCGAGGCGCTGCCCGACCTCGTCGCGCTGGTGCGGCGCAACGGCGTGGTCATCCGCAACGTCGGCGGGCGGGGCCTGCCGGGCATCGCCGCCTCGGGCAGCCTCGAGGGTCGGCGGCTCGACGACCTGTGGGGCGAGGAGGCCGCGCAGCTCCTGCTGCAGCTGCTGCGCAAGTCCATCGCCCAGCGCCAGCAGGTCGAAGGCAGATTCCTGGACCGGGGCCGGGCGTTCGAGGCGCGCATGGAGCCACAGGGCCCGGACCGGGTGCTGTGCGTCATCCGCGCGGCGACCGTCGGGCGCGGGTCGGCCGCGAGAGGCGACGCCGAGGACACCCGCGGCCTCGGCGCTGATCCGTCGGGCGTCGCCGGCGGCGCAGACCCGCGCGAGGCGCCGGTCGATCGCCGCGGCTTCTTCCGCCGCTTCCAGCAGTCGGTGGCCGACGCCGCGCTTCGCGAGCAGCCGCTCGCGGTTTCGCTCGTGCTGCTGCGCGGACTGGCGGACATCGGCCGGATCATCGACTTCGCGATCGCCGAGAAGATCGCCACGGCGGCACTGCAGCGCCTGCAGACCGTCACGCCCGGCGCGCAGGGCGGGCTCGACTGGTACGTCGGCCAGCTCGGCGAAGGCTTGCTCGGCATCGTGATCGAGGGCCGGGCGGACCGGCGCTCGATCGGCGCGCTGGTCGGCGCCCTCTGCGACGCGCTCGCCGAGCCGGTCGCGATCGCGGACGCGAGCTTCCAGCTGTCGCCCTGCGCCGGCATCGCGCTGCTCGGCCAGGACGCCAAGGCCCCGCAGGCCCTGCTCGACCACGCGCGCGCCGCGATGCTCGAGGCGCGACGCTCGGCCATCCCGGACGTACGGTTCTACTCCGACACGCTGCGCATGCGCCCGACCAGCCGGCTCGACTTCGAGCGCGAGCTGCGCGGCGCGCTCGAGGCGGACCAGCTGCGCCTGCGCTACGTGGCGCGCCATCGCCTGCGCGACGGATCGCGGGTCGCCGTGCAGGCTTACCTGCGCTGGCCGCATCCGCTGCGCGGGGAGGTCCGGCCCGAGGAATTCCTCGCGATCGCGCACGGCACCGGACTCTCGCTGCCGATGTCGCGCTGGGCCCTCGACCGGATCCGGCGCGACATGCCCGCGCTGCGCTCGGCTGCGGGCCGCGGCTTGCGCGTCTCCTTCGGTCCCTTGCGGCACCACCTGACCGGCGATGCGCTCGCGGCCGACGTCGAGGCGCTGCTCGCCACGGGCGAGCTCGCGGCGGACGAGCTGGAACTCAGGCTCGCGGAACGCGTGGTCGCGAGCCTCGATGCGCCGGACCGGGCGATGGGCAGGCTCGCCGACCTCGGCGTGTCGCTGATGATCGACGAGTTCGCCCGCAGCCACAGCGTGCTTTCGCGGCTCGCCTACCTGCCCTTCGCCACGCTGCAGGTCGACCGCAGCTTCGTCCGCGCGGTCGACGCGGACCCCGCGGCGCTCAAGATCTGCGTCGCGGTGGCGAGCGTCGCGAAGAGCTTCGGCATGACGCCGGTCGCGGCCGGCGTGGACGGCGCGGGCGACGCCGCGCGGATGCTGCAGGCCGGCTATGTCGAGGCGACCGGCGATCATTTCGGCGGGATCGCCCTGCCGTCGGGCGCCGGCGCCGACGACGAGCGCGAAGCCGCCGCCTGACGGCACGGTGGCGTCACGGCCGCGCGCGGCCGCCGCGCCGCGCTCGAGGCGCACATCGGGACTGTGAGCGAGCTCACAGCCCCCGTGCGCGCCGCGGCCGATAAACCGGACTGGATTGCGCCTGCCGCCGGGGCGCAAAGATCCCCACGTCCTGCCGGTGCCAGGCCCAGCATGCAGCGCCTCCTCCAAGCCCTCGCCCTGCTCGTCACTGCCAGCATCGCGGGAACCGCTGCCGCCGGGGCACCGCTGCTGTTCCGGCACCTCGGTGCGGAGTCGGGGCTGCCGCAAAGCACGGTGCTCGCGACGCTGCAGGACCGGCAGGGCTTCATCTGGCTCGCGACCGAGGACGGACTCGCCCGCTACGACGGCTACGACGTGGTCCGCTTCGGACGGGATCCCGACGATCCCGCCGGGCTGGCGTCGAGCTTCGTCTGGGACCTCGCAGAGGACGCACACGGCGACTTGTGGCTAGCGACCCGGGGTGGCGGCGTGTCGCGCTGGTCGCGGCGCACCGGGCGGTTCACGACCTACCGGCACGACCCGGCGGACCCCGACTCGCTGTCGAGCGACACGGCGAGACAGGTGCTGGTGGACCGACGCGGCCAGGTCTGGATCGGCACCGTCGGCGGCGGCCTGAATCGTCTCGACCCGGCCAGCGGCCGGGTCGTCCGGTTCCAGTCCGAGTCCGGCCGCGAGGATGGCCTCGGCAGCGGCGTGATCACGGCGCTTCACGAAGATGCCGGCGGCCAGCTCTGGATCGGCACGGCGGATGGCCTGTACCGCCTCTCCTCCTCGGGGCGTGGCTTCGAGCGAATCGCGCTGGCCTCCGGCACATCGCCCGGCATCACGGGCCCCAAGGTGTCGACGATCGCCAGCGACCCGGACGGGACGCTCTGGATCGGGACCTTCGACGCCGGCCTGCTGCGATTCTCGCCGTCCGTGCAGTCGAGCTTGCGAACGTACCGTGCGGGCGAGGCCGCGCGGGGCGGACTCGCCTCCGACGAGGTGCGCGCGATACTCCGCGACGGCGACGGCCGGCTCTGGGTCGGCGGTGCCAAGGGCCTGGACCTGCTCGCCGACGATGGCCAGGTCACGCGCTACACGAAAGACCCCACCGACCCGGCGTCGCTCGCCGACGACTACGTGATGTCGCTGTACCAGGACCGCGCGGGGCTGCTGTGGGTCGGCACGCGGGCCGGCGGCGTCAGCCGCTGGAACCCGCGCAGCTGGCTGTTCGGTCACCGGCGCCCCGACTGGCTAGACGGGGCCTACGTGATGAGCTTCGCCGAGGGACCGCGGGGACGGCTCTGGATCGGCACCCTCGGCGGCGGACTGCATCGCTACGACCCGGCGACCAAGGCGCACCAGCGCCTCGAATCGCTCCTCGGCGGCAGTCCCGGGCTCGACGATCCGCGGGTCATGTCGCTGCTGGCGGATCGCGCCGGGAATCTCTGGATCGGCACGATGTCCGGCGGCCTCGCCCGGCTGGCGCCGGACCTCCGGCTCGCGAAGCTGCGTGCCGCGCCGGAGGATCCCGACGCCCTGTCCGCCGACGGCATCATGGCGATGATCGAGGCGACCAACGGGACGATCTGGATCGGCACCTACGGCGGCGGCGTGAACGTGCTGGACCCCGTGACGCTCACCGTGCGGCGGATTCCCTACGACCCCCGGGAGCCTGGCTCGCTCAGCGCGCCACGCGCCACGGCACTCGCCCAGGACGGCGCCGGCTTCATGTGGGTCGGCACCGAGGGCGGCGGCCTGAACCTGCTCGATCCCGCGGGCGCGGTGATCGCGGTGTTCCGCCACGAGGCGCTCGATCCATCGTCCCTGCCCGCCGACTCCATCTACGCGCTCCATGTCGACTCGCGCGGGCGCGTGTGGGTCGGCACGGACGGCGGCGGCCTCGCGCTCGTCGAAGGCTCTGCGCAGGAGCCCGGGACGCTGCGGTTCCGGGTCCACTCGAAGGCGAGCGGGCTGCCGAGCGACGTCGTCTACGGCATCAGGGAGGACGGCGCGGGCCGGCTCTGGCTCAGCACCAGCGCTGGCCTCGCGCGCTTCGACACCGGCACGGGAGCGGTGCAGGCCTTCCATCGCGAGCACGGCCTGCAGGGCGAGGAGTTCCAGTTCGGCTCGCATTTCGAGACCGCCGACGGGCGGCTCCTGTTCGGCGGCGCCAACGGCTTCAACTGGTTCGACCCGGCGCAGCTCGACCGCCTTCCCGGGGGGCCACGCGTCGTGCTCACCCGCGCCGAGGTGATGAACGCTCCGGCGAGCACCAGCGTGCCCCACGTCGCGCTCGACCGGCTGACGCTGGCGCACGACGAGACGGTGGTCTCGTTCGAGTTCGCGGCACTGGACTTCACCGCGCCGGCGAAGAACCGCTACAGCTACCGCCTAGCGGGCTTCGATGCCGGCTGGGTCGACATCGGCACGCGCCGGCAGGTCAGCTACACCAATCTCGCGGCCGGCGACTACGTCCTCGAGGTTCGTGCCGTCAATTCCGACGGCGTGTGGAGCCCGGAGCCGCTGCGCCTGCCGATCACCGTCGAGCCCGCGCCGTGGGCGACCTGGTGGGCCAGGCTGCTCTATGGCGTGCTGGCCGTGTTGCTCGCGCTGACGGCCTGGCAGGTGCACCGCCGCAAGCTGCAGCAGGCGCAACTGCAGCAGCAGCGCCTCGAGCGGGAGGTGGCCGAGCGCACGGCCGAGCTGCGCGAACGCAACGAGGCGCTCGCCCGCGCCAACCGGGCGAAGTCGGACTTTCTGTCGCGGATGAGCCACGAGATCCGCACGCCGATGAACGGCGTGATCGGCATGACGGACCTGCTGCGCCACACGGCGCTCAGCGGCCGACAGGCCCAGCTCGCCTCGACCATCGACACCTCGGCGCGCTCGTTGCTGCAGATCCTGAACGAGATCCTCGACCATGCGCGCGTCGAGTCGGGGCAGCTGCGCCTCGAGGCCGTGGAGTTCGACCTGCGCGAGCTGCTCGAGGAGGCCGCGCTGACCTTCTCGGCCGCCGCCGAGGCGAAGGGGCTCGAGCTCGTGGTCTCGCCCCCGCCAGGTGGGACCACGCGGGTGGTCGGCGATCCGCTGCGGCTTCGGCAGGTGCTGCAGAACCTGGTGGGCAACGCGCTCAAGTTCACCGCGACGGGCGAGATCACGGTGACCGGCACCATACGCCAGGAGGGCCCGGGACCGGCTGCGGTAGGCATCGAGGTGCGCGATACAGGGATCGGCATGTCCGCGGACACGCTGCGCCAGGTGTTCGAGCCCTTCGCCCAGGCCGACGAGACGACGACGCGCCGGTTCGGCGGCACCGGTCTCGGCCTCGCGATCTGCCGCCAGCTGGCCGAGCTGATGGGCGGCTCGATCGAGGCCAGCAGCAAGACCGGTGAAGGCTCGACCTTCCTGCTCCGGCTGAGCCTGCCGGTGGTCCGGCGAGCGGATGCCGCGACGCTCCCGCTGGCCGGCATGCGCGCGAGCCTCGCCTGCCGCGGCAGCGGACTCGCCGCGGCGTTGCGCCGCCAGCTCGAGGCCTGGGGCATGGTCGTCCGTGACGGCTTCGATGCCAACCGGCAGGATCCCGCCGGTGACGCCCGGCGCCTCGAGGTGTGGATCGTCGACGCGGACAGCGTTCCGCAGATCGTCGACGCGCTGCAACCGGACGGAGCCAGGCTGGAGTCCCCCGCGGCCGTCGTGATCGCGGGCACCGCGGCGGCGGCCAGCCAGCGCCTCGAGCAGCGCTTCGGACCGGACCTTGTCGTGCCCAAGCCGGTCCGCCACGAGTCGCTGCTGCGGGCCGTTTGCCGGGCGGCCGGGTGCCCGCTTCCGCAACTGCCGAGCGTCCCGGTTCCGGCCGCGACCGCGCAGGCGCGCCTCTCCGGACACGTGCTCGTCGTGGAGGACAATCCGGTCAATGCCGCGGTGGCCGAGGGCATGCTCGCCGAGCTCGGCTGCACCAGCGCGACGGTGGCGAGCGGCCGCGAGGCGGTCGCGCGGGCGCGCGGCGAGCGTTTCGACCTGATCCTGATGGACCTGCACATGCCCGACTTCGACGGTCTGGAAGCGACCCGACTGATCCGCCGGGGCAGCCCGGGGACGGACCCGCCGATCCTCGCGCTGACCGCCGACGTGGGCGACGGACCGCGCGACCTGTGCCTGGCCGCCGGCATGAGCGGCTACCTGTCCAAGCCCTTCACCATGGCGGGCCTGCACGCCGCACTCGCGCCCTGGCTGCCCGCAGTCGCCTCAGGCCCCGGGGCAGTTCCGCGGACCCGACCGGAGATCATCGATCCCGAGGCCCTCGCCCGGATCCGCGCGCTGGAATCCGCGACCCGCCCGGGTCTCGTCGCGCGGGTCGTCTCCCTTTATCTGAACGGGCTCGCGGCGCAGCTCGACGAGATCGACGCGGCCCTGGCCCGGGGCGACCTCGCCGCGGTGCGCGAGGTCGGGCATGCCCTGAAGTCGGCGAGCGCGAATGTCGGTGCGTCGGAGGTCGCCCGGCTGGCCGAGTTCGTGGAGCGCGCCGGCCGTGACGGGGACGCCGGAGCAGCGCGCGATCTGCTCGGCCAGCTGCGGCTCACCGCCCCGTCGGTCTCGGCGGCGCTCGGCGAGGACGCGTTTCGCGCGACCGCCTGAGCGTTCCTGCGGCGACGCCGGCCGGGCGCGGATTTGACCGCGCGATTATGTGACGCGGTCCGCAATCCTCCGGCGGGAGTGTGACGAACGTCTCGGCGCGGCACCGGGGCCCGCCGCGCTGCAATGGCGCACCAGAACCGTCCAGGCGTCGCCATGACCTTCAAGCCGCCCGTTTCACGTCTCGCCACGACCCTCGCGCTGGTCGCAGCGGCCTTTGCGGCGCAGGCCGGCCCTCCCACCCGGGCCGCGGTCGGCGCCGACCTCGACGTCATCGTCGTCTACGACTCGGTCCCCGGCGCCGCCGAGACCGAGCACGCCCGGGCGCTCGGTGCCAAACGGCAGCGGGGATTGAAGCGGCTGCCCATGCAGCAGATGCGCGTGCCGCGGCACGCGCTGGCGCAACTCAGGAAGAATCCCCGCGTGCGCGCGATCGTGCCGGACCGGCCGGTCGAGGCTTTCTCAATGGCGTCGCGGCAGGCCGCGGCCGTGCCGCAGCCCGGCGCCGCCGGCTACATGCTCGCGAGCCCCGCGGCCGGCATCGCGGTGCTCGATTCGGGCGTCGCGATCCATGCCGACCTGACGGTAGCCTCGCGTATCGACTGCACGCGCGTCGAGCAGGGCTGCGTCGCGGTCAAGGCGAACTTCTCGATCGGCGCCGCGAGCGACAGCTTCCCCGGGACGAGCTACGCCGGCAGCAACGGCCCGCTCGACTGGGCGGGCGACTGGCAGGAGATCGGCGAGACGAACGGACCGGGGTCGGGCGACGTCCGCGTCGTCCGGGAGTCGCAGTGCGCCAGCGGCCGCTGCCTGAGGCTCGGCGCCCACCGCGACAGCGCCGGCGCGACCGGCAACCGCGGCGTGCAGCGCAGCCTCGACCTTTCGGGCGCGACCCGCGCCGAGTTGAGCTACGCCTTCCGCCGCCGCGGCGGCAGCGCCGGCCCGGTGTCGGTGGCGTTCGACGCGTCCCGCGACGGCGGCGCGACCTGGACCGACGTCGCCACGCACTCGCTCGACGCCAGCGACTCCGTGCTCCAGCGGGCGAGCTTCCGGCTCGAGGACTTCCTCACGCTGGATGGCCCGGTCACGCTGCGCCTGCGGCTGCTCGGCCACTATCCCGCAGAGAGCAG
Source organism: uncultured Steroidobacteraceae bacterium (assembly GCA_964406445.1). Taxonomy (GTDB): domain Bacteria; phylum Pseudomonadota; class Gammaproteobacteria; order Steroidobacterales; family Steroidobacteraceae; genus SG8-30. Next base: position 18,482 of record CAYORU010000031.1, read on the forward strand.
CCGCTACCTGTACATCGACGACTTCGAGGTTGTCGTGACCGGCGGCGATGCCCACGACCCGTTCGGCCACGGCACGCACGTCGCGGGCGTCGCGGCCGGCACCGGCGCGGCCTCGGGCGGAGCCTACGCCGGGGTTGCGCGCGGCGCGACCGTCCATTCGGTCCGTGTGCTCGATCACAAGGGCCGCGGCATGACCTCGGACGTGATCGCCGGGCTCGACTGGGTGCTGGAGAACGCTGGCTCGCGCGGCATCCGCGTGGTCAACCTGTCTTTGGGCAAGGCGGTCGAGGAGTCGAACGCCCTCGACCCGCTGGTGCTCGCGGTGGAGCGCGTGTGGGATGCCGGCATCGTGGTGGTGGCCTCCGCCGGCAACTACGGGCGTGACGGACACATGTCCGTCACGAGCCCGGGCAACTCGCGCAAGATCATCACGGTCGGCTCGCTGACCGACAACGGCACCGGCAGCGTGACCGCTGACGACTACGTGTCGACCTACTCGTCGGTCGGTCCGACGCTGATCGATCACGTCCTGAAGCCTGACCTGGTCGCGCCGGGCAACCGGCTGGTCGCCGCCGCGCCGGCGAACGGCAAGCTGAAGCAAGACCTGCCGGAACGAAGCCCGGCCTGCGGCACTGGCTGCGCCGAGGCCTACCTCGAGCTGTCCGGCACGAGCATGGCAGCGGCGATGGTCTCCGGCGCCGCGGCGCTCATGCTGAGCCGCGACCCCAGCCTGAGCCCGGCCACCGTCAAGGCCCGCCTGATGAAGTCCGCGCGCAAGCTCGACTTCGACCCGACCGCCGGCGGCGCCGGCGTGCTCAACGTGGCCGCGGCCCTCGCGGCCACCGGGACGGTGCAGGGGCAGGCCCTGTCGCCGAAGATGGCTCGGTCGGCGGAAGCCGCGGTCGTCCTCGTCGAAGATACCGCGAGCCTGTGGGGCAGCCCGGCCTGGGGCGCCGGCTACCTGTGGAACAACGGCTACCTCTGATCGAACGGGTATCTCTGGAACAACGGCTACCTGTGGTCGGACGGCTACCTGTGGTCGAACGGCTACCTCTGGTCGAACGGGTATCTCTGGAACAACGGCTACCTGTGGGCGAACGGCTACCTGTGGGCCAACGGTTACCTCTGGACCAACGCCGTCTCGAATCGCGCGCCGCTGTATGAGATGCGCGCAAACGGCTACCGGCTGGCCGACGACTGAGCCCCGCAGAAATCGCCGCGCCACCCGCACGGGCACTCGGCTGCAATGACCCCACCTGATCACTGGAAGGCCCCGATGAACTCGATCACCCAGCCGCTCGCCCGCGCCACCGCCGTCACCGCCACCCTGGCGGCGGTGACTGCCGCCGCGGCGCTGCACGGCAATCCCTGGGACAAGCCCGCTGCGAGCTCGCTGTCGCCGCTCGCGCCGGCGGTCGCCGCCGAGGCGGCCGAAGCGGCCGCCTACATCGTCCGGGGTCCATCCATGGCGGCCGCGCGGGCCGCCGTGCTGGCCGTCGGCGGCACGGTCACGCACGAGCTCGGCATCATCGACGGCGTGGGCGCCGTGCTCGACGCCGGGCAGGCCGCCGCGCTGCGCGGCACCGACGGCCTGTTCGTCGCCGCCGACGCGCCGCTGAAGACGGCCGGCTATGCCGGCGTGCCCTACGTCGCCCGCCACATCGGCGCCTCGACGCTTCACGCCACCGGAATCACGGGCAAGGGCGTCACGATCGCCTTCGTAGACACCGGGATCTGGACCAACAACGCAGTGTCGACCAATACGGCCGGCAAGACGGTCGTGCTGCAGGGCTACGACGCGATCAGGCACATCGTCAGTACGAGCAAGGCCGTCGACGAGAGCGGTCACGGCACGCACGTCATGAGCGTTGCCGCGAGCAGCAGGTTGGGCACCGACGGTACGTATGCCGGCGTCGCGCCCGACGCCAGCCGCGTCGCGGTGAAGGCCTTCGGCAAGGATGGGTCAGGCTCCTACTCGAACGTCATCCGCGGCCTCGACTGGATCCTCGCCAACCGAAGCACCTTCAACATCCGCGTCGTCAATCTCTCCTTCGGCGCCACCCCGCAGTCGTTCTACTGGAACGACCCGCTCGCCCGCGCCGTGATGAGGCTCTGGCAGGCCGGCATCGTGGTGGTCGCCTCGGCCGGCAACTGGGGTCCCTATGCCCAGTCGATCACGGTCCCGGGCAACGTCCCCTACGTGATCACCGTCGGCGCGATGACCGACAACTACACCCCGGCCAACCCGGCCGACGACCGGCTCGCCTCGTTTTCCTCGACCGGCCCGACCTACGAGGGCTTCGTCAAGCCGGAGGTCGTCGCGCCCGGCGGGCACGTCACCGGCGTGATGAACAAGACGGGCAACATCCCGACCAGGTACCCCCAGTTCCACGACAACGACAAGTTCTTCATGATGTCGGGTACTTCGCAGGCGGCCGCGGTCGTCTCGGGCGTCGTGGCGCTGATGCTGCAGGCGAACCCGTCACTGACGCCCAACCAGGTCAAGTGCAAGCTGATGAGCGCCTCGCGGCCCGCTGTCGACGCCGCGGGCAGGCTCGCCTACAGCGTGTTCCAGCAGGGCGCCGGCCTGGTCGACGCGGTCGCCGCCGTCGCCAACCCCAACCTCGACTGCGCCAACACCGGCCTCGACATCGCTGCCGACCTCGCCGGCACGAAGCGCTTCGGCGGCCCGGCCCGACAGAAGCCCGACGGCTCCTTCTACGTCGTCGACCAGAACGGCATCGAGATCGGCCAGCAAGGCTACCTGTGGAGCAACGGCTACCTGTGGAACCAGGGTTACCTCTGGTCGAACGGCTACCTCTGGAGCAATGGCTACCTGTGGTCGAACGGTTACCTGTGGAACAACGGCTACCTCTGGAACAACGGTTACCTGTGGAGCCAGAACTTCGCGCCCTCGACCAGCTCCGTCTCCGGCGTCAATCACTGGGTCGAGCAGGAGTGACCCGCAGGGGCGCCGGGCCGCAGGCCCGGCGACGGGCTCAGGCAGGCAGGCTGATCCTGAGGTTGTCGATCAGCCGGGTCTTGCCGAGCCTCGCGGCGGCGAGCGCGACGAGTTCACGGTCGCCCTCGCGCGGCGGCAGCAGGTCGCCGGCCCGGCGCACCGAGAGGTAGTCGGGCTCGAAGCCGGCGCGGGCGAGCTCGCGCACCGCGTCCGACTCGATGTCCTGCCACTTGCGCTCGCCGTCCACGACGCGCTTGCGCACCGACCGCAGCGCCGAGTGCAGCCTCGGAGCGATTCCGCGCTCGCGGTTCGACAGGTACTGGTTGCGCGACGACAGCGCGAGGCCGTCCGGATCCCTGACCGTGGGCACGCCGGCCACCTCGATCGGCAGGCACAGGTCGCGCACCAGCCGCTGGATGACCACGAGCTGCTGGTAGTCCTTCTCGCCGAACACGGCGACGTCCGGCGAGACGATGTTGAACAGCTTGGTGACGACGGTCGCCACGCCGGCGAAGTGCCCCGGCCTGAAATGCCCCTCGAGGATCCCGGCGTACTCGGGCACGTCGACGATCGAGGTGCGCTCGACCCCCACCGGGTACATCTCGAAGGCGGTCGGCGCAAACAGCAGCTGCGCCCCCGCCTTCTCGAGCTGATCGGTGTCGCGCTCGAGCGTGCGCGGGTAGCGGCCGAAGTCCTCGGCCGGGCCGAACTGCAGCGGGTTCACGAACACGCTCGCGACCACCCGGTCGGCCCGGGCGAGCGCCGCGGCGACGAGGCTCAGGTGCCCTCGGTGCAGGTTGCCCATGGTGGGCACGAGCGCCACCGTCAGCCCCTCGGCGCGCCAGGCCTTGACGCGCTCGCGAACGGTGGAAATCCGGTTCAGCGTCTCCATCGCGGCCTCAGAAGCAGTGCTCGGGCGCGGGGTAGCTGCGGTCCTTCACCGCCCGGACGTAGGCCTCGAGCGCGGCGAGCGGGCTGCCTGCGCCCTCCATGAAGTTCCTGACGAAGCGCGGCTTGCGCCCGGGCGTGATGTCGAGGATGTCGTAGAGCACCAGCACCTGCCCGTCCACGTCCGGGCCCGCGCCGATGCCGATCGTCGGCACCGCGAGCTCGGCCGTGATCTCCGCCCCGAGCTGGGAGGGCACGCACTCGAGCAGGACGATGTCCGCGCCCGCGTTCTGCAGGTCGAGCGCCTCGCGCTTCATGCGCTCGGCGGCCTCGGCCTCGCGGCCCTGCACGCGGAAGCCGCCCATCTTGTGCACCGACTGCGGCTTGAGCCCGATGTGCGCGCAGACCGGGATGTCGTGGCTCGCCAGGAACTCGACCACGCCGATCTGCCCGCCCCCGCTCTCGAGCTTCACCATCTTCGCGCCGCCCTCCTGCATCAGGCGGACGGCGTTGGCCAGCGCCTGCTCGCGCGTCGCGTAGCTCATGAACGGCATGTCGGCCACCAGGAAGGGCCGGCGCAGCCCGCGCGCGACCGCGCGGCCGTGGTAGACGATGTCGTCCATCGTGACCGGCACGGTGGTCTCGTGCCCCTGCACCACCATGCCGAGCGAGTCGCCGACCAGCACCACGTCCACGCCGGCCATGTCGACCAGCATCGCGAAGCTGGCGTCGTAGGCGGTCAGCATGGAGATCTTCTCGCCCTCGGCCTTCATCTTCTGCAGGGTGGCGACGTTGACCGGCGGGCGCGGCGCGCCCCGCTGTTCGAGCTGTGTGTACATCAGGCCTTCACCGGGTTGAAGAAATGGCGTCCGCGGCGCGTGCGGCGGATCGCCTCGAAGAGTTCCTCGAAGTCGCGCGAATCGCCCACGGGGTCGATCTCGCCGGCGTTGACGATGAGCAGCGGGGAGTCCGCGTACTGGTGGAAGAAGCGGGTGTAGGCGTCGACGAGGCGCTGCAGGTAGTCCGCGTCGATGTACTTCTCGTAGCGGATGCCGCGCCGCCCGATGCGCTCGAGCAGCACCTCGACCGGCGCCTGCAGGAACACCACGAGGTCCGGCCGCGGCGCGGCGAGCGACAGGCGCGAGTAGACCTGCTCGTAGAGCGCGAACTCGTCGTCCTCGAGCGTGATCCTGGCGAACAGGCGGTCCTTGTCCATCAGGTAGTCCGCGACCCGCACCGGCGCGAACAAGTCCTGCTGGCGCAGCTCGCCGAGTTGCTTCGCGCGCTGGAACAGGAAGAACAGCTGCGCCGGGAACGCCGCGCCGCGCGGGTTGCGGTAGAAGCGCTCGAGGAAGGGGTTCTCGTCGGCCTGCTCGAGGATCGTCTCCGCGCCGATGGCGCCGGCGAGCCTGCGTGCGAGCGTGGTCTTGCCCACGCCGATCGGCCCCTCTACGACGACGAGGCGGTGCGGCCAGCTTTCGCGGGGCGGCTGCGTCAAGGGGTTCCTACTCTGGCAACGGTTGCAGGCCGGCGGCGCCGGCCTCGGCGGCGAGCCGCCAGACCCGGCCGCGCCCCGGGACCCACAGCTCCGGTGCGAATTCCGCGAGAGGATACAGTACGAAATTGCGCCGGTGCAGGCCCGGGTGCGGGAGCTCGAGGTCCGGTCCCACGACCCGCTCGTCGCCGACCAGCAGCAGGTCGAGGTCGATGAGGCGCGGCCCCCAGCGCTCGACCGGCGGAGTGCGCCCCATCGCGCGCTCGAGGCGCTGCAGCTCCGCGAGCAGCGCGCGGGCCTCGAGCCCCGTCAGGAGACCCGCCGCGGCGTTGACGAAGTCCGGCTGCGCGACCGGACCGAGCGGCGCCGAGCGCCACAGGCGAGAGCGCGCCACGAGCCGGCACTGCGGCATCGAACCGAGCCGGGCGAAGGCTTCACGCAATTGCGCCGGCGGATCGCCGACATTGGCGCCGAGCGCCACGTAGGCGGGCCGCCAGTCCATGCCGGGCTCAGGCGTCGGGCGTGGCGGGTCGCGCCCGGCGCCGCCCGCCGCGGCGCCGCCGCCGGCCGCCGCCGGAGCCCGGCTCGGCGTGCGGACCGGCGAGCGCTTCTGCCCGGGCGACGCGCTCTTCCAGCGGCAGCTCCTGGATCTCGGTCCACCACGAGGCGATCGCAGGATCCTCCGCGCCCGCGTTGGCCCTGAGCACCAGGAAGTCGTAGGCGGCCCGGAAACGCGGGTGGGTGAGGAGGTTGAGCGCCTTTCGCCCGGCGCGCCGGTGGAAGCGAGGCTGCAGGGCGAGCATCTCGCGCATCGGGATCGAGAAGCGCTTGGGCAGCGCGATGCGCCGGTTCTGCTCGGCGATGGCCTCGTCGCAGGCCTCGGCGATGGCCTTGGCCGGCGGCTCGCCGCGCTCGTAGCGGCGCTGCGCGTACTCGGACACCGGGCCGAACAGCGCCGAGGCGAACAGGAACATCGGCGTCACGCTGCGCCCGTCGGTGACCCGCCGGTCGGTGGACTCCAGGCCGGCCGCGAGGATCCGCGCGGCCACGCCGCCAGGATCGCGCGCCAGGTGGCGGGCGGCGGCCGGGAACAGGTGCTCGACCAGGCCGAGCTCGGTGAGCGCATCCCAGGTGCGGCGCGCGTGCCCGGTCAGGAACAGCTTCTGGATCTCGTCGAGCAGCCGCGCAGGCGGAACTCCATCGAGCAGCGCGGCCAGGCGCCGTATGGGCTCGCGCGTCGCCGGATCGATCGTGAAGCCCAGCTTCGCCTGGAAGCGCACCGCTCGCAGCATCCGCACCGGATCCTCGCGAAAGCGCGTCTCGGGATCGCCGATCAGCCTGAGCGTGCGGCGGCGCACGTCCTCGACGCCGCCGGCATAGTCCCAGATGGAGAAGTCCGCGATGTTGTAGTAGAGCGCGTTGCAGGTGAAGTCGCGCCGCCAGACGTCCTGGTCGATGCTGCCGTAGAGGTTGTCGCGCAGCAGGCGGCCGCGCTCGTCGGTGATCCGGGTCTCGAGGCCGTCGGGCCCCGCGAGCACCCCGGTGGCTTCCTCCGCCTCGGCCTCGAGTTCAGCCTCGCCCTCGGGCTCCTCGATGCTGCCCTCGTCGTCCGGCTCCTCGCCATGGTGGGTCGCGCGAAAGGTGGCCACCTCGACCACCTGGTCGCCGAAGCGCACATGGGCGAGCCGGAAGCGCCGGCCGATCAGCCGGCAGTTGCGGAACAGGCGGCGGACGTCCTCGGGCAGCGCGTCGGTGGCGACGTCGAAGTCCTTCGGGGTGATGCCGATCAGGATGTCGCGCACGCAGCCGCCGACCAGGAACGCCTGGTAGCCCGCGTCCCGGAGCCGGTACAGCACCTTGAGGGCGCTCGGCGCGATGAGCGCCCGCGAAATCGGATGTTCCGCCCGCGGGATGATCGCCGGGGCGGCCTCGCCTTGGCCTAGGTCGTTCAAGGGCAGCGGGACCCGCTTGTGGTCGTTGGGTGGGCCGATATAATACACGGCCCCTGCCGGACCCCGTCCGGGATGCGGGTCCTGCGCTCCCATCGTCTAGAGGCCCAGGACACAGCCCTCTCAAGGCTGCGACGAGGGTTCGAATCCCTCTGGGAGCGCCAATTCCCGGCTCGCCGTGCCGTCCCCCGACGCGTTCGCCTGCTGCACACGGGCGGCAATCCCGCTAGCCTCTGCGCGAAGTGGACGACAACTCCCTGCGCATCGCCCTGTGGTCCGGCCCGCGCAACATCTCGACCACGCTCATGCGCGCCTTCGGCGCTCGCGAAGACTGCTTCGTCGCCGACGAGCCGCTCTACGCGCACTACCTCCTCGCCACCGGCCTCGCGCACCCCGGCCGCGAGGAGATCCTCGCGAGGCACGACACGGACTGGCGCAGCGTCGCGCGCTTCCTCACCGGGCCGGTGCCCGGCGGCAAGCGGGTCTTCTACCAGAAGCACATGTCCAAGCACCTGTTGCCGGGGATGGGCCGCAGCTGGCTCGACGCCCTCACCCACGCCTTCCTGATCCGCGAGCCGGCGGAGATGCTCGCCTCCTACACGCGGGTCATCGCCGCCGCGCCGACCCTCGCCGACACCGGCCTGCCGGAGCAGGTCGAGCTGTTCGAGCGGGTCGCCGACCGCCTCGGCCGCGCGCCGCCGGTGGTGGATGCGCGCGACGTGCTCGAGGACCCGCCCACCGTGCTCGCGAGGCTGTGCGCGGCGCTCGGGCTCGGCTTCTCGGACGCGATGCTCGGCTGGCCCGCGGGCCGGCGCGCGACCGACGGCGCCTGGGCCCCGCACTGGTACGCGGCCGTCGAGAAATCCACCGGCTTCGGGCCGCCGCCGCCCATCGCGGCAGCGCCTGCGGCGCTCGCGCGCGTGCTCGACGAGTGCCGTCCCTACTACGAGCGGCTGGCGGCCTTCAGGCTGCGGGCAGGAGGAGCCTGATGCTGCAAGGCTACGACGAGCGCAACCGCGACCTGATCGTCAACGTGGGCGGCGTGCTGAGCCACCGCGACGAGGCGCGGGTGAGCCCCTTCGATTCCGCGGTGCAGGGCGGCGACGCGGTGTGGGAAGGACTCAGGCTCTACGATGGCCGCATCTTCCGGCTGCGCGAGCACCTCGCGCGGCTGCGCTCCTCGGCGCAGGCGCTCGCCTTCGAGCGCATTCCCGCCGACGAGGACATCGTCCGCGAGATCCGCCGCACGCTCGAGGCGAACGGCATGCGCGACGGCGTCCACGTCCGCCTGACGCTGACCCGCGGAGTGAAGTACACCTCGGGCATGGACCCGCGGCTCAATACGGCCGGGCCGACGCTGATCGTGCTCGCCGAGTTCAAGCCGCCGGTCTACTCGCGCAGCGGGCTCACGCTCGTCACCAGCGCGATCCGGCGCTTCCCGCCGGACTGCCTCGACCCGAAGATCCACCACGCCAACCTGCTGCAGTCGATCCTCGCCAAGGTCCAGGCGAACGCCGCCGGCGCCGACGACGCGCTGATGCTCGACCTGCGTGGTTTCGTCGCGGAGACCAACGCGACGCACGTCTTCCTCGTCGACGGCGGGACGGTGCTGACCCCGCAGCTCCACGCCTGTCCGGAGGGCATCACGCGCGCCGCGGTGCTGGAACTGTGCGCCACCCACGGCATCCCGTTCGCGGTGCGGGACCTGTCGCTGACCGAGGTCTACCGGGCGGACGAGATGTTCTGCACGGGCACCATGGGCGAGATCGCCGCCGTCACGCGCGTGGATGGGCGAGCGATCGGCGGCGGCGCGCCGGGGCCGGTCACTTCGCGGCTCGCGGACCTGTACGCGGCGCTGGTGCGCGCCAGCGGCGAGGCGGTCGTCAGCTGAGGGCGGCGGCGCGCCGCGGCGCGCCGAACAGCAGCAGCATGACGACGCCGATCCCGGCGAGCGCCGCCACGGCCTGGGCCGCGATGGCGACCGTGCCGACCTGCTGCGCCTTGAAGGCGATGCCGGTCATGGCCCAGGCGATCACCGCGAGGAAGACCGGGTCCGCGAGGCGCAGGTAGACGAAGGCCGCGACGGCGAGCGCGACGGTGACCGCGGCGAGCGACCAGGTCGCCGGGCTCACGGAGGCCGGCAGCCAGCCGGCATGCACCACGACGACGCTCAGGTTCGCGAGCGTCGCGGCGGTGACCCAGCCCAGGTACAGGCTGATCGGCCGGTCGACGCACCAGGCTTCGAGCGGCGTCGCAGGCGGGGCTTGGGCGAGCGCGCGATACGCGACGGCCAGCGAGGCGAGCAGCAACAGCATGACCGCGAGCGTCACGATGAGAGCCTCGTAGGCCCAGAACACCAGCCAGCAGCCGTTGGCGGCCGCGGCGAACACGAACGGGCCGCGGACGGCCCCGACCCGCGGCGAATCGCCAAGGCGACCGAGCTGGTAGGCCGTGAAGGCGAGGAGCGCGAGGTGGATCAGGCTCCAGATGGCGAAGGTCCAGCCGGCCGGCGTGAACGGAACGTCGTAGCGCCGGGCGATCTCGCCGGTCTCCACCCCGGCCAGCAGGGTGGTATTGGCCACCACGGCCATCGCCAGCGTGCCGGCCGTCGCCAGCGCCACCAGCAGCCTGTCGAGCATCTTCACGCCGCGCTCCCGTCGCCGGCCCGCGGCCGACCCCCGGCCGCCTTTCTACCACAGTCGAACGCCGGCGGTTGCGGGCACCGCGCGCCGGCCGCGGTGTGACCAAATTCGCGTTGTGCCGCTAAAGCCGCGCAGGCGCGGCGCCGATGGCTTACGTTAAGTCCCAGCGCGACACGAAGCCGACCGATCCGATGACACCGGCCGACGAACGCATCCTCAAGCTGCTGGCCAAGTGGCGCACGAGCCTCGACCTGCACGCGGGCTACGCGAAGCTGGGCGACGACCAGTACTGGCTGGTCCAGCCCTGGCCGCGCCACCAGCGCCCGACGGCCTGGGTCGTGCAGCTGGCGCAGCAGCGCCTCGCCGACCTGGAGCGCATCGTCAAGACGCGCATGGCGGCGGGCGACGGCTCGCTTTCCGAGGCGCTCGAGCTCATGGCCTTCATGGCGAACCTGGTCGGCGCCCAGAACGTGGAACGCTTCGTGCCGATCGCCGAGCCGGAGCAGGAGCGGTCGGTGGCTGGCGTGACGGCCGGCACCGGCCACGCGCCGGCCGCGCCTGCGAAGGGCGGCGAGGATACCGCGGAGATGCCCAACCCGGCCCGCCCGGACGCGACCCGCGAGATGCCGGCCCTGGACCCGCGCCCGGACGCGACCGCCGAGATGCCGGCGGCCCGCGAACTCGCCCCGGAGGCGCCCGACGCGCCGCTGCCCGAGGACCAGCGCGAGCTGGAGGTCGTTCGCGACGCGGTGCGGCTCCTCGGCTGGGGCCGCGAGTGGCACGAGCTGCCCGACGCCATCGCGCGGATGGCGGGCCGCCCCGACCGCTCGCGCGTGCGCGGCATCCTGCAGTCGCACCGCGGCGCGATCGAGCGCCAGACGGCCATCAGCGCCCACTCGCACTGAGCATCGCAACGTCCTGTACTGGACAGGCGCGGCTGGCGGCCTGTGGCGGCCTTGTCTAACCTTGGCCGGCCGCAAGTGCGGCGCCGTCAATCACAGCAGGACGCAGCCCATGACGCCGATCGCCCGCCTCCCCCGCACCGCCGTGCTCGCCGCGGCCGCCCTCCTCGCCGCCGCTCCACTCGCCGCGCTCGCCCAGACGCCGAGCAAGGCCGAGCAGGCCATCAAGTACCGCCAGGCCGCGCTGACGCTGCTCGGCTGGAACATCACCCCGATCGCCGCGATGATGAAGGGCGAGGCGCCGTTCGATGCGAGGAAGGCCGAGCTGCACGCCGTGCGCCTGCAGCAGGTGGCGCCGATGATCGTCGAGGGCTTCCCCGCGGGCAGCGAGAGCGGGGCGCCGACCAAGGCCAAGCCCGAGATCTGGCGCAACATGGACGACTTCAAGGCCAAGGCCGCCGACATGGAGCAGGCGACGGCCGGCCTCGTCGCCGCCGCGCGCAGCGGCGACCAGAAGCAGGTCGGCCAGGCGCTCGGCGCCGTCGGCAACACTTGCAAGGCCTGCCACGACCAGTACCGGGCGAAGTGACGGACAGCCCCGGGGCGGCCTGCCGCCCCGGGGCCGGTCAGAAGAACGACATCGACGCGGCGGGCGCGGTCTCGATCACCCGCCAGAGCGCGCCCGAGGCGAGCGCGACCAGGACTGCGGCGAGCCACAGGCGGTGGCCGTCTATGCTGGCGCCGGGCGGCAACCCGGCCTCCCGCTTGCGGCCGGTGATCATCGGGCGCACCAGGTCGATCCGCTTCCACGCCGCGTACAGGACCACCGCGGCGAGGTGCAGCCCGATCAGGACCAGGAGCGCGTCGAAGCTGGCGTGGTGCACCGACGTCAGGCGGTCGCTCGTCTCGCCGGCCACGTAGCCGTACAGCGGGCCGTGGTTGAAGATCGCGTCGTTCGCGAACAGCCCCGTCACGCCCTGCACGCCGAGCAGCACCAGCATCGCGAGCACCGCCAGCGCCCCGAGGGGACTGTGTCCGGTCGTCTGCCGCGGCTCGCGCGAGCGCATCGAACGCAGGTAGCCGGCCACCGCGCGCGGACCGCGCACGAAGCTCGCGAAGCGCGCGTGTTCCGGGCCGACGAAGCCCCAGGCGAGCCGAAAGGCCACCAGCACCACGACGCAGTAGCCGAAGCGGCGGTGCCAGTCGAACCACTCCACGCCGGCCTCGGCCGTGGCCCAGGCGCCCGCCACGCAGACCACGATGCCCCAGTGAAACAGGCGCAGCGGCAGGTCCCAGACCAGCCGGTAGCCCTCGCGCGCGCTCACGCCGCCGCCCCGAGCCGCTGGTTGAGCTCGATGAAGTAGCCGCCCGGATCCCAGAAGCTCATCGAGATCATCCTGAGCATCGCGCCGTCGGCGCCGCGCACCTCGAAGGGATGCGGGTCGGCGAAGATGCGCGCGCCGGCGTCGCGCAGGCGGCGGTGGCTCTCCGCAACATCCTCGCCCTGCATCACGAACACGACGTCGCCCACGCCGAGCCGCTCGCGCGCCGCCGCCGGCCGCGGCAGCGACGGCTCGAGCCACTGCAGCAGCCCGATCATGCCCACCACCGGATCCTTCGCCCGCAGGATCACGAGCCGCGTGCGGTCGCCCGCCGCGCCCGCCGCGAGGCCGCGCCCCGACAGCACGATCTCGCCGTCGTACCAGACCGTGAAGCCGAGCAGGTCGCGGTAGAAGGCGAGCGAGCGCCCGAGATCCTCGACGATCAGGGTCGTGCGCTTGAGGATGTTCACCATCGCTGCTCCCGGCGGATGCGCGGATTGTAGCAGCCGCTGCCGGGCGCCCCGCGCCGTGTAAACTTCTGCGCCATGCTGTCCATCGATCCGGTCGTGCTGTTCTTCCTGCTGGGCGTGGCCGCCGGGCTCGCCCGCAGCGAACTCAGGCTGCCCGCGGCGATCTACGATTTCGTCAGCGCGGTGCTGCTGCTGTCGATCGGCATGAAGGGCGGCATCCAGCTCGCGGCGCAGCCGGTCGGCAACCTCGCGGCGGACGTGGGCCTGGTCCTGGCGCTCGGCGTGCTGCTGCCGCTGATCGCCTTCCCGGTGCTGCGCGTCGCCGGGCGCCTGCCCCGGGCCGACGCCGCGTCGGTCGCCGCGCACTACGGCTCGGTCAGCGTCGGCACCTTCGCGGTCGCGATCTCCTACGCGGCGCGCGAGGGGATCGCCTACGAGGAGCACATGCCGCTGTTCGTGGTGCTGCTCGAGGTGCCTGCCATCCTGGTCGGGATCCTGCTGGCGCGCGGAGTGACCCGGAAGACGCGCTGGGGGCCGCTCGCGCACGAGCTGTTCCTCGGCAAGAGCATCGTCCTGCTGCTCGGCGGCCTGGTCATCGGCTGGATCGCGGGGGCAGAGGGCGTCGAGCCCTTCGCTCCGCTGTTCTTCGACCTGTTCAAGGGCGTGCTGGCGCTGTTCCTGCTCGAGATGGGCCTCATCGCCAGCGCGCAGGTCGGCGGCGCGCTCCGCTACGGGCCGTTCCTGTTCGCCTTCGGCCTGCTGGCGCCGGTCGCCTTCGCCACCATCGGCATCGGCTTCGGCGCGCTGATGGGGCTGTCGCCCGGCGGCACCACGCTGCTCGCCGTGCTCGCCGGCAGCGCCTCCTACATCGCCGCGCCGGCGACCATGCGCACGGCCGTGCCGGAGGCCAATCCGGCGATTTCGCTCACCGCCTCGCTCGCGATCACCTTCCCGTTCAACATCCTGGTGGGGATCCCGCTCTACCACCGCCTCACCGGCCTACTCCTGCACGGTTGACCATGGAACGCCACCACCGCCGCCTGCTCACCGTCATCACCGAAGCCAGCCTCGAGCGCAGCCTCGTCGCCGACCTCAAGGAGTTCGGCGCGCGCGGCTACACCGTCACCGAGGCCCGCGGCCAGGGCCACCGCGGCAAGCGGGCGCTCGACTGGGAACACTCGGGCAACATCCGCCTCGAGGTGATCTGCGACGCCGCGCTGGCCGACCGGCTCGCCGCGCACCTGCGCGAGCGCTACTACGACCACTACGCGATGATCCTGTTCGTGCAGGACGTCGAGGTCCTGCGGCCGGAAAAGTTCTGATGATCGAGGCGCGGGGGCTGACGCGGCGGTTCGGCGCGCTGACCGCGGTGGACGACCTGTCGTTCAGCGTAGGTCCCGGCGAGGTGCTCGGCCTCCTCGGGCCGAACGGCGCCGGCAAGACCACCACCATGCGGCTCATCGCCGGATTCCTGGCGCCGAGCGCCGGCACGGCGGTCGTCTGCGGCCACGACGTCGGGCGCGACCCGCGCCGCGCGCGCGCCGCGCTCGGCTACCTGCCCGAGGGCGCGCCCGCCTGGGGCGAGATGACCGCCCGCGAGCTGCTCGGCTTCGTCGCCAGCGTGCGGCGGATGCCGCCACCGGCCCGCCGGGCCCGCTTCGCGCAGGTGGTGGACCGGCTCGGCCTGGCGCCGGTGCTCGACCGGCGCCTCGAGACGCTGTCGAAGGGCTTCCGGCGGCGCGCCGGGCTCGCGCAGGCGATCCTGCACGACCCGCCGGCGCTGGTGCTGGACGAGCCGACCGACGGCCTGGACCCGAACCAGAAGCACGAGCTGCGCGCGCTGATCCGCGAGATGGCGCGCGAGAAGGCGATCATGGTCTCCACCCACGTGCTCGAGGAAGTGCAGGCGATCTGCACCCGGGCTGTCGTCATCGCGCGCGGCCGGCTGCTGGTCGACGACACGCCGCAAGGCCTCGCCGCGCGTGGCGGCGCCGAGGGCGACGTCACCGCCCGCATCGACGCCGCCTTCCGCGCGCTGACCGCGGGAGGCGCCGATGGCTGAGCTGGCGGCGGTGTTCCGCCGCGAGCTGGCCTCCTACTTCGCGACCCCCGTGGCGGCGGTCTTCATGAGCGTGTTCGTGGTGCTCGCCGCGGCGCTGCCCTTCCGGCTCGGCGGCTTCTTCGAGGCCGGCCAGGCCGACCTGTCCGCCTTCTTCGCCTTCCACCCCTGGCTGTACGTGTTCTTCGTGCCCGCCGTGTGCATGCGGCTGTGGGCCGAGGAGCGCCGGGCCGGCACGCTCGAGCTGCTCGTGACGCTGCCCCTGTCCACCGCGCAGGCGGTCGCCGGCAAGTTCCTCGCGGCCTGGGCCTTCGTCGCGCTGACGCTCGCGCTGACCACGCCGATGTGGATCACGGTCAACTACCTGGGCGAGCCGGACAACGGCGCCATCGCCGCCGCCTACGCCGGCAGCGCGCTGATGGCGGGCGCCTTCATCGCGATCGGCGGCTGCCTGTCGGCCGCGACCTCGAGCCAGGCGGTCGCGTACGTGCTCGCCGTCGCCGTCGGCTTCGCGCTCCTGCTCGCCGGCCACGACTTCGTGCTCGACGCCCTGCGCGGCTTCGCGCCCGGCGCGCTGGTCGACGCGGTCGCCGCGCTGTCGCTGCTGACGCACGTCCAGTCGATCGCGCGCGGCGTGCTCGATCTCGCGGATGTGCTATTCTTCGCGGTGACGATCGCGCTGTGGCTCGCCGCGACCGTGATCCTCGTGGACCACGGGCGCGCGCGGTGATCGCGCCGTGAAGCGCGCCCTCGCCCGCCGCCTCGGGGGCCCGCTCGGCCTCGCGGCCCTGGCGCTCGCCTTCCTGCTGCTGCCCACGGCGGTGTCGGGACTGTTCGGCGGCCTCCGGCTCGACCTCACCGACGGACGCCTGTACAGCCTGAGCGACCAGAGCCGGCGCCTCGCGGCCGGCCTCGAGCGGCCGGTCGCGCTGGAGCTGTTCGCCTCCGCGGAGCTCGGCCGGGCCGACCCGGTCTTTCGCAGCTACGCGCCGCGGGTCCGCCAGCTGCTCGAGGAGCTGGTCGCCGCCAGCGGCGGACGACTCTCGCTCGCCTTGACCGACCCGGCGCCGTTCTCGCCCGAGGAGGATCGCGCCGACGCGCTCGGCCTCGAGCCGCTGCCGTCCCCGCGCGGCGGCGGGGCGCTCTACTTCGGGCTGGTGGCGAGCCGCGGCGAGGCCGGGCGCGCCGTGCTGCCGCTGCTCGAGCCGCGGCGCGAGCGTTTCCTCGAATACGACGTCGCCCGGCTGCTGCACGAGCTCGACCGGCAGGCGCGCCCGGTCGTGGGCCTGATGAGCACCCTGCCGCTGGCCTTCGGCTTCGACCCGTCGGGGCAACGGATGCGCGAGCCCTGGGCGATCGTCGGCCAGATGCAGCAGCTGTTCACGGTCAGGAGCGTGGACCCGGACGCGACGCGGATCCCGCCCGAGATCGACCTGCTGATGCTCGTGCACCCCAAGCACCTGTCCGACGCGACGCTGTACGCGCTCGACCAGTACGTGCTGCGCGGCGGGCGGCTGCTCGCCTTCGTGGACCCCTCGGCCGAGCAGGACTCGGCGGGCGCCAACCCGCTGGACCCGTTCGCGGGCGACGGCCGCGCTTCCGATCTCGGCCCGCTCGCCGCGGCCTGGGGCGTCGCCTTCGATCCGGGCAAGGTGGTGGTCGACGCGCGCCACGCGCTGACCGTGCAAGGCACGGCGGGCCCGGTGCGCCACCTCGGCTTCCTCGGCTTCGGGCCGGAGGCGCTCGCCGCGGACGACCCGCTCACCGCGACGCTCGAGCTCATCACCTTCGCGACCGCCGGAAGCCTGGCGCCGGCCGGCGATCCCGCCCCCCGCTTCGAGCCGCTCGTGACCACGAGCGCCGAGTCGGCGCTGATGGACGCCGCGCGCTTCGCCGAGCCCACCGGACCGGAAGCCCTGTTCGAGGGCTTCGCGCCCGGCGGGGAGCGCCACGTGCTGGCCGCCCGCCTCGGCGGGCGGCCGGCTTCGGCGTGGCCGGCCGGGCCGCCCCCGGGCGCGACCGCCCCCGCGGACGGCCACCTGGCCGCGGCAAGCGAGGACGCGCAGATCATCCTGGTCGCCGACACCGACCTGCTCGCGGATCCGCTGTGGACGCGTGGCGCCGGCTTCGGCGGCGCGCGCGTCCTCGAGGCCTGGGCCGGCAACGGCGACTTCGTGCTGAACGCGCTCGACCTGCTGGGCGGCAGCGACGCGCTGGTCGCACTGCGCGGCCGCGCCAGCTTCCTGAGGCCCTTCGAGCGGGTCGAGGAGCTGCGCCGGCGGGCCGATGCGCGGCTGCGCGCCGAACAGGTCGCGCTCGAGCGCGAGCTCGAGGCGACCGAGCAACGCCTGTTCGAGCTGCAATCCGGTCGCGACGAGGCGGGCTCGCCGCTGCCTTCGGCCGGGCAGGCGGCCGAGCTGGCGCGCTTTCGCGAGGAGCGCGCCCGGGTCCGCCGCGAGTTGCGCGACCTGCGCCGCGAACTCGACCGCGACATCGAGCGCCTCGGGCGGCGGCTGGCGTGGCTCAACATCGTGGTCGCGCCCGCGGCCGGCGTGACGCTGCTCTTGACGCTCGCCGCCCTGCTCCGCCGCCGCGGCCGCGGGCTGCCGCCGTGAAGCCCGAAGCGCTCGGGCCGGCCGGCGTAGGCCGGCGATTCGCGGCGCTCGTCTACGACTCGCTGCTGCTCGTCGCCGTGCTGTTCCTCGGCACGCTGCTGTTCCTGCCGCTGTCCGGCGGCGAAGCCATCACGCCGCAGGACTCGGGCCTCCTCGAGCACGCCTACCGCGCCTGGATCGCACTCCTGACGCTGGGCTTCTTCGGCCTGCCCTGGGTCCGCAGCGGCCAGACGCTCGGCATGATGTCGTGGAAGCTCCGGCTCGACCGGGCCGACGGGCGGCGGCCCGGCTGGACGGAGTCCGCCGCCCGGCTCGCGATCGGCGGGGTGATGGTGACGGGCTTCGCAGCAGGCCTGTGGCTCGCGGAAAGGCCGCAGACGCCGGCCTGGCTGCCGGCCCTGCTGTTCCTGCCCGCGCTCGTGAACTACCTGTGGATGGGGCTCGACCGCGAGGCCCGCACGCTGCAGGACGTGCTGACCGGTTGCCGCGTGGTGCGGATCGGCTGAGCGTTCACCGGACCCGGGCGTAGGCCGCCGCCACGACCGCCGCGAGCAGCGCCGTGGGCGCCCAGGCCGCCACCAGCGGGTCGAGGTCGTAGACCTGCGCGCTGTTCTCCATCGTGCGGTTCACGAGGAAGTACAGCACGCCGAGCAGGATGCCCGAGACGGTGCGAGCGCCCGCGCCGGAGGAGCGCAGCGGGCCGAGCGCGACGGGCACGGCGAGCAGGCAGACCAGCACCGCGGACACGGTGCGCGCGACGCGCGCCCACATCGCCACCTCGTAGGCGCGCGACTCGAGGCCGTTGCGCTGCAGGTGGGCGACGTACTCGCGCAGCCCGCGCACCGGCAGCGCGTCCGGCGAGACGACCGCGAGCCCGACGAAGTCGCGGTTGAGGTTGGCCTCGACCTCGCGCGCCAGGTCGCGCTCGGCCTCGGTGCGCTGCGGGGCGAAGCGCGTCTCGGCGTAGTTGTCGAGCCGCCAGCGGTTGCCGCCGAGGTCGGTCGCGCGGTCGGCGCGGACGATGCGCCGGACGGCGAGGTCGGGACCGAGCTCGAAGACGTACAGGCCGCCGAACATGTTGCCGGCGGTCTGCTGGCGGATGTTGACCATCAGCGGCCCGTCCTTGGACCAGGAGCTGCGGCTGCCGGCCGCGTTGAACTCGGAGAACTTGCTGAACACCTTCAGCTGGCGCGCGTACTGGTCGGCGGGCGGAGCCGCGTACTCCCCCACCACCCACATGACCGCGAGCACCACCAGGCCGGCCAGCGCCGCGCTGCCGCCGAGCCGCAGCGTGGAGACGCCGGAGGCGCGCATGACGGTCAGCTCGCTGTCCCGGGCCAGCGCACCGAGGCCGAGGATGCCGCCGATCAGCGCCGCGATCGGCAGCAGCTCGAAGGCCTGCTGCGGGATGGACAACAGCGTGTACACGAACGCGCTGCGCACGTCGTAGCTGCCGGTGCCGATGTCGTCCTGCTGGCTGATGAAGGTGAACAGCGAGGTCAGCGTGATGAGCACTGCGAGCGCCATCGCCGAGTAGCCGAGGATCGCCTTGGCGAGGTAGCGGTCGAGCCGGGTGATCATGCGCGCGACCAGGTGAGCCGCGTGAGCGGGCTCTGCCGATGCAGCAGCACCAGAGCCAGCGCGCCGACCGCCGCGTGCGCCCACCACAACCCGAGCGCCGGGTCCAGCCGGCCCTTCTCGATCCACACCTGGCCGGCCGCGACCAGCTGCGAGTACACGAAGTAGACGAGGATCGCGAGCGCGACCCGCGCGTAGCGGCCTTCGCGGGGTCGCAGCGCGGACAGCGGCACGGCGAGCAGGGCCAACGTCAGCACCATCACTGGCTGGGCGATGCGCCAGTGCAGCTCGGCCGACGCTTCGGGGTCGGGCGACGCGCGCAGCTGGTCGAGGGTCATCTGCCCGACGCGCACGCGGCCGGCGCCCGGCTCGGGGATCCGCACCGGGATGCCGTGCTCGGCGAACCGCAGCCGGCGGAACCCGGCCTCGCCCGGCACGCCCTCGAGGCGCTCGCCGTCGTACAGGACGACCACGTGCAGGCGCCCCCCCTCCTCGATCCGGTGCACGGCCCGGGCGGCGGTCGCGACCTCGACGCGATCCCCCACCTGCCGCTGCAGGAAGACGTTGTACAGCGTGCCGGCAGCGTCGGCGCGCTCGGCGTAGAAGACGGCGCTTCCGCCCGCGAAGCTCCTGAACTTGCCGGCCTCGAGCCGGCCGAACTCGGCCTCGCGGATCGCGGTCTGGCGAACCTCCTGCGCCTTGGCGTAGGCGGCGGGCCCGAGGTCGAAGGCGAGCGCCGACAGGCCGAGCGCCACCACGCCGGCGAAGGCGAGCACCGGCAGGTAGAGCCGCTCGGGCCCCATCCCGCAGGCGCGGATCGCGGCCATCTCGCTCTCGTGGTAGAGCCTGCCGAGCGCCATCATCACCGCGAGCAGCGTCGCCACCGGGACGATCACCGCCAGGTTCTGCAGGGAGGTGAGGCCGATCAGGACGAAGACGACTTCCTTCGGGAAGCCGCGCTCGGCCGCGAGCCCGAGGATCCTCGCGAGCTGATTGCTGACCAGGATCACCAGCAGGACGCCGGTGACGGCCACCCAGACGACGGCGACCTCGCGCAGCACGTAGCGGTCCAGCCTGCCGAACAAGGCGCCTTCCTCTGGATTAGACTAGCGGCACAAGAACCGACGCCGGCGCTCCGCGGCGCGGGCGCGTCGGTACGTTAAACCAGCGCCGTCCCCGGCTCAACGCGCATCGCGCCGCCGGCGGCGCACAGCTTGAGGGGAGCCTTGATGGAGTTCCATGCGACGACTTCGCCCGCAGGCGCGCAGCGCACGGGCTGCGCGGTGATCGGCGTCTACGACGGCGGCGAGCTGTCGGCGGCGGCCGCGGCGCTCGACGCGAAGGCCGGCGGCATCGTCCGGCGCGTCGTCAAGCGCGGCGATTTCTCCGGCAAGGCGGGCGAGGCCCTGCCGATCGCCGACCTCGGCGGCGGACGCGTCGAGCGAGCGCTGCTCGTGGGCCTGGGCCCGCGCAAGGACTGGTCGCGCAAGTCGCTGCGCCGGGCCGCCGCCACCGCGGCCGAGTGGCTGAAGAAGTCGGGCGCGCGCGACGCCCTGCTCTACCTCACGGCCGAGCGGCCCGCCGACGTGGACGCCCACCAGGCGGCGCGACTGTGCGCGCTTGCGTTCGCCGCCGCTTTCTACCGGATCCCCGACCTCAAGAGCGGGAAGAAGGCGCCGGCGCCGAGGCTCGCCCGGCTCGGCATCGTCATCCGCGAGCGCGGCGAGGCTGCCCCGACGAAGCGCGGTCTGGAGGAGGCCGAGGGCATCGCCCGCGGCATGGCGCTCTCGCGGGATCTCGCGAACCTGCCCGCCAACGTCTGTACCCCCGGCTACCTGGCGACCCGCGCGCGCGGCATGGCGCGCGCGCACAAGGGGCTGCGCGTCCGGGTGCTGGAGGCGCGCGACATGAAGCGCCTCGGGATGGGCTCGCTGCTGTCGGTGACGCAGGGCTCGGAGCAGCCGCCCAAGCTGATCGTGCTGGAGTACCGGGGCGGCAAGGCCGGCCAGGCGCCGGTCGCGCTGGTGGGCAAGGGCGTCACCTTCGACACCGGCGGCATCTCGCTCAAGCAGCCGCCGGGCATGGACGAGATGAAGTTCGACATGACCGGCGCGGCGAGCGTGTTCGGCGCGATCGAGGCGGTCGCGTCCATGCAGGCCCGCGTCAACGTGGTGGGAATCATCCCCGCCTGCGAGAACATGCCGAGCGGCCGCGCCACCAAGCCGGGCGACATCTTCACCTCGATGTCGGGCAAGACGATCGAGGTGCTCAACACCGACGCGGAGGGCCGGTTGATCCTGTGCGACGCACTGACCTACTCGCGCCGCTTCAAGCCGCGCGCGGTGGTGGACGTGGCCACGCTCACGGGTGCCTGCGTCATCGCCCTCGGCGCGCACTACTCCGGGCTCTTCTCGCCGGACGAGGCGCTGCGCCGGGAACTCGAGCAGGCCGGCGAGCGCGCCGACGACCCGGCCTGGCCGATGCCGGTGGCCGAGGAGTATGCCGAGCTGCTCAAGAGCAATTTCGCCGACATGGCCAACGTCGCCGGCCGCGAGGGCGGCGCGATCACCGCGGCGTGCTTCCTGTGGCGGTTCGCCGAGGGGCTGCGCTGGGCGCACCTCGACATCGCCGGCACGGCCTATCTCACCGGCGCCAAGAAGGGCAGCACCGGGCGGCCCGTGCCGCTGCTCGTCGACTGGCTGCTCGCCCAGGGCTGAGCCTTGGCCGCGCCGCGCGTCAGCTTCTACGTGCTGCCCGGCCGCGACGAGCACGACCGGCGCGTGCTCGCCTGCCGTCTGGTCGAGAAGGCCTGGCAGGCGGAGCACCGCGTCTACGTGTCGCTCGACGACCTCGAGGCCGCGCGCGAGTTCGACGAGCTGCTGTGGCAGTTCTCCGACATCAGCTTCGTGCCGCACGCCCTCGCCGGCGACGCGGCGGCGGCGGAGGCGCCGGTGTGGATCGGCACGCCGCAAGGCGCACCCGACGGACGCTGCGTGCTGGTCAACCTGTCCACCGAGCTGCCCCGGGAGCCCGGGCGGTTCGAGCGGATCATCGAGGTGATCGACGGCGAGGAGCGCCGCCGCCAGCAGGGCCGGGAACGGTTCCGCGCCTACCGCGACCTCGGCATCGAGCCCGAGACGCACAGCCTGGGGGACGCATGAGCGGCGCGGATCCGTCCGAGCTTCCGATCCTCACCGACGTCGTCGACCTCGGCAAGCTCGAGCCGGCGACCGAGGCGGCGGACGCCGGCGAGTCCGCCGCGGCGACGCCGCGCCTGCACTCGGCTCAGGAGCTCGCGGCCCTGCAGGCCGACCTGGTCGGCCGCGCGCTCAACCTGACCGACGAACTCCTGCACGGCGCAGCCCGGGAGATGGAAGGCGTCATGTTCGAGCGCGTCCTCGACCGCCTGCGCGCGGCGCTGCCTGGGATCGTGGCCGACGCGCTGCGGGAGCACCTCGAGCCGCCCGGGGACTGACGCCCAGGCCGGCAGGGACGCCGCAAGTCCGCGTGTATACTGCGGGTTTTCCCCGCCCCTGCCTCCATGGACAAGACCTACGACCCCCAGGCGATCGAGCAGCGCGTCTACGCCCGCTGGGAGTCGCTCGGCTGCTTCGCGCCCGCCGGCGAGGGTCCGGCCTACTGCATCGTCATTCCGCCGCCGAACGTCACCGGCACGCTGCACATGGGCCACGCGTTCCAGGACACCGTGATGGACGCGCTGACCCGCTACCACCGGATGCTCGGCGACGCCGCGCTCTGGCAGCCGGGCACCGACCACGCCGGCATCGCCACGCAGATGGTCGTCGAGCGGCAGCTGAACGCCGAGGGGCTCACGCGCCACGACCTCGGTCGCGAGCGCTTCGTCGAGCGGGTCTGGGAGTGGAAGGCGGAGTCGGGCGGCACCATCGCGCGGCAGTTGAAGCGGCTCGGGGCCTCGGTCGACTGGAGCCGCGACCGCTTCACCATGGACGAGGGACTCTCCCGCGCCGTGGCGGAGGCCTTCGTGCGCCTGTACGACGAGGGCCTGATCTACCGCGGCAAGCGGCTCGTGAACTGGGACCCGGTGCTCAAGACCGCGCTGTCCGACCTGGAGGTGATCTCCGAGGAGGAGGAAGGCCGGCTGTGGCACTTGCGCTATCCGCTGGCGGACGGAGACGGACACCTGGTCGTCGCCACGACCCGGCCCGAGACGATGCTGGGCGACACCGCGGTCGCCGTGCACCCCGACGACGAGCGCTACCGGCACCTCGTCGGCAAGACGCTGGCGCTGCCCCTCGCCGATCGCGAGATACCGATCGTCGCCGACGAGCACGTGGACCCGTCCTTCGGCTCGGGCTGTGTCAAGGTCACGCCGGCGCACGACTTCAACGACTGGGAGATCGGCGAGCGCCACGGGCTGGCGGTGCTCAACATCCTCGACGCCGACGCGCGGCTGAACGACGCAGTGCCCGCCGCCTACCGCGGGCTCGACCGCTTCGAGGCGCGTGCGCGGGTCGTCGCCGACTTCGAGGCGCTGGGGCTGCTCGAGAAGGTCGAGCCGCACCGGCTGATGGTCCCGCGCGGCGACCGCAGTCATGCCGTGGTCGAGCCCTGGCTCACCGACCAGTGGTACGTGCGCATCGCCCCGCTCGCGGCGCCGGCCATCGCGGCCGTCGAGGAAGGCCGCATCCGCTTCGTGCCGGAGAACTGGGACCGCACCTATTTCGAGTGGATGC
>CAYORU010000032.1:0-41787 GCA_964406445.1 uncultured Steroidobacteraceae bacterium
GAGCCGTGAGCCGTGAGCCGTGAGCCGTGAGCCGTGAGCCGTGAGCCGTGAGCCGGGTGGAGCGTGCTAGTCTCGGGCGTCGAAGCGCAAGAGATGCTCGAGAACTCGTCCATGTCCGGTCGCCGCTACTACTCCGCGCCCGCCTTCGCCGTATCCTCGATCTTTGGCGGACCCCTCACGGCCGTGGCCTTCGCCGCCATCGAGGCGCGGGCGCTCGGACGGCTGTCACGCGACCTGCCCTGGCTGCTGGCCGGCCTCGGCGCCATCGTCTTTGCGGCGCTGTGGGCCGCCTCCTCGGGCCTGCTGGACCAGGCCGTCGCGGATCTCGGCACTCGGCGCGTGCCGACCTGGGAGCACGTGGCCTATCGGCTCGCGGCGCTCGGCTTCTTCCTCGCCTACTGGCGGCTGCACCGCGCCGACCGGCGCGAACTGGCGCGTGCGGGGGTCGCCGCGACGCCCGGCTACGGCGCCGGCACGGTGGCCCTGCTGGTCGGTCT
This sequence comes from uncultured Steroidobacteraceae bacterium, assembly GCA_964406445.1. Classification (GTDB taxonomy): domain Bacteria; phylum Pseudomonadota; class Gammaproteobacteria; order Steroidobacterales; family Steroidobacteraceae; genus SG8-30. Next base: position 498 of record CAYORU010000032.1, read on the forward strand.
CGTCGGAGGCACGCTGCTGCTGCTCGCCCTGCGCTGAGGCCGCCGGGGCCGGGACGGCCCGGGCTGCTCGGCTAGACTGTCGCCTCCACGACCCGCGCACGGAGGGCGCCAGTGCCGCACGAGACGACCCTCATCGCGACCGTCGCCGCGGGCTTCGTGCTGGCCTTCGCGCTCGGCTTCGTCGCCGCGCGCCTGCGCCTGCCGCCGCTCGTCGGCTACCTCGTGGCCGGCGTGATGATCGGACCGTTCACGCCCGGGTTCGTCGGCGACATCGGCCTCGCCCTGCAGCTCGCGGAGATCGGCGTCATCCTGCTGATGTTCGGCGTGGGACTGCATTTCTCCATCAAGGACCTGATGGGCGTGCGCCGCATCGCCATCCCGGGCGCCGTCGGCCAGATCCTCACGGCGACGCTGATCGGCGCGGGCGTCGCGCACCTGTGGGGATGGAGCCTCGCCGCCGGCCTGACCTTCGGCCTGGCGCTGTCGGTGGCGAGCACCGTCGTGCTGCTCCGGGCCCTCGAGCAGCAGCGCAAGCTCGATTCGCCGGTCGGGCGGATCGCCGTCGGCTGGCTGATCGTCGAGGACCTCGCCATGGTGCTCGCGCTGGTCCTGCTGCCCGCCCTGGCAGGCAGCGTCGGCGGCGCCGCGGGCGGCGGCGCGGCCGCGGCGGTCTCCGGAAGCCCGTGGATCGCGCTCGCGCTCACGCTGGCCAAGGTGGCCGCCTTCGTGGCGGCGGCGCTGGTGGTCGGCAGCCGGGCGGTGCCCTGGCTGCTGCAGCGCGTCGCGCGGACGGGCTCCCGCGAGCTCTTCACGCTCGCGGTGCTGGCGATCGCGCTCGGCATCGCCTTCGGCTCGGCGGCGCTGTTCGGCGTGTCGCTCGCGCTCGGCGCCTTCTTCGCCGGCGTGATCCTGAGCGAGTCCGAGCTGAGCCAGCGCGCCGCCGAGGACTCGCTGCCGCTGCAGGACGCCTTCGCGGTGCTGTTCTTCGTCTCGGTCGGGATGCTCTTCGATCCCTCGGTGCTGCTTCGCGAGCCGCTGGCCGTGCTGTCGGTAGTGCTGATCATCGTCGTCGGCAAGTCGCTGGCCGCCTTCGCCATCGTGCTGGCATTCCGCTACCCGGTGGGGACGGCGCTCACGGTCTCGGCAAGCCTCGCGCAGATCGGCGAGTTCTCCTTCATCCTGGCGGGACTCGGGATCGCGCTCGGGCTCATGCCGGCCGAGGCCCGCGACCTGATCCTCGCCGGTGCGCTGATATCGATCACGTTGAATCCCTTCGCGTTCGCGTCCCTGCCGGCGATCGAGCGCTGGCTGCGGGCCAGGCCGCGCCTGCTCGCCGCCATCGAGCGCCCGCGCCCGCTGGCGGAGGCGCACGCCGAGGCGTCCTTCGCCGGTCTTCGCGGCCACGCGATCGTGGTCGGTCACGGCCGCGTCGGCGGCACGATCACCCCGGTGCTGGCCGCGGAGGGACTGCCTTTCCTGGTGGTCGAGCGGGATCGCGTGCGCTACGAGCGTCTCATCGAGGCGCGGCTGCCGGCCCTGTTCGGCGATGCCTCGGCCCCGGGCGTCCTCGAGGCGGGCGGAGTGCGCGGCGCCCGCCTGCTGATCGTGGCGACGCCCGACTCGTTCCTCGCCCGGCGCGTCGTCGAGATGGCGCGCGAGGCCAACCCCGCCATCGACATCGTGGTGCGGACCCACAGCGACGAGGAAATGGAGGAGCTCAAGGCGAGGCACGGGGGGCGGATCGTCATGGGCGAGCGGGAGCTGGCGCGCTCGATGCTGCTGCACGTGCTGCGGCACTTCGGCGTGCCGCCCGAGCGGGCGCGCCTGCTGTCGCGCGACGAAACGGACGCGGAACCGCGCCCGGAAGCGGAACTGCGCTAGCCGCCCTTCAGCTTGCGCAGCTTCTCGATCGCCTTGAGCTGGGCGGCCGCGCGCGCAAGCTCGGCCTGCGCCTCGGCGACCTCCATCGCGTCCTTGCGGTCGCGCAGCATCTCCTCGGCCCGCTGCTTGGCGGCGAGCGCCGCGGCTTCGTCGAGGTCCTTCGCGCGGGCCGCGGTGTCGGCCAGCACCGTCACTGCGCGCGGCTGGATCTCCAGCGCGCCGCCGCCGATCCAGAAGAGCTGCTCGTCGCCGCCCGGAAGCTTGACCCTGACCTCGCCGGCCTTGAGCGAGGTGAGCAGCGGCGCGTGCCGAGGCGCTACGCCGATCTCGCCCTGCGAGGCCGGCACGAACACCATCTCGGCGGGACCGGAGAAGATCTCGCCCTCGGCGCTGACGATGTCGACGTGGATGGTGTTGGCCATGGTTAACCTCGGATCAATCGGCGGGTGACCGGTGACCGGTGATCGGTGATCGGTGATCGGCCGGAAGGTGCCGTCCTGCCGGTCACTGGTCACCGGTCACCGTCCTCACACCAGCGTCTTCGCCTTCTCGACCGCTTCCTCGATGCCGCCGACCATGTAGAAGGCCTGCTCCGGGAGGCTGTCGTACTCGCCGGCGATGATGCCCTTGAAGCCGCGGATCGTGTCCTTGAGCGACACGTACTTGCCCGGGCTGCCGGTGAACACCTCGGCGACGTGGAACGGCTGCGACAGGAAGCGCTGGATCTTGCGCGCGCGCGACACGGTGAGCTTGTCCTCCTCGGACAGCTCGTCCATGCCGAGGATCGCGATGATGTCCTGAAGCTCCTTGTAGCGCTGCAGGATCGCCTGCACGCCGCGCGCGGTCTGGTAGTGGTCCTCGCCGATCACCAGCGGGTCGAGCTGGCGGCTCGTCGAGTCGAGCGGGTCCACCGCCGGGTAGATGCCGAGCGAGGCGATCTGCCGCGAGAGCACCACGGTCGCGTCGAGGTGCGCGAAGGTGGTCGCGGGCGACGGGTCGGTGAGGTCGTCCGCCGGCACGTACACCGCCTGGATGGAGGTGATCGAGCCGGTCTTGGTCGAGGTGATGCGCTCCTGCAGCACGCCCATCTCCTCCGCGAGCGTCGGCTGGTAGCCGACCGCCGAGGGCATGCGGCCGAGCAGCGCGGACACTTCCGTGCCGGCCAGCGTGTAGCGGTAGATGTTGTCGATGAACAGCAGCACGTCGCGGCCCTTGCCGCCCTGCTGCTTCTCGTCGCGGAAGTACTCGGCCATCGTCAGGCCGGTGAGCGCCACGCGCAGGCGGTTGCCCGGCGGCTCGTTCATCTGGCCGTACACCATCGCCACCTTGTCGAGGACGCCCGACTCCTTCATCTCGTGGTAGAAGTCGTTGCCCTCGCGGGTGCGCTCGCCGACGCCCGCGAACACCGACAGGCCGGAGTGGGCCTTCGCGATGTTGTTGATCAGTTCCATCATATTGACGGTCTTGCCCACGCCCGCACCGCCGAAGAGGCCGATCTTGCCGCCCTTGGCGAATGGCACGAGCAGGTCGATGACCTTGATGCCGGTCTCGAGCAGGTCCTGGCCGCCGGCCTGCTCGTCGAAGGACGGCGCCGGGCGGTGGATCGGCAGGAACTGGTCGGTCTTCACGGGCCCCGCCTCGTCCTGCGGCGCGCCGAGGACGTCGACGATGCGACCCAGCGTGCCGGGGCCGACCGGCACCGAGATCGGCGCGCCGGTGGACTTCACGTCGAGGCCACGGCGCAGGCCCTCGGAGGGGCCCATCGCGATCGTGCGAACCACGCCGTCGCCGAGCTGCTGCTGCACCTCGAGCGTGAGGCCCTGCTCGTCGAGCTTGAGCGCCTCGTAGACCTGCGGGATGTGCTCGCGCGGGAACTGAACGTCGATCACCGCGCCGATGATCTGCACGACTTTGCCGGTTGCCATTATCTCGTCCTCTGGATTTCGTGAGCCGTGAGCCGTGAGCCGTGAGCCGGAAGAGTCCGGACCCTGCGGCTCACAGCTCACGGCTCACGGCTCATGTTTTCCTCAAACCGCCGCCGCGCCGCCCACGATCTCGGAGATCTCCTTCGTGATCGCGGCCTGGCGGGCCTTGTTGTAGATGAGCTGCAGCTCGTCGATGAGCTTGCCCGCGTTGTCCGTCGCGCTCTTCATCGCGACCATGCGCGCCGCCATCTCGCAGGCCATGTTCTCGACCACGCCCTGGTAAACCTGCGACTCGATGTAGCGCATCATGTAGCCGTCGATCAGCTCGGCGGCGCTCGGCTCGTAGATGTAGTCCCAGCGCTCCTGCAGCTCCGACTCGTCGAGCGTCAGCGCCGGCAGCAGCTGACGCTGCTCCGGGCGCTGCGTCATCGTGTTGACGAAGCTGTTGCTGACCATCACCAGCCGGTCGATCCTGCCCTCGCGGTAGAGGTCGAGCATCGCGGCGATGGTGCCGATCAGCGCCGCGACGTGCGGCTTGTCGCCGAGGTGGGCGACGCTCGCGACCACGGGAAGCTTGAGGCGGCGGAAGAACTGCTGGGCCTTGGCGCCGATCAGCGCAACGTGGACCTCCCGTCCCGCCTGCTGCGCCTCGCGCGCCGCGGCCAGCACGCTCTTGAACACGTTCACGTTGAGCGAGCCGCACAGCCCGCGATCCGAGCTGACGACGATGATCCCGACCGCCTTGACCTCGCGCTCGACGAGGAAGGGGTGCCGGTAATCCGGGTTCGCAAGGCGGATGTGGCCGATGACCTTGCGGATCCGCTCCGCGTACGGGCGCGCCGCCCGCATGCGTTCCTGCACGCGGCGCATCTTGCTCGCAGCGACCATCTCCATGGCCTTGGTGATCTTCTGCGTGCTCTTGATGCTCGAGATCTTGCTGCGGATTTCCTTGGCGCCTGGCATCGATGAGTCCCGTGATTCGTGAGCCGTGATCCGTGAGCCGTGTGTTTCCGGAACCTAAAGCCGTTCGGCTCACAGTTCACGGTTCACGGCTCACGCCCTCAGTACGTCGACCCCGCCACGAACTCCTCGCAGCACTTCTTCAGGCCCGCCTCGACCTCCTTGCTGAGGTCCGGCTTGTCGTTGATCTGCTTCATGAGGTCGGCGTAGTTGCTGCGGAAGAACGACTGCAGGCCCGCCTCGAAGTCGACGACCTTCCGGCGGTCGACCTTGTCCATGTAGCCGTTGTTGACCGCGTACAGCGACACCGCCATTTCCGCGACCGACATCGGCGAGTACTGCTTCTGCTTCATCACCTCGGTGACGCGCACGCCGCGCTCGAGCTGCCGGCGGGTGGCCTCGTCGAGGTCGGAGGCGAACTGCGAGAATGCCGCCAGCTCGCGGTACTGGGCCAGCGCGAGGCGGATGCCGCCGCCGAGCTTCTTGATGATGTTGGTCTGCGCGGCGCCGCCGACACGCGACACCGACACGCCCGCGTTCATGGCCGGGCGGATGCCGGCGTTGAACAGGTCGGTCTCGAGGAAGATCTGGCCGTCGGTGATCGAGATCACGTTGGTCGGCACGAATGCGGTGACGTCGCCCGCCTGGGTCTCGATGATCGGCAGGCCGGTCAGCGAGCCGGTCTTGCCCTTGACCTTGCCGTTGGTCGCCTTCTCGACGTAGTCCGCCGACACGCGCGCCGAGCGCTCGAGCAGGCGCGAGTGCAGGTAGAAGACGTCGCCCGGATAGGCCTCTCGTCCCGGCGGGCGGCGCAGCAGCAGCGAGATCTGGCGGTAGGCCCAGGCCTGCTTGGTGAGGTCGTCATAGACGATCAGCGCATCCTCGCCGTTGTCCATGAAGAACTCGCCCATCGTGCAGCCCGCGTAGGGCGCGATGTACTGCATCGAGGCCGGCGTGGAGGCCGAGGCGGCGACGATGATGGTGTGCTCCATCGCGCCGTGCTCCTCGAGCTTGCGCACGACGTTGGCGATCGAGCTCTGCTTCTGGCCGACCGCGACGTAGATGCACTTAACCCCGGTGCCCTTCTGGTTGATGATCGTGTCGATCGCGAGCGCGGTCTTGCCGGTCTGGCGGTCGCCGATGATCAGCTCGCGCTGGCCGCGGCCGACCGGCACCATCGCGTCGATGGCCTTGAGGCCGGTCTGCACCGGCTGCGACACGCTCTGCCGCCAGATCACGCCCGGCGCCACGCGCTCGATGGGCCGGCGTTCCTCGGCGGCGATCTCGCCCTTGCCGTCGATCGGATTGCCGAGCGAGTCCACCACCCGGCCGAGCATCGCGCGGCCGACCGGCACCTCGAGGATTCGGCCGGTGGTCTTGACCGTATCGCCCTCGCCGATGTGCCGGTACTCGCCCAGCACCACGGCGCCAACCGAGTCCTGCTCCAGGTTCAGCGCGAGGCCGAAGGTGTTGTCGGGGAACTCGAGCATCTCGCCGTAGGCGACGTCTGCGAGGCCATGCACGCGGCAGATGCCGTCGGTGACGCTGACCACCGTGCCGACGTTGCGCGCCTCGGCCGCCGCCTCGAACTTCTCGATGCGGGCCTTGATGAGATCGCTGATTTCGGATGCCTTGATGGACATGGAGAGCTTTCCTTCGTTATGCGGTCACCGTCGCGGAGAGGCGCTCGAGGCGCCCCTTCAGCGACCCGTCCACGACGAGGTCGCCGGCGCGGACGACGGCGCCCCCGATCAGGGAGGCGTCGATGCGGGTATGGACTCGGACCTGGCGCTTGAAGCGGCGCTCGAGCGCGGCGACGAGGCGCTGCTGCTGGGGGGCCTCGACCGGCATGGCGGCGACGAGTTCGACGTCGACCACGCCCTCGGCCTCGGCGCGCAGCTCCTCGTACTGCGCGGCGATCTCCGGCAGCAGGGGAAGGCGGCGATTCGCGGCGAGCGCCCGCAGGAAGTTGCGGCCGTGTTCGTCCGCCGCGTCGCCGGCGGCATCGGCGAGCAGCGCCACGATCTGGTCGCTGCCCACGTGCGGGCTGCCGACGAACCCGGCCACGCGCGGGTCCGCGACCACGGCCGCCGCGCGGCCGAGCAGCACGCTCCACTGAGGCAGCGCCTTGCGCTCGCTCGCGAAGCCGAAGGCGGCGCGCGCGTAAGGCCGGGCGATGGTGGCTTTCTCGGCCATGCTTGCCTCCGTCAGGCCCGCTCGATCTCGCGCGCGAGCTGGTCGAGCAGGTCGGCGTGAGCCTTGGCGTCGACCTCGCGGCCGAGCAGCCGGCCGGCGCCGGTCAGCGCCAGGGCGGCCACCTCGCGGCGCAGCGCGTCACGCGCCCGCGAGGTCTCGGTGGCGGCCTCGGAGCGCGCGGCGGCGACCAGGCGCTCGCCCTCGGCGACGGCCGTGTGCTTGGCCTCGTCCACCAGCTCGTTGCCGCGCTTCTGCGCCTGGTCGACGATCTGCATCGCGCGCTCCCGCGCCTCGCGCAGCGCGTCGCCGACCTTGGACTTGGCGTCCTCGAGGTCCTTCTGGCCGCGGTCGGCCGCCGCGAGACCCGCGGCGATCTTCTTCTGCCGCTCGTCGATGGCGCCGAGCAGCGGCGGCCAGATGAACTTCCAGGTGAACCAGACCAGGACGAGGAATCCCAGCAGCTGGCCGATGATCGTGGCGTTGATGGTCATGGCAACGTCCCCCGGACGCCCTTGCGGTCAGCGGTCGGTCAGCCCAGCGCCGCGAGCAGCGGGTTGGCGAAGGCGAAGAACATGGCGAGCGCCACGCCGATCAGGAACGCCGCGTCGATGAGGCCCGCGAGCAGGAACATGCGGCCCTGCAGGGTCGGGATCAGCTCCGGCTGGCGAGCGGCCGACTCGAGGAACTTCGAGCCCATGATGCCGATGCCGATGCAAGCGCCGATGGCGCCGAGGCCGATGATGATGCCGAGGCCGAGCGCGGTGTAGGCCTGAACCAGCGCGATGTACTGTTCCATCGTAGTCTCCAGAGGTCAGCGTCAGTGGTGGAAGGTCAGTGGTGTTCGTGCGCCATCGAGATGTAGACGATGGTCAGCACCATGAAGATGAAGCCTTGCAGCAGGATGATCAGCACGTGGAAGATCGCCCAGGCCGCGGTCATCAGGATCTGCCCGATGAAGCCGAGCGCGAAGCCGAAGATGCTGCCGTCGGCGAGCGCGCCGGCCCAGGCGAAGCCCAGGAGCGCGATCAGCATGAAGACCAGCTCGCCGGCGTACATGTTGCCGAACAACCGCATCGCCAGCGAGACGGGCTTCGCCGCCAGCTCGACCAGGTTCAGGATGAAGTTCGGTATCCAGAGCGCCGGGTTGGCGCCGAACGGGGCCGTGAACAGCTCGTGCGCGAAACCGCCGGCGCCCTTGGCCTTCACGCTGTAGAAGATCACCAGCGCGAGCACCGTCAGCGACATCGCGAAGGTCGTGTTGAGGTCCGCGGTCGGCAGTACGCGCCAGTAGTGCGCGCCTGCGAGCCCGGCGACCATGCCCGGCAGGTCGATCGGGATGAGGTCCATGGTGTTCATGAGCACCACCATCACGAAGATGGTGAGCGCTAGCGGCGCGAGGAAGCGCCGGTCGCCATGGAAGACTTCCTTGATCTGCCCGTCGACGAACTCGACGACCAGCTCGACGAAGGCCTGGAAGCGGCCCGGGACGCCCGCGGTGGCCTTGCGCGCCGCGGCGCGGAAAATCCAGAGGAAGGCCACGCCGAGCAGCGCGGTCATGATCAGCGTGTCCACGTGGAGGGTCCAGAAACCCTCGCCGACCTTGAGGTGGGTCAGGTGGTGGGGAATGTAGTCCGCGCTCGATCCGGCCATGAGTCTCGTCGAACTCCCTGCTTGCCGCGTCAGCGCCGCGAGGGCGGCAGGCGCGGCGCGCCCCAGTATCCTGCGAACGTCGCGACGTAGCCCGCGAGCACCGCCCCGGGCACGGCCCGCGGCGCGCCGAAGGCGACGATCAGCAGCGCGATCGACAGCGCGACCTTCAGGAACTGCCCGAGGTAGAAGCCCCAGGCGATCCGCGTCGCGCTGGCGCCCTCCGGGTGGCGGAACACCGCCAGCACCATCAGCGCCGTCGCAGCCATGCCGATGCCGCCGCCCGTGAGCGCCGAGATCGCGGCTTCCCGTCCCCACCCGAGGCCACAGGCCGCGGCGACCGCTGCGGTGATGATTCCCTGGACGAGCACGGTCCGCATCGCGGACTTTCGCTCGGCCTGGGTGCGTGTCAGGCGCAGGGTCACGCTCGGGGGCAACAAAAAAGCCACTTCCGCGACAGTGAGCCCCCGAAGTGGCGACATCGTGGCCCGGCACCAGACCGGGCCCGCAAAGCCGCCGTATTCTAGCGGCGATTTTGCAGTGCTTCAAGAAACCTGGAACCGGCCGCGGGGACTTTCCGGCGCCGCGGCGGCCACGCATACTCGGGCCCGCCGGCGGCGCCCGCCGGACCCGATATTTCTATCTTGAACAATCAGTTGCGCGGCCCTCGCCAGTCCGGCCGCCGGTTCGAGGGAACCCGTCCATGCCGATGCTGCCGCTGCTGGTCCTGCTCGTCGCCGCCTTTTGTGCCGGGGCCGCCGCCGCGTCGGACGCGCCGGCGGCCACGAACGCGCACGAGCGGCTGGCCCGCGAGATCTACGCGGAACTGGTCGCGCTGCCGACGACCGCGCGCAGCGGCACCACCGCCGCGGCGGAGGCGCTCGCCGCGCGCTTTCGCGCGGCCGGCTTCGATGCCTCCGACGTCGTGCTGGCCGGCCCGAGCCCGGACAAGCAGAACCTCGTCGTGCGGCTGCGCGGACGGGCGCCGCGGCCCGCGGTCGGCTATCTCACCCACCTCGACGTGGTCGAGGCCTTGCCCGAGGCCTGGACGGTCCCGCCCTTCGAGCTGACGGAGCGCGACGGGTGGTTCTACGGTCGCGGCGCGCTCGACACCAAGAACAGCGCCGCGGTGCTCGCCGCGACGCTGCTGCGCCTGAAGCGCGAGGGCTTCGTGCCGGCGACCGACATCGTCGCGGCGTTCACGGCCGACGAGGAGAACGGCGGCCCGGAGAACGGCGTGTTCTGGATGCTCGGCCACCGCCGCGACCTGCTCGACGTCGGCTTCGTGGTGAACCTGGACGGCAGCGGCATCATGCGCGAGAACGGCCAGGACGCGCGGCTGGGCATCGCGATCGCCGAGAAGATCTATGCGACCTACGCGCTCACGGTCGCGAGTCCCGGCGGCCACAGCTCGATGCCCGGCGACGACAACGCGATCTACCGCCTCGCCGCCGCGCTGACGCGCCTCGAGGCACACCGCTTCCCGCTCAGGCTCAACGACGGCAGCCGCGCGATGCTCGCGGAGGCGGCCAGCCGGGGCGGCGGCGCGCTCGGCGCCGACATCGACGCGATCCTCCAGGGCCGCGCGGACGACGCGGCGATCGGGCGGGTTTCCGCGAACCCGTACCTCGACGCCGTCATGCGCACGACCTGCGTCGCGACCATGCTCCAGGCGGGCCACGCCGAGAACGCGCTGCCCATGCGCGCGAAGGCGACCGTGCAGTGCCGCATCGCTCCGGGGGAGGACGTCGCCAGCATGCCGGCCACCCTGGCGGACGTCGTCGCCGACCCGCGCGTAGCGGTCAGCGTGACATTCGCGCCTCTGCTGGCGCCCGCCTCGCCGCCCGAGCCGCGCGTGCTCGCCGCGGCCAGGCTCGCCGCCGGGCAGCTGTGGCCCGGCCTGCCGGTGATGCCGATGATGCGGATCTCCAACACCGACAGCTCGCTGCTGCGCTGGGGCGGCATTCCCGCCTACGACCTGAACGGCTTCGCGGTGGACGTCGAGGACAACCGCGCGCACGGCCGCGACGAGCGCCTGTCGGTCGAGGGCTTCTACGAGGGGCTCGAGTTCCAGTACCGCTTCATGAAGGCGCTTTCGGAGTAACGCCAGGCCGGTTGCGGCACGGGCCTCCGGGCGGCTGGCGCTGCGCTCGCTCCGGGACCGGAGTCGCCGCGCAGCGCCAGCCCGCCCTGCGGCCCGTGCATTGCCCGAATCGGGCGCTCAGCGAAACGGCCGCGTACCGTCCGGGGGCGGCCTTCGTCCCGACTCCGATCCCGGAGTGGACGAAGGCCGCCCCCGGCTTCGCGGCCGCCGTTCGTCTGCGCGCGAGGCGGTTCCCTACTGGATGTGGGAGAGGATCCCGTCCAGCTCGTCGAGGCTGTGGTAGCTGATCACCAGCCGGCCCTTGCCGCTCGCGGCGTGCTTGAGCTCGACCTTCGCGCCGAGCTTGTCGGCGAGCTGGCCCTCGAGGCGCGCGATGTCCGGGTCGCGGCGCGCCGCCTCGCCCGCGCCGCCCTGGTCGTCCTTCTTCGCGAGCAGGCGCCGCACCAGCGCCTCCGTCTCGCGGACCGAGAGTCCTTTCTTGCCGACCAGCGCGCCGACCTCCGCCTGCTGGCGACGGCTCTCGAGCCCGAGCAGCGCGCGCGCGTGCCCCATCTCGAGCGTCCGCTGCTCGACCAGCGACTTCACCTCGTCGGGGAGGTCGAGCAGGCGCAGCAGGTTGCTGACCGCGGCGCGCGAGCGGCCGACCGCCTCCGCCGCCTGCTGGTGCGTCAGCTCGAATTCGCTGATGAGGCGGTCGAGCGCGCGCGCCTCCTCGAGCGGGTTGAGGTTCTCGCGCTGGATGTTCTCGATGAGCGACATCGCCACCGCGGCCTCGTCCGGGACGCGGCGGACGACCGCCGGCACGTCGGCGAGTCCGGCCATCTGCGCAGCACGCCAGCGCCGCTCGCCCGCGATGATCTCGTAGCGTTGCGACTGGCCGGCCGCCGGCGCGCCGAGCGGACGCACCACGATCGGCTGCACCACGCCCTGCGCCTTGATCGAGTCGGCGAGTTCGGCGAGCGACTCAGGCCTCATGTCGAGCCGCGGCTGGTACTTGCCGCGCTCGAGCAGGTCGACCGGGATGCGCGCGAGTTCCTCGTCGCACGGCACGGCGGGCGCCGCGGACGGTGCGGCGGCGGGACGCGGCTGGGCCTGTCCGAGCAGCGCCTCGAGGCCGCGCCCCAAGCCCCGTTTCTTGTCGGCCATCGAGAGAATCCCCAGCTGCCCGCCCGTCGCCGGCGCGGGCCCGGTCGGGGAGTGTAGCCGCGCGCGCGGCGAAAAATCACCCGGGAATGACGAGCCTCGCCCGGCAGCCGCTGCGGTCGCCGCGGTTGGCCAGCGACAGCGTCCCGCCGTGGCCCTCCGCGACCTGCCGCGCCAGCACCAGGCCGATGCCGCTGCCGCCCGGCTTGGTGGTGAAGAACGGCACGAACAGGTTGTCCGGGTTCGCGACGCCGGTGCCGGCGTCGAGCACCTCGAACACGAGCTGGTCCCGCTCGCGGCTCGCCGACAGGCGCACCGGCGCCTCGTCGTCCGGCGTCGCCTCGACCGCGTTGCGGACCAGGTTGATCAGCGCCTGCTCCAGCTGGTCAGGGTCCGCGACGACGACGAGCCCCGCCGCCGCCTCGAGCCGCACGCGTCCCGGCGGCTGCACCGCCGCGACGCGCTCGAGCAGCGCGGTCACGTCGCAGTCCACGCGCCGCGGCTGCGGCAGACGGGCAAGCTCGCTGTAGCGGGACAGGAAGCGACGCAGCGCCTCCGAACGTTCCGCCACGAGCGACAGCGCGTGGGCGAGGTCCTCGCGCTCATCCGTGGCCAGCGGCCCCGCGGCCAGCGCGTCGCGCGCAGTCTCGATGACCGACTTGATCGGCGCCAGCGAGTTGTTGAGCTCGTGCCAGATGACGCGGATGAGCCGCCGCCAGGCGCGCCGCTCCTCCTCGCGAAGCGCCGCGGAGAGGTCGGTCACGACCAGCAGCCGGTAGGGCTCGCCACCCTCGCGAAAGGCCGCGCGCTGCACCTGCCAGCGTCCCGTCCGGGCCGGGAACTCGTGCGGCTCGATGGTGCAGTCCGGGCCGTCCAGCAGCGGCGCGAGGCCCGCCTCGGCCGCGTCGAGCCCGAGCAGCGCCCGCGGCTCGCGGCCCAGCAGCGTCCCGGCCGCCGGGTTGGCGAGGCGGATCCGGTCGGCGCCGTCGACGGCGAGCACCGCGACCTCGACGGCGGCCAGGACTCGGTCGAGCAGGGCGGTGGCTTCGATCGCGGCGAAACGCTGGCCGCGCAGGGTCTCGCCCAGCCGGTTGGCCTCGATCACCACGTCGCCCATCGCGTCGCCGCGGCGCGGATGCCGGCCGCGCATGGAGAAGTCGCCGGCGGCCAGCGACTCGAGCAGGTTGGCGAGCGAGCGCAGCGGCTCGACCGTCGCGCGCATCAGGGCGACGGCGCAGCCCGCCCAGCTGCCGAGCAGCACGAGCGCCACGAGCAGCCGCAGCGAAGCCGGCCAGTCGAGGCGGGCGAGCGCCAGCAGCGCGAAGGCGAGGGCCGGCAGGCCGCCGCCCAGCGCGAGCAGCAGCGCGCGCCTCTGGAAAGGCAGCTGCCGCGCCGCGCGGCGCGGCGGCCTGACGGGAGCCCGGACCGGCGCATCCATGGGCCGAGTGTGCGCGCGGCCGGGCTGCGCGGAAAGCCGCTCAGTCCGCGTCGGCGCGCAGGCCGAGCTTCTCGAGCCGGCGGTACATCGCGCTGCGCGACAGCCCGAGCGCTTCCGCCGCCTCGAGGACGTTCCCGTCGTGGCGCTGCAGGGCCGCGCGGATCAGGGCGCGCTCGGCGTCCTCCAGGCTCATGTCCTCCAGCCGCGGCGGCGCGCTGCGGCCGGGCGAGAGGCGCAGGTCCGCGGCCGTGATCTCGGCGCCGGAGGCGAGCAGCACGCTGCGCTCCACGACGCTGTTCAGCTCGCGGACGTTGCCCGGCCACGGGTAGCGCAGCAGCGCATCAGCGGCCGCGGCGTCGAAGCCTGCGAGCTCTCGGCCGTAGCGCTTCGCGCGGGCGGCGAGCGCCGCGCCGGCGAGCGGCAGGATGTCCTCCACCCGCTCACGCAGCGGCGGCATGCGGATCTCGATGGTGTTGATCCGGAACAGCAGGTCCTCGCGAAAGCGGCCGGCGGCGACCAGCGCAGGCAGGTCGGCGTTGGTCGCGCTGACGATGCGCACGTCCGCGCGCTGGGTCCGCGACGCCCCGACGCGCTCGAACTCGCCGGTCTCGAGCGCCCGCAGCAGCCGCGCCTGTTGCGCGGGCGGCACGTTGCCGATCTCGTCCAGGAACAGCGTGCCGCCGTCGGCGACCTCGAGCCGCCCGGCACGGTCCGCGCGCGCGTCGGTGTAGGCCCCCTTCACGTGGCCGAACAGCTCGCTCTCGAACACGCCCTCGGCGAGCCCGCCGATGTTGACGCCGATGAACGGCCCGGCCGCGCGGTCCGACCACTCGTGCACCAGCCGCGCGAGCGCGCTCTTGCCCGTGCCGGGCTCGCCGGTGATCAGCACGGCGGCCGTCGACGGCGCGACCTGGCGGGCGAGACGGACCACCTCGGTCATCGCCGGCGCGCCGGCGATGAAGTCGCCGCCGCGCTCGCGCAGCAGCGCGTTCTCGTTCGCGAGCCGCTCGCCCGCGCGCCGCGCCCGGGCGAGCTCCACCTGGTTGCGCAGCAGGCTGAGGAGGCGCTGGTTGTCCCAGGGCTTCTCGATGAAGTCCTGCGCGCCGCGGCGCATGGCCGCCACCGCCACGTCGACCGACGCCCACGCGGTCATCACGACGACCGGCAGGGCCGGCTCGCGCTGGCGCAGGCGGTCGAGCAGGTCGAGGCCCTCCTCGCCGGAGGTCGTGTCGCGCGCGTAATTGAGGTCGATCAAGGCCACGTCCACGGACTCGCGCGCGACCACGTCGAGCACGCCGGCCGGCGAGGTCGCGCTCGCCACGTCGAAGCCCTCGCGCTTGAGCAGCAGGCGCAGCGCGGCGAGGATGTCGGCCTGGTCGTCGGCGATCAGGATGCGCGGCTGCATGGGCCTGGATCCTCGCCCGGCCTCAGTCCTGGCGCAACGCCGCCGCGGGGTCGATCCGCAGCGAGAGCAGGGTCGGGCGGGCGATCGCGGCCGCCGCGGTCGCGAGCATCACCCCCAGCACCCCGATGTACACCCAGGCGCTGCCGGGGCTGAGCCAGATCAGCAGCCGTTCGAGCACGCGCTCGAGCACGGGAACGGCCGCGAGGCCCAGCGCCAGGCCGAGGACGACCTGCGTGCCGCTGGTGCGCAGCATCAGCAGCAGCACCTTGCCGTCGCTCGCGCCGAGCGCGCGGCGCAGGCCGATCTCGCGGTTCCGCTGCGCGACGTGGAAGCTGAGCACGCCGTACAGGCCGGTCGCCGCCAGCACCAGCGCGACGACGCCGAACACCGCGGACATCCCGCCGATGACGCGGAAGCCGGAGGTTCGCAGCGCCAGGGCCTCGTCCAGGGTGCGCACCCAGTACAGCGCGAGCTCAGGATCGGCCCGCTCGATCGCGCGCTGCATCGCCGCAGCGAGCCCGGCCGGGCCGGCGTCGCCCCGGGCCAGGACGCTGACGAAGTTCTGCGGGGCCTGGGCGAGCGGCAGGTAGACGAAGGGCTCCGGCCGCCCGCGCTCGACGTCCTGGATGTGGTCGGGCACGACGCCCACGACCGTGCGCCAGGTGTCGCCGGGCAGCTCGGAGCGGAGACGCCGGCCCAGCGGCGACTTGCCGGGCCAGGCGAGCCGGGCCAGCGACTCGTTGATGACGACGACCGGCTCCCCGTCCGCCGTGTCCGTGTCCTCGAGCAGGCGGCCGGCGAGCGGGCGGACCCGCAGCGTCTCGAACGCGGAGGGGCTGAGGCTCATGCCGCCGGCGCGCGGCATGCTCTCCCGGCCCGCATACTCGACGCCTTCCACGGCGAACGCGGCGAGCTTCACTTCGTGGCCGGGCAGCGCCATCACGAGGCCCGCCGACGCCACGCCCGGCTCCCGGGAGAGCTCCTCGAGATAGCGCTGGTGGAAGTCGCGCAGCCGGCGCTCGGCGCGAGCCTTGGCGTCGACATCCGTAACCAGGCCATCCACCGGGATGCCGACCCGCGCGGTCATCAGCTCGCTGGTGTCGATCCCGAGGTCGGCGTGCGTGACGAGCAGCACCGTGCGGACCATGAGCGCCGCGCCGCCGAGCACCGCCGCGGCCAGCGCCACTTCCGCCACGACCAGCGACCAGGCCAGGCGACCGACGGCGCGACCGGTGCCGGTGCGGCCGCCGTCGCGGAGCACCGCGTCGAGCGCCGGCCGCGTCGCCCGGAGCGCCGCCGGCAGCCCGGCGAGCAGCGCGGCGACGAGCGCGGCGCCCGCCGCGGCGGCGACCACCGGCAGGTTGATCCTGAGGTCGATCCAGGGCGGCGCATCCTCGACCATGCGCGGCATGAGGTAGGCCAGCGCGTCGAGCCCGAGCGCGGCGATCAGCAGCCCGAGAGACGCCGCGGTCAGACTGATCAAGAGGCTCTCGGCCACCACGTGCAGGACGAGCCGCGCGCGCGTGGCGCCGAGGGCGGCGCGGACGCCGCTCTCGCGCATGCGCCAGGCCGCGCGGGACAGGATCAGGTTGGAGACGTTGGCACAGGCGATCAGCAGGATCAGCCCGACCGCGGCGAGCAGCCACAGGAGCAGGCTCTGGCCGGTCTCGCCCACCCAGCGCCCGCCGACCCAGAGCAGCTCGTAGGCGCGGTAGGCATAGGGCAGCGCGGCTTCGCGCGATGGCCGGGCCGCCAGGGGCAGGAGCGCCTGCTGGGCCTCGTCGGCGGTCACTCCAGGGGCCAGCCGCACGGCCACCATGATGCTCATGAGGCTCGTTTCGGCTGGCCCGCCGGCCGGGTCGGCGTGCGCCGGCAGCCAGAGCGACTGGGCGACGGGGAAGACGAAGTTCTCGGGCATCACGCCGACGATCCGCGCGTCGGCGCCGTTGACGCGGATGGTCCGGCCGAGCACGCCGGGATCGCCGTCGAAGCGTTCCTGCCAGAGCCTGTGCCCGAGCACCACGACCGGCGGCGCACCCGGCGCCTCGTCGGCGGGGACGATGACCCGGCCGAGCGCCGGCGGCACGCCGGCCACGTCGAACACGCCCGCGGTGACGAAACCACCGTCGTAGCGGGCCGCGGGCCCGTCGCCGGTGACGTAGACGGTTCCGTTGTAGACCGAGCCCATGGCCGCGAACGGCCCCTCGACGGCGGCGAGCGCCCGATAGTCGCCCTGGGCGACCCCGGCCGTCAGGCGGCCGGTCTCGGCGCTGCGGCCGTGGATGAAGTAGATCCGCTCCGCGTCGGGATACGGCGGCGCGCGCAGCAGGAGGGCCTCGACCACGCCGAACATGAAGACGATCGCGCCGATGCCGAGCGACAGCACCGCGACGGCGAGCGCCGCGAAGCCCGGCGAGCGCGCCAGGCCCCGGGCGGCGGCGGCGAACTCGTCCGCGACGATGCGCGCGAGCATGGTCAGCGCGCCGCCGTGCGCCGCGCGGCGAGGTCGACCACGCCGTCCTCGTCGACGATGCGGCCGTCGAAGAGCTGGACCTGGCGTTCGGCGCAACAGGCGTAGCGCGGATCGTGGGTGACCATGCACAGCGTCGCGCCGTCGCGGTGCAGCTCGCGCAGCAGGGCCATCACCGTCTCGCCGTTTTTCGAGTCGAGGTTGCCGGTCGGTTCGTCCGCGAGGAGGATGTCCGGCTTGCCGGCGAGGGCGCGGGCGACCGCGACGCGCTGCTGCTGGCCGCCCGACAGCTGCGCCGGATAGTGGTTGACGCGGTGGGCCATGCCGACGCGCTCCAGCGCCCCGAGCGCCGCGGCGCGGCGCGCGGCGGCGTCCATGTTGCGGCGATAGGTCAGCGGCAACAGGACGTTGTCCAGCACCGTCAGCTCGCCGATCAGGTTGAAGGCCTGGAAGATGAAGCCGATGCGCTCGTTGCGCAGCTGCGCGCGGGCCGACGGCGTGAGCGTCGACACGTCGCGGCCCTTGAGGAAATAGCGGCCCTCGGTGGGCGCGTCCAGCAGCCCGAGGACGGCGAGCAGCGTCGACTTGCCGCAGCCGGAGGGGCCGGAGATCGAGATGAACTCGCCCTCGCCCACCTCGAGGTGTACGCGGTCGAGCGCGTGAGTCTCGAGTTCGTCGGCGTAGAACACCTTGGTCACGCCCTCGAGCCTGATCAGGGGCATCTCATTCATGCGCGTTCACCCGGTGGAGCTGCCGCGGAGCGGCATTATCGCCGCTGCGCCGGCGGCGAGGGCACAGCCGACCCGCGACACGCTGTCGGCCACCGCCGCGAGCGGGCTCGCGAACACGACCCGCCCGGCCGTCGAGTGCGGGCCGCCGGCGAGCAGCAGCCCGGCCAGGACGGCGCCGAGGGCGTGCAGCCACTGCCGGTCGCCGAAGCGCGCTGGCGGGCGCATGTCGCCGGGGCCCCGCGGGCCTCAGCCGCGCGGCTCGGCCGCCGCCGTGCCGGTCGCGGCCAGGCTCAGCTCGCGCTGGCCGACGATCGTCAGTTCCGACAGCCGCGGCAGCTCGGCCGCGACGCTCCCCGGCAGGGTCGCGAGGCGTGACGCGCTGACCACCAACTCCGGCAGCGCCGCCAGCGGCTCGCCACCGACGCTGAGCGGAACGAGCTCGCCGAGCTCGACCCGGCCGGCCGGCACCGCGCCCGCGTGGCCGCGCTCCATGACGAGACCCGACAGACCGACGACGACCACCGCCGCGACCGCGCTGAGCGACCGGGTGGCACCGCGAGTGAAGTAGGTGAACATGGCTGTCTCCTTTGTCCTGTCCGGCGGGATCTGGACGTCCAGTCCCTCTTGGCCAGTTACAAAGCAAGCACCGTGCCAGCCCGTCCTCCTAGAAGGAAAGATCAATTAAATCAGTCGGTTGAATAAAGTCCCCAGTGGAGAGCGGGCAAGGCCGGGGCTTGGCCTGTCCCGGACGCGGGACGGCGGGCACGTTCGTTTTCCCGAAAACGGGATCGGCGGCCGGCCGCAGCCCGGCCCTCGCGGGAATTTCAGCCCGCCGCGGGCGCGGGGGCGGCCCGGCCGGCCGGGTCCTCCTCCTCGCGGCGGATCATCTCGCCGGCGAGCGCCAGGTAAGCGAGCGCGCCGCGCGACTCCTTGTCGTGGAACATGGCCGGCACGCCGAAGCTCGGCGCCTCGGCGAGGCGGACGTTGCGCGGGATGATGGTGCGGAACACCTTGTCGCCGAAATGCTCGATCAGCTGCGCGGCGACCTCGTTGGCGAGGTTGTTACGCGGATCGAACATCGTGCGCAGGATGCCCTCGACCGAGAGCCGCGGGTTGACGCTGTCGCGCACCTGCTCGATGGTCGAGATGAGCCCCGAGAGTCCCTCGAGCGCGTAGTACTCGCACTGCATCGGAATCAGCACGGAATCGGCCGCGGTGAGCGCGTTGAGCGTGAGAATGTTGAGCGCGGGGGGGCAGTCGATGACGATCACGTCGTAGCGCAGGCGCAGCGGCGCGATGGCCTGCTCGAGGCGGTGCTCGCGGCCGGCGGCGGCGTTCAGCAGCTGCACCTCGGCCGCGGTGAGGTCCTGGTTGCCGGGCATCAGGTCGAAGCCGCCGGGATCGATCGCGACGATCGCCGCCTCGGCCACCGCATCGCCGAGCAGCACGTCCACCACCGAGCGCTCGAGGAGGCGCTTGTCGACGCCGCAGCCCATGGTGGCGTTGCCCTGCGGGTCGAGGTCGATCAGCAGCAGCTTGCGGCGCGTGGCGGCGAGCGACGCGGCGAGATTGACGGCGGTGGTGGTCTTGCCGACCCCGCCCTTCTGGTTGGCGACTGCGATGACGCGCTTCATGGGGACGGGCAGATTGCAGCAGCCGCCGCGCGGCGTCCAGCCCGCGAGGCTGTGCCCGTTGCGGCGCCGCAGCCGGGATCCGGGCGTTGCGGCTTTCTTGGCTGAGCCTCGCGCGCGGGCAGGATCCGGGCGTAACGGTTTTCTCGGCTGAGCCTAGCGCGCGGGCGGGATCCGGCCTGGACCACCACTTCGCTCGCGCAGTCGGAACTTACGCGCTCGCTCCGGGTGGTCCTGGCCACCTCGCCCGCGCGCAGTAAGCGAACGCCCGATTCGGCACAGCCCGACTCGGGCGAAGCCGCTCGCGCCGCGGCCGAGGTGGCGGGGGGCCCCGCAGCCGAGCGGATCAGCGGAGCGAGCCAGGGCGAGCGGAGCAGCGAGGCGAGGAGTGCCCCCCAGCCGGATCCCGGCCGCGGCGCAGGCACCAGCCGACATGGGCAATACCGCCGGATCCCGGCCGCGGCGCAGGCACGACCGACTCAGGCACTACCGCCGGATCCCGCCCGCGCGAGTTCGACGAGGTGGCGCTCGGCCTCGAGGCCCGGCACTTCGAGACGATGAACCGCGACGACCCGCCAGCCGCGCGGGACCGCGGCGAGCTCCGCCTCGGGGTACTGGCCCTTCATCGCGAGCATGCGCCCGCCTCGCGCGCACAGGTGGCCCGCGAAGCGGATGAACTCGGGCAGCTTGCCGAGCGCGCGGCAGACCACCGCGTCGAACGGCCGCGGCGGCTTCCAGACCTCGGCGCGCGCGTTGACCACCTCGACGTTCGCCAGAGCGAGCGCGCCTGCCGCGTGCTCGACGAAGCGCGCCTTCTTCGCCGTCGCCTCGACGAGCGTGAAGCGCCTGTCCGGGTTCACCACCGAGAGCGGCAGGCCCGGGAAGCCCGGCCCCGTGCCCACGTCGACGATCCGCGCGCCGCGCAGGAAAGGGTGCACCGCCAGCGAGTCCAGCAGGTGCTTGCGCACCATCTCGGCCGGCTCGCGGATCGCGGTGAGGTTGAAGCGCCCGTTCCACTCCTCGAGCTCGGCCACCAAACGCAGGAGCTTGCCGCGCTGCGCGGCGTCGAGCGGCACGCCGAGCGCAGCGGCGCCGGCTTCGAGCAGCGAATCGAGGTCGGAGGAAGACACGCGGCGGACCTGCAGTTGGGCGTTGGCCGCCCATCCTGCCCGGAATGCCGCGCGCGTCAATCCGGCGGTCGACTCGGCAGGCGCGCTCAGCCCGGGACGTGCCTCGCCAGCCGCCGGACGAGGTTCTCCACCCTGACCGCGCCCTCCTCCGAGCGCGCCAGCTCCAGGGGCACGGAGCCGTCGAGGTCCGGGTTCGGCGTCATGAAGAACTGCTCGATCGCGTCCTCGTCTTCCCAGAGCGACTCCACCAGGTCGATGACGCGCGCCAGCGGACCCGTCGCGGCGATCTTCTCCTCGCGGTACATGGCAGCCTCCCGGTCGAGCGGGCCCTGGGGCCGGGCCCTAGCCGATCTGGACGACCGTCCGCCCGCTGACGCGGCCCTCGAGGTAGTCGGGGAAGGCCGCGGGCAGCTCGTCGAACCCGATCGTCCTCGCCAACAGACTACCGAAATCCCGCGGCTTGAGGTCTGTGGAAATCCGCCGCCAGATGGCGAGCCTCAGCTCGCGCGGCGTCGCCGAGGAATTGATGCCGAGCAGGTTGACGCCCCGCAGGATGAACGGCATCACCGTGGTCTCGAGCTTCGGGCTGCCGGCCAGGCCGATGCTCGCGATGTTGCCCCAGTAGTCCACGGTGCGGGTGAGCCAGGCCAGCATCTCGCCGCCGACGTTGTCCACCGCGCCGGCCCATAGCGCCTTCTCGAGCGGCCGCCTGCCGTAGTCGATGTCCTGCCGGCGCAGGATCCGCGCGGCGCCGAGCCCGCCGAGCCACGCGTCGCGTTGGGGCTTGCCGCTCACCGCCGCCACCTCGTAGCCACGCGTCGCGAGCATGCTGACCGCGATGCAGCCGACGCCGCCGGTCGCGCCGGTCACGACGATCGGGCCCTTGCCCGGCGACTGGCCGTTGTGCTCCATGCGGTGGATCGCGAGCGCCGCAGTGAAGCCCGCGGTGCCGAGCGTCATGGCATCCTGCAGCGAAAGGCCGGCCGGCAGCGGGATGACCGAGTCGCCGGCGACCCGCGCGACCTCGGCGTAGCCGCCGTCGAAGGTCTCGCTCAGGTTGCAGCCGGTGACCAGCACCGGATCGCCCTTCGAATAGCGCGCGTCGGCGGACGAGATCACCTCGCCGGCGAGGTCGATGCCGCCGTTCAGCGGATAGGTCCTGAGGATCTTGCCGGCGCCGGTCGCGGCCAGCGCGTCCTTGTAGTTGATGCTGGAGAAGCGGACGCGGATCACCACCTCGCCGGCGGTGAGCTGGTCGACGGTCAGCCGCTCGAAGCGCGCGGCCACGCCGTCGCCCTGCTGGTGGATCCGGAAGGCCTTGAAGGATTCCATCGCCTGCTCCCGCCCGCTGGCTGCGAGCCGACAGGCTCGCGGCGACGGCGAGGCGCTGTCAAGCCGCCCGGTCGAGCCAGTGCTCGAGGCCCTGCACGTTGAGCTCGACGTCGCCGTCCAGCAGCTCACGGCGCGCGGCCGCGTCGCCCCGGTAGCCGTGCTCGTCGAGCCAGCCGCAGAGCATGCGGAACATCTCCTCGCGCATCCGGGCGCCGCGATCCGTTGCGTGCTGCAGGTCCCGCGCGAGACGCACGAAGGCGGCGACGCGCTGCTTCAACTCGCGGCCGAGCCGCTCCACCTCGGTGATCTCGCCGTAGTGCGTCAGGTAGATGGCCTTCGGCCGGTAGGCGAGCAGCCGGTCGACGGAGGCGACCAGCGCCTCGGGGTCGAAGTGCACCGGCGTGGTGGTCGGCAGGATGAAGGCGCGGCCGTCCACGTCGAAGTCGCGGTAGGACAGCCCGAAGGTGTCGCCGGTGAACAGCCGCCGGTGGTCGAGGTCGGCGATGCAGTAATGGTGCAGGGCGTGGCCCGGCGTGTGGACCAGCTCGAGCGTCCGGCCGCCGAGCGTGATGCGCTCGGCGTCGGCGACGACGTGAACGCGCGCCTCAGGAACGGGAACGATCTCGCCGTAGAGCGCGTGGTAGCGCGCCTCGCCGTAGACCGCGATCGAGCCGGCGATCAGCTTGGCGGGATCCACGAGGTGGCGCGCCCCGCGCGGGTGGACCGCGAGGCGCGCCCGCGGCAGGTGGCGCATGAGTTCGCCGGCTCCGCCGGCATGGTCGAGGTGCACGTGCGTGACGAGCACCCAGTCCACCTGCTCCGGCGCGACGCCGAGCGCGTCGAGTGCGGCGAGCAGGCCCGGCACCGAGTGGCTGGTGCCGGTGTCCACGAACGCGGCCTGGTTGCCGTCGACGACGAGGTGGCTCGCGTCGAAGCGGGGCCGGACGTAGCCGGTGTCGATCGCGGTGATGCCGTCCGCGTAGCGGGTCAGCTCCGGCGTTGCGGCCACGCGCGTGCCCGGCGGCGCGCCGCTCAGCGCGCGGCGCGCGGCGTGTACAGGCCCGGCTGGCTCGCGAAGTACGCCGACAGCGCGCGGATGTCGGCGTCCGTGAGCGCCGCCGCGAAGCCGTTCATGATCGCGTTCTGGCGCTTGCCGGAGCGATAGTCGCGCAATGCCTGGCGCAGGTAGTCCTCGTACTGGCCGGCGAGCGTCGGGTACTCGGGCAGGATGCCGACCCCGTCCGTGCCGTGGCAGGCGACGCAGGCCTGGCCCGAGGCGGGGAGCGTGCCGACCGGCGCAGCCTTGGAGACGACCGGCTCCGGGCCCTCGAAATAGGCGGCGATGTCGGCCTTGTCCTGGTCGGAAAGCGTCGCGGCGAGGCCGCGCATGGTCGGGTGCCAGCGGGCCTTGGCGTCGTACTCGACGAGCGCGGCGACGATGTAGGCCGCGTGCTGGCCGCCGAGCCTGGGCACGGAATAGTTCGGGTAGGCGTTCTTGTAGTTCTCGATGCCGTGGCAGCCCATGCAGGTATAGGCGAGCTTGCGGCCACGCTCGGCATCGCCCTCGGCGCGCGCCGCCGCGGACAACGACAGCAGTGCGGCCGACAGGATCACGGCCGACAGGCCGAATGCCGCGGATCTCGACGCCATGAAAGGATTCTCCGGTCCCAGGGGCGCCCGGGGCGGGCGCAAGCGACCGGCAATACTACGGGCCGGACGGGCAGAATTCCACCCGCGGCGACCGCGGCCCGGATCCCTTCAGAGGGCCTCGGCGATGTCGGTCCGAAGGCCGTTGTCCTCCGGCCGCGTCGCGGGCGGGTAGCGGCCGAGCAGCCGTCCGTCACGGCCGATCAGGAACTTCTCGAAGTTCCACTCGATGTCGCCCGGGTGGCCGTTCGAGGCGTCCGTGAGCCAGGCGTACAGCGGGTGCCGCCCGGCGCCGTTGACCTCGAGCTTCTCGCTCAGCGGGAAGGTCACGCCGTAGGTCGTGGAGCAGAACGCCTGGATCTGCTCCGGGCTGCCCGGCTCCTGGCCGCCGAACTGGTTGCAGGGAAAGCCGACGACGGCGAAGCCCTCGCCGGCGAGTTCCTCGTGCAGCCGCTCGAGGCCGGTGTACTGGGGCGTCAGGCCGCAGCGGCTCGCGACGTTCACCGCGAGCACCACCTTGCCCGCGAGGCCATCGAGGAGGCCAGGCCTGCCGTCGAGCGTCGCCACTTCGAAGTCGAAGAATCCGGCCATCGTCGCCTCCCTGCCCACGAGCTTGTCACCCGCTCGCCATGATGCATCATGGCGGCCTTCCGCCAAAGCCAGGTCCGAAGCCATGACCACGATCGGCACGCCGCTCACGCCCGCCGCGACCCGGCTCATGCTGCTCGGCAGCGGCGAGCTCGGCAAGGAGGTCGCCATCGAGGCGCAGCGGCTCGGCGTCGAGGTGGTCGCCGTCGATCGCTACCCGGACGCGCCGGCGATGCAGGTGGCGCATCGCTCGCACGTGATCGACATGCTCGACCCGGCGGCGCTTCGGGCGCTGATCGAGCTCGAGCGTCCCGCGCTCGTGGTGCCGGAGATCGAGGCGATCGCCACCGCCGAGCTGGTGAGGCTCGAGGCGGAAGGCCAGCGCGTGGTGCCGACCGCGCGTGCCGCGCGCCTGACGATGGACCGCGAGGGCATCCGCCGCCTCGCCGCCGAGCAGCTCGGCCTGCCGACCTCGCCCTATCGCTTCGCCGACGACGAGGCCGGCTACCGCGCGGCGGTGCGCGCGCTCGGCCTGCCTTGCGTCGTGAAGCCGGTGATGAGTTCCTCCGGCAAGGGCCAGAGCGTCGTGCGCGCCGAGGCGGACGTCGCCGCGGCCTGGGCCTACGCGCAGTCCGGCGGCCGCGCCGGCGCGGGACGGGTCATCGTCGAGGGCTTCGTCGCCTTCGACTACGAGATCACGCTGCTCACCGTGCGCCACGCCGGCGGCACCGCGTTCTGCGAGCCCATCGGCCACCTGCAGGTGGACGGTGACTACCGCGAGTCCTGGCAGCCGCAGCCGATGAGCGCGGCCGCCCTCGCCGAGTCGCAGCGCATCGCCGCGGCGGTGACCACCGAGCTCGGGGGAACCGGACTGTTCGGCGTCGAGCTGTTCATCCGCGGCGACGAGGTGTTCTTCAGCGAGGTCAGCCCGCGGCCCCACGACACCGGGCTCGTGACGCTGATCTCGCAGGACCTGAGCGAGTTCGCGCTGCACCTGCGCGCGATCCTGGGCTTGCCCGTGCCCGCGATCCGCTGCGTCGGCCCGGCCGCCTCCTGCGCCGTCCTGCTCGAGGGAGAGTCGTCGCAGGTCGCCTTCCACGGCATCGAGGCCGCGCTGGCGGAGCCGGACACCGCGCTGCGCCTGTTCGGCAAGCCGGAGGTCCGCGGCAGGCGCCGCATGGGCGTGACGCTCGCGCTCGGCGCGACCCTGGAGGAAGCCCGCCGCAAGGCGCGAGCGGCGGCGGACGCGGTGGTGGCCGGCGCGCGGCTCGGCTGACCCCGCGTCCTCAGCTTGCGGAGGCCGGCGCGCCGGCGGTCAGCGAGATGTCGCCCGAGCCGGTGCTGATGCGGCCGCGGTGGCGGCCGTCGCCGAGGGTCAGCTCGGCCGAGTTGCGGCGCGACCGGACGAGCTCGGCGTCCGGCACCTCGGCCTCGATGCTTCCGCTGCCCGTGCCGATCGATATCCGCATGTCCGGCCAGCCTGCGCCGCGAAGTTCGACGTCGCCGGAGCCGGTGTCGATGTCGAGGCGCTCGAGGCCGGACAGGTCGCCGGCGATGCGCACGTCGCCGGAGCCGGTGTCGGCCTCGATCGCCTCGGCCGCGGACACGCCGCTGAGCACGATGTCGCCGGAGCCGGTGTCGGCGCGGATCGGGCCCGCGAAGTCGCGCAGCTCGATCTCGCCGCTGCCGGTGCCGGCGGACACCGAGCCGCGGCCGCGCAGGATGCGAACGCGTCCGGCCCCGGTTTTCGCGCCAATCCGGCACGCGCAGTCGACGATGCTGATCTCGCCGCTGCCGGTGTTTGCGTCCAGGTCGCCCGACTGGTTCGCGACCGCGATCGCGCCGCTCCCGGTGTCGGCGCCAAGCGTACCGCGCCCGTCGCGGGCCGCGATCGAGCCCCGGCCGGTCTCGAGCCTGAGCGTCGCCGCCACGCCGCGCGACTCGATCGCGCCGAGACGGTTGTCGACGGCGAGCGATGCGCCGGCCGGCACCCGGATCGTGAGGTCGACGCGCACACGGGCCGCCTTGCGCGGGTTCGGGCTGATCTCGCGCCGCTCGCCGAGGTAGTTCACGTAGCTGCGCCCGAAAACGAGGCCCCGCGGCGCACCCGGATCGTGGATGAGCGGGAAGCGCCCGGCCGGCAGCAGCACCTGGAAGCCGGATTTCGCGCCCGCATCCTGGCTGCGGAACTCGACGGCGGCGGCGAGCGCTTCCGCCGCGGCGGCGTCTTCCGCATCCGTGTTGATGGTCGCGGTCACGTGGAACCCGCCCTCCGCAGCGGGCGTGAGCGACACGCTGCCGATGAGGTTGTCCACGCGCAGGCCGGCGGCGTCGGCCGGCTTGAACTGCCAGGCGCGGGTGACGGTGGCCGTGCCCGCCGCGGCCGGCGGGGCGAGCAACGCGGCGGCGCAGAGCGCGGCGGCAAGATGCAGGCGTGGTGCGTTCATGGGGTTCCTCCCGTGCCGGGCGCGGCTCAGCTGTTCTCGTCCCGGTAGCGGCGCAGCGAGATGGCCGCGACGACCAGCGCAGCGCCGACGGCGAGCCCCGCGAAGGTTCCTGGCGAGACCAGGAACCCGGCGAGACGCTCTGCCATGGTCGCGGCGGTGCCCGGCAGGTCGCCGCTGTCGACGATGACGCCCGCGACGTCGCTGTCGTCACCGGCCAGCGCCTTCAGCGGGCCGAACAGCCGCCAGACGACGAAGTCGCCGATGTAGTCGGTGCCGGTCGCGATGCGCTCCAGCACCACGCCGGCGACCGGCGGCAGCACGGCCCACAGGAAGGGCGCCCGCGGCGCCCAGGCCGAGGCCAGCAGCAGGTAGGCGACGAGCGGCGAGTACCAGAGGACGGACACCACGCAGATGAGCAGCGCGGAGGACGCGCCGGCGAGCAGCGCCCGCGGGTCCCACATCATTCCGCCGGGCAGGCCGGCCAGCGCGAGCTTGACCGAGCCGCCGATGGCGACCACGAGCTGCGCGGCGAGACTCGCGGCGAAGGCGACCAGCGGGATCACGATCGCCGCCACCACGAGCTTGGACAGCACCGTCTCGGTGTCGGAGAGCGGCAGCGACTTCCAGAACAGCACGCTGCGGTCGCGCCGGTCCGAGTAAAGCGCGTCGAGCGCGTAGAAGAAGGCGATGAAGCCGAGCACCACGACCATGAGCACGGCGAGCGTGGAGTAGACGACCGCCACCAGCGCGACCCGCTTCTCCTGCGGCAGCAGCGCCAGAAGGGTGCCGCTCTGGCCCGCTTCCACGCGCTCCATCGCTGCGTCGGCTTCGTCGCCGAACTGCTTCTCGATCTCGAGGCGGAGCTTCTCGCGCTTCTCCGCGGGGAGTTCCGAGACCTCCTGCGCCGTGTCGACGTCGATGTCGGCGAAGTTCAGGTTGCCGGTCGCCGCGATCACGGCGAGCAGGGCGAGCACCACGGCCGGCGCGATCCAGATCGCGCGGTGCTCCCAGAGTTCGCGGCGGAGCAGCCAGATGAAACGGCTCATGAGCGGGCTCCCTGGATCACGGCGACGAACAGGTCGGCGACGGAGGGCACGCCCGTGTCGCCGAGGCGCGCCAGCTGCTCGCGCGGAACGTCGCGAAACAGCATCTGCGTGCGCCCGAGGCCCTGCCGCTCGGAGATCGGCCCGAGCGTCCGCGCGGCGTCCAGGGCGTCGGGGCGTACCGCGACCTCGACGTAGCGCTCCTGAAGGTCGTCCATCGTGGAGTCGAGGACGATGCGGCCGCGGTCGATGAACAGCAGGTCGGTGAGGATGTGCTGCACTTCCTCGACCTGGTGGGTGGTCACGACGATCGTGCGCTCGCCGTCGAAGTACTCGGAGAGCAGCGTGTCGTAGAACTGCTTGCGCATCAGCAGGTCGAGGCCGAGGGTCGGCTCGTCGAGCACCAGCAGCTTCGCGTCGACCGCCATCACGACCGACAGGTGCAGCTGCGTGATCATGCCCTTGGAGAGCTGGCGCACGCGGCTGTCGCGGCGGATGTCGGTGCGGGCGAGGAACTGCTCGCAGACCTCGCGACGGAAGCGCGGGTGCGTCGCCGCCATGAAGTCGATCAGGTTCCGGACGCGCAGCCAGCGTGGCAGCACCGCGACGTCGGCGATGAAGCAGACGTCCTGCATCACCCGGTGGCGGTGCAGGTACGGGTCCTGGCCGAGGACGGAGAGCTGGCCCTCGAAGCGGGTCAGCCCGAGGATGGCCTTGAGCGCCGTCGTCTTGCCTGCGCCGTTCGGGCCGATCAGGCCGACGATCCGTCCTTCGGGCACGGCGAAGCTCACACCGTCGAGCGCGCGCGTGGGGCCGAAGCGCTTGGCGAGGCCGCGGGCCTCGATGAGGTTAGTCACCCTTGTTCTCCTGGTCTGGTCCGCCCGCGCGCCCGGGCGCGAGAGTCGTCGGCTGCGCCGGGGACTCGGCGGCGGCCGCCAGCAATTCGGCTGCGTCGAGGCCGAGGCGCTGGATGGTCGCGGCCACCTTCGGCCACTCCTCGTCGAGGAATTTCTGCCGCTCGCCCTTCAGCAGCGCGCGCCGCGCTCCGTCGCTCACGAACATGCCGCGGCCGCGGCGCTTCTCGACCAGCTGCTCGTCGACGAGCTGCTGGTAGCCCTTGAGAACCGTCAGCGGATTGAGGCGGTAGTCGGCGGCGACGCTGCGCACCGAGGGCAGTGGATCGCCCTCGTTGAGCGCGCCCTCGAGGATCATCGCCACCACCCGGTCCCGCAACTGGCGGTAGATGGGCTGGCTGTCGTCCCAGGTTTCGGTGTCCATGAGGGGCGCCACGTGAGTTGGCCTACTACACCACTAGACTAGCAGATCAGCTGCGGCGGACCCGGGCGGCGCTGTGGCCGCCCGCGCCCGCGGTGCCTCAGCTGCGCGAGCCGGCTTCGGCGGCGGCGTCCGCGGCCGCGACGGCGACATCGCGCTGGCCGACGACCACGATCTCCGACAGCCGCGGCAGCTCGCCCGCGAACATGGCCCGCTGCTTCTGCAGCCGGCTGGCCGTGACGACCAGCTCCGGAAGCTCGGCCAGAGGCGCCTGCGCGAGGGCGACCGGCTGCAGCTCCCCGACCTCGACCACGCCCTTCGGGGCGGCGGCGAGATGGCCCTGGTCGAGCGTGAGGGCGCCGAAGCCCACGACGGCGACCGCGGCAAACGCACTGACCATCCGGCGGGTGTTTTCGTTGATCATCGTGAACATGACTGTCTCCTTGCCTTGCGCTCTCTGGTGTCCCTGCACATCGGTCTGAAGTAGTGATGTGCTCCTCTGGTGTTGTAGTGAACTATAACACCAATCGGAATGCAAGCCCTTTTTCGCCCTTGCCCTGGATCCGGCGGGGGACTCCATATGAAACAAAGGGTTACGAATGATCCCGGCCGGGTGGCCCAGAGTCCTGGGACTCTCGGCGGAGGCAGCAGAGCGCGCCAGCCGCGCAGAAGGGCCAGCGTCCCACCCCACGGACGGCACCCGGCGGCCCAGTTGCTAGAATTCCGCCGCCTCGTCACCCCTTGATAAAGAGAACGCACGTCATGAAGAAGCCTGTCACCGTCACGATCACCGGCGCGGCCGGCCAGATCGGCTATGCGCTCGCCTTCCGCGTCGCCTCCGGCCAGATGCTCGGGGCCGACCAGCCGGTCAACCTGAACCTCCTCGAGATCACGCCTGCGCTCGGGGCGCTGAACGGCGTGGTGATGGAACTCGCCGACTGCGCCTTCCCCACGCTCAACCGCGTCACGGCGACCGACGACGCGCGCACCGCCTTCCGCGACTGCGGCGCGGCGCTGCTCGTGGGCGCGCGGCCGCGCGGTCCGGGCATGGAGCGCAAGGACCTGCTGCTCGCGAACGCGCAGATCTTCTCGGCGCAGGGCAAGGCGTTGAACGAGGTGGCGAGCCGCGACGTGCGGGTGCTGGTGGTCGGCAATCCCGCCAACACCAACGCGCTGATCGCGGCGAGCAACGCGCCCGACCTGCCCCGCGGCAACTTCACGGCGATGATGCGCCTCGATCACAACCGCGCGAAGTCCCAGCTCGCCGAGAAGACCGGCACGCACGTCAACGACATCCGGCGCATGGTGGTCTGGGGCAACCACAGCGCGACGCAGTATCCGGACATCTCGCACTGCACGGTGTCCGGCAAGGCCGCGAGATCGCTGGTGGACGACGCGTGGTATCGCGAGCAGTTCATCCCGACGGTGCAGCAGCGCGGCGCCGCGATCATCAAGGCGCGCGGCGCGTCCTCGGCCGCCTCGGCCGCCTCGGCCGCGATCGACCACATCCACGACTGGATGCTCGGCACCGCGGAAGGCGACTGGGTCAGCATGGCGATTCCCTCCGACGGCAGCTACGGCATCGCGGAGGGCGTGATGTATTCCTATCCCGTGACCTGCAAGGGCGGCCGCTACAGCATCGTCCAGGGCCTGCCGGTCGACGAGTTCAGCCGCGGCCGCATGGACGCGACGCACCGCGAGCTGCTCGAGGAGCGCGACGGGGTCAAGGACCTGCTCTGAGGCGGGCGGCGGCCTGGCCGCCGTGACGCCGTTCCCACTTCCCCGGGCCGCGGCGACGCGCCGCGGCGGAAGTGTGACCGGCGTTCGAGGCGCCGGGCCGGACTGACATAACGATGCTGCCGTTCGTTCCAAGAGTCCGGACGGGGCATGACGACCTACCGTTTCCTGCGCACGGAGACCCTGCAGCTCTCCGAGCTGCAGATGCAGGATCTCGTGAACACGCCGCTCGAGGCGCGGTTCAACCGCCTCGTGCGCGTGGCGCGCGAGGCGCTGCGCGTGCGCGCGGCCGCGATCAGCTTCATCGACCGCGAACGGGAGTGGTTCAAGGCCGTCACCGGCTGGTACGCCGGCGAGTTGCCGCGCTCGCGCAGCCTCGCGGCGCAGCTGCTCGAGGGTGACGGGCAGGTGGTGGTCGGCGACACCACGACGGATCCCCGCTGCCGCGACCACCCGCTGGTGCTCGACTCGCCCAACTTCCGCTTCTGCGCCATCCACCCGCTGCGCGACCGCTTCGACAAGCCGATCGGCGCGCTCGCCGGCTACGACATCGAGCCGCACGCGCCGACGAGCCGCATCCACGAGGTGCTGGCCGACCTCGGCGAGCTCGCCCAGCGCGAGCTGTTCGTCTCGGAGCTGGGCTCGGCGCAGCAGGAGCTGCTCAACAAGCTCGACGCCAGCCGCCGGCAGGCGATGATCGACGAGCTGACCCGGCTGTGGAACCGCAGGGGCGGGCTCGAGCTCCTGGACCGCGCCATGTCGGATGCGCACCGCGGGGCCGGCCTCGGGATCTGCCTGCTCGACATCGACCGCTTCAAGGAGATCAACGACGGCTACGGCCACGCGACCGGCGACACCGTGCTGCGCAAGGTTGCAGGCCTGCTCGTCGACTGCATCCGCGTCGAGGACATCGCCTGCCGGCTCGGCGGCGACGAGTTCCTGCTGGTGCTGCCGGACATCTCTCCCGAGGAGTTCGGCAGGCTGGTGGAGCGCATCCGCACCCGCACCGAGGCGATCGCCATGCGCACGCGCAGCGGGACCATCGACCTGACGCTGAGCCTCGGCGGATTCGCCTGCGTGAACTGCCGTGGCCTGACGAGCGACGATGCGCTGCGCCGCGCCGACGAGGCGCTGTACGAGGCGAAGGCGCAGGGTCGCAACCGCGCAGTGATCGTCGGACCGCCGCGGGCCGCCTGAGCGAGAGTTTTTGCGGCGCACAAGCGCTGCGCGGATGCCAGGCCACGCTGTTAGGGTGTACACCCTAATCCCGGCTCGCATCCTGCGGGTAGATGCCGAAGGGCGCCGCAACGGCGCCGCAAGGAGTGCCGTGATGGTCTCGATGCTCTGGATCCTCGCCTTCGTGGCCGCCGTCCTCTGGCTCGCGTACTCGCGCCAGAGTCTTCGCGTGGCGACGGCGACGCTGGCCGTGCTGCTCGCCGCCTATGCGGCGCTGGGCGCCGGCCCGCTGTGGTGGAAGACGGCGCTGTGGCTCGCCTTCGCGCCCATCGCGCTGCTC
The DNA here is from genome assembly GCA_964406445.1 of uncultured Steroidobacteraceae bacterium. Classification (GTDB taxonomy): domain Bacteria; phylum Pseudomonadota; class Gammaproteobacteria; order Steroidobacterales; family Steroidobacteraceae; genus SG8-30. The sequence continues at coordinate 32,744 of CAYORU010000032.1, forward strand.
AACGTCAGGCCGCTGCGGCAGCGCTTCCTGACCCGGCCGTTCCTGGTCACCTACAAGCGGCTGCTCCCGCCGATGTCGTCGACGGAGCGCGAGGCGCTCGAGGCCGGCACCGTGTGGTGGGACGGCGAGCTGTTCACCGGCAGCCCCGACTGGAAGAAGCTGCTCGATGCCGCGCCGCCGAAGCTGTCCGCGGAGGAGAAGGCCTTCCTCGACGGGCCTTGCGACGAGCTGTGCCGCATGATCGACGAGTGGGACACGACCCACCGCCGCGCGGACCTCGCCCCCGAGGTCTGGGACTTCCTCAAGCGGAAGGGCTTCTTCGCGATGATCATCCCGAAGAAGTACGGCGGGCTCGGTTTCTCGGCCTACGCGCATTCCTGCGTGCTCACCAAGATCTCGAGCCGCAGCAGCACGGCGGCCGCGACCGTGGCGGTGCCGAACTCGCTCGGCCCGGCCGAGCTCCTGCTGCATTACGGCACCGAGGAGCAGAAGAACTGGTACCTGCCGCGGCTCGCGCGCGGCGAGGAAGTGCCCTGCTTCGGCCTGACCGCGCCGCGCGCCGGCTCGGACGCTGCCTCGATCCCCGACACGGGCGTCGTCTGCAAGGGGATGTACCAGGGCCGCGAGGTGCTGGGTCTCAGGCTCAACTTCGCGAAGCGCTACATCACGCTCGCGCCGGTGGCGACCGTCATCGGCCTCGCCTTCCGCATGTTCGACCCGGACAAGCTGCTCGGCGGCAAGGCCGACCTCGGCATCACCTGCGCGCTGATCCCGCGCAACACGCCCGGCGTCACGATCGGACGCAGGCACTTCCCGCTCAACGTGCCGTTCCAGAACGGCCCGGTCGCCGGCAAGGACGTGTTCGTGCCGCTCGATGCCATCATCGGCGGGCCGAAGATGGCCGGCCAGGGCTGGCGCATGCTGGTCGAGCAGCTCTCCGTCGGCCGCTGCATCTCGCTGCCCTCGAACGCCACCGGCGGCGCCAAGGGCGCGGTGTACTCCACCGGCGCCTACGCGCGGATCCGCCGGCAGTTCAACATGCCCATCGGCAAGTTCGAGGGCGTCGAGTCGGTCATCGCGCGGATGGCCGGCTTCACCTACATCATGGATGCGGGCCGCTCGGTGACGAGCGGCGCGATCGACGGCGGCGAGAAGCCCTCCGTGCCATCGGGCATCCTCAAGTACCACGTCACCGAGCTCGGCCGCGTGGTCGCCAACGACGCCATGGACGTGCAGGGCGGCAAGGGCATCTGCCTCGGCCCGAAGAACTACCTCGGCCGCGGCTACCAGATGGTGCCGATCGGGATCACGGTCGAGGGCGCGAACATCCTCACCCGCAGCCTGATCATCTTCGGGCAGGGCGCGGTGCGCTGCCACCCGTGGGTGCTGAAGGAAATGGAGGCGGCCCGCGATCCTGACCACGCGCGCGGCGTGGCGGCCTTCGACGCGGCGCTGATGGGGCACATCGGCTTCACGATCTCGAACGCGGTGCGCTCGCTGATCCAGTCCCTGACGCTCTCGCGCATCGCCCGGGCGCCGGTCGACGGCCCGACCGCGCGTTACTTCGAGCACATCGACCGCTTCAGCGCCTCCTTCGCCTTCGCTTCCGACGTGGCCATGCTCTCGCTCGGCGGCTACCTCAAGAAGAAGGAGAACCTGTCCGCCAGGCTCGGCGACGTGCTGTCCTGCATGTATCTCGCCTCGATGGTGCTCAAGCACTACGAGAACCAGGGCCGGCCTGCCGCGGACCTGCCCTTCGTCGAGTACGCCTGCCGGACCCTGCTCTACAAGGCGCAGGAGCAGCTGCACAGCTTCCTGAGGAACTTCCCGGTGCGCTGGCTGGCGGCCTTCATGCGGCTGTTCATCTTCCCGCGCGGACTCACCTACTCGGCGCCGAGCGACCGGCTGGGTCGCAGGGTGACCGAGCTGGTGATGAGCCCGTCGGAATCGCGCGACCGGCTCTGCGGCGGCGTGTACAAGACGCTCGAGCCGACCAACCACCTCGGCCTCGTCCAGGAGGCGATGGTGCTGGCGATCGCCGCCGAGCCGCTCGAGAAGCGCATCCGCGTCGAGGGCGTGAAGACCGGGCGTGTCACGGCGCTCGACCTGCCGGGCCAGATCCGCGAGGCGCTCGCGGTCGGAATCATCACCGAGGCCGAGGCCGCTCAGCTGCGCGAGTACGACCGCAAGGTCATGGAGATCGTGCACGTCGACGACTTCGAGCCCGCCGAGCTCGCCGCGGCCGCCGAGGTCGTCGAGGAAGCCCCCGGCCGGCCGGCCCAGGTCGCCTGAACAGCCGGCACATCCCTGATTTCGGCAAGGAAATCAGGGATGACCCTCGTTTCTTGCGGTGAGCGCTAACGATAATCGTTCGCGTTAGGGTTATCATGGCGCCGTCGAGCCGCCGCCATGGACCACCCCGCCCACCCGCCCAGCCCTGAGCCCGAACTCGCACTCGCCGACCTCGCGGTCGGCGAGTGCGCGCAAGTGCTGCGGTTGCGAGACGGCTCGGAGAGCCTCGGCGACGAAGTGCACTCGACGCTCGCCCAGCGCCTGCTGGAACTCGGCTTCATCCCCGGCGAGCCGGTGCAGGTCGTAGGCAGCATCTGGCCCGGCGCGGACCCAATGGCGATCCGCCTCGGCCGCAGCCTGTTCGCGCTGCGCCGCCGCGAGGCCGCGGCCGTGCTCGTCGCCCGCGCGGGGCAGCCGCGGGAATGAACGCGCACGCGGCCACCGCGGAGCTGCGGCTCGCCCTGGTCGGCGTCCCGAACTCGGGCAAGACGGCGCTGTTCAACCGCCTGACCGGAAGCCACCAGAAGGTCGCGAACTACGCGGGCGTGACGGTGGAGCGCAAGGAAGGGCGCTTCACCGGCGAAAGCGGCCGGCGCTACCGGCTGCTGGACCTGCCCGGCGCCTACAGCCTGACCCCGACCTCGCTCGACGAGGCGATCACGCGCGACGCGGTCCTCGGCCGCCTCGCCGGCGAGGCGCCGCCCGAGGTGATCGTCTGCGTCGTCGACGCGACCAACCTGCGGCTCAACCTGCGCCTCGTGCTCGAGCTGCGGGCGCTCGGCCTGCCGCTCGTGGTCGCGCTCAACATGAGCGACGTCGCGCGCAACCGGGGCTATCGCGTCGACCGCGAGGCGCTGGCCCGCGAACTCGGCCTGCCGGTCGTCGAGACGGTCGCGGTCGCGGCCGGCGGCGCGCAGGCGCTCATCGAGGCCCTCGACCGCCAGGCCCCGCCGCCGGCGCGCGCCCGGCTCGACTACAGCGACCCGAGCCCGAACCAGGTCGTGGATACGCAGCGCGAGGCGCGCCGCATCCTCGCGCTGACCGGCTATCACGAGCCGGCGCGGCAGCGCGCCCTCGACCGGCTGGACGCGCTCGTCCTGCACCCCGTGGCTGGCATCGCCGTGCTCGCCGCACTGCTCTTCGCCGTCTTCCAGGCCGTCTTCAGCTGGGCCGCCGTGCCCATGGACCTCATCGACGCGGGCGTCTCGCGCTGTGCGGCGTGGCTGGTGGCCACGCTCCCCGACGGCCCGCTGCAAAGCCTGCTGGTGGACGGCGTCATCGCCGGCGCCGGCAGCGTGCTGGTCTTCCTGCCGCAGATCCTGATCCTGTTCCTGTTCATCCTCGCGCTCGAGGAGAGCGGCTACCTGCCGCGCGCCGCGTACCTCCTGGACCGGCTGATGGGGAGCGTCGGGCTGTCCGGACGCGCCTTCATCCCGCTGCTGTCGAGCTTCGCCTGCGCGGTGCCGGGGATCATGGCGACCCGCACGATCCCGAACGTCCGCGACCGCATGGCGACCATCCTGATCGCGCCGCTCATGACCTGCTCGGCGCGACTGCCGGTTTACGCGCTGTTGATCAGCGCGTTCATCCCGGTGCAGGCGGTCGGGCCGTTCAACCTGCAGGGTCTCGTCCTGTTCAGCCTGTACGCCGCGGGGGTGCTGTCCGCCCTCGCGGTCGCCGCGGTGCTGAAGCGCACCACGCTCAAGGCGAGCTACCACCCGCTGCTGCTCGAGCTGCCCGAGTACCACTGGCCGAGCCCGCGCAACCTCGCCATCGGCCTGTGGGAACGCGCGCGCATCTTCCTGCGCCGCGTCGGCACCATCATCCTCGCGCTGATGGTGGTGCTGTGGTTCCTGTCGAGTTACCCGGCGCCGCCGCCGGGCGCCGACATGCCGCCGATCTACTACAGCTTCGCCGGGCTGATCGGCCGCGGCCTCGAGGTCCTGCTCGCGCCGGTCGGCTTCAACTGGCAGATCTCGATCGCCCTGGTCCCGGGACTCGCCGCGCGCGAGGTCGCCGTCGGCGCGCTGGGCACGGTCTACTCCCTATCCTCGGCCGACGACGCGACCGCCGGCGCGCTCGCGCCGATCATCGCGAGCAGCTGGAGCCTCGCCACGGCGCTCGCGCTGCTCGCGTGGTACGTGTTCGCGCCGCAGTGCCTCGCGACGCTCGCGGTCGTGAAGCGTGAGACCGCGAGCTGGCGCTATCCGCTGGCCATGGCCGCGTACCTGTTCGGCCTCGCCTATCTCGCCGCCTTCGTCACCTACCGCGCGGCGCTCGCGCTGGGAGGCTGAGCATGTGGCAGCAGCTCGTCGTCGCCCCGATCGTCACCGCGAGCGCAGGCTACGCCGCGTGGGCGGTGCTGCCGGCCGGCCTGCGCAGGCGGCTCGGCGCGCGGGTGCGCGCCGCCCTTGGGCGGATGCCCGGACCCGTGGCCTCGCTCGCCCGGCGCGTGCCCGGACGCGGCGCGCAGTCCGCCGACTGCGGCTGCGCCGCCTGTCCCGCGTCCGCGGGGCGTGAAGGGCCCCCTCACCGTCGCTGAGCTAGACTGGGGCCGTCGCCGTCAGGACCCCGGTCGATGCCGATTGAACCCGCCGCCGCAGCGCCGGCAGAGGCTGCGCAGCCCGAGCCCTCGCCAGCGGTCGTGACGCCGCCTCCGCCTGCGCCCAGCTGCCAGAACTGCGAGGTGCCGCTCGACGGACCCTTCTGCGCCCAGTGCGGCCAGCGGGCGGACACCCACGTTCCCGCGCTGACCGAGGTCGGCCACGACATCGTGCACTCGGTGCTGCACCTCGACGGTCGTGTCTGGCGAACGTTGCGCTCGCTGCTCTTTCGGCCGGGCGAGCTGACCAACGAGTACATCCGCGGCCGGCGGCAGCGCTACCTGCCGCCATTCCGCCTCTACCTCGTCGTGAGCGTCGCTTTCTTCGCAATCTCCTCGCTGCTACCGAACGACGGGCTGGTGCAGGTGGCGGACCGGCCGGGCAGCGTCGAGGCTCCGATCGTCGTCGGCGGAAAGCAGCCGGAGAAGCCGGCCGGCCCGGCCGTCGAGGGCACCTCGCCGGAGGCGGTCCGCGGCATGGTGGCTGTCGAGACGCCGGCGAATTGCGCCGTCGACACCGGGCTGCCCGCGCTCGACGCGCGGCTGGGCGAGGCCTGCCGGAAGATCGCGGCGGACCGCGGCAAGCGCCTCGGCCAGGTGTTCTTCCGCACCGCGCCGAAGCTGATGTTCGCCTTCCTGCCGGTGATGGCGGCGGTATCGCTCCTGTTCTACTGGCGGCCGCGGCGGCGCTACGTCGAGCACCTCGTGCTCTACTTCCACACCCACTCGCTGACCTTCCTCGCGCTGCTCGCCAGCAGCCTCGTCGGGCTGCTCGGCCGTCCCGGCCTGCCGGGCGCCGGGCTGTTCGAGCTGGTGAGCTCGCTGCTCGTCGCCTGGGTGCCGTACTACGTGTTCCGCGCGATGCGCGTCGTCTACGGCGAGAGCCGGCGGCGCACGCTCGCCAAGTTCGTCACGATCGGCAGCATCTACGTGACGCTGCTCGGCATCACGATGATCGCCGGCGTGATCTACTCGGGGCTCTCCTTGTGACGAGGCCCAGTCCCGGCTGGACGCCGCCTTGAGCGACCGCGCGATCCTGCACGTGGACATGGACGCGTTCTACGCGTCGGTGGAGGCGCGCGACGACCCCTCGCTCGCGGGCAAGCCGCTCGTCGTGGGCGGCACCAGCGGCCGCGGCGTGGTCGCGGCCGCGAGCTACGAGGCGCGCCGCTTCGGGATCCACTCGGCCATGCCGATGCGCGAGGCCCTGCGGCGCTGCCCGCACGCCGTCTGCGTCCGGCCGCGCATGGCCCGCTACAAGGAAGTGTCGCTGCAGGTGTTCGAGGTCTTCGGCGGGTTCACGGACGTCATTCAGGGGCTGTCGCTCGACGAGGCGTTTCTCGACGTCACCCACAGCCGCGCGCTGTTCGGCGCGCCCGAGGCCATGGCCCGCGAGATCAAGCGGCGCATCCGCGAGCGCACGGGGCTTTCGGCCTCGGTCGGCGTGGCCCCGAACAAGCTGCTCGCCAAGCTCGCCTCGGAGATGAACAAGCCCGACGGCCTCACCGTCATCCGCGCGGCGGAGGCGCGCGCGGTGCTCGACCCGCTGCCGGTGGGCCGCCTGCACGGCATCGGCGGCAAGACCGCGGCCCGGCTCGAGCAACAGGGGATCTTCACGCTCGGCCAGCTGCGCGACGCGCCGGATTCGGTGCTCTGGCCGCTGTTCGGCCGCGACACGCGCCGGATGCGCGAGCGGGCCGCCGGCATCGACGACCGGCCGGTGCTGGCCGACGTCGCAGAGCAGCAGGTGAGCAGCGAGGAGACCTTCGATGCCGACCTGACGGATCACGCGGCGCTGCAGGCGCACCTCGCGCGGCTGGCCGACCGGACCGCCGGGCGGCTGCGCGCGAGGCGCCTCGTCGCGGGCCTCGTTGTGATCAAGGTGCGCCAGCGCGACTTCACGACCTTCACGCGGCAGCGCAGCTTCAGCCCCGCGACCCAGGAGACGCGCCTGATCGCGGAGGTCGCCGCCGCGCTGCTCGACCAGTGGTTCGCCGAGCATCCGCGCGTCGCGGTGCGGCTGCTCGGGGTCGGCGTCGGCCATCTCGCCGCCGCCGAGCAGCTCGACCTGTTCGCCACGCCGCAGAGCGTGGCGTCGAGCGCCCTCGACGCCACGCTCGACCGGATCCGCGACCGCTTCGGCACCGGCGCCGTGCGGCGCGCGAGCTCGCTTCGCGACGACGCCTAGGGCAGGAACACCTCGATGTCCACGAGCTCCTCGCGCTCGCCTGATTCCGGATCGACCGTGAGGATCTTGCCCAGCCCTGGCTTGTAGAACTTGTTCTCGAAGCCGTCGGGCTCGATCGGCGTGAACTCGTCGGTCTTCAGGCAGGTGCCGGCGCAGGACGCGTAAGGCGACTCGGCCGAGGCCGAGAGGCTCGCGACCCGCGCGATATCCTCGGCCTCGCCCAGCAGGAACTCCTGGCGGTAGACGTCGCCCGCCGCCGGGGCGGCCCTCATGAGGATGCCGGCACTGGCGCCGTCCTCGCCCGCGCGCCACGAGCCCTCGAGGTCGACGAGCCGGCCGTCCTCGTAGTTGCGCGCGATCTCGCCGAAATACCAGACGTTGCCGTGGATGTCCTGGGCCATGTAATCGTCGGTATCCTCGATCAGCTCGCCCGAATCGAGCTCGGTCACGACGTCGTGCACGACGATGCAATCCACGCCGTCGACTTCGATGGTCTCGAACGTCACCGAGACCGTGACCCGCTCGCCGGCTTCCTCGTTCTCGTACACGTAGCGCGTGCCGGGAACCAGCGGCAGGAAGTGGTTCGCCGCGATGCTGCCGCCGACCTCGAGCGGATCGACGAAGTCGGCAGGGTCGATCGGCGGATCGTAGGGCGCCTGGCCGAGCGCGTCACAGACCTCCTCGCGGGCCGCGAACTGCTCGCCGCACAGCTGGCGGGTTTCGCGCCACCCCTCGCGCAGCTCCGCCCGGCACTCGCCGCGCTCGTCGCGCGCGGCCACGTTGAGGCACTTGCCGAATCCGATCCAGAAGTCGTCGGCGGCCTCGTTGCCGCAGGCGGCCCTGGCGGCGACCGAGGTCCTGGAGCAGGCGCCTGGGCCGGGGCGATGATCGCCTCCGTCGGCGAATGCCGCTCCGGCGAGCGTCGCGGCGGCGCCGCAGGCCAAGAGCTGCGCGCAGGCCGCCGCGCCGAAAGTCATGTGCTTCGCTGTCATGTCGATCTCCTTGCCTCGGGCGTGTTCCCCTCCTAGCTTTGGACGCCCGGGCCGCGCGAATCCTTCGCGGGATCGTCGCGCGAAGGATCCGGCGCGGCAGGACGTCCAACAGGACATGCAGGGCGAAACAGCACCGTGACCGGCAGCGCGCATCTGGACCTCGCGCGGGCGCGCAGGATCGCCAGGGGGGACCGGGCGGCGTTCCAGGAGCTGTTCGACAGCTTCTTTCCGAGGCTCTACCGCTTCGCCCTGGCGCGTCTCGACGGTGACCACGACGCCGCGGCCGAGACCGTTCAGCGGACCTTCTGCAAGGCGATCCGGCACCTCGAGGACTACCGTGGCGAGGCCGCGCTGTACACCTGGTTCTGCCAGGTGTGCCGCAACGAGCTCGCCGACCACTACCGGCGGGCAGGCCGCGAGGCGGGTCGCCTCGTTCCGCTCGAAGACCGCCCCGAGGTGCGCGCGGTGCTCGAAACGCTGGCGGGACCCGCCGGCGAGGAGCCCGAGACCGCGGCCTGGCGCGCCGACGTGCAGCGCCTGGTGCAGGCGACCATCGACGCGCTGCCCGACCGCTATGGCGAGGTGCTGGAGTGGCGCTACGCGGACGGACTCGCGGTGAAGGCGATCGCCGGCCGTCTCGCGATCAGCGACAAGGCCGCGGAATCGCTGCTGCAGCGGGCGAGGGACGCGTTCCGCACGGCCATCACCGAGATCGCGGGGACCGCCGAGGCTTTCGAGCCCCCGCGCTACGAATGAGGCAACGGCCAGGACCATGACAGGCACAAGAGACACCGAAGGCAGGCAGGACCCGGTGGCCGCGCTGATCCGCGCGGCCGGCGCGCGCGCCGCGCCGCCGGCCGGGACCTACGAGCGCGTGCTCGCGGCGGCGGCAGCCGAGTTCGAGGCGCGCGCGCGGGCGAGCCGGCGGCGGCGCACCGGCGCATGGCTCGCGGCCGCCGCGGCCGCGCTG
>CAYORU010000033.1:0-37987 GCA_964406445.1 uncultured Steroidobacteraceae bacterium
CGCTGGAGCTGTTCAACCACCGCTTCATGCACGTCGCGGAGCAGATGGGCGCCGTGCTGCAGGCCACCGCGGTCTCGGTGAACATCCGCGAGCGGCTCGACTTCTCCTGCGCGGTCTTCGACGGCGCAGGCGCGCTGGTCGCGAACGCGCCGCACATGCCGGTGCACCTGGGCTCGATGGGCGCGAGCGTGCGCGCGGTGATCGCGGCGCACGGCGGCCGGATGGCCGCCGGCGATGCGTGGATGCTGAACGACCCCTTCGCGGGCGGGACGCACCTGCCGGACATCACGGTCGTCTCGCCGGTCTTCGCCGGCGCCGGCCGGCCGGACTTCTACGTGGCCACGCGCGCGCACCACGCCGACATCGGCGGCATCACCCCGGGATCGATGCCGCCGGGGAGCCGGCGCATCGAGGAGGAGGGCGTCCTGTTCGACGGCTTCCGGCTCGCGCGCGGCGGCGAGCTGCTGGAGGCCGAGGTTCGCGCCGCGCTCGCCGCGGCGCGCTGGCCGGCCCGGAACCCGGAGCAGAACATCGCCGACCTCGCGGCCCAGCTCGCCGCCAACGCGCGCGGACGGGACGAGATCGGCCGGCTGGTGGAGGCCGACGGCCTCGAGGTCGTGCGCGCCTACATGGGCCACGTGCAGGACAATGCCGAGCGCGAGGTGCGCGCGGCCATCGGTCGGCTCGCCGACGGCCGGTTCCGCTACGAGATGGACGACGGCGCGGCCATCGAGGTGCGGGTCGCGGTGGACCGGCGGCGGGGCTCGGCGCGGGTCGACTTCGCCGGCACGTCGGCGCAGTCGCCGGGCAACTTCAACGCGCCGCTGGCCGTCTGCCACGCAGCCGTTCTGTATGTCTTCCGCACCCTGGTCGAGGCCGACATCCCGCTGAACGAGGGTTGCCTGCGCCCGCTCGAGATCCTCGTGCCGTCCGGCTCGCTGCTCAATCCGCACCCGCCCGCGGCGGTCGTCGCGGGCAACGTCGAGACTTCGCAGTGCGTGGTGGATGCGCTCTACGGCGCGCTCGGCGTGCTCGCCGCGGCACAGGGCACCATGAACAACCTCACCTTCGGCGACGCGAGCCGCCAGTACTACGAGACGATCGCCGGCGGCGCCGGCGCCGGGCCGGGCTTCGACGGCGCGAGCGGCGTGCAGACCCACATGACCAACTCGCGCCTCACCGATCCCGAAGTGCTCGAGGCGCGCTTCCCCGTGATCCTCGAGTCCTTCGCGCTGCGCCGCGGCTCCGGCGGCGCGGGCCGCCACCGCGGCGGCGACGGCCTCGTGCGCCGCCTGCGCTTCCTCGAGCCGGTGACGGCGTCGATCCTGTCCAACCACCGGCGAGTCGCGCCGTTCGGACTGGCCGGCGGCGGGCCGGGCCGCACCGGCCGCAATCTCTGGCGCCGCCGCGACGGCCGCGAGCAGGAGCTGCCCGCCTGCGCGACGATCGAGGCCGCAGCCGGTGACACGCTTGTGATCGAGACGCCGGGGGGCGGGGGATGGGGGAAGGGAGAGTGACCGGTGACCAGTGACCGGTGATCAGCCAGAGACCGCGATCCAGGGCGCTGCCCGGTTCGGCCGATCACCGATCACCGGTCACCGATCACTTTTTCATCCCTGCCCCACCACCAACGTCGGCAGCTCGTCGTCCTCCACCACGATCTCGCCCTGCGCGTGGCCGCCGTGCAGGCGGTTCGGCGTCACGGGCTTGACGCGGCTGCCGCCGGCGCGGTGGGTCAGCAGGTAGGCCTGCATCCGCCCGGCCCGGCCGGTGACGAAGCCGAACAACACGTTGACGGTGCCGCGCTCGCGCTCCAGCTCGCGGTTGATGCGCTCGTCGCAGACCACGAACCAGCGCACGCCGGCGACGGCCTCCGACTCGGCGAACGCGCCCTCCTCCTCGAGGGCGCGGAAGAACGCGCACAGCTGCGCGAAGGCCCGCCGCCAGAGCGCCGGGCCGTTCGGCTCGAACAGCATCCAGCGGGTGCCGCGCTCGACGCTGTCCTGGATCAACAGCGACAGCCGCCGCGCGCCCAGCAGCCGCAGATCCTGCGTCGCGCCCGCCCCGGCGAGCGTGCCCGCCGGCATCGCCTCGGCCTGCGGCGGGCGGATCGCCTGCAGCACGTTGACGCCGGCGGCGGCGAGCCGGGCGCGCTCGGTCTCGGTGACCACGCACAGCGGCCGCAGGCCCGGCCGAAGCGTCGCCTCGTTGGCCGCGGCAGACCAGACCTGCCCGCGGTCCGCCGCGCGGGCCAGCATGCCGGCCACCGCGCCGCAGGGCGCGAAGGACTCGAAGCGGCCGCGCAGCCTGTCGTGGGCGAGCAGCCGCGGGAAGTACATGAAGGCGCTGTCGCTCGCCAATGGCCAATCGCGCATCGCGGCGATGGCGTCCGCCGCGGTCTGCCAGGCGGAAGGCGGGTCGACGACGAGGAGCGCGCGCCGGTCGCGGCAGTAGCGGTGCGCCACGAGCAGGGCGCTCGGGCCGAGGTCGGCGTCGCGGGCGAGCGGCGGGATGCAGAGGAAGTTGAACGACTCGGCGGCGGCGAGCGCGAACAGGCCGGTGCCTCCGGCGGCGGAGCCTATGACGTCGTAGTCGGTCAGGGGCCCGCCGTCGTCGCCGTCCGGGTTGGAGAGCACGTAGCCGGCGAGCCCCGCGCGGCCGGCGGCCGGCACGATGTCGGGACGCGTGGCCGGCGCCGGCCCCGCGACGCGCACCAGCTGGCTGGCGGCCAGCGCCGCCGCCACGTGCCGGGACGATTCCGGGTCGGCCGACAACCGGCGGTAGATCTCCTGGTCCTCGATGTGCTCCGAGCCGGGCGCCCGGACCCGCTGCACGACGAGGTTGAACCGGTCGGTCTCGTTCTCGCCGATGCCGTCGTAGTCGACGGCCGCGCGCAGGAACTCGCGCGTCCCGGGCTGCAGGGCCACGAGGCGCAGCACCTCGCGCCCGGCCGGCAGTTCGAGGGTGCAGGGACGCGCGTCGTTGGCGACCCTCACCACGATGGCCGTGACGCCGCCGCTTTCGAAGAACTGCTCGACGGCGTAGGACAGCGTGCTCGGCTGCCAGAGGCCGCCGAACACGCGCTGGTAGTCGGCGTAACCGCGGAGCGTGACGGGGTGGTTCAGGGGACCGCGCAGCGCCCGGCCGACGAAGGCGGTGATGGCGACGGGCGCACGCGCAATGGACTGCCCGGCGCCCACTTCCTCGTGGACTCTTATTCCGGTGTGTCTTTCTGCCACCGGTCGCTCCCCTGTGCCCGCGCAAGCCTATCACAAGGCCGGCGTGCGGACGCGCGGGCGTCAGCGATTGGTCTTGCGCCGGCCGCGGCCCGGCGGCCGCGGTGGCGGCGAACCGCGCGACGGCGCGGCCTCGCCGGCGCCGGCGCGGCGCTCCGCCGCGCGCAGCGCCTGCTCGCGGCGCGCCGCTTCGGCCTCGTCGCGCTTGCGGGCGACCTCCTCGATCATGACCTTGAGCCAGTCGGAGCTCGCGGGCTTCTGGGATGCTGCAGTCATCGCGAGAGTCTAGCGCGCGCCGGCCCTCGCGTCAGGCGGCAAGCGCCCGAGCGTCGCCGCCGGCACGGCCGGCAACGGTGTCGTACAGCCTCGCGAGACGGGCCGCGAGCGCGTCGGCGGACCAGCGCGCCGCCGTCTCGCGGCCGCCCTCGCCGAGCCGGGCCGCGAGCGCCGGGTCGCCGAGCACGGCGAGCGCCGCGCGCGCGAATGCCTGCTCGTCCTCCTCGACGACGACGGCGCCGGCGGCGTCCTCGAGGACCTCCGCCGTGCCGAGCACCGCCGTGGACACGACCGGTACGCCGAGCGCCATCGCCTCGAGCAGCACGAGGCCCTGGGTCTCGGTGCGCGATGCGAACACGAACGCGTCCGCGGCCCGGTAGCAGTCGAGCAGCGCGCCGCCGCGGTCGAGGTAGCCGGCCCAGCGCACGGCCTCGCCGACGCCGAGCTCGCGCGCGAGGCGGCGCAGGTGGCCCGAGGCCGGGCCCTCGCCGGCGATCACGAGCAGCGTCTCGGGCCGCGCGGCGCGGACACGGGCGAACATGCGCAGCACGAAGTCGATGTTCTTCTCGAAGGCCACCCGGCCGATGTGCGCGAGCACCGGCCGATCCGGCTCGATGCCGAGCGAGGCGCGAAAGCGCGCCCGGTCGCCGCCGCGGAACCGCTCGAGCTCGAGGCCCGTCGGGACGACCTCGGCCGGCACCTCGACGCCGTAGCGGCGCAGCACCTCGAGCATCGCGCGCGAGGGCACGACCAGCGCGTCGAGGGCCGCGCACTGGCTCACCGTCAGGCGCCTCGCGGCGAGCCGCAGCAGCCCCGCCGGCAGGAACGGCAGGTAGTGGTGGAAGTACTCCTCGAAGTAGGTGTGGTAGGTCTCGACCACCGGCAAGCCGAGCTCGCGGGCGAGCCGCGTGCCGGCGTAATGGGCGAGGAACGGCGTGTGGACGTGGATGACGTCGAACGGCCGCTGGGCGGCGAGCCGCCGGCCGGCCTCGAGCAGGCTGCGAAACCGCATCAGGCGGTCCTCCGGATCGCGCGGCACGGCCCGTCCGGGCACGCGCACGATGCCGGGCTCGACCGGGGCGCCGGGCGCGTACTGCGGCGCGACCAGGGAGACCTCGTGGCCGAGCCGCTCGAGGCTCGACCGGAACGTCTGGATCGAGGTCGACACGCCGTTGACGCGCGGGAAGTACACGTCCGACAGCTTGAGGATGCGCAAGGCACGCACCGCGGGACGCGACCGGGAAGCGCCGGCCTTGGGGGTAGCGAGCCTAGCGGCGCGGCGTTACGCGCCGATGACAGCCGGAGTCAGGGCGCGGCGCCCGGGGCGGCGCCCGCCGCCTCGCGTTCCGCGAGCACTTCGCGGAAGCGCTCCTCGCCGGCGTACTGGTCCTCGCTGCCGTCCCAGGTGGCGCCCGCCGGCAGCGCGTTACGCACGCGCGGCGCGGCGGTGACGAGCTGCACCTCGGATTGCTCGCGGCCGCGGGTCGCCGCGACCGGGAGGCCGGTCGGCCGCGTGGCCGCCACCTGCGCCGCCTCCCAGTTGACCGCGGCCTCGCCCGCCGCGATGCGCTTCCAGGTGGCCGACTTCGACCGCAGGCCTTTCTTGCGCAGCGCCCTGGGCCCCTGCGACCAGTCGCGCTCGTCGTCCTCCATGACGTCGTAGGCCTGCACGTACAGCGTCTCGCCCTCCCAGCCGAGCAGGAAGGGCTGGTTGACGATGGTCACCCGCGTGCCGACGGGCGTCAGCCCGAAGACCTGCTCGATGTCCTCGGGGTAGAGGCGGATGCAGCCGGCGCTCGCGCGCATGCCGACGTTGTAGGGCTTGTTGGTGCCGTGGATCAGGTAGGTGGGCCAGCCCAGGCGCATGGCGTGGCGACCGAGCGGGTTGTCCGGGCCCGGCGGCACCTTCGGCGGCAGCGGGTCGCCGTTCTTCTCGTGCTCGCGGCGCACCGACAGCGGCGGCGTCCAGGTCGGGTCCTTGGTCTTCTGCGTGATCTTCGTTCGCCCCTCGGGCGTTTGCCAGCCGACCTTGCCGATGCCGATCGGGTGCGTCAGCACTTCCTGCGGCGCGTCCTTGGACTTGCGCGGCAGGTAGTAGAAGAGGCGCATCGCCGGCAGGTTGATGACGATCCCCTCGCGCGGCGCGTCCGGCAGCACGAAGCGGGTCGGCAGCACGACCTCGGTGCCCTCGCCGGGCAGCCACGGGTCGACGCCCGGATTGGCGCGGAGGATCTCCTCGTAGCCCACGTTGAAGCGCCGCGCGATGTCGGGGAGCGTGTCCTCGTGCCGGGCCACGGTCACCTGCACGCGGCCGACCACATCCTGGCCCGGCGCCAGCGTGAAGCGGTGGGTGGCCTCGGCGAGCGGGAGCTCGGGTTTCGGCGGCGGCGTCGGCGGGGCCGGCGGCGGCGCCTTGCGCCACAGCGACTCGAAGGGCGTGCAGGCCGACAGCAGCGCGGCGAGGACCGCGACCACCGGCGTCCGGGCCAGTCGGAGGGGGAGCTTCTGCGGCTGCATGGGCGGATTATGACACCGCCGGCCCGCGAGGTCCGTTCCGGGGGCGTCCGCCACGGGCGACACCCCTCAGTCGAGGACCGTCGGGCGGTCCGGCAGGCCCTCCGGCCGGGGCCCGTCCGCCGGCAGGTGCTCGGCGAGCAGATTGCCCGCGGCCGCGATGCCTTCGAGCGCGCCGGCCTCGAACTCGCCGGCGGCGAAGCGCTCGCGCATCTGGCCCGCGATCGCTTCCCACCCGGCCGCGGGGACGTGCCGCGCGATGCCCCGGTCGGCGACGATCTCGACGGCGTGGTCGGCGAGCAGCACGTAGACCAGGACGCCGCCGTTCGTTTCCGTGTCCCACACCCGGAGCGCGGAGAACACCTCGAGCGCGCGCTCGCGCGGCGGCTGGTCGCGCCACAGGGCGGGCCAGTCGAGTTCCGCCTCGATGGCGAACCGCAGCTCGCCGCGGTGGCGCTGTTCGCTGGCGTGCACCGCCCGCTCGATCGCGTCGAGCGTCCGTTCCGGGAACGCGCGGCGCAGGCCGCGGCGGGTCTGCAGGACGTGCCGCAGGGCGCGCCGAAGATCCATCACCACCGCCCCGAGGCGCCACCGCCCCCGAATCCGCCGCCGCCGCCGCCGAAGCCGCCGCCCCCGAACCCGCCGCCGCCGATCGAGCCCCAGCCGCCGCGCCCGCCCCGGCCGCCGGACGACCAGCTGCCGCGCGGCAGCCCGCCGGCCAGCGCGACGACGAAGGTGACGATGGCCGCAAACACGGCGATCGGCAGGGCATGCGACAGGAACCAGGTGATTGCCCCGGCGAGTCCGCCGGTCGCCGCCGCGCCCGCCGGACGCCCGAGCACGGCGCGCAGCAGCCCGCCGCCGACGACCGCGAAGATGAGCAGCAACGGCAGCAGCGGCTCGATTCCCGAGGCCTGCGAGCGCCAGCCAGGATCCGGCTCGGGCAGCGGCTCGCCCTCGACCACCCGCTGGATCGCGGCCAGGCCCGCGTCGAGACCGCCGTGGTAGTCGCCGTTCCTGAAGTGCGGCGTGATCACGTCGGCGACGATGCGCTTGGCGACGGCGTCGGGCAGCGCGCCTTCGAGCCCATAGCCGACCTCGAGCCGCAGCGTGCGGTCCTCGGCAGCGACCACGAGCAATACGCCGTCGTCCACGCCCTTGCGGCCGAGCTGCCAGGCCTCGGCGACGCGGATCGAGAAAGACTCGATGTCCTCGGGCTGCGTCGTCGGGACGGTCAGGATCGCGACCTGGCTGCCCTTGGCCGCCTCGAACTCGGCGAGGCGCTGCTCGAGCGCGTCGCGCTGCCCGGGCGCCAGCAGGCCGGCCTGGTCGGTGACGCGACGCTCGAGCGGCGGCACCGCGACCTCCGCGCGCGCCGCCGCCGAGAGGGCGCCGGCGGCCAGCACGAGGCAGGCGGCGAGCGCCCGCGCGCCGGCCGTGGCGGGCGTCATCCGCGGCCGCGGGTCACGACGCCGGCGCCCCGGCCGGCTGGCTGAAATCCACCTCCGGCGGCCGGGACAGCGCAGCCTCGTTCTCCACGGTGAAGTTGGGCTTCACGTCGTGGCCGAAGACCATCGCGGTCAGGTTGGTGGGAAACCTTCGCACGGTGCCGTTGTACTCCTGCACCGACTGGATGTAGCGGTTGCGCGCGACGGTGATGCGGTTCTCGGTGCCCTCGAGCTGGGCCTGCAGGTCGCGGAAGTTCTGGTCGGACTTGAGTTCGGGGTAGGCCTCGACAGTGACCAGCAGCCGGGACAGCGCCCCCGACAGCTCGCCCTGCGCTGCCTGGAAGGCGGCGAGCGACCCGGGGTCCGCCGCATTCACCTCGATCTGGCTCGCGCGCGCGCGCGCCTCGGTGACGCGGGTCAGCACCTCCTGCTCCTGGGCCGCGAAGCCCTTGACCGTGGCGACGAGGTTCGGCACGAGGTCGGCGCGTCGCTGGTACTGGTTCAGCACCTCGGACCAGGCGGCCTTCACCTGCTCGTCCTGGGTCTGGAGCGTGTTGTAGCCGCAGCCGCTCAGGGCCGCCGCCGTGAGCAGCACCGTGGGGATCTTCCATGGGCGCATCGCGAAACCTCCGTGGAGCCGGGCCGCAGGCCCGGCGCTCACCAGATCTTGACGCGCTCCGCCGGCGGACGCCAGAGCCGGTCCCCCTCCTCGACCCCGAACGCCGCGTAGAACGGCTCGAAGTTCGACAGCACGCCCCTGGCGCGGTACTCGCCCGGCGGGTGCGGACCGGTGACCAGCTGCTCGCGCAGCGCGGCCTCGCGGAAGCTCACGCGCCAGATCTGTGCGAAGCCGAGGAAGAAGCGCTGCTCGCCGGTGTAGCCGTCGAGCACCGGCGGCTCGCGGCCGCCGGGCGACATGCGCCAGGCGCGCCAGGCGATGGCGAGCCCGGACAGGTCGCCGATGTTCTCGCCGAGCGACAGGCGGCCGTTGATGCCGAGGTCCGGCAGCGGTCGGTAGGCCTCGTACTGGGCGACGAGGCGCTCGGTGCGCGCGCCGAAGGCGGCCGCGTCCTCGGGCGTCCACCAGTCGCGCAGCCGGCCGTCGCCATCGTATTCCCGCCCCTTGTCGTCGAAGCCGTGGCTGATCTCGTGGCCGATCACCGAGCCGATCGCACCGTAGTTGACGGCGTCCTCGGCGTCGAAGTGGAAGAACGGCGGGCGCAGGATCGCGGCGGGAAACACGATCTCGTTGGCCGTCGGCAGGTAATAGGCGTTGACCGTCTGCGGCGTCATCAGCCACTCGTCCCGGTCCACCGGCCCGCCGAGCTGCGCCAGCTGCCGCTGCCACTCGAAGCGGGTCGCGCGCATCACGTTGCCGACCAGGTCGTCGGCACGGATCTCGAGCCCGGCGTAGTCGCGCCAGCGCGAGGGATAGCCGATCTTGACGCGGACCTTGGCGAGCTTCGCCTGCGCCTCGACGCGCGTCGGCGCGCTCATCCAGTCGAGCTCGTCGATGCCGACGGCCATCGCCTCGAGCAGGTTCCGCACCAGCGCGTCCACGCGGGCCTTCGCCTCCGGCGGGAAGTGCCGCGCGACGTACTCGCGGCCGACCGCGAAGCCCATGCCGCGGTTCACCTCGCTGACCGCCCGCCGCCAGCGCGGCCGCAGCTCGGGCGTGCCGCGCAGCGTCCGCTGGTTGAAGTCGAAGTGCGCGTCCACGAAGTCGCGGGCGAGGTAGGGCGCGTAGTCGTCGAGCAGCCGGGCCGCGAGGTAGTCGCGCCATTCCTCGGCCGGGCGCGAGTCCAGCAGGCTGGCGAGCGCCGCCGCATGGCTCGGCTGCGCCAGCACGAAGCGGCCCCCGGACGGCAGGCCGGCCGCCTCGAGCAGTGCCGCCCAGTCGAGGCCTGGCGCGATTTCGCCAGCCTCGGCGGCGGTCATCCGGTTGTAGGTCCTGACCGGATCGCGGTTGTCGACGCGCGACCACTGCGCCTCCGCGAGCGCCTGCTCGAGCGCGTACACGCGCGCGGCGCGCGCCGCCGGCGCGTCGAAGCCGGCCAGCTCGAACAGGCGCCCGAGATAGGCGCGGTAGCGGGCGGGCACCTCGCCGAACTGCTCCGGCTTCAGGTAGTAGTCGCGGTCGGGCATGCCGAGGCCGCCCTGCCAGAAGTAGGGCACGTAGGCGTCCGGGTCGCCCCGGTCGATGCTGATGTAGGCCGCGAGCGGCGTCGAGGCGCCTAAGGCTCGCGCCTCGCCGAAGTAGCGGACCAGGTCGGCAGGTCCCTCGAGCTGCGACACGCGCTCGAGCAGCGCGGCGAGCGGCCGCGTGCCGAGCGACTCGATCCTGGCTTCGTCCATGAAGCTCGCGTAGTAGGCGCGGGTCGCGGCCGCCTGCGGGTCGTCCGCGGGCGCCGGCGACTCGAGCAGGAGCCGCTGGTGCAGGGTGGCCTCGTCGGCAAGCAGGTCGACGCTGCCCCAGCGCGCGCGGTCGGGCGGAATCGGGTTGGCGGCGAGCCAGCCACCGTTCGCGTAGCGGAACAGGTCGTCCTGCGGCCGGTGGCTCGTGTCGTAGCTCGCCAGGTCGAGCCCCGACCCGCGTGTCGGCGGCACAGGCTCGGCCGCCGCGGCGGTCCCTGCGGCGACGAGGATCACGGCCAGCAACGGGCGTGCGGTCATGGTTGCACCTCCGGGGCCGCGGAGTATACGAACGAAGCGCGACGCCGCCAGGCGGAGCTGCGGCGAGTCGAGCCTGCCGCGCGACGGGCCGAGGCTCAGGCCCGGCAGGCGCGCAGGTGGATGGGCCATCGCAGCGCCCGACGGTCCGGCCCCCAGGCCGGCCTGAGCAGCGGCGCGAGCAGGGACAGCGGATCCGCGCCGCGCAGCCGCCGGCATCGCTGCACGGCCGACCATGTGCCCAGGTAGGCGAGCGCGGTCTCGACGTCCCATTCGGTCCAGAGCTCGAACTCGGGCGCGAACACCGCCTCGAGGGGCAGCTCGAGGCGGCGATACCGCTCCTCGACGTGGCGCCGCTCCGGCGGCCAGTAGGGTCCGACGACGTCGCGATAGAAGTCATCCACCAGCCGGTCCACGGCGTCGCCGGCCCGGAATTTCTCGTACGTCCAGAGGGCCGCGAGCCCGCCGGGCCTCAGCACCCGGCGCAACTCCGCGACGAAGGGCGCGAGCGCGAACCAGTGGGCCGCCTGCGCCGCCGTGACGAGATCCACGCTCGCCTCGGGCAGGCCGGTGTGCTCGGCCGTGCCGACCTCGTAGCGGACCCGCGGATGCGGCCGGGCCCGAGCGAGCTGCGCCGCGCTCGGCTCGGTGGCGACGACCTCGTCGAAGTACTCCGCCAGTCCGAGCGCGGCCTGGCCGTTGCCGGTGCCGAGGTCGAGCGCACGGCCCCGGCCCGGCGCGTGCCCGGCGAGCCACGCGAACAGGGACGGCGGATAACCGGGCCGGTAGCGTTCGTACTCCGCCGCCTGCGACGAGAAGTGATCCTTGAAGGAGGGCGAGGCCACGCGCGATTGTAGGCGCGCCGCGGGCCTGCCGACGCCACCGTGGCCGTTGCGCGGGCGCCGGCCAAAAAAAAGAGGCCCCGGTGTTGGGCCGGGGCCTGCTAAAGCGGACTTTCCGGTGAAGGGAAGTGAAGTCCGCTAGGGGATACGTGGCCTACATCCTAGTCCCGCTGCCGGGCCGGCACCGTGAGCACCCTCACGTTTTCGCGACCCGGACGGGCGCGCAGTCGACGCCGTCCCCAATGTCATCGGCCGCCCCGGGCGCGGCTTTAGGCGCGGCCTCGGCGCCGAGGCCGCGCCTCCGTGCGATCCTAGGCCCATGTCGCGCCTCCGCCCGGCGGCCCAGGCCGCCTCCAAATACATCACGCCGGCAGGCGCCCAGCGCCTGCGCGAGGAGCTCGACCACCTGTGGCGGGTCGAGCGGCCGGAGGTGACCCGCGCCGTCGCAGAGGCCGCGGCGCAGGGCGACCGGTCCGAGAACGCCGAGTACACCTACGGCAAGCGGCGGCTGCGCGAGATCGACCGGCGGGTCCGCTTCCTGAGGAAGCGCCTCGAGGGGATGGTCGTCGTGAGTTCGCGGCCCGCCGATCCCGCGCGGGTGTTCTTCGGCGCCTGGGTGACGCTCGAGGACGAGGACGGCGGCGAGCGCCGCCATCGCATCGTCGGTCCCGACGAGTTCGACATGGCGCCGGGCTACGTGAGCCTCGACTCGCCGCTGGCCCGCGCCCTGCTCGGCCGGCGCGTCGGCGACGAGGTCAGCGTGGCGCTGCCCGGCGGGCGCCAGCGCTGGGTGATTACGGCGATCGGGTACGAGGCGGCGGATCAGTGACCGGTGATCGGTGACCGGTGATCGGCCGGAGTGGGCGGCGCTGAATCGGGCCGCCCGCTCACTGCGCGCGGGCGGGGTGGCCAGGGCCACCCGGAGCGAGCGAGTAAGTTCTGGCCGAGCGAGCGCAGTGGTGGCCCAGGCCGGATCCCGCCCGCGCGCAAGGCAAGAGGAGAAGGAGCCACCGGTTCGGCCGGTCACCGGTCACTGGTCACCGGTCACCGATCACCGGTCACTCCCTCACACCACCCTGACGTTCTTGAACTGCCACGGCTCCGCCTCGTCCATGTCTTCGGGAAACAGCCGGCCGCGCTCGCTGACCGGGGTCCAGTCGGTGTACTTGCCGACCACCGGGCCGAGGTAGGGCATGCAGATCTCGAGGTTGCGCCGGAAGTCGATGTCGTCCGGCTCGACGAGCCCCGCGGACGGGTTCTCGATCGCCCAGATCATGCCTGACAGCGCCGCCACCGTGACCTGCAGCGAGGTCGCGCTGTTGTAGGGCGCGAGATCGCGCGCCTCCTGGATGGACAGCTGAGAGCCGTACCAGTACGCGTTCTTCCTGTGGCCGGCGAGCAGCACGCCGAGCTCGTCTATGCCCTGCGTGATGTCTTCCATCATGATCCGCTTGCGCGGCTGCATCTGGAAGTTCTTGCCGACGAACTCGTGCACCGAAAGCACCGCGTTGTCGGCCGGGTGGTAGGCGTAGTGCACGGTCGGACGGTACAGCACCTTCTCGTGCTCTCGCACGGTGAGGAAGTCGGAGATCGAAATCGACTCGCCGTGCGTGATCAGGAAGCCGTGGAAATTCCCGGCGAGCGGCGTCCAGGTCCGGACCCGGGTCGCGCAGCCCGGCTGCATGAGGAAGATCGCGCTGCGCCGACCGAAATCGTGCTGGCGGCCGTCGCGCGGGAAGTGCCGCTCGTGGCTGCCCCAGCCGAGCTCGGCCGGCTGGCTGCCCTCGCTCACGAAGCCGTCCACCGACCACGTGTTGACGAACTCGCCCGGCTGCTTCGGCACGCTGGAAACCTGCGTGTCGCGCTCGGCGATGTGGATGACCTTGACGCCGAGCTGCTGGGCGAGCGCGGCCCACTCGTCGCGGCTCTTCGGCTCGGCGACGTCCACGTCGGTGTCGGCGGCGATGTCGAGCAACGCCTGCTTGACGAAGTGCGAGACGAGGCCCGGGTTCGCGCCATGCGTGATGACCGCGGTCGGGCCGTCCGGGTGGCTCTTCCTCAGCTCCAGCGCCTCCTCGCGCAACGCGTAGTTGGTGCGCCGGCTGGCCGGGATGTTCGGGTCGGTATAGCCGCCCGGCCAGGGCTCGAGGCAGGTGTCGAGGTAGAGCGCGCCCTTCTCGTGGCACAGCTTGATCAGCGCGATGCTGGAGACGTCCACCGAAAGGTTCAGCACGAAGTCGCCGCGCCCGACCAGGGGCTCGAGCACGTGGCGGAAATTGGCCTTCGTGAGCGGGTGGTTGATGAAGCGGATGCCGTACTGCTCGGCCTCGGCGCGGCCGGCGTCGTCGGCCGTGATGATGGTGATCCGCTCGGGCGCGAGCCCGCCGATGTGGCGCATGATCAGCGGCAGAACGCCCTGGCCGATGCTGCCGAAGCCGATGAAGAGCAGGCGCCCCGGGAAAGTGACGTGAACCTTGTGCTTGGCCATGATCTTCCGTCGCTGCTGTGCGGGAGCCCGGCATGGTACCCGAACGGCGAGCCGCGCCCAACCGAGCGCCGCCGCGCTAGACTCATGTTGCTGGCGGACTGCGAGCGCGCATGAGCTTCACGACACTCATCCGGCCCGAGGACCTCATGGGCCACCTCGACGACCCGCGCTGGCTCGTCGTCGATTGCCGCTTCGATCTCGCGGATCCCGCGGCGGGCGAGTCGGCCTGGCGCGAGTCGCACCTGCCCGGCGCGGCCTACCTGCACCTCGAGCGCGACCTCTCCGGCGCGACGGGCCCGGCGACGGGCCGCCACCCGCTGCCGGAGCCGGAAGCCTTCGCGGCCACGCTCGGTCGCCTCGGCGTGGAGCCCGACACGCAGGTCGTGGTCTACGATGCCGGGCCCGGCTATTTCGCGGCGCGCCTGTGGTGGATGCTGCGCTGGGTCGGGCACGACGCGGTCGCGCTGCTCGACGGCGGCCTCGCCGCGTGGCTCGCCGCCGGCGGCCGCGTCGATCGCTCGACCCGGCCGCGGGCCGCCTCGGTCGTCGTCCCGAGACCCCGCGAGGAGATGCTGCTCGACGCGGACCAGGTCCGCGCCGGGCTCGAGGGCGGCCGGCTCGCGCTGCTCGACGCCCGCTCCGCCGAGCGCTTCGCCGGGCGCGTCGAGCCGATCGACCCGGTTGCGGGCCACGTGCCCGGCGCGCTGAACCATCCCTGCAGCGACAACGTCGGCGCCGGCGGCGCCTTCCTCGCGCCCGAGGAGCTCGCTCGCCGCTTCGCCGCGACGCTGGCGGGCCGCGACGGCCGGCAGGTCGCCTGCATGTGCGGCTCCGGCGTGACCGCCTGCCACAACCTGCTGGCGCTCGAGGTCGCGGGCCTCGGCGGGGCCCGGCTCTACCCGGGCTCATGGAGCGAGTGGATCCGCGATCCCGCGCGGCCCGTGGCGCGCGGCTGAGGCCCGCCCGCCGGTTCAGCAGGCGGTCCGGTTCTGGTATCGTCCGCGGCCTCTGCGAGGGCGCAGACGCGGCGCGGCGCTTCCCGGGGGGAGACAGCAGTTGAACACCATCATGAAGCCGGCAGTTGCGAGCGGCTACGGCGTCGACGACTCGCTCGAGCTCTACGCGGTGCCGGCCTGGGGCGGGGGCTACTTCGGCATCAATCCGGCCGGCCAGGTGGTCGTGCGCCCCGACCGCAACGCCGAGCGCGAGATCGACCTCTATGAGGTCGTCGAGCAGCTCAAGGCGCGCGACCTGACCGCGCCGGTGGTGATCCGCTTCTCCGACATCCTGCGCCACCGCCTGCACGCGCTGCACGAGGCCTTCGCGGCGGCGATCGCCGAGAACGAGTATCGCGGCAAGTACGCCGCGGTCTACCCGATCAAGGTCAACCAGCAGCGGCTCGTGGTCGAGGAGGTCTACCGGGGCAGCGCCGACCTCGGCTTCGGCCTCGAGGCCGGCTCCAAGCCCGAGCTGCTCGCCGTGATGGCCATGACCGAGGACGCGCCCGGGCGGCTCATCATCTGCAACGGCTTCAAGGACGACAGCTACATCGAGGCGGTGATCCTCGCCACCAAGCTCGGCCGCGCGATCATCCCGGTCGTCGAGAACTTCGCCGAGCTCGGCTACATCCTAAAGCACGCGGAGCGCTACGGCGTGCGGCCGAAGATCGGCGTGCGGGTCAAGCTGGCCGCCGAGGGCGCGGGCCGCTGGCGCGAGTCCGCCGGCGATCGCTCGAAGTTCGGGCTGTTCACCACCGAGATCCTCGAACTGGTGGACGTGCTGAAGAAGCGCGACATGCTCGACTGCCTGAAGCTCGTGCACTGCCATCCCGGCTCCCAGCTGCATGACATCCGCCGGGTCAAGCAGGCGGTCAACGAGCTCGCGCACGTCTACGTCGAGCTGCACCGCCTCGGCGGCGGGCTGGAGTACATCGACATCGGCGGCGGACTCGGCGTCGACTACGACGGCTCGCGGACCAACTTCGAGTCCTCGATGAACTACTCGCTGCGCGAGTACGCGAGCGACGTGGTGTACCGCATCGGCAGCATCTGCGACGCGCGCGGCATCCCCCATCCCACGATCGTCAGCGAGTCCGGCCGCGCCATCGCCGCCCACCACAGCGTGCTCGTCTTCAACGTGCTCGGCGCCTCCCACCTCGACCGATTCCGCGTCGACGGCGACGCCGACGCTGCGGCGCAAGGCGAGGAGCTGCCGGCGCCGGTGCAGGACCTGATCGGGGCCTACCGTTCCATCAGCGAGCGGCGGCTGGTGGAGTGCTGGCACGACGCGCAGCAGGCCCGCGAGCAGGCGCTGCAGATGTTCGGCCTCGGCTACCTGAGCCTCGAGGTGCGCGGCCTGGTGGAGCGACTCTACTGGGCGACCTGCGCGCGCGTCCGCGACGTCGCGCGGCGCATGGACAGCCCGCCGGAGGAGCTCGCGGGCATCGAGGAGATCCTCTCGGACACCTACTTCTGCAACATGTCGGTGTTCCAGTCGCTGCCCGACAGCTGGGCCATCGACCAGCTGTTCCCGATCATGCCGATCCACCGCCTCGACGAACGCCCGACGCGCAAGGCGGTGCTGGCGGACATCACCTGCGACTCGGACGGCAAGATCGACCGCTTCGTCTCGCAGCGGGAGACCAAGCGCTCGCTGGAGCTGCACGAGTTGCGCCCCGGCGAGGACTACTACCTCGCGGCCTTCCTGGTCGGCGCCTACCAGGAGACGCTCGGCGACCTGCACAACCTGTTCGGCGACACCCACGTCGTGCACATCCGCCTCGACGACGAGCACGGCTGGTGGATCGAGGAAGTCGTCAAGGGCGACACGGCCAACCGCGTGCTCGAGTACATGCAGTACGACACCGACGAGCTCTACCCGCGCTTCGCCCGCGACTGCGAGCGGGCCATGCGCGACGGGCGACTGTCCGTCGCCGAGGGCCAGGCGCTCAAGCGCTTCTACGAATCGGAGCTGGCCGGCTACACCTACCTGGAGCCTGAGTCCTGAGCCGGCGGCGGTGATGCGCCTGCCGCCCCGCCGGGTTACGATTTCAGGGCCGGCCGCCAGGCCGCGTGAAGAAGTCCTTTCGGGGGAGAACCTGCCATGAACCGTGCGCTCGCACCGATCCTGCTCGCCGTCATCGCCGCCGCCGCGGCACCCGCGGCGCTCGCGACGAAGCCGAAGCCGCTGCCGATCGACCTCGACGACCCGCAGGGCGTCATGACGGCCAACCGCAAGATCCAGTGCTCGACCCAGGACGGCGTGCCCGTCACCTACTGGTGGCACGGAGACATGTACAGCCGGGTGCAGGGCGAGCGCGACCGCCTGCTGTTCAAGGTCCAGGGCATGAACACGCGCCAGTGCGCCACCGTCACCGACCCGCAGAAGGGCACCGGCTACAAGCTGGTGTCCAGGGAGATCCTCCTGTACCTGGACCCGCAGACCGGCGAGGTCGCGCGGCGCTGGAAGAATCCCTGGACCGGCGCGGAGGTCGACGTGCTGCACGTCGCCAACGACCCCGTGAATTTCACCTCCTGGCCGGTCGGCCGGGACGGCAAGCCGGTCGCCTGGACCGCCACCACGCACGGCAAGCGCTGGTGGAACACGACCACCTTCCCGCTCTTCTACCAGAACCCGCTGGGCGGCGATTACCAGAAGTACGTGGGCGGGTTCTACCACGCGACCGAGATGTTCAACTTCATGGGCGACGTCGACAGCCTGCTCGATCCGCGCCGCCACACCGCGGAAGTGCAGGTCGGCTGGGTGCGCGTGTCGAGCTGGCTGCCCTGGATGGAGATGGGTGGGCGCGAGGGCAGCGTCTACTTCCACACCGCGGGCGTGAAGCTGGCGAGCTTCGACGAGCTGCCGGCGGTCATGAAGGACGAGATCGCGGCCAGCTATCCGGAGTACGTCACGCCGCCGCCGCTCGACGACGCGCGCCCCAACGAGACCAGCTGGACCTACTTCAAGAAGAAGGTGCAGCCGCAGTCCGGCGGAGGCCACTGAAGATGGGCGGCCCCGCCACGGTGGCGCCCAGGCGTCCCTAGGCAGGTCGCGATGGCGCGCTGGGACCAGGTCGTCCGGGTCAACCGCGAGATCGAGGAGCGGTTCAACCTGAGCGCGGCCGTGCGCTCGAACGGCACGCTGTACCTCTCCGGGCTGACCTCCATCGATCCCGGCATGCAGGTGATCGGCGCCGGCGACATGGAGGCCCAGCTGCGGCAGGTCTACGTCCGGCTCGAGCAGGCGCTCGCCGCGGCCGGCTGCACCCTCGAGCACGTCGTGAGCGAGACCGCCTACACGACCGACATCGAGGCGCTCGCCCACGCGGCGCACGTGCGCGACGCGTTCTATGCCCGCGCCGGCGCCGCGCCGCCGGCCGCGACGGCGGTCGAGGTGCGCCGCCTGTTCTTCCCCGACGCGCTGCTCGAGCTCACCGCGACCGCCGAGCTGCCCACCCCGGAATCCTGAAGGAGACCCGCATGCGACCCTCGCTCCTGCCGGCCCTCGCGGCCACCGCCTCGCTGCTCGTCGGCTGTGCCGCCGCGCCGACTTCCGCGCCGCCGGCCGGCCCGCCGGCCGCCACGGCCGAGGAGACCGCCGCGCTGATCGACGCGGCGATCGCGGGCGACCACCGGTCCGAGGCGCACCGCGCGCGCGACGCGTGGCGGCACCCGAAGGAAACGCTGATGTTCTTCGGCCTCAGGGCCGACATGACCGTCATGGAGATCTGGCCCGGCGCGAACGGCTGGTACGCCGAGATCCTCGCGCCGGTGCTCGGCGGGCGCGGGAAGTACCTGGCGGCGCAGTGGGATCCGGCCTCCGACAGCCAGTTCGTGCAGGACGGGTTGAAGGCCTTCCGCGCCAAGCTCGACGCGCGTCCGGACGTCTACGGCAAGGCCGAGGTCGTCGCGCTGCATTACCCGGGGGCGATGACGCCCGTCCCGCCGGGCACGGTCGACATGGTCCTCACCTTCCGCAACATCCACAACTGGATGCCCCGCGACGCGGCGCGCCCGATGCTCGAGGCCATGTACGCGGCGCTGAAGCCGGGCGGGATCCTCGGCGTCGTCGAGCACCGCGCCGCGCCGGACGGGCCGCCGCAGGACCCGAAGGCGCGCTCCGGCTACGTGCGCGAGGACTACGCGATCGAGCTGGTCACGAGCGTGGGCTTCGAGCTCGACGGCTCGAGCGAGGTCAACGCCAACCCGAAGGACACGCGGGATTACGACCAGGGCGTCTGGACGCTGCCGCCGACGCTGCGCCTCGGCGAGCAGGACCGCGACAAGTACCTGGCGATCGGCGAGAGCGACCGCTTCACGCTGCGCTTCCGCAAGCCGCCCGCGGCGAAGTGACCGGGCGCCCCCGCGCCCCTCACCACATCCCGCGCAGACGCACGGCCACATCCACGGCGGCGCCGGCGGCCGCCGCGACCGGCTCGGGCGGCGGCGCGGCACCGAAGCTGCCGCGCTCGAGGGTGGCGAGCACGGTGTCGGTCAGGAACCTGCTCCGCGCGCCGTACACGTGCGCGTCGCCGCGTCGCGACTGCTGGGTCACGTAGTAGCGCTGCGGCTCGACCAGGTGCAGCTCGTCGCGCGCGCGGGTCATCGCGACGTACAGCAGGCGGCGCTCTTCCTCCAGCTGCTCCTCGCGGCCGGCGGCGAACTCCGAGGGGAAGTTGCCGTCGGCCACGTTCAGCACGTAGACCGCGTCCCACTCCTGGCCCTTGGCCGAGTGCACGGTCGAGAGCACGAGGTAGTCCTCATCGAGCAGCGGCGGGCCGGCGAGGTCGCCCGTGGCCTGCGGCGGGTCGAGCGTCAGCTCGGTCAGGAACCTCTCGAGGCTCGGGAACTGCCCGGCGACCTGCTCCAGCATGTCGAGGTCGCCGCCGCGCACGCCCGCCGAGTCGTAGCGCTGCTCCATCACCGGCTGGTACCAGCGGCGCGCCCGCTCCACCGGCGCCGGCCACGGCGCGCCCGGCGCAGCCAGTTCCGCCATCAGAGCGGCGAACCCGGGCCAGGCCTCGCGGGCGGCCGGCGGCGCGCGGAAGCGCGCGAGCGCGCCGAGCGCATGGCCCGCGGCCGCGATCTCGGCGACGCAGCGCTCTGCGTTGACCGGGCCCATGCCCGGGAGAAGCTGCAGCACGCGGAAGGCTGCGATGCCGTTCTTCGGGTTGTCGGCCCAGCGCAGCACGGCCAGCAGGTCCTTCACGTGGGCCGCCTCGAGGAACCGCAAGCCGCCGTACTTGACGTAGGGGATGTTGCGCCGCATCAGCTCGAGCTCGAGGCCGTCGCTGTGGTGGGAACTCCTGAACAGCACCGCCTGCCGGCGCAGCGCGACGCCCGCCTCGCGCGCCTCCAGCACCCGCTCGACCACGTACAGCGCCTGGCCGCGGTCGTCGAGCACCGTGACCAGCCGCGGAAGCGCCCCGCCGCCGCGCTCGGCGACGAGCCGCTTCTCGAACTGGCGCGCGCCCCCGGCGATCAGCGCGTTCGCGGCGTCGAGCACCGGCTGGGTGGAGCGGTAGTTGACCTCGAGCTTCACCACCGCGGCGGCGGGCGAGAAGCGGCCGGGGAACTCGAGGATGTTGTCCACCTTCGCCGCGCGGAACGAGTAGATCGCCTGGGCGTCGTCCCCGACCACCGTCAGGCCGCGGCCGTCGGGCTTGAGCGCGAGCAGGATGCCGGCCTGCAGCGCGTTGGTGTCCTGGTACTCGTCCACGAGCACGTGGTCGAAGCCCGCGCCGACCCGGGCGGCGAGCGCGGGCTCGCCCATCATGGCGTGCCACCACAGCAGCAGGTCGTCGTAGTCGAGCACGCCGTTCGCCTGCTTGCGCTCGACGTAGCCGCGGAACAGCGCGCGCAGCTCGGGCTCCCACTCGGCGCACCAGGGGAATCCGTCGCGCAGCACCTCCCCGAGTTCGCGGCCGCCGTTGACCCGGTGCGAGTAGATCGCGAGGCAGGTGTCCTTGCGCGGGAAGCGCCGCTCCTGTCGCGAGTGGCCGGCCTCGTGGCGCAGCAGGTCGAGCAGGTCCGCGGCGTCGCCGCGGTCGATCACGCTGAAGCCGGGCTCGAGCCCGACGGCGGCCGCGTGCTGCCGCAGCAAGCGGTTCGCGACGGAGTGGAAGGTGCCCGACCAGGGCAGCCTGAAGGCCGCACGCGAGCCACCGCCGCGCGCGCCCCGCAGCGCCTCGGCCACGATCGACTCGGCGCGGCGGGTCATCTCCTCGGCGGCGCGCCTCGTGAAGGTCAGCAGCAGGATCCGCGCCGGATCGGCGCCCTCCAGCACGAGGTGCGCGACGCGGTGGGCGAGCGTGCTGGTCTTGCCGGTGCCGGCGCCGGCGATCACGAGCAGCGGCCCGGCGTCGTAGCGGCCGTCGGCGCGGCGGCCGCCGTAGGTGGCGGCGGCGCGCTGCGCATCGTTCAGGCTGGCGTGGGCGGCGGCCGGCATCGCCGCAGTGTAGCCTCCGGCTGTATATGCATCCAGTTCATTCGCGGGTCCGCATCGGTCACTGTGTCGCCGCCCCCGCCGGAGACCCGCGATGCCGAGGAAGAAGAAGTCCGCCCAGCCAGGCCACGTCACCGCGCTCGCGATCCGCACCCCGCCCCGGTCGCGGCTCGACCCCGACATGCAGAAGTACTTCGCGGTCTGCGAGGAGAAGATCCGGCACGTGCCGAACGTGCTGCTCGCCTACAGCGCGCACGGCGCGAAGCTGCGCAACATGGCCAGCTTCTACAACGAGCTGATGCTCGGCGAATCGCCGCTCAGCAAGCTCGAGCGCGAGATGATCGCGGTGGTCGTCTCCTGCGCGAACCACTGCTACTACTGCCTGGTCGCGCACGGCGCCGCGGTGCGCCAGCTCTCCGGCGACCCGGTCCTCGGCGAGCTGCTCGCGATGAACTATCGCGCGGCTGACCTCCCGCCGCGCCACCGCGCGATGCTCGACTTCGCCCACAAGCTCACCGTCGCCCAGCGCGACGTCGGCGAGGCCGACCGGCAGGCGCTGCGCGACGCGGGCTTCTCGGAGGAGGCGATCTGGGACATCGCCGAGGTCGCCGCGTTCTTCAACTTCACCAACCGGCTCGCCACGGCGACGGACATGATGCCGAACGAGCTCTACCACGCCCAGGCGCGCTGATCAGGCGATGCCGAGCGCGGCGAGCAGCGCGGCGGCGGCGCGCGGCGCAAAGCCCCCGAGGACGACCGTGCGATCGATCGGCAACGGTCCGTAGAGGGCCACCGCCCCGGTATCCGCGCGCACGACGGGCTCCGCATGGCCGGGGTGGCGCCGACCCGAGGCGCGCCGCGCAGCGGCCCGCGCCGCGAGCACGCGCGGCGACGCGGTGCAGGCCACCTGCGCGAGGCTCGCGCCGTGGCGCCGGGCCAGCGCCTCGATCGCCGGCCAGTGCGCGCGGCGGAAGTTGCCCTCGAGGATCAGCGGCCGGGCCCGGTGCAGGACCTCGCCGGCCGCGGCGTACTGGCGGGCGAAGGCGGCCTCGCTCAGGCGGCGGGACCAGTCCGCGTCGCCCGTTCCCCAGGCGTCGAGCAAGCCTTCCTTGAAGTCGTCCTTGGCCAGCAGGGCCCAGCCGAGCCGCCGCGCGAGCCGGCCGGCGAGGCGGGTCTTGCCGCTGCCGGGCGGTCCGCTGATCACGAGCAGCGTGGGCGGCATGACCTGATTGTAGCCCGGCCGGCTATGATCGCCGCTGGCCCGCCCGGCGAGAATCATGGACAGGCAGCGCTGCACCGGCAGGATCGTCTCCTTCAGCGTCGAACGCGTGACGCTGCCGAACGGCGAGCAGGCCGAGTTCGACGTCGTCCGCCACCCTGGCGGCTCGGCCGTGGTCGCGCTCGACGATCGCGGGCAGGTCTGCCTGCTGCGCCAGTACCGTCACGTGGCCGGAGACTGGCTGTGGGAACTGCCGGGCGGCAAGCACGATGCCGGGGAGCCGCCCGAGTCGACCGCGCGGCGCGAGCTCGCGGAGGAAGCGGGCGTCGATGCCGAGGACTGGGCCGGGCTCGGCACGGTGGTCAGCTCGCCCGGCGTGTTCACCGAGGTCGTTCACCTGTACCTCGCCCGGGGACTCTCCCCGGCGGTCGCGGCGCGGGAGCATGGCGAGCTGTTCGAGACCCACTGGGTCCCGCTCGACGAGGCCGTCGCCCGCGCGTTGTCCGGCGAAATCTCCGACGGCAAGACGGTCATCGGGCTGCTGCGCGCGGCCCACGCCATCCGGTTGACATAGTCGCGCCGTGACGGCCGTCACGGTGCCTCGCCGGCGCGGCAGGTAGCGTTCCCGACACGGGAATTCCTCCCGGAGTCCGCCCCATGACCGGCGAAGACCGCAAGACCGGGCTCGATTCCCTGCGGGACAGCGACGACCTCGAGGCGCAGAGCCGCCCCGCGCCCGGCCCGGGGCGGCCGCGGTCGAGGGCGGGTTCGACGCCGCTCGAGGTCATGTCGCGCCTGCTCAGCGACGACGGCCTGTCGTACGACGAAGGGCCGGGTCGCGGCGTCCGCCGGATCACGGAGAATCGCCAGGGACTGCAGAAGGGCTACGATCCCTACGAGAGCGGAATGCTCAGCAAGAAGGACCGGCACCGCAAGCGCGACCTTCGCGCCCTGTCGGCCTGGATCGCCGCGAAGAAGCGCGCCCGACCCGACGACGAATAGCCCTCAGGCCGCGGCGCAGGCGAGCTTGGCGCCGTGGCCGAGCCGGTAGAAGGCCCGCAGGTCGCGGAACAGCCCGGGATGCCCGTCGGGACCGCGCCCGAGCCAGCGCTTGACGAGCCGGCGGCAATAGCGCGCTGCGAGCCGGTTGGCGTCCGCGTAGCGCGCCAGCCGCTCGCCGTCGAGGCCCTCCGCGAAGCTCACCCGCTCGAACAGCCGGGCGTGCAGCCGCTCGGCCTCGTCGCCGCAGCCGAGCGGGCAGAGCACCATCAGCGCCGCGAACTTGTCCACCTCGGCCTGGGTCTCGAGCTCGAGCAGCGACACGCCGCGGCCGCGCGCCGCGCACCAGGCGAGGTACAGCAGGTGGCTCACGCCCTCGAGCGCGGTGCAGCAGTCCTGCAGGTTGTCGTCGCCGACGCCCTCGAAGGGATCGCGGCGGGCCAGGCGCGCGAGCACGGCGCCGTCCACGTACAGCGAGACCTCGAGCCCGCCCTCGCCCTCCCGGAGCAGCAGCGCCTCGTCGGTCGCGCCGTCGTGCAGCCATTCGCGCACCAGCGACGCGTCGGTGACCAGGAACGCGGCCGGGTCGAGCGGCGGCTCGACGTCGTAGATCCGGCCCAGCAGCGCCTGCAGTCGCGCGAGGATCAAGGCCGTGCCTAGTGGTCCGTGCGCGAGCCGGCCGCCACCGGCTGCACGCCGAGCCTCTGCAGCTGGTCCCGCGCGCGCGGGCTGCCGGTCTTGAGCCAGATCTCGTAGAGTCGCATCACGTCGCGGTCGGAGTACGCGTACGCGGAGTCGGCGATGTCGTTCAGCGCGTCGACGAGCCGCTGGAATTTCCCGGCCAGCTCGCGGAACACGCCCGACAGGGCGCGGCCGCGCGCCGTTCCCCGCAGCATGTCCGCGACCGAGCCGTAGGCGCGCCCGCCCATGGCGATGTGGTAGTCGACGTCCACGAGGCTGCGCGCGAATCCGCGGGAAAAGAAGCCGGCCGTGAAGAGCGCGACGTCGCCGAGGCGCTGC
The DNA here is from genome assembly GCA_964406445.1 of uncultured Steroidobacteraceae bacterium. GTDB lineage: Bacteria > Pseudomonadota > Gammaproteobacteria > Steroidobacterales > Steroidobacteraceae > SG8-30. The sequence goes on from CAYORU010000033.1 coordinate 24,159, forward strand.
GTCAGCTGGACGCGCTCGGCGCCGCTCGCGGCGGCGGCCGCGTCCGCGAGCATCAGCGCCAGCGGCTTGAGCCGCGGGCCATCGGGTCCCGTCTCGAAGAGCGCCTCGGAGCGTGAGAAGAAGGTCAGCACGCCGACGACGTAGTGCTCTGTGTGGTCGTCGATGTCGAGCTGTTGCCGGGCGACGGCGTCTTGCACCGCGCCCCGGAAGAACTCCGTCAGGCTCGCCACCTCGAGGACCCGATCCGCGCGCACGTCGTCCATCTGCCGCCTCCCTCGCCCTCGTCCGGTTCATCGGCACCTGCGCACCGAGATTTACACGACGCAACGGGCATTGAGAAGCGATCGTGACGGAGCTCACGATCAGCAGCCGCCGGGCGCGGCTGCTGATCGCGGCCTCGCTCAGGCGCCAAGCAGGGCCGCCAGCTCGCCGAGGTCGCGCACCCGGTGCTCGGGCGGCGCGACGGCCGCCGGCCACCCGCGGGCCCCGCGGTCCATCCACACGGCCCTGAGCCCCGCAGCGCGCGCCCCCTCGACGTCGGCATGCGGATCGTCGCCGACGTAGACGACTTCGTCCGCATCGATCGCCGCGCGCTCGAGCAGCACGGCGAAGATCCGCGGGTCGGGCTTCGCGGCGCCTGCCTCGCGCGCCGAGACGGCGTGCTCGAAGCGTTCCGCGATCCCGATGACCCCGAGGTCCGCGTTGCCGTTCGAGAGGGCGAGCAGCCGGTAGCGTGCGGCGAGACGGTCGAGCGCGGGCAGCACGTCGGCGAACAGCTCGACGCGGTTGCGCGCCTCGAAGAAGGCGGCGAAGGCGCCGTCCGCGCACTCCGCGGGGTAGCCGCAGCCGGTCACCGCGCGCTCGATCGCGGCGTGGCGCAGGAAGCTCAGGTCGTGGAGGCGCCCCGGATGCGCGGCGACGACCTCCGCGCGCAGCCGCCGCAGGCTCTCCACATCGTGCCGCTCGAGCACGCGCGGGCAATGCCACCCCAGCCACTCGAGCATGGCCGCTTCCGCGCGCGCGATCGCCGGCGCGACCGGCCACAGCGTGTCGTCGAGATCGAGGCAGACCGCCCGGATGCCCTGCATGCTGACAGCGCCCTCGCGAAAGCGTCATCATACCGTCGTAGGCTCGCGGGTCCCGTTGAGCAACCGACCGCGAGGTTCCCATGCGCACAGAGGCCCCATGCCGGTCGCCCGCTGCCGCCTTCGCCCTGTTCCTGCTGGCCGCCGGCCCCGCCGTGGCTGACGCGCCGCTCGTCATCGCGCACCGCGGCGCGTCGGGCTACCTGCCCGAGCATACGCTGGAGGCGAAGGCGCTCGCCCACGGCATGGGCGCGGACCTCCTCGAGCAGGACGTGGTCCTGACCCGCGACGGCGTGCCGATCGTGCTGCACGACCTGGTGCTCGACGAGCTGACCGACGTCGCCGACCTGTATCCGGGCCGCGCCCGCGAGGACGGCCGCTTCTACGCGATCGACTTCACCCTCGAGGAGATCCGCCGGCTGCGGCAGCACGAGCGCCGGCTGCCCGGGACCGGCGCACTGCGCTGGCCCGGGCGCTTCGACGCCGAGGGCGTGAGCTTCCGCATCCACACGCTGGAGGAGGAACTCGCCTTCATTGCCGGCCTCAACCAGAGCAGCGGCCGTCGCGCGGGCATTTATCCGGAGATCAAGGAGCCGGCCTTCCACCGCGCGGCGGGGCTCGACATCACGGTGCGCGTCCTCGAGGTGCTGCGTCGCGCGGGCTACTCGCGCCGCGCCGACCCGGTGTTCCTGCAGTGCTTCGATCCGCGCGAGCTCGAGCGCATCCGCTTCGAGCTGGAGTCGGACCTGCCGCTGGTGCAGCTCATCGGCGGCGCCGGCGACGTCGACGGCGTGGACTTCGAGGCCATGCGCAGCGAGGCGGGCCTCGACCGGGTCGCGACCTACGCGCAGGGCATCGGTCCGCACCTGTCCCACCTCGCCGCGCTCGAGCCCGGCCGCGAGCCGGTGTCGACCGGCCTCGTCGCGCTCGCCCACGCGCGCGGCCTGGTCGTGCACCCTTACACCTTCCGCATCGAGCAGCTCGCGGGCCTCGGCCTGTCGGCCGACGGCCTGCACCGCTGGCTGTTCAGGGTGGAGCGGGTCGACGGCCTGTTCACCGACCAGCCCGACGTCACGCGCGCTTGGCTCGCGGACGCGCGGGGGGCCGGGCCGCCGTGAGGTGGGCTGCCGCGACCTCGACCGAGGCTTCGCTGGAGCGCGCCGCGGAGGAGCTCGTCGAGCGCCTCGCGCGCGACCTGGGGCGGGTGGAGCCCGACCTCGTGCTCGCCTTCGCCGCCGACCATTCCCCCGAGGACTTCGGGCGGCTGGCAGCCATCCTCAAGCCGTGGCTCGGCGACGCGCTGCTGGCCGGCGCCACCGCGAGCGGCGTCGTCGGCGGCGGCCGGGAGGTCGAGGAAGGCCCGGCGCTGTCGCTGTTAGCGGGCTTCGCGGGCGACACGAGCTTCACCCTGACCCACCTCGAGCAGGACCAGCTGCCGCCGGTGGCCGGGCCGAGGCAGGACTGGTGGGACCTCGCCGGCGCGACGCCGGAGCACCAGCCCGCCTTCGTCGTCCTCGCCGATCCGTTCACCTTCGACGCGGAGCACTGCGTCCGCGGCCTCGACCGGGCCTTCCCGGGCGCGACGGTCGTCGGCGGCCTCGCCAGCGGGTCGGAGCAGCCCGGGCAGGCGCGCCTGCTCGCCGGCGGCGACGCGCACCGCGCCGGCGCGCTGCTGCTCGCCTGCACCGGCAACTTCGCCATCGAAGCCGTGGTCTCGCAGGGCTGCCGCCCGGTCGGCGAGCCGCTGTTCGTGACCGACTGCGCGGACCAGCGGATCCGCGCCCTGGACGGCCGCCGCCCGCGCGAGGTGCTCGGCGAGCTGTTCTCGTCGCTCGACGCGCGCGACCGGGAGCTGTTCAGCGGCCGGGAGCTGTTCATCGGCCTCGCGCTGCCCGGGCCGCGGCAGGTGGTCGCGCCCGGCGACTTCCTGGTCCGCACCGTGCTCGGCCTCGACGCCGACAGCGGCGACCTCTACGTCGGCGCGCGCGTGCCGGCGAACGGCGTCGTGCAGTTCCACCTGCGCGACGCCGAGGCGGCGGCCGCGGACCTCGCCGGGCGCCTGGCGGCGCGCGCTGGCGCGACGCCCGCCGCAGCCCTGATGTTCTCCTGCGTCGGGCGCGGCGCGGGGCTGTACGGGGCCTCGGGCCACGACTCCGCGCAGCTCGCCCGGGCCTGCGGCCCGCTCCCGACCGGCGGCTTCTTCTGCGCCGGCGAGATCGGCCCGGTGCAGGGCGCGACGTTCGTGCATGGGTATACGACGGTGTTCGGTTTGATCGGGGCGAGGAAGTGACCGGTGACCGGTGACCGGTGACCAGTGACCAGTGACCAGCCGGAAGGCGCTAGGCGGGGCACAGCCCGGTTTGGCCGATCACTGGTCACCGGTCACCGGTCACCTTCTCACTCTCGCCACTCCGCCCGGTACCTCATCCCCAGCCCGATGATCCGCTCGAGCAGGGATTCGTACTCGATGCCGGCGTGCTCCGCGGCGCGGCCGAAGTCCTCGTACTGCTCGAGGTTCGGGTTGGCGTTCGCCTCGAGCACGTAGGGCACGCCGTCGGCGGCGAGGCGGAAGTCCATCCGCGCGTAGCCGGACATGTGCAGCGAGCGGAAAACTCGCCGTGCGAGGCGGTCGAGCAGCCCGGCCACGCCGGCCGGCAGGCCCTCGGCGGGGTCGGTGACGATGCCGTGCTTCGCCTGGTAGGCACGGTCCCACTTGACCTTGCGCGTGGCGATCCCGATCGCGCGGTCCGAGAGCGAGCCGAAGGAGATTTCCCAGGGCGCGAAGGTGGTCAGGCGCTCGTTGCCGAGCAGGCCCACGTACAGCTCGCGCCCGTCGATGAACTCCTCGACCAGCGCGTCGGAGGCCGTCTGCTCGTGGATGAACGCGATCCGCTCGCGCAGCCGCGCATGGTCCTCGACCACCGAGGCCTGCGAGATCCCGAGCGAGGCGTCCTCGGTCGCCGACTTCACGAACAGCGGGAAGCGCAGCTTGCCCGGGATCCTCGGCTTCAGGCCGCGGCGGAAGACCACGAACTTCGGCGTCGGGATCCTGTGGTAGGTCAGCACCTGCTTGGAGAGCACCTTGTCGCGCGACAGCATCATCCCGCGCGGGTTGCAGCCGGTGTAGGGCTGGCGCATCAGCTCGAGGTAGGCGACGACGTGCTGGTCGTAGGTGACCACCCCGCCGAACTCCTCGAGCAGGTTGAAGCACACGTGCGGCTTCCAGTCGACGATCGCGGCGCGCAGTTCGGTGAGGCTGTCGCCGACGCCGAGCGCCCGCACCTCGTGGCCGAGCCCGCGCAGCGTCGTGATCACGTCGAACTCGGTGCGGAACTCGTCGGCCTCCTGGTCGGTGAGCCCGTCGAGGGTTTCCGGCGGGACCAGCGTCTCGTGCACCAGCACGATGATGCGCAGCCGCCTCACAGCGCGATCCAGGGGCCGACGCCGGTCTTCGCCTTGGCGACGAGCACCGCGAGCAGCCGCTCGGCCCGGTGCGACGCGCGCCGCTGGTCGCCACGCACGTAGAGCCTGAGCGAGCGGCAGCGGCCGGTGAGGTGCTCGAGCAGCTCCTGCACCAGGTATTCGCTCGCGTCGAGCCGCCGCGCGACGCGCCGGCGCAGCAGGGGGCCGCGCTCGCGCAGGAAGGTGCTGGCGCGCACCTGCCCGGCCCGGGTCCTGCGGACCGTGAACACCCGCTTGAGGATCTTGTCGATGCGCTCCGCGTCGTCGCCGCGGTAATGGCGGACCATCGCCGCGTAGTGCTCGCGCAGCGTGCGCCGGGCGAGCTTGACCGGCTCGACGTGGTGCCTGGCACGCACCACGGGCCGCGTGCCGCGCAGCGCGCGCAGGGCGGAATCGACGTACTCGAGCTTGCGCAGCGCGGGCCAGCCCTGGTACTCGCGTCGCCAGCGCGAGCCGGGCTTGAGCCAGACCGCGAAGGTCTCGGCGAAATCCTCCGTGGGGTGGCTCTGCGCGTACCAGCTGTCGAGGTGCTGCACGAAGCGGCGGCTGCCAGGGCGCGGCCGGTAGTGGCGCGGGTAGCGGCGCGACGCGGGCCCGAAGGTCTCGCGCCAGCTCTTGCGCCGGCGCAGCCGCCAGGCGGTATCGACCGCGTGGCCGGCCTCATGGCGCAGGATGCGCATCAGCGCGGTGACGTTGCCGCCCTCGACCTCGCCCATGAACCGGCGCTCCAGCCGCTTGAGCCGCGGGTGCAGCAGGTAGAAGGGGATGGCGATGCCGGGGACGCCGTCGGGCGAGAACCACTCCTGCGCGATCCAGCAGTGCGGGCGGAACCCGATGCCGCGCGCCTCGAGCTCGCGGTAGAGCCGCGCCACCTGCGGCTCGACCGGCGAGCCCTCGATGCGAAGGCCGAGGTCGCACAGCCTCAGGTCGAGGAGTTCCTCGTCCGGCAGCCGCTGCCACCACAGGCGCGAGGTCCTGCGGGCAGGCGGCTTCTTGCTGCGGGGTCGGCTGGCGGCTGGCATGTCGGGATCCGCCGGGGATTATGGCGGCATCGACGCCGCGGCGACAGCGGCGCCGCTCAGCGCCGCCGGGCCGCCGCGCGGGCAGCGAGCGCGTCCGCGAGCGCCTCGATGCGCTCGCGCCCGGCGAGGGCCCCGCGCCAGGCCGCCGGCACGCCCGCGGCGCCATAGTGCGCACCGCCGATCTGCCCGGCGATCGCGCCGGTGGCGTCGGCGTCGCCGCCGAGATTCACCGCAGCCAGCAGGGTCTCGCGCAGCGAGCCCGCGCGATCGAAGGCCCACAACGCAGCCTCGAGCGCGGCCACCGCGCCGCCGCCGCCGTGGATCCGCGGCGGCGCTTTCTCGCGCCAGCTGCCGCGCGCGACCGCCATCACCTGGGGCTTGAGTGGCCGGCGGTCCCAGAAACCGGGCGACGGACTGAACATGGGCTTGAGCAGCTCGGCGCGTGACGCCCCGGCGAGCGCACCGGCGAGCAGCGCCGCCAGATAGCGCACCGCGTCCAGCGTCACCGGCGCCTGGTGCGTGACGCGCGCGCACTCGACCGCGGCCTCGACCGCCGCGGCCGGGTCGCGCAGGTAGGGCACGACCGCCGGCCCGACGCGCGTAAGCGGCTCCTTGTCGGCCCGCGCCGGATCGTGCGAGCCGGCGCGCGGCTGCCCCGTCCATTGCGCCTGCGCGAGCGCCCGCGCCGTGGCGGCGCTGATGCCCAGGCATCGGCCGGTGCTCGAACCCGTGCCGTCGCGCTGCCACGCGGCGTAGCGCGCGACCTGGTCGGCGAGGTCGACCCCGCCGCAGGCCGCCAGGCTCTCTGCGAGGCACAGCGCCATGGCGGTCTCGTCGCTCCAGGCGCCGCGCGGCAGCTCGAAGGGCCCGCCGCCGGCCAGGTCGCCGACCGGGTCGAAGTCGCCGGGCCGGCGCTGCGCGAGCGGCTGGCCGAGCGCGTCCCCGAGGGCGAGGCCGAGGAGCAGTCCGCGGCTGCGATCGCCGAGGCCGGCGGGCGGGAGAGGCGCGGCGGCCACCTGCGGCCGCCGCCGCGATTCGCGCCAGTCGCGCACGTACTCCTGCTGCGCGGGCGTCTCGGGCACGCAGGGCCAGGAGTCGGAGCGCGGGTTCGACTGCCACAGCGCGTTGAGGCGCTCGAGCGCGGCTTCGCCGCCGGCGCCGCGGCGGGCCAGCCAGCAGCCGACGACGACGTTGGTGCGCCCGATGCCGGCGCGGCAGTGCAGGTACACGCGCCGGCCCTCGGCGAGCGCGGCGTCGAGCTCGTCGAGGATCTCGACCATGTGACCCGGTGACTGCGGCAGGCCGTGGTCGCGGATCGGCTTGCGCAGGTAGACGACCGCGTCGCGCCCGTAGGGCCCGGGCAGCGCCTGCTCGTAGGGCGGCAGCTCGCCGGGCTCGGTCAGGTCGAGGAAGAAGTCGATGCCCGCGCCGATGAGCCGCGCCAGCCGTTCCCGCTGCAAGTCCTCGTCGGACGCGCCGGGATAGGCGCCGGCCAGCAGCCGCCCGGGCTCGACCCAGTAGGCGTTCTCGACCGGCGCCGGCGGTACGGTCTTGCCCTCCATCGTTCAGCGCGCGGCGCGCAGCGGCTCCCCGGGCCTGTCCTCCTGCTCCGGGACCGGAGTCGCGGAGGACAGGCCCGGGGAGCCGCCACCCGCCGCGGCCGGCGCCGCCGAAGATTGAGCCATTGCGGCGAGCGAGCGGAAGTCGAAGGCGCCGGGATCGGCGAGGTGCGAGGCCTCGACGTTGCGGATCGCCGTGAAGATCGAGTCGACGCGGCCCGGATGCGCCCGGTCCCACTCCGCGAGCATGCGCGCCACCGCCTCGCGCTGCAGGTTCGGCTGCGAGCCGCAGAGCTTGCAGGGGATGATCGGGAAGCGCCGGGCACGCGCGTAGCGGGCGATCTCGCGCTCGGGCACGTAGGCGAGCGGCCGGATCACCACGTTGCGGCCGTCCTCGGAGAGCAGCTTGGGCGGCATCGCCTTGAGCCTCCCACCGTGGAACAGGTTGAGGAACAGCGTCTCGACGATGTCGTCCCGGTGGTGGCCGAGCGCGATCTTGCTGACGCCGTTCTCGCGCGCCCAGCGGTACAGCGCGCCGCGCCGCAGCCGGCTGCACAGGCCGCACTGGGTCTTGCCCTCGGGGATCACGCGGCGCACGACGCTGTAGGTGTCCTGCTCGATCACGTGGAACTCGACGCCCAGCGAGCGCAGGTAGTCCGGCAGCACGTGGGCGGGGAATCCCGGCTGCTTCTGGTCGAGGTTGACGGCCACGAGGTCGAAGCGCACCGGCGCGGAACGGCGCAGCGACAGCAGCATGTCGAGCAGGGTGTAGGAATCCTTGCCGCCCGAGAGGCAGACCATGACCCGGTCGCCCTCCCCGATCATGCCGAAGTCGGCGATCGCCTTGCCGACCAGGCCGCGGATCCGGGCCGCGAGGCGCCTGAAGTTGCCGGTTTCGGTGGGAGCGAGGGAGTGCATGACGGAAACCGTGAGCCGTGAGTCGTGAGCCGCCGAGAGTAGCGGACTCACCCGTCGGTGAGGTACTTGCGCTCGAGGTAGCGCAGGTGCGGCGCGACGGAGAGCGGCCGGCCGGTCGCGTGCCGGACCAGGTCCGGAACGCTCATCTTCGCGCCGAGCGCGTGGACGTTGCCGCCGAGCCAGCCGGTCAGGCGCGAAAACTCGCCCCGCCGCAGGTCGTCGTCGAGGTCCCCGAGATCCTCGCGCATGCTCTCCCACAGCTGCGACGCGATGATGGCGCCGACCGCGTAGGACGGGAAATACCCGAAGGAGCCCAGCGGCCAGTGCACGTCCTGCAGGCAGCCCTCGACGTCGTTCAACGGGCACAGCCCGAGGCGGCGGTCCATCAGCTCGGTCCACGCGCCCGGCAGGTCGCGGACCGGCAGGTCCCCGGACAGCAGCCGCCGCTCCAGCTCGTAGCGGACGACGATGTGCGCCTGGTAGGTCAGCTCGTCGGCCTCCATCCGGCTCGTGCCGCGCTCGACGTGCGACAGTCGGCGATAGACGGCGTCGGTCGTCCACTCGGGGCCCGAGACTCCGTAGTGCCGCTCCAGCAGGGGGACGAGATACTCGACGAAGGCCCGGTTGCGGCCGACGATCATCTCGAGCAGCAGCGACTGGCTCTCCTCGAGCGCCATGCCGCGGTCCTGCCCCACCGGCTGGTCCAGCCACTCCGGCGGCAGCCCCAGGTCGTAGAGCGCCTGCCCGGTCTCGTGCAGCGCGCCGAGCAGGCCCGAGAAGGGATCCTTCACGTCGAAGCGCGTCGTCACGCGGATGTCGCCCGGCACGCCCTCGGTGAAGGCGCGCTCGCTGCCGTCGAAGCGGCCCCGGTCGAAGGGGAAGCCGAGGGCCTTCATCACCTCGACGCACAGCGCGCGCTGCTTCGAGACCGGGAAACGCCCGTCCGCCGGCAGCAGCGGCCGCGACTGCTGGGCCTCGATCGCCTCGCCGACGAGGGTCGGCAGGCGCTGCGAGAGCGCCGTGAACCAGCCGTCGATCTCGGCCGAGAGGATGCCCGGCGTGTACTCGTCGAGCAGCGCATCGTAGGGGTCGAGCCCCATGTGCTGGCCGAGCATGGCCGCGCGGTTGCGGGTCAGCCTCAGCACCTCCTCGAGCGCCGGCGCCAACACGGAGAAGTCGTTGCGCTCGCGCGCCTCCAGCCAACAGGCCTCGGCCTTCGCGGTGGCGCGCGCCAGCCTCGCGACCAGCGACGGCGGCGTGGCGATGGCGTGGTCGCGCTCGCGGCGCATCTCGCGCAGGTTGGCGCGCTGCCAGTCGCGCAATCCCGCCGCGGCCGCCTCCGCGCGCTCGAGCAGCCGGGTGAGGCGCGGCGAGGTCAGCGCCGCATGGCACTCGGTCTCGAGCGCCGCCAGCTGCTCGCCGCGCACCGGTGCGCTGGCCCGCGGCATGGTCACCGCCGCATCCCAGCGCAGGATCGCGAGCGCGCCCCGGAAGGCATGGAGCCGGCGGAACTCCTGCTCCAGTTGCTCGTACGGGGTGAGCGCTGCCATGGGGTTGCCTGCGCGCCCGTCAGCCCTGTTTCGCGCCGGAGGCGACCGCCGCGTCCTCCGGGGCGACCTCGGGCGACTCCTCGCGCATGCGCTCGATGGCGCGGCGCAGGTGGCTCGGCGACTCGTGCGTCTTCGCGACCAGCGTGTAGACCGCCGGCACCACGAACAGCGTGAGGACCACCGAGATCACCGTGCCGTAGAAGACGACCACGCCGATCGGCTGGCGCTGCTCGGCGCCCGCACCGGTGGCGAGCAGGAACGGCAACGCGCCGAAGGCCGTGCACAGGCTGGTCATGAGCACGGGGCGCAGGCGGATCGCCGCCGCGCGGACCACCGCCTCGACCCGCTCCATGCCCCGGTCGCGCAGCTGGTTGGCGAACTCGACGATCAGCACGCCGTTCTTCGCGGCGATGCCGATCAGCAGGATCAGCGCGATCTGGCTGAAGATGTTCAGCGTCATGTTGTAGAGCCACAGGCCGGCGAAGGCGCCGATCACGGCGAGCGGCACGGTGGTCATGATCACCACCGGGTGGCGGAAGCTCTCGAACTGGGCCGCGAGCACCAGGAACACGATCGCGATGGCGAAACCGAAGGTGGTCCACAGCTGCCCGCGGGAGCGCAGATACTCCCGCGCCTCGCCGTCGAAGGTGAGCCGCGCGCTGGCCGGCAGCTCGGCGGCGACGAGGTCCTGGAAGTACTTGACCGCCTCACCCATGGTGTAGCCCGGCGCGAGCCCGGCGCTCAGCGTGACGGCGCGCAGCCGGTCGAACCGGTTCAGCTGGATGGCGCCGGCGACTTCCTCCAGCCGAACGAGGTTGGCGAGCGGCACGAGGCCGCCGCGCTGTGAGCGCACGTAGAGCCCGGTGAGGTCCGAGGGCTGCGCGCGGTCCTGGGGCCGCCCCTGCAGGATCACGTTGTACTCGCGACCCCGGTCAACGTAGGTCGTGACGATCCGCGAGCCGAGCACGGTCTCGAGCGTACGCCCCACCGTCTGCAGCGACACGCCGAGCTCGGCCGCGCGGTTGCGGTCCACCGAGACGCGGATCTCGGGCTTGCGCTCGCGATAGTTGGTGTCCACGTTGAGCAGGCCCGGGTTCTCCGCCGCCTTCGCGAGCAGCCGGTCGCTCCACTCGGCGAGCGTCTCGTAGTCCGGGCCGCCGATGACCACCTGCACCGGCTGGCCGAAGCCGCGGAAGGACAGGCCCTGCGGCTCGAACACGAAGCCGCGCACGCCGGGCAGCTGGTTCAGCTCGCGGCGCACGGCCTGAGCGATCTCGGCGGAGCTGCGCTCGCGGTCGCCCCACAGCTCGAGCGGCAGCCAGCCGCGGACGGAGTTGACCTCGGCGCCGCCGAAGCCCCCGCCGATGCGCAGGTTGTAGCGCTTGATGTCGCCCTTCTGCATCTCGCGGGCGAGGATCTCCTCGACGGCCAGCAGCTGGCGTTCCGTGTACTCGAGGGTGGCGCCCTCGGGCGCGTCGACGCCGAAGAAAAGCACGCCGCGGTCCTCGGTCGGCGCGAACTCCATCGGCAGCGCGCGAAACGCGAACCCCGCCACCGCGATCAGCGCGGCGGTCGCGCCGACGACGAGCCAAGGCCGCCGGATGAGGCTCCTGAGCTTGCGCTCATAGCGCGCCGAGAGCCGCTCGAAGAACCCCTCGACCGCGCGCGTGAAGCGACCCTTGCGCTCCGCGCCGCGGAACATCCGCGAGCACATCGCGGGCGTCAGCGACAGGGCCACGACCGAGGACAGCAGGACCGCCGCCGCGAGCGTCAGCCCGAACTCGCGGAACAGGCGGCCGATCGCGCCGGGCAGGAAGCTGATCGGCACGAACACGGCGGCCAGCACCAGCGTGGTGGCGACCACGGCGAAGCCGATCTCGCGGCTGCCGTCGAGCGCGGCCAGGAGCGGCGGCTGGCCCTGCTCGATGCGCCGGTAGATGTTCTCGAGCACGACGATGGCGTCGTCGACGACCAGGCCGATCGCCAGCACCAGGCCGAGCAGCGTCAGCACGTTGACGGAGTAGCCCATCATGAACATGAAGGTCAGGGTCCCGACGATGCACACCGGGATGGTGACGGCCGGGACCAGCGTCGCGCGGACGTTGCCGAGGAACAGGTAGATCACGGCCAGCACCAGCGCCATCGAGATGCCGAGCGCGATGCCGACCTCGCGCAGCGAGGCGCGGATGAACTCGCCGCGGTCGATGTTGACGCCGATCACCACGCCCTCGGGCAGGTCCTGGTTCAGCCGGTCGACCACCTCGTGCACGCCGGCGACGACCTGCAGGGTATTGGCGCGCGACACCTGCACGATCCCCATGCTCACGCCCGCGACGCCGTTGGTGCGGGCGAGCGAGCGCTCGTTCTCCGCGCCGAGCCGGACGTCGGCGACCTCGCCGAGCCGCACCAGGTAGCCGTCGGGCCCCCGGCCGATGACCAGCGCGCGGAAGTCCTCCACCTCGCGCAGGCCCGTGTCGGTGCGCAGCGAGAACTCCCGGTCGGTCGACTCGAGACGGCCGGACGGCAGCTCGACGTTCTCGGTCCTGAGCGCGTTCTCGATGTCGCTGACGGTCAGCTGGCGCGCCGCCAGCGCCTGCCGGTCGATCCAGACGCGCACGGCCGGGCGGCGGGCCCCGCCGACCTGCACGCGCGCCACGCCCGGCGCGGCCGCGACCTGGTCCACGAGCACGCGCTCGACGTAGTCGGTCAGCTCGAGCACCGACATGCGGTCGCTGGAGACCGACATCCACATGACCGGCTCCGAGTCGGCGTCTGCCTTGGCGATCTCGGGCGGGTCCGCCTCGACCGGCAGGTCCTCCACCACCCGGGCGACACGGTCGCGGATGTCGTTCGTGGCCGCGTCGACGTCGCGATCCGGCGTGAACTCGACGGTGATGTTCGAGCGCTCGTCCCGGGAACTCGAGCGGATCTTGTCGATGCCCTCGATGCCGGCGATCCGGTCCTCGATGAGCTGGGTGATCTTCTCCTCGACGATGTTCGCGCTGGCGCCGCGGTAGTCGGTCGAGATCGACACCACCGGCGCGTCGACGTCCGGGTACTCCCGGACGGGCAGGCGGTCGAGCGACACCAGCCCGAGGATCACCAGCATCAGGCTGATCACGGTCGCGAAGACCGGCCGGTGGACGGAGGTCTCGGAGATCCTCACGAGCGCGTCTCCGGCGCCGCCGCGGCCGCGGGCCGCGCCGCCGCGCCGGCCTCGGTCACCGCGCTGCCGTCGCGGACCTTCTGGGTTCCCTCGACGATCACGCGCTCGCCCTGGGTCACGCCCGCCAGCAGCTCGACGCGGCCCGGCTCGCGCCGGCCGACGGCCACCTCGCGCCGCTCGACGGCGCCGGCGCTCACCGTGAACACGTAGACCTTGCCGCGCTCGGGCACGATCGCGCCTTCCGGCACCACCAGCGCGGGCGAGGCCTCGCGCCGCAGGGTCACGGTCATGAACATGCCCGGCTTGAGCAGGCCGTGCCCGTTGTCGAGCCCGGCGCGGACGGTGACGGTGCGCGACACCGGGTCGACGCGCGAGTCGACCGTCTGCACCTCGCCCTCGAAGACGCGGTCCGGATAGGCCGCGGAGAGCGCGCTGACCGCCAGCCCGGATTCGAGCAGCCCCACGAACATCTCGGGCACGTCGAAGTCGAGCTTCATAACGGAGGTGTCGTCGAGCGTGGTGATCCGCGTGCCCGGGCTCACCAGCGTGCCGACGCTGACCCGCCGCAGGCCGGTGCGGCCGGCGAACGGCGCGCGGATGACGGTGTCCGCGACCCGGGCGCGCGCGGCCGCGACGCGCGCCTCGTTGCCCTTGAGCGTCGCCTCGATCTGCTCGAGCTGCGACTGCGAGAGCGCCTGGCGGGTGAACAGGTCGCGGCTGCGGTTGAAGGCGGAGCGGCTCTCCGCGAGCGCCGCTTCCGCGGCCGCGAGATCAGCCCGCGCCTGCGCCCCGTCGAGCTGCACCAGCACCTCGCCGGCGGCCACGCGCTGGCCCTCGGTGAAGCGCACCGCCGTGACCTGGTTGGTCGCCTTGGCGGTGATCTCCACGGCCTCGTTGGCGGCGAGCGTGCCGAGCGCCTCGACCGTCACCGCGAGCGGAACGCGCTCGACCGGCGCCGTCACGACGGCCACCGGCTGCCCGGGGCCGCGCGCGCCCGGCGCCGCCGCGGCGGGTCCGCCGGCCGGGCCCGCCTCCGGCCGGCGGCTGGCGTAGACCCACGCGAGGGC
>CAYORU010000034.1:0-36532 GCA_964406445.1 uncultured Steroidobacteraceae bacterium
CAGGCGCTGTTCTCGCGGCCCGACGTGCTGCTGCTCGACGAGCCGACCAACAACCTGGACATCCACTCCATCGGCTGGCTGGAGCAGGCGCTGAACGACTACGACGCCACGATGGTCATCATCAGCCACGACCGCCACTTCCTGAACCAGGTCTGCACGCACATCGCCGACCTCGACCGGCAGCAGCTGACCATCTACCCAGGCAACTACGACGACTTCATGCTGGCCTCGATGCAGGCCCGCCAGCGCGTCGAGTCCGCCAACGCGAAGGCCAGGGAACGCATCGCGGAGCTCCAGGAGTTCGTCGCACGCTTCTCCGCCAATGCCTCCAAGGCCCGCCAGGCCACCTCGCGCAAGCGCCAGCTCGAGAAGATCCGGATCGAGGAGGTCAAGCCCTCGTCGCGGCAGAATCCCTACATCCGATTCGAGCAGGCGAAGAGGCTGTACCGCTCGGCGGTGACCGTGGAGGGCCTGGCGTTTCGCTATCCCGGCACCGAGACCGACGTGTTCAGCGGCCTCTCACTCACCGTCGAGGCGGAGCAGCGGGTGGCCATCATCGGCCCGAACGGCATCGGCAAGTCAACCCTGATGCGCTGCCTGGCCGGGGACCTGCACCCGACGGCCGGCCGCATCACCTGGGTCGAGAACGCCCAGCTGGGCTACATGCCGCAGGACCCGCAGGCGGAGTTCGCCGAGCGGGTCGACCTGTTCAGCTGGATGTCCACCTGGACGGGCAAGGCCGACGACGACCTGATCGTGCGCGCGACGCTCGGCCGGCTGCTGTTCTCCGGGGACGAGGTAAAGAAGCCGGTGACGGTGCTGTCCGGAGGCGAGAAGAACCGGATGATGTACGGCAAGCTGATGCTGACCAGGCCCAACGTCATGCTGCTCGACGAGCCGACCAACCACATGGACATGGAGTCGATCGAGTCGCTGCAGATCGGTCTCGAAAAGTACCCAGGGACACTGATCTTCGTCTCGCACGACCGGGAATTCGTCGGATCGCTCGCGAACCGCATCATCGAGCTGAAGCCCGACGGCAGCGTCGTCGACTTCAGGGGCGGCTACGACGATTACCTGCAGGCGTACGGACTGGCCGCCTAGCCGCCGGGGGCGCGTCGCCACGAAGCTGCCGCCCGAGGGCGGACGAGGCTCAGGCGGCGGCGCTGACGCTTCCGGACGCCGCCGGCGCGCTGCTGCGGATGAGGTGGTCGAAGGCCGACAGCGCGGCCGTCGAGCCGGCGCCCATCGCGATCACGATCTGCTTGTAGGGCACCGTCGTCGCGTCGCCCGCCGCGAACACGCCCGGCAACGAGGTGTGGCCGCGATCGTCGATCACGATCTCGCCGCGCGGCGTGAGGTCGATCACTCCCTTCAGCCACTCCGTGTTCGGCAGAAGCCCGATCTGCACGAAGATGCCCTCGAGCTCGACCCGACGCGACTGGCCGGTCGCGCGGTCCTTGTAGTCGAGCCCGGTCACCCGGCTGCCGTCGCCGAGCACCTCGGTGGTCTGGGCGTTCACGACCACCTCGACGTTCGGCAGGCTCCTCAGCTTGCGCTGCAGCACCTCGTCAGCGCGAAGCCTCGCGTCGAACTCGATCAGGGTCACGTGCTTCACGATGCCGGCCAGGTCGATCGCGGCCTCGACGCCCGAGTTGCCGCCGCCGATCACCGCCACGCGCTTGCCCTTGTAGAGCGGGCCGTCGCAGTGCGGGCAGTAGGCGACGCCGCGGTTCTTGTACTGCTCCTCGCCCGGGACGTTGATGTTCCGCCAGCGCGCGCCGGTCGCGAGCACGACGCTGCGCGCCTTGAGGCTGGCGCCGTTCTCGAGCCGCACCTCGATCAGGCCGCCGGGCTCGCGCGCAGGAATGAGCGTCCCGGCCCGCTGCAGGTTCATCACGTCGACCTCGTACTCGCGGACGTGCTGCTCGAGCGCGGCCGCGAGTTTCGGGCCCTCGGTCTCCTTGACCGAGATGAAGTTCTCGATGCCCATGGTGTCGAGCACCTGTCCGCCGAAGCGTTCGGTGGCGATACCGGTGCGGATGCCCTTGCGGGCGGCATAGATCGCCGCCGCGGCGCCGGCCGGCCCGCCTCCGACGATCAGCACGTCGAACGGCGCCTTGGCCTTGATCTTCTCCGCCTCGCGCGCCACGGCGCCGGTGTCGATCTTCGCCAGCACCTGGGCGAAGTCCATGCGCCCCGAAGCGAACGGCTTGCCGTTCAGGTACACGCTCGGCACCGCCATCACCTGGCGGGCCTCGACCTCGTCCTGGAACAGCGCGCCGTCGATCGCGACGTGGTGGATGCGGGGATTGACGACGCTCATCAGGTTGAGCGCCTGCACCACGTCCGGGCAGTTCTGGCAGGACAGCGAGAAGTAGGTCTCGAAGTGGAAGTCGCCGTCGAGGGCCCGCGCCTGGTCGAGCAGCTCCTGCTCGACCTTCGGCGGGTAGCCGCCGACCTGCAGCAGCGCGAGGACGAGGGAGGTGAACTCGTGGCCGAGCGGGATGCCGGCGAAGCGCACCGACACGTCGGAGCCCACCCGGTTGATCGCGAACGACGGCCGCCGCGCGTCGTCGTCGCGGCGCACGACCGTGATCTTGTCGGAGAGCGCCGCGATCTCGTCGAGCAGCCCGGCCAGCTCCCGCGAGGCATCACCGTCGTCCAGCGACGAGGCGAGCTCGATCGGCTGGACGAGCCGGGCGAGATATCCCTCGAGCTGGGTCTTCAGGTTCGGATCGAGCATGGCGACGCCTCCTTCGCGCAAGTTGGCCGCCGGCCCGGCGCCGTCCCCGGGGGAGAGGGACGAGCGGCGCCGGGCGGCGGCCGAGGGGAACGGTCAGATCTTGCCGACGAGATCCAGCGAGGGGGCGATCGTCTTGGCGCCCTCCTTCCACTTCGCCGGGCAGACCTCGCCCGGATGCGCGGCCACGTACTGGGCGGCCTTCAGCTTGCGGAGCGTCTCGTTCATGTCGCGGGCGATGGCGTTGTCGTGCACCTCGACGGTCTTGATGACGCCCTCAGGGTTGACGATGAAGGTCCCGCGCAGCGCCAGGCCCTCCTCGTCGATGTGGACGTCGAAGGCGCGGGTCAGCGCGTGGGTCGGGTCGCCGACCAGCGGGAACTTCGCCTTGCCCACCGCCGGCGAGGTCTCGTGCCACACCTTGTGCGAGAACTGCGTGTCGGTGGTGACGATGTACACCTCCGCGCCCGCCTTCTGGAACTCGGCGTAGTTCTGCGCGGCGTCCTCGACTTCGGTCGGGCAGTTGAACGTGAATGCGGCCGGCATGAACACGATCACCGACCACTTGCCCTTGAGCGAGGCATCGGTGACTTCGACGAACTTGCCGTTGTGGAAGGCGTTGGCCTTGAACGGCTTCACCTGGGTATTGATCAGCGACATGCGCGGCTCCTGTGGGCAGGGGTTTGGAGTTCCCTATTGTCGCGGATCGGCCTCATAGAGCCAATAGACGATCACGATGAATCTGATAGATATTGCCTATCTTGCCGCGCCAGCCCAGCAGCCCGCGGCGCCGGACGAGGATCGCGAGGCCCGGGTCCGGGCCGCCGCGCACTCACGTCGGGGCGCCGAAGGTCGTCGGCCCCGCCTCAGCCGAGGCAGAACGCGACCAGTTTGTTGCCGTCCATGTCGCGGAAATAGCCGCCGTAGAAACCCTGCCCCCGCGGTCCGGCGGCGCCCTCGTCCTTGCCGCCCAGTTCGAGCGCCTTGCGGTGGACGCGGTCGACGTTCTCGCGCGTGCCGACCGCCAGCGCGATCATGACGCCGTTGCCCACGGTGGCGGCCTGACCGTCGAAGGGCTTCATGACGCAGAACATCGGCTGGTCCATGGACTTGCCCCAGGCGATGCCGCGGCCGAGGTCCATGATCCGCTTGGCGCCGAGGTCGGCGAACAGGGCGTCGTAGAAGGCGGCGGCGCGGTCCAGGTCATTCGTGCCGAGGGTGACGTAGCCGATCACGGGTGGGCTCCTCACAATAAAGCCGGACAGGAGTCGACATGGTGCCCCAAATGCCAATCGGCGACCAGCAACCCGCGGTACATGCGCGCGGCGGTCGCTCAGGCTACCGGGCGGGTCGTCGCCAACGTCAGTACAAACCGAGATCAGCGCCGAAACGACTGAACCTCATGCCCGGGCGAAGGGTCCACCAGGCATGGGAAGGCGTGTTCGCAGCGAGCAAGTGGCTCCGCGCCGGTTGTCACCGGCCTACGCGGCTCGGCATCCACCAGCAGAATGAAGCGCACAGGTCTCGCCTGGTGCCTCGCGCTGGTCGCCGTCGCCCAGATGGTGACGGGTCCCGCCGCGCACGCGCTGGCGCCGGTTACCCCGTACGCGGCCGGCGCCGCCGCAACCATTCTCCACCCGGGCGCGCCGGCGCAGCAGGAGAGCCCAGTCTCCGAGTCGGCGCCACACGATGGCTGCAGCGCGCCTGCTTTCCTGAACTGCGCCTGCGATTGTGCATGCGGGCACACGCCCCCGCTCGGCGCGCCCGAGTTCGCGCCGGCGAGGCCAGTGCCGCCCACGCTCGTCGCGCGGACGCCCCCGGGGCCCGCGTTCCTCGCCCTGTCCTACGACTTCCTCCGCCCGCCGAACTGAGATCCCGGCTCGAAGCTTTGGCGGCGTGGCCCCGCGGGCCACGCGCATTGCACGGGATTTCAATTGCGGAGATTGATCATGAACACCTTGAGGAACATTGCCGCGGCCGTCCTGGCGGCATTCGCGATCGGCACGTTCGTGCCTGAAGCTGTCGCCGAGGCCCGATCGGCGGCAGACCACTTGGCCATCGCCGCGGCCTACGAGACGGAAGCGGCGGACGCCGAGGCGCGGGCCGCCATGCACGGAAAAATGGCCCGTGGCTACGGAGTGTCAGGCGCGCCGAAGGGTAGCCGGTCGAGCATGGTGTCTCACTGCCAGAGGCTGGTGAAGCACTACCGTGCCGCGGCCGACGACTTCCGGGCGCTGGCGGCTGAGCACCGCAGGCTGGCCGGCACCGCGGGCCAGTAGGCGGGCCAAAGGGAGGCCGCGCCCACGGCGGCCTCCCCTCGGCGGCCTGGCGCCGCGTCGCGAGCCCGTCAGCTCCCGGGCTCGAAGCCGCGCCGGCAGCGACGCGGCTTCAGGGAGCAGTTCGAGGCGCGGCGGCGGCGCTTTCGACGACCGCAGGGGGCTGCACCGGCTCCGGCTCGAACTCCACGACGTAATCGCCGTAAATCGGATCGTAGTAGTGCCCGCCCTCGGCATAGTCAGGATTCCAGGCGCGGCGGCCGTCGGCTTGCACTCGATACACGAACGGCGAGAGATGCAGTCGCTCCCGGTGCCAGCGTCCCTCCGCTCCAGAGGGAATTTCCGTGCCGCGGCCGTACAACATGAGACCTCCCTCGGCCCTGATCTCGTGCTGCGGGTTGGTTGCCCTGTACTCGTGGCTGACATTCATCAGCTTGTGGCCGAGTTCGTGCGCCAACAGACGGCCGTACGCGTCGTTGCGCGTCACCGTGATCACGCCGCGCAGATGCGGCGGGAGGTCACGGTAGCTGTAGGTCGGAAAGGAGAGGCCTCCTGTCGTGATCGTGCGAATCTCCCAGGTTCGCTCGTCGAGCTTCTCGAAGAACGACATGAACACGTCCTGGAGAATGACTACGTGCACGGTACGCGACGCATCCTGGCCCTGCTCGACGATCGAGTCGAAGGCCGCGCGTGCCTCCGGCGCCAGCGACGACTTCTGCCGGACGGAATCGACGTACATGTTCACGCGACGGCCCGGCGGCGTCTCGCCCGTCATGTCGTTCGACTGGATTTCCAGGTATTCCGGCTCGACAGGCCCGGTTCTGATCCCGACCAGGCGCAGCTGCACCCCCGCCGCCGCGAAAACGTCCCTGGCCGTGCCGAACTCCAGGAGAAACCTGTCGAGGGAGAAGCTCTGCGCGAAGGCCGGGTCGAGGTTGGACGGCAGATAGACAGCGACGTCGACGGTCGGCTCACCGAGCCGCAATCCCGCGTTCAGTCGGGCGACATCCGCCTGCCTGATCGCCGCCCATGCCGCCCCCTGCGCTGACGCGGCAGTCGCCGTTAGCGACCACGCCACGAGCGCCACCCGCAGAATGATCTTGCTGCTCACTCGCGAATCTCCTGTCGATACCCGCCTGGCCGGAGCCGGAGCTATTTGACCGTGAAAGTCAGGGTGGCCCAGTTCGACTCGTAGTCGACCTCGGCCTCGTCGACTTTCTTCATGTGAATCAGCGAGATGTACCAGATAGCCTTGTTGCTGATCAGGAACTTCGCCCGACCCTCGGCATCGGTGCGCAGCGCATAGTGGGTGATGTGCTCGCCCGACTCGTCGTGGCCGTGGAAGCCCTCGTACCCGACCCGGACCGGCAGGTCGGCCGCCGGCTTGCTGTCGATCAAGACGCGAAAGCCTAGCTCTTGCCCAAAGCGCAGGTCGTAGGGATTGGCGTCTGGAACGATTTCGACGGGGTAGCCCAGCACTGCCGAGTAGTCACCCGTGCGCCGTTTCCCAACCTGCACCACGGCCTTGACGTGCTTTGAATAGCGCTCCCGAACAACCTCGGGACCCTGGCCCTTCTCGAACTCCGCGAGCATGTCGACGACGCCATCGTGCTTCAGGTACGCGACGAAGTCGTCGCGCTTGAGCGCGATGAGCGACGGTCTGGTCGAGACACCGATGACATAGGTTCCCGCGGCGCCGGACCGGTACCTAAGGTAGGACGTCGAGCCGTCCTCCTCGTCGTACCAGTCCGACTCCGGCGGATGCGTGCTCCGGCCGTGGGCGATGATGCTCACGTCGCGCATGCGGTCGCGGCTGACGGCGTTTTCGCTGATGTCGAACGTGCCGTTCAACAGGCGCACCACCTGCTCGGCATTCTCGGCGAGCTCGTAGCCCTCGGACTTGAGGAACATCTCGTGGGCCGAAGCCGACGCCGCAAAGGCGGTGGCGGCAGACAACAGAATCGAGGGCAGGATGGCTCTCATCGTGAGCTTTCTCCGGTGGATCGCGGTGGCGGGCCGCGTGACGATTGCGCTACTTGATTTCGAACGTGATCGTGGACCAGTTCGACTCGTAGTCGACCTCGCCGTCGTCCATTGGCTGCATGTGGATCAGCTGGATGAACCACTTGTCCGCGACCGACACCTTGAAACTGGCGCGTCCCTCTGCGTCCGTGCGAAGCGTGTAGAGACTGGCGTCCGGCACGTCCGCCTTAGGCTCCACCGGCCGTCCAGCGTGGCTCACGTACACCAGCTGATTGGCCAGAGGCTTGCCCTCGTAGAGGACCCGGAACGGCATCTCCTCTCCCACCTTCACCTTGCCGGGATGCCTGTCGACGAAGATCTCGACCTTGTAGCCGAGAGCCGCCTTGTAGTCGTCGGTCAGCGGTGCGCCGACCTGGAAGATGGCCTTGGCGTGCTTGGTGTAGCGCTCGCGGACGGTTGAAAGCCGGTTGTTGGCGCTGAAGTCCTTCAGCGTATCCGCGACGCCGTCGTGCTTCAGGTAATTGGCGAACATCTCGGCCGGCAAGGCTATGTAGTCCGGGATGGCCGCGAGGCCGGCAAGGCCGGTCCCTTCCGGGTCGGCGACCACCTTGATGTAGGTGCTCTTGTAGCCGGGGTTGCCGTCGACGTCCGCCACGTCGCCTGCGTCCGGCGTGCGGCGCTTTCCGCCCATCACGATGCTGATGTCGCGCGACATCTTGCGGGTGATGGAGTAGCCGCTCTCGTGGTACGTGCCGTTGCGGAGAATCAGGAAATTGTCGGTCCCCGGCCGCATCGGGTTGATGTCGGCGATGAGGAAGGTCTGGTGCGCCGCTGCGCTTCCTGCCCCGAGTGCGAGGAATGCGCCAAGCAGCGACGATATGGCGCGGAGCGAGGCTGCCGCATACCTGGATGTAGTCTTCATGATCTCTCTCCGTTGATGTTGGCGAATCCGGAAGGAGGCGTCATTGCGACGCCTCCTCCCTGAACGTCAATTGCCGAGCCGCCAGTCGACCTTCAGGTACCAGCGCGAGCCCATGAGGTCGTAGGTCATGGTGTCGGTATTCGCGTCGATCCAGCTCCGATAGAACGGCGCATCCTCGTCGAAGACATTGTCAGCGCCGACCGCGAGCCGGATCGCGTCGGTAACTTCGTAGGCGAACTGGACGTTGTGGTACATGACCGCGTCCACGCTGCTTCCCAGTCCGCTGGCGACGTTGATGTCGTCGGCCTCGCCGATGTACTGCATGGTCCAGCTGGCGGACCATCGGTTGGCGCTGAACGTCGCGCCGAGATCGCCGCGATACTCCGTGTAGCTGCCACGGCCTCCGGTGATGTTGCCCGCATACTCGATCGGCACGGCTCCCGGGAATGCGCTGACGCTGTACTCGTCGAGGTAAGAGACGTTTGCAGAGAACACCGCGCCCAGGGCACCGATGGTCGTTGCGTAAGTCAGGCCCAGGTCGACCCCACTCGCGTCCTCGGAGCCGATGTTGCTCGGTTGCGCGGAGAGAAAGTTGACCTCGCCGGTGAGCGGGTCGCGGGTGTGGTGCGTGGGGCCACAGAAGGGATGACTCAACCCCTGCGAGTTGTAGCACTGCGAGAGTTTCTGGGTACCCGGGATCGACTGGATGGAATCCTCCAGCTCGATGCGCCAGTAGTCCACCGTCGCCGCAAAGCCGGGCAGGAACGACGGCTGCCATACCAGCCCCACGGTCAGGGTATCTGCGCTCTCCGGCTGCAGCGCAGGGTTGCCGCCGACCGTGGTACGGATGACGTTGCCGATCTGAACGTAGCCGGGCGGCACGCCGGCCGCCTGGCAGTTGAGGTACCGGGCGCTTGTCGGGCTGAGGGTGGACCAGCCGCTGCAAGGATCGGCGGTGGTCAGCTGGCCCTCCGAGACGCCGCCGAAAAGCTCCGGCACGTTCGGAACCCGGAAGGCGGTCGAGCTAGTTGCCCGCAGCTTGAGGTCTTCGACCACGGTCCACAGCAGACCGACCTTGTAGTTCGTGTCGTCGCCGAACAGATCATAGTCAGAGTAGCGCGCCGCTGCGTTCACCTCGAGGTGTCGCACCAGCGGGAGGTCACGCAGCAGTGGAACAGACAGCTCCAGGTACATCTCGTCCGCCTCGATGGCTCCGGAGATAGGAGTCTGCTGATTGGTGTTGGCGATATTCGCGACGACCAGCGGATCGGGATCGCGCCAGCCGCGGTCCTTGCGGCTCTCCGCGCCCACCGCGAGGCCCACCTTGCCGGCCGGCAGGTCGAAGACGAACCCGGATAGATTGGCGGTGACCGAGGTCTGCTCGTTGCCGCCGGTATCCCGACGAACAAACATGATGTAGTCGATGACTTCCTGGGTGATGTCGCCCACGCCGAGATAGTCCGCGCACGGCACCGTGGTGCCATTGCAATTGAACATGGTCTCGTACACGCGCTGCAGGTTCGCCACGTTGGTCGAACCATCGATGCCGGTGTTGCGGCCCTTGTTGAAGGCGACGTCCCAGCTCCAGCTGTCGCCGAAGCTGCCCGCGAATCCCGCCACCACGCGCCAGGTCTCGGTCTCCTGGAAGGTGTCGCGGACGCCCGTTTCGACGAGGCGGCGCCGGTCGAGCCGGATGTTCTGTCCGGTAGGATTGGTCGGGTGCGTGGCCGGGATGTTGAAGTTCGAGACTCCGACTCCGGGTACGTAGTAGCTCTGGAGGGTGGCCGGAGTCGCGATCTGGCTGGTCTGTCGGTCGGTGAACAGCGTCTCGACGAAGAAACGGACGTTGTCGGCGAGATTGTAGTCGCCGAACAGGGCGACCGAGGTCTTCTCGATTGGACTGACGGCATTGAGCCAGTGGAAATACGGGATGTTGTGGACCGAGGCCACGTAGGGCTCGAAGAAATCGCCGTTGCCGCCCGGCACCTGGTTGAAATTGATCCTGCTGCCCGTGCTCGGACCGCTTAGGTACGTGGCCCGGCCGCCGGACGTGTTTGCCGAACCGCTGCAGACAAGTTGGTCGCCAGAGACGGCGTATCCACAGGGCTCGCGATCGGCCATGTTGATTTCCTGGGTGTCGACGTAGGAAAGCGCTGCTACGAGGCTGCCTTTCTCGCTCGCGACGCCGAATGTTGCGCTCGCACTGAACTCTTCGCCGTCGCTCTCGGTCGTCTGCCCGAACTTGGACGCGAACTCGAGCCCCTCGAATCCGGACTTCGTGACGATGTTGACGACTCCCGAAACGGCGTCGGCACCATAGAGGGCGGACGCACCGTCCTTCAGCACCTCGATGCGCTCGATCAGGGACGTCGGGATCATGTTGAGGTCGACGGCGCTGTTGGCGCCGGTGCCGCCGTTCACGACCCTTCTACCGTTCAGCAGCACGAGCGTCCGGTTGGCTCCGAGCCCTCGCAGGTTGACCTGCGCAGTGCCCCATCCTCCGCTCGTCCAGTAGGCATTGGTCTGGTTCCCGGCGACGCCAGCCGAGACCGACATGCGTTGCAACAGCGACTCGGTGGACGTCACGCCGGTCGACTCGATGTACGCGGCGTCCAGCACCGCAACCGGCCCGACGCCTTCAAGGTCCTGCCGCTTGATGCGGCTCCCCGTGACGGTGACTTCCTGCATCGACGTGGCTGCGCCGCCTGCCTCCTGCGCGTGCGCCGTCCCGCCCGCCGTTGCCAACACGGCCGCGATGGCGGCCTTGAGCGAAATCAGCCTGACTGTGTTCATGTATGTGATCTCCCCGACAGATTCCCGATGTTGAGACTACGACGCTTTTCCCCCACCCAATCGACCCGCGAACGCGCAGACCAGGCCGGTCGGCGCCAGTGACAAGAGGTCCGTTGCCAGCAACTCTCTCGCGGCCTCGATATCAGGCGCGAAGAGTCGATCCGTGTCCCAGAACGGCACGCGCCGCCGAAGAAGAACATGCGCTGCCTCTACTCGATCCGACGAACGCAGTGGACGCCTGAGGTCGACGCCCTGCGCAGCCGCCAACCACTCGATGGCGAGTACGCCACGGGTGTTTTCCGTCATGGCGCCCAACCGGCGCGCTGCGAATGTGGCCATGCTGACGTGATCTTCCTGGTTGGCGGATGTCGGCATGCTGTCCACGGACGCAGGATGGGCGTAGGTCTTGTTCTCGCTTGCAAGCGCCGCGGCCGTCACCTGCGCGAGCATGAAGCCAGAGTTGATCCCGCTGTCGCGGACCAGGAAAGGCGGCAGGCCGCTGAGAGACGAGTCAATCAAGAGGGCGGTGCGACGCTCGGACAACGCGCCCATCTCGGCGATGGCGACGGCGGTGGCGTCGGCCGCCATGGCGACGGGTTCGGCGTGGAAGTTGCCGCCGGACAGAACCCGGCCAGTCTCGGCGAAAACGAGCGGGTTGTCGGAGACGGCGTTGGCCTCGACCTGGAGGTCGCAAGCCGCATGCCGGAGCTGCGCGACGCAAGCTCCCAGCACCTGCGGTTGACAGCGGAGCGAATAAGGATCCTGGACCCGGTCGCAGTCGACGTGGCTCGCCGCAATTTCGCTGCCGGCGAGAACGGTGCGAAATGCGCCGGCGACGTCGCTCTGGGCGGCGTGCCCGCGCACGTCGTGGATCGCGGCGTCGAATGGCGTGTGGCTTCCCATCGCCGCCTCGACCGACGAAGCCCCAATAAGCACGGAGGCAGCCACGAGGTCCTCCGCCTGCATCAGACCGCTGAGCGCCAGGGCCGTGGAGACCTGGGTGCCGTTCAGCAACGCGAGGCCCTCCTTGGGCGCGAGGGACAGCGGCGCGATCCGCTCGACAGCCAGGGCCGCGGTCGCGGCAACGCGCGAGCCGCGGTGCAGGACCTCGCCTTCCGCAAGCAGCGCCAGCGACAGGTGTGCGAGCGGCGCCAGATCCCCCGAGGCCCCGACGGATCCCTGTGCCGGGATGCAGGGAAGGATGTCGGCGTTCAGCAGATCGAGCAATCGTTCGATCACGAGCCGCCGGACGCCCGAGTATCCGCGGGCGAGGCTTGCCGCCTTCAGTGCGAGAACCAGGCGCACGACGCCGGGCGACAGCAGCGGCCCTGTCCCGGCCGCGTGCGACCGGACGATGGCCAGTTGCAGTTCCTCGAGTTTGTCATGCGGGATGCGCGTCCGGGCAAGCAATCCGAATCCGGTGTTGATGCCGTACATCACCTCGCCGGCTTCAACTTTGCAGCGGATGACCTCCGCCGCCGAGTCAACTTTCCGCTGCCAGCCCGGAGTCAGCCTGACCTGGATCGGGCCGTGCAGCATCTCCCGCACCTGATCGAGGCGGATCGCCCCCGGCGTCAGTTCAATCGCGGCGCGGCGACTGGGTTCGCGCATTCAACGGCTCCCGAGGATTCCGGGCAGGTCGAGGCCGTTGTCGCGCGCGCACCCGCGTGCAATCTCATAACCGGCGTCGGCATGGCGCATGACGCCCGTGGCGGGATCGTTCCAGAGAACGCGGGCGATACGTCGGGCTGCGGCAGCGGTCCCGTCGCACACGACGACGACGCCTGCATGCTGGGAGAAACCCATGCCGACTCCGCCGCCGTGGTGGATCGACACCCAGGTCGCGCCCGCGGCCGTGTTGAGGAGTGCGTTCAGCAATGGCCAGTCCGAGACCGCATCGGACCCGTCGCGCATGCCCTCGGTCTCGCGGTTGGGGCTCGCCACGGATCCCGAATCGAGGTGGTCGCGGCCGATCACGATCGGCGCCTCGAGCTCGCCGCGCGCCACCATCTCGTTGAATGCCAGGCCCAGCCGCGCGCGATCCCGCAGTCCCACCCAGCAGATGCGGGCGGGCAGGCCCTGGAAGGCAATGCGATCGCGCGCCATGTCCAGCCAGTGGTGCAGGCCCGGCGCGTCAGGGATCAGTTCCCTGACCCTGGCGTCGGTCTTGCAAATGTCTTCGGGATTGCCGGAGAGAGCCACCCAGCGGAAGGGTCCGATGCCCTCGCAGAACAACGGGCGGATGTACTCCGGCACGAAGCCCGGGATGTCGAAGGCGCAGGTCGAACCGGTCTCCTTGGCCATCTGCCGGATGTTGTTGCCATAGTCGAAGGCGACGGCGCCACGCCGCCGCATCTCGAGCATGGCCTCGACCTGCACCTTCATCGATGCCTTGGCCTCACGCACGATCCCGGCGGGATCGGTGCGCCGCCGCTCTGCGGCCTCTGCCAACGTCAAACCGAGCGGCAGGTATCCGTTGAGCGGATCGTGCGCCGAGGTCTGGTCGGTGACGACGTCAGGCGTAACGCCGCGAGAAACCAGGTCGTGATACACGGCGGCAGCGTTGCCGCGCAATGCGACTGACGTCGCCAGACGCCGCGCGCGCCCGTCCGCGATGATCGCCAGCGCCTCTTCGAGTGATCTGGCCTCACGATCCACGTAGCGGGTCCGCAGTCGGAAATCAATGCGGCTCTGGTCGCACTCCACGGCGAGCACGGAGAATCCCGCCATCGTCCCGGCGAGCGGCTGCGCGCCGCCCATGCCACCGAGACCGCCGGTGAGAATCCAGCGCCCTGCCGGGTGCCCGCCGAAGTGCCGTCGTGCGCAGGCGGCAAATGTCTCGTAGGTGCCCTGCACG
This sequence comes from uncultured Steroidobacteraceae bacterium, assembly GCA_964406445.1. Classification (GTDB taxonomy): domain Bacteria; phylum Pseudomonadota; class Gammaproteobacteria; order Steroidobacterales; family Steroidobacteraceae; genus SG8-30. Next base: position 13,575 of record CAYORU010000034.1, read on the forward strand.
ATCCCCTGCGATCCGATGTAGATCCACGAACCGGCCGTCATCTGCCCGAACATCATCAGGCCCTTGCGGTCGAGCTCGTTGAACTGGTCCCAGGTGGCCCAGTGCGGGACCAGGTTGGAGTTCGCTATCAGCACGCGCGGCGCATCGGGATGGGTTTCGAAGACGCCCACCGGCTTGCCCGACTGTACGAGCAGCGACTGGTCGTCGCGAAGGCGTCGCAGCGTCGAGAGGATCTGTTCATAGGCTTCCCAGCTGCGCGCCGCCTTGCCGATGCCTCCATACACCACCAGATCCCGAGGCCTCTCGGCGACCTCGCTGTCGAGATTGTTCTGCAGCATCCGGTAGGGGGCCTCCGTCAGCCAGCTCCGGCAGCTCAGCGTCCTGCCGCGCGGGGCCGCGACTCCCGCCCACTCCTTGCTGTTTGGCTGCAGTCGATGCATGAGGGCTTCCCTCACTCGGTGAGCTTGCTTGAGAAGTGCAGCTGCCCGGCTAGCTGGTAGCGGCTGGCGGGCGCAAGGATCCTCGCGTGACTCACCAGCCCATGGTGCGCGGCAGTCACGCGCGTGATGAGCAGGCACGGCTCGCCGCGCCTGATGCCGAGCGCCCGGCTCTGAAAGGTGTTGGGCAGCGTCGCGGTCACTTCCTGGCGGGCGTCGGTCAGCGGGCACTCGCGCTGCAGGTAGTGGTTGGGGGTCTCGACCGACAGGTCGGCGTCGATGTAGCCCGGCGCGGCGTCCCGGCGAACGAAACGGTACTCGAGCTGCACAGGCATCTGGTCGGCCATGTGAACGATCAGCGAGTGAAAGACCTCGTCTCCGGCCGCGACGTCGAGCGCCGCCGCAACGACGCGCGACGCCTTGCAGACGCAATGCCTGAGCACGCGGCTCGAGTAGCGGTGCCCGGTTTCGGCGATCTCCTCGGCGATGTTGCGTATGACGAGGAACGACGACCGGACGCTGTTGTTGGCGATGAAGCTTCCCGCACCGCGCCTGCGGACGATGAGACCGTCGAGCGCCAGCTGGTCAAGCGCCCGCCGGGCCGTCATGCGGCTGACTCGGAACATGTTGCAGAGTTCGTTCTCCGAGGGCACGCGATCGCCAGCGCGCCACGCCCCGGAGTCGATCTTCCCCCGAGCGAAGCCAACGATGGTGGCGAACTTAGGCTCGGGCTGGCTGGCCACGCGGCTTGCCTTTCGGTCGGTACAGACGGATCACGAGCAGCAGACCCGTCAGGGAAATCCACAAGGCGACGGAGCCGGCGAAGATCACCAGGGGGTTGTTGAAGTCATCACGGCCTTCGTAATCCATCGTGTGCAGCATCCAGAAGAAGTCGAAGATCCGCCAGGTCGTGGTGCGCGCTACGATGAAGGAACCATCGTCGGCCGACACGTAGACACTCGTGCCATGCTCGTCCGCATAGCGCGCCTCCCAGCTTGGCCCCGCCTTGCGCGTCTCAAGCGTGGGGCCGGCGTGGCGCTCGATGGCAACGAGCTGCCCGTCGCCCGCGTAGTAGCGGTTGGCGAGGTCGGCGGCGAGCGAGCGGTCGACTTCGAGTGGCGTGCCGTCCTCGGCGCGGAACAGCCGCACTCTGCCGGTCTCCACGACCCGGTACACCCAATGCCTTCCGAGTTGCAGGAGCTTGACCTCGGTCACGGGCGATCCTGCCAGCCGCCGCAGGACAGCGCCCGGATCGGTCAGCGCCTGGCCGGCGGGCAGCGAGCCCATCACAGGCGCTGCCACGACTTCGTGTCCCTGGACTTCGTGATGATCCAGCCAGGCGAACACGAGGCCGCTCAGAGACCACAGGACGAGCTGCAGGCCTACGAAAAGCGCCGCCCATTTGTGGAGCTTTCGCAGAGTGAGCAGCTTCATCGCAGGCTCTCCGCGGAACCCGCGAGCGGCAGCGCAGGCGACGGGCTGGAGCGTCGCCGGCGTTGCAGAAACGCGAAGCTGTGGAAGGACAGCCAGACACCGGTGCCGGTCGCCACGACGGCGGCGATCGTCGCGACGCGCAGCAGGCTGTTGTTCACGTCGGACCGCTCCGTGTAGTCCATGATGTGGAGCGACCACAGGAAGTCGAACCAGCGCCAGAAGCGGTGGCGTCGCGTCACCAGACGGCCCGTGTCGGGGTCGAGGTAGAGACTCGTCTCGAGCCAGTCGTCGAAGTCGATCCGCCACAGCGGCAGCGGGCGGGATTGCAGCTCGATCGGCTTTAAAGCCTCCTCACTCAGCAGGGTGACCCGCAAAACGCTGCCGGCGCCCGCGTAATGGGCGCGCGCAAGGCCGACGATCCTAGCCTCCGGCAGCGGCGAGAGCTGTCGCCCGGTCGTCGCGTCGACGACTACGACTCCCGCCGCCGTGTCGATCTCGTAGACGGGTCCCGCGCCATCGGCGCTGCCGCGCAAGGTGATGGACCGCAGTTCGGGATGGCGGGTCCGCAGAACCTCGATTGCAACGAGCGGGCGGTCGGCCGCGATCCTCGTCTCGAGGTTGCGGACCAGCGGGTCGCCGTGGATGAAGTCGAGGTCGACGACGACCATGTAGAAGCCGCTTAGCATCCAGATCACGAGCTGGATGCCGACCACCAGGGCCAGCCACCTGTGCGCCTTGCGCGAGACGCGGGCCGCGTTCATGTCGCGACGGATTGGCCCAACACGATTGATCCCCTGCGCGTCCGCGCCGCACTTGGTTGTATATACAACGCGAAGCCGACGCTAGCACCAGGGTCTGCGGGGCGCAAGTCCCCACGCATCGCCCTCAGCTCGGGTCAAACCAGCGGTTGCAAATCCCGCGTGTACGGGTATGTTGTTCGGCTGAATGCCAAGAACCCGCGGAAGCCGATGAACCTTCGCCAGCTCGAAGCGTTCCGCGCCGTGATGCGCTCGGGCTCGGTCACCAACGCCGCGCAGTCACTGCACCTTTCGCAACCGGCGGTCAGCCGCCTCATTGCGGATCTCGAGCGATCGGTCGGGTTCAGGCTTTTCGAACGCATCCGCGGCAGCACGCCGGTGGCCACCCCGGAAGCGGAGGCTTTCTTCCAGGAGGTCGAGCGGTCGTTCACCGGGCTGCAGGCCCTCCGTCGTATCGCCAACGACATTCGCAACTTCCGCAGCGGCAACCTGCGCATCGCCTGCCTGCCGGCCCTCTCGACGGGCTTCGTGCCGACCGTCATCGGGCGCTTCCTCGAGGAGCACCCGGAGGTACGAGTGCAGCTGCAGACCCGCAGCTCGTCCACGGTGCGGGTGTGGGTCGCCGCGCAGCAGTTCGATCTTGGCCTCGCCACCCCGGCCGGCGACATGGAAGGGCTCGTATCCGAGCCCTTCCTCAGTGCGCGCGGCGTCTGCGTCCTGCCACCGGGTCACCGGCTGGGCACGCGCGCCGTCATCGGCCCCGCCGATCTGGCCGGGGAGAAATTCATTTCGCTGGCGCTCGAGGATCCCGTTCGGGCCAAGGTCGAGCGCGCCTTCGAGGCGGCCGGGATCGAGCCCGACACGGTGGTCGAGACACAGTATGCGATGACGATCTGCGGCCTCATCCGCCGCGGGGTCGGTTGCGCGATCCTGAACCCGATCAGCGCGGTGGACTTCGAGCCGCACGGCCTGATCCTGCGGCCCTTCGAGCCCGCCGTCAGCTTCGACTACATGCTCTATCGCCCGGCGCACCGGCCGCCGTCGCTGATCGCGCGGCGTTTCATCGAACTGCTCGCCGAGGAACGCGACCGGGCCGGACTCATGCCCGCCCAGGCCGCCAGCCGTCAGTGACCTCCCGCGCTCGGCAGAGAGGCCTTGCGCGCGAGTTCGAAGGTGCCGGAGGGGATGTTTTCGCGGCCCGGAACCTGCAGGGAGACGGCGACTTTCGCGTCGGACGGAACGTCCTTCTTGGCGGCGCCGACGAGCACGTCCTGCGACGGCGTCAGCGCCACCGATTCCGTCTTGCCACCGGCCAGCACGATCGCCCGGCCCTTGGCCCCCGCGACCGGCAGCGGCTTCTCGGTCTTCTCGTCGCGCAGGTGCACGCGGATGGTGCTGCCCTCGGTCACGACCTCCACGCTGACCGAGCCCAGGTGCTTGGTATAGCCGCCGTTCGGGCCTATGTGGTCCTCGTGGGCCACGGCCGTGCCTGTCAGCAGGATCGCGGCAGCGAAAGCAGTCAGTTTACGCATCGTCGTCCACTCCTCTACGCTTCGACATCAATAGGCCGCGGCGCCCGCGCCCGCGTGTCTCGCATCCATCAGCCTGGCCAGCGGCCGCGCGCCGAATCTCAGGAACAAGGCGGGCGTCACCACCGCATCGAGCAGGGTCGAGCTCATCAGCCCGCCGAAGATCGTGATGGCGACCGGATGCAGGATCTCCTTGCCCGGGGCGCCGGCGGCGATCATCAGCGGGATCAGGGCGAGCCCGGCGGAGAGCGCAGTCATCAACACCGGGGTCATCCGCTCCAGCGACCCCCTTACGACCAGCGCCCGGCCAAAGGGTTCACCCTCCAGGAGGGCGAGGTTGATGTAGTGGCTGACCTTGAGAATGCCGTTGCGGGTCGCGATGCCGGCCAGCGTGACGAATCCCACCAGGCTCGCCACGGACAGCGGTTGTCCGGCGATCCACAGCGCCGCTACGCCGCCGACGAGCGCGAGCGGCACGTTGACCATGACTATCAGGGTCAGCGTGGTGGAACGGTAGCGCGTGTAGAGCACCGCGAAGATCAGCGTCAGCGACAGCAGGGACAGCCAGAGGATCAGGCGCGACGCCTGCTCCTGGGCCATGAACTGCCCCTCGAGCCGGGTCGTGTAGCCGGCCGGCAGCGTGTAGCCGGACAGCACCTTGCGCACCGCGTCGATGGTGCCCGACGGGTCCACACCGTCGGTATTGGCGTAGACGACGATCCGCCGCTGACCGTTCTCGCGGCTGATCTGGTTGGGACCATCGACCTCGTGCACGTGGGCCACCTGGCCGAGCGCCACCGGGCCGGCTGGCGACTCGATCAGCAGGTTGCGAAGGCCGCGCGGTGAACGCTCAGCGTCGGCGATCCTGAGGACGACTTCGTGCCGCCGGGCGCCGTCGATGACCTGTCCGAGCACCTCGCCGTTCGAGGCGCGTTCGAGGGCGGAAACCAGGCGCCCCGGCGGTATGCCGTAGGCCGCAGCTCGCGCATGGTCGATGGCGATCTCGATCTGCGGAATGCGCACCTGCTTCTCGACCTGGACGTCCACCAGGCCGGGCACCGAGGCCAGCCGCTCCTGCAACTCGCCCGCGGTTCGGCGCAGGGTGTCGAGGTCCTCGCCGTAGATCTTGAGCGCGACCTCGGAGCGCACGCCCGAAAGCATGTGGTCGAGGCGGTGCGAGATCGGCTGGCCGATGTTGACGGAGACTGGCAGCTGGGCGAGGCGCGCGCGGATGTCGGCGGTGACCTCCTGCTTGCTGCGGCCGGATGGCTCGATGTCGACGTCGATCTCCGAGGAGTGGACGCCTTCCGCATGCTCGTCGAGCTCCGCGCGACCGGTGCGGCGGCCAACGTGTGTCACCTCGGGAACTTCGAGTATGAGCCGCTCGGCCACCGCGGCGATGCGGCTCGACTCTTCCAGCGAGACGCCGGGGTCGAGCTGCAATCCGATGGCGTAGGTCCCCTCGTTGAAGGGCGGCAGGAAGGATCTCGGCAGCGCCAGCATGGCGAACACGGCGAGGACGATAGCGGCGGCGCAGGCGATCGCCAGCGGTTGCAAGCGTTCCAGCGTGGCGTCGAGCAGGCGCTTGTTCCACTCCTTCAGGCGAACGACGAAGCGGGTGTCGCGCGGATGCTTCTCGATGATCGCCGGCAGCAGGTAGTAGGACAGCACCGGCGTGACCGTGATCGAGACGATCAGGCTCGCGAAGATCGAGACGATGTAGGCGATGCCCAGCGGCTGGAACAGGCGTCCCTCGATGCCGCCGAGCGCGAACAACGGCACGAAGACCAGGATCACGATCATCGTCGCGTAGACGATGCCCGAGCGCACCTCCTGGCTCGCCGCGACGACTACGTCGAACACCGCCCTCGGCCGCGCCGCGGCCACGTTCTGGCGCAGCCGCCGGAAGATGTTCTCGACGTCCACCACCGCGTCGTCCACCAGTTCACCGATGGCGATGGCCAGACCGCCGAGCGTCATCGTGTTGATGGACAGGCCAAAGGCCTGGAACACGATCACCGTGACCAGGAGCGAAAGCGGTATGGCCGTCAGCGAAATGAACGTCGTCCGCCAGTTGAGCAGGAACGCGAACAGGACCAGCGCGACGATCACGACGGCGTGAAACAGCACCAGCTGCAGGTTGCCGATCGAGGTTTCGATGAAGTCGGCCTGCCGGAACAGCAGCTGATCGGCCTCGATGCCCTCGGGTAGCGTCCGGCTGACCAGCGACAGCATCGACTCGACCTGGGCGGTCAGGTCGACAGTGTCCGCGCCGGGCTGTTTCTGGACCGAGATGATGACCGCCGGCTTGCCGCCGTAGCCGGCGTCGCCGCGCCGCGGCGCCGCGGCGAAATCGACGTCAGCGACCTGGGCGAGCGTCACCGGCCGGCCGGCGCGGGTCGCGACCACCGTGGACCGAAGGTCCTCGAGGCGGGTCGTGCGCGAGACGTTCCGCAGCAGGTATTCCCGTCCATGCTGGTCGAGGAAGCCGCCGCCCGCATTCTTGCCGAAGTCCGCGGCCGCGGCCGCGAGTTCGTCGAGCGTCAGATCCACCCGTGCCATCGCCGCCAGGTCCGGCGTGATGCGATACTGCCGCACCTCGCCCCCGATCGGAATCACCTGGCTGATGCCGGGGATGGTCAGCAGCTGCGGCCGGAGCACGAAATCCGCGATCTCGCGCAGCTCCATCGGGCTCGCGGTCTCGCTCGACAGGGCGATGAGCACGATCTCACCCATGATCGAGGAGATCGGCGCCATGTGCGGGATCGCGAACGACGGCAGCTGGGTCTGCGCGATCGACAGCCGCTCGTTCACCTGCTGCCGGGCCCGGTAGATGTCGACGCCCCAGTTGAACTCGACATAGGTGATGGAGAGCCCGACTCCGCTCACCGTCCGCACCCGGACCAGACCGGGCAGGCCGCTCATCGCGGTCTCGATGGGATAGGTCACGAGCTGCTCGACCTCCGCCGGGGCGAGGCCCTCGGCTTCGGTCAAGATGGTGACGGTCGGCCGGTTAAGGTCCGGGAACACGTCGACCGGCAGCGTCTCGGCGCCGCGCAGGCCGAAGGCAATCACGATCGCCGCGGCGATCAGCACGAATATCCGGTTGCGCAGGCTCCCCGCCACCAGCCAGTTGAACATGGCCGCTGCCTACCTGATCTGGTTGATGAGGCCGGCGGCCTTGACGACCACCCGCGCGGGCGACTTCAGGCCGGCCACCACCAGCACGCGGTCGCCATCGAGTTCCTCGAGGACGACATCGCGCGGCGCGAAAGTCTCAGGCGCCACCTTGACCCACACCATCGGAGTGCCGGCCGTGGACTGGACGATCGCCGCGGCCGGCACCGGAATTCCCTCGCGAGTCTCATCGAGCCTCGGCAGGACCGTGACGGGCGTGTAGAGCGGCAGACCCGCCGGCGCGTCCTCCACCTGGTAGCGCAGCAGCAGCGCCTGCCCGTCGAGCGCCGTCCCCTGGCCGGACAGCGTGAGCGGCAGGACTCGCCCGTCCGGGAGTCGCGCGCTCGCCGACGCGCCGTAGCGCTCTGGCGCGTAGCTCGAGGCCTCCACCATGAACGCGCCCGGCGCGGCGATCTCGAACAGCACCTGCTCCGGCGTCACGACCTGCCCCGCCACCACGTTCATGCGGGCCAGCTGCCCCCCGACCGGCGCCCGCAGCACCTCGCGGCGCGCCGCCGCGCCGGCGAGCTCGGCGTTGCGCCGGCGCAGCCCCTCGACGTGCAGGCGCAGCTCGTCGATCTCGCGGCCGGCCACGGTGCCGTCGAGCCGCTCGAGTCGCGCGAGGCGCTGCTCGGCCATCGCCAGCTCGGTGGCGGTCGCGGTGCGTTCCGCGGACAGCGCCGACAGGTCGCCGCCGGAGAGCGCAGGCTCGACGTAGGCAAGGACCTCGCCACGCGCCACGTTTGCGCCCAGCGCGGGCAGACCGCCTTCCGGGATCACCACGCGGCCGCCGGCGATCGACTGCACCAGTCCTGCCCTGGCAGGGTCCGGAACCAGCCGGCCCAGCAGCCGGCGGCTTCGGGATTCGGTGGAGGTCGTCGCGATCTCGGTACGCAGCGCGATCAGCCGCTGCGTCGACTTGGGCACGAACAGGCTGCCGTTCGGAAGCCGATAGGGGCTGTCGGGCATCCCAAGCACGAAGCTGGACGGGGCGACGTCCTCCTCGCCATGGGTGTGATCGTCGCCGCCGCCCGCCTCGGAGGGAGGAGCCGCGAGCAGGGCTGCGGCCACCACTGCCGCAGCCGCTGCGCCCCGGCGGCGGCGCATCGCCCAGGCCGCCGCGAGCGCAAGCCCCAGCGCGGCCGCGACGGCCGCGGCCCAGGCAACGTAATGCGGTCCATGCGCCGGGGCGATCTCTTCCGGCACCTGCAGCGAGCCGGCGATCAGGTCGACTTCCTCTTTGCGCGCGACCGTGAACACGAAGTCGTGGCTGCCCGGACGATTGGCCCAGTCGCCATCCAGGCGGTAGTTCCCGTCCTCGGTCACGGCCGCCTCGCGCGAGCTGCCGTCCACGTCGACCACGACGCTCGCGCCGAGCACGGGCTCATTGGTGCCAGGCCGATCGATGTAGAGCGTCAGCCCTGCCGGATCGAGCACGCCGACGAGTTCAAGTGTTTCCGAGGAAACGGAGATTCGGGGCGCAGACACGCGGGCGGCCACCGTGGGCTCGTCGCCATGAGTGTGGTCGTCGCCGCCGCCGGCGAGCGCGGGAACGGGAGCACCGAAGGCGAACGCCGCGAGCAAGGCCAGGGCACGAATCGACATGGCATGTTCCTCATCGCGGGCCGCCAGTCGGGCAGTCCCGCTTCGCGAAGTCAGGGGTTCGTCAAGGAAGGCGGCCCTCGGCCTGGAGCAGCGCGGAGCGGGCCCGCGCCGACCCGATCTCCGCCGCCACGAGGCCGCGTTCGGCCTCCAGCAGGTCCTGGCGGGCGCGCTGCAGCTCGAGGAACGAAGTCTCGCCCTCTCGGTGGGCCGACTCCACGCCGGCCACGACCCGCGCCAGCGCGTCGCGCTCCTGCCTCGCGAGCGCGGCCCCGTTCTCGGCGGTCTCGAGCGCGCGCCGTGCGAGCCGCAACGCCGCCGCGACCTGCTCCCGCTGCCGCGCCTCGGCCAGCGTCGCCGCGGAAGCGGCGGCCGCCGCTTCGAACCGGCTGATGTCCGACTCGGCGCTGCGACCGAAGGGCACCGTCAGGCGCAACCCGAGACTCTCCTCGTAAGGCGCACCGTCCAGCACGCGCTCGCGACGCATGACCACCGAGAGTTCGGGGCTCGCACCGAGGTCGCGGGCGCTCCGATCCGCCGCCGCAGCCAGCATGTCGCGACGAGCCGCCGCCGCCCGCACTTCCGGATGCTCGTCAGGAGCGCCCGCCGCGTCGCCGGCGGAAGGCGCCTCCGCAGCGCCCGAGCTTCGCGGGATCCCGGTCAACTGCGCGAGTGCCGCTGCCCTGCCGTCCGCTTCCGCCGCCAGTGCCGCCGCCGCGCGCTGCCGCGCCGCCAGCGCGGCACTGGCCAGCTCGAGGTCATTGGCCGGCAATTCGCGCGCTGCGACCAGGCGCTCGACGGCGAGGCGCGTCTCGACCTCGCGACTCAGAGCCTGCCGCTCGATGGCGAGCAGGAACTCGGCCTCGGCGAGGTCCCAGAAAGCCGACCGCAGCTGTCCGGCGAGCGCCAGCCGCGCGAGGTCGAGTTCGGCTAGGGCGACGCGCTGAGAGGCCTCCGACTCCCGACGAGCGGCGCCTCGTTCACCCGGAAGCCACATCTCCGCGCCGAACTCGTATTCCTGCTCGACGAACCCGCCGTCCGTCATCGGGCCGTCGGACTGATAGCCGACGGTCAGCCGCGGCGCGCCCTTGTAGAGACGGTCGGCGCCGCGAGATCGCGCGCCGCTGGCCGCCACTTCGCCCTCGGCCAGCGCCACCGCCGGGCTTCGCGCCATGGCGGCAGCGAAATGCTCCGCCAGGTCGGCGGACGATGCCGACCCGCCAGCCAGCCACAGGGCAACACCCAGAGCTACGGCTGGACGGCGGCACGGCACCATGCTCGGTACTGAAGTCAGGGGGCGCCCGGAAAACGAAACCGGAGGCGGTGATAGTGGCTGCCCTCGTCCATGTACAACGACCCGTCGAACGCCCGGGTGTCCGGCAAGGGCTCGGCAGAGATGAGCCGCCCCCCAGGACCCTCCTTCAGCAGCCGGATGACGCGCACCTTGTCCGTTCCCGGGTCGATTTCCAAGCTGAGATTGTTGTTGTCGGCAAAGGGCGACGCAACCCCCTCGTAGTTGAAGGGCAGCATTTCTACATAGGCGCCGTCGGCCCGACGGTCGAGCCGCATGTGCACGAGGCGGCTGCGGGTATACAAGTGCCACAGGTTGTCGGCCACGACCTTGATCTCGATGACCCGGTCGTTGGAAGCATGCCCGTCGCCGCCGGAGGCCGCCATCGATGCCACGACCTGCCCCTCGGGAGCCGCCGGGCCGGTCGCCGGGGTGGCGCAAGCCGACAGCAGCAGGCTCGAAGTCGCTGCAAGAAGCGTAGTCCTGAGTTTCGAGTGAGTCAGCATTCCTGTCTCCGTTGTTGGTCGCAGCGCGCCGATCAGAAACGCGCCGTGACGCGCCCGTACCAGAATCCGCCGCTGAAGCCGAAGGGCGAAAACTGTGGATAGACGATCCCGCTCGACTGCTGGCCCGGCCGGGCGTCCTTGTCAGGATACTCGTTGAGCACGTTGTCCGCGCCGACCGCCAGCGTCCAGGTGTCGTTCACGGCGTAGCGCAGCTCCACGTCGAGCAGCCATTCAGCGCCGAAGGTCTGGTCGAAGGACGACGCGGTCGGCGTCGCGTTCGCCACGGCATCGGTCCACTCGCCGTAGTAGCTCGCCCGCAGTACCGCGCCCCAGGGACCGCGGCTGTAGTCCAGGGAAAGGCTGCCGCGCAGGTCCGGGTTGAACTCCTTGATCTCGATTTCACGCTCGCGATTGACGGCGCGGGCGTCCTTGACGTCGCTGATCTCGCTGCTCGTGTAGTTAACGCCGGCATTCAGCAACAGGCTCGACCCCTCGCCGAGGTCGAAGGCCTTGGACAGGATGACGTCCACGCCCTCCGTCTCAGAGTCGAAGAAGTTGCCGAAGAACCGCACGGTCTGGTAGTCGCCCGGATCGATCCCCTGCGCGAGCATCGCCGCGCGATCGCCCGCCGTGATCGGGATCCTGGACGTGAGCGCAATGCGATTCTCGACCTCGATCCGGAAGAAATCGGCGGTCAGCATCCAGTCGCCGGGGAATCTGAACACGAGGCCCGCCGCGTAGTTGGAGGACTCTTCCTCGGTCAGCGGCTGCGCGCCGTAGAAACGCGAGATCGGGTCGTACGGCGGCCGGGTGGCCGTCAGCAGCAGGCCGCCCGTGACGAGGTCGATGTTGGTTGCGACGTCCGAGATGTTGCCTTGCCCCGGCGTCGGGGCCCGGAATCCCGTGTTCGCCGACGCGCGGATCGCCAGCCAGTCCGTGACCTCCAGCCGGCCGGAAACCTTCCAGTTGAAGGTATTGCCGAAGTCCGAGAAGTCCTCGAAGCGGGCCGCCGCGCCGAGCGTCAGGCGCTCCGTCACGTCGGCCTCGAGGTCCAGGTACGCCGCGGCATTGGACCGGGTCCAGGTGCCGGAGGACGCCGGCACGTAGCCCGGAAAGCCGCTCGAGCCGACGGCCAGGCCGATGAAGTTCCCCGTGTCCGGATCCTGTACGCGCGCGAAGGGCCCCGCGATCCAGGAGGCCTCGTCGCCGGGACGGATCTCGAACTCCTCTTGCCGCCACTCGGCGCCGAAGGCGACGTTGAGTGGCGACGCCAAGGCGGCGACCGGCAGCGCGAAGACGAAGTCCGCGTTGAAGTTGGTCTCGAGCTGCTGGATGGTGCCCGGCCGGAAGCTGGTCGGGGACTCGGGGCCGAGCGACGGGTTGACGGTGTTGCTGATCCGGTACTCGAGCTCGCTGCGACCACGGCTGCCGCTGAAGTCGAACTGCAGGCCGTTGCTCCACTCGCCGCGCGCTCCGAGCGTCAGGCTGGAGTCGACGATGCTGGTCCCGAACAGCGGCGTGAAGCCGCCTGGGAACCACTGGTTGAAATTGAAGCGCGGCCCACCCGGCTGATTGGTCAGCGGAACGCTGCGAAAGATGTCGGTGCGCGTCACCGGATTGCGATAGAAGAACTCCGTGTCGCCGGAGCTGTCGCCGTAATTGCCGAAGGCATAGGCCGTGACGCTGTCCGTCGCCTGCACTTCCGCGTTGAAGAATGCGCGGACCGCCTCGGCGGCGACGTTGCCCCAGCGCTGCGCCGGCACCGGAACCGCGTTGTTGCCGCCGTCGATCAACCCCTGTGCGTCCGGGCGCTGGGTGCCGCGCGAGGTCGGATCCGAATCGACGTATTCGAAGCTGAAGTTGAAGAACCCGTCGGCGGTGAGCGGGAGCCCCACGTTCGCCTGCAGGCTCAGGTCGTCGCCGCCGCCGTCCATATAGCTGCCGAAGCGCGTCACGACCGTGCTGCCCTGCGAATCGCGCTTGAGGCGGAAGTTGATCACGCCTGCGATCGCGTCGGAGCCGTACTGCGCGGCAGCGCCGTCGCGCAGGACCTCGATCTGCTCGACGGCGATCGACGGGATCATGGCAAGGTCCGGGCCCTGCGCTCCGGCGGCGAGCGGCTGATTCGTGATCTGCACCAGCGCCGCGCGGTGCCGCCGCTTGCCGTTCACCAGCACCAGGGTCTGGTCCGGCGGCAGTCCACGCAGGCTGAACGGGCGGATGAAGGCCGACCCGTCCTGCGCCACGAACTTCTGGACGTTGAGCGAGGGCACCGCCGTGCGCAGCGCGTCGTTAAGGTTCGATGCGCCCTGCGACGACAGTGTTTCCGCACTGACGATGTCGATCGGTCGCATCGACTCCTCGGCCGACTGCCCCGCGCGGCGGGTCCCGGTCACGACGACTTCCTCCAGCCGCCCGATCGACTGTCCTCCCGCCAGCGACTGGGACTGCGCGGCTTCCTGGCCGAGCGCCGGGGCCGCTGCGGCCGCGCAGAACATGGCGATTGCGGCGCGCAGAGAATTCGTTCGCGGGATCCTGTTGTCGTTCGCAGCGATGTTCATGGCTTTCCCCTGTACAGCCATCTTGACTGCACGGCGAATGTCGACGCGCCGTGCCGCGCCGTCAAATTCCAATGCGAGGGAAGGTCATGCGCAAACCTGATGGGACCGGCGGGTCATGCGGCTTGCGCATGAGGTGCCCACAGCAAAGCATTTCCCTGGAAGGTGGACCACGGTTAAGGTCGCACCAGACTGGACCGGGATACGCACCGATGTCGCGCAAGATCGCTGGCGCCCTGCTCATCGCCCTCCTGCAGCTGCTCGCTTCGGCCAAGGCCGCATCGACACTCGAGACGGTGCGAGCGAGGGGCCAGCTTGCCTGCGCAATTCACCCCGGCCAGACCGGCATGTCCTTCCTCGACGGGAAAGGCGAGTGGCGGGGTTTCTTCGTGGATTACTGCCGGGCGCTGGCCGCGGCGGTGATCGGCGATCCCCGGCGCGTCCGGTTCCTCGCGACCGCGTCCAACAAGCGCTTTGCGGTGCTCCAGACCGGCGAGGTCGACGTCCTGTCGCGCACGACGACCTGGACTTTCTCGCGCGACACGGGCCTCGGGCTCAATTTCACCGGGATCATGTACTACGATGGGCAGAGCTTCCTGGTGCGCCGGGACCTCGGGATTCGCCGGCCCGCCGATCTCGCCGGCGGCACCATCTGCATCACCAAGGGCACCACCGGGGAACTCAACACCGCCGAGTACTTTGCCCGCGTGGGTCTGCCCTTCCGGCCACTCGTGTTCGAGAACGCGGAGGAAGCCCGCGTGGCGTTCTTCGCGCGCCGCTGCGACGCGATGACGACCGACGGACTGGCGCTGACGATAGTCCGCCTCACGGATGCCGAGCGTCCGGAGGACTACGAGGTGCTCCCGGAGTTCCTGTCCAAGGAACCCCTCGGCCCGGCGGTGCGGGGCGACGACGACCAGTGGTTCGACATCAACAAGTGGCTCCTGAACGCGCTGATCGCCGCCGAGGAGTTCGGCGTGACCAAGGCCAACGCGCGGCGCCTGCGGGAAGGCTCGCCCAACCCCGAGGTGCGCCGGCTGCTCGGCGGGCTGCCGGGCGTCGGCGAGCCTCTCGGTCTCGACGACGACTGGGCGCTTCGGGCCATCGAGGCCGTCGGCAACTACGGGGAGCTGTTCCAGCGATACATCGCGCCGCTCGGCGTCGAGCGGGGCCTGAACCGGCTGGCGACCGACGGCGGCCTCATGTACGCGCTTCCGTTCCGCTGAATGGCCGGGCAGCCGCGATGAACGCCCGCATCCGCGCAATCCTGCTGCAGGCGCTGCTCGCGGCCGCGGTGGCCGTCGCCGGCGCTTGGCTGCTGCAGAACCTGTCCGAAAACCTCGCCAGCCGCAACATCTCGACCGGCTTCGGCTTCCTGTCGAGTCCCGCGGGATTCGCGATCGGCGAGTCGCACCTCAAATATGGCCCGGCCGACTCCTTCGGCCTCGCCCTCGCGGTCGGGCTCATCAATACGCTGAAGGTCGCGGCGCTCGCGATTCTGCTGTCGACCATTCTCGGCTTCGCGCTCGGCCTTGCACGCCTGTCCATGCACCCGTTGGTGGCCGGCCTGTCCCGCGGCTACGTCGAGCTGGTGCGAAACGTTCCGCTGCTGCTGCAACTGCTGTTCCTGTACGCCGCGCTGCTCAACCTGCTGCCCGCTTACGATCCGTCGGCGGCCGCCGGCCGCTGGCTGGTCCTGACAAACCGCGGGCTGGCGATGCCGGCGCTGCACGGCGCGGCAGGCGCGATCGCCGGAATCGCGGCCGGAATCGCGCTGTGGTACGCGATGCGCCGTCGGGCCCGTGGTCCGCGCCTGCTGGCGGCTGCGGGCGTGGTCCTGGCGACCGGCTGGCTCGCGGGCGGGCCTCCCGGCATCGACCTGCCGGTCGCAGGTCGATTCAACGTCGAGGGAGGCTGGCAGCTGTCGGCGGAGCTGCTTACGCTGGTCCTCGGCCTGTCTCTCTATACGGCCGGATACCTCGCCGAGATCGTGCGGGGAGGACTTGCCTCCGTGCCGACCGGCCAGCGCGAGGCAGCGGCGGCTCTCGGGCTTTCGGAAGGGCGTACGACCTGGCACATCACCCTGCCCCAGGCGATGCGCGCCATCGTGCCGCCGATGACCAGCTGGCACCTGAACACCGTCAAGAACTCCTCGCTTGCGATCGCCGTCGGCTACCCGGATCTCGTCTCGGTCGTCGACACGATCATCAACCAGACCGGGCAGGCCGTCGAAGGCGTGCTCATCATCGTCGGCGCCTACCTGACGGTGAACCTCGCGATATCGGCCGCGCTCGCGGCTTACAACCGCCGGCTGGTCGGGCGCGGCATGGCCCCGGCGGGCCGGCTTCCGTCGCCCGCGCACGCGCTCGGTGGCCTGCGCAGCCTCCGCAGTCGGCTGCTCGCGTCGAGGGCCAGCGCGATCACGACTTTGCTGCTGGGCGTCGTCCTCGCCGCGGGGCTCTGGTTCGCCGTCGACTGGCTGTTCCTGTCCGCGGTCATTTCCGGCAGTGCTTCGGAGTGCCGGGCTGCGAGCGGCGCCTGCTGGCCGTTCATCGCCGACAATTGGCGTCGCATCCTCTTCGGCACCTACCCCCGAGGCGAGCATTGGCGCGGTGGCATGGTTATCGGCCTCTTCTGCCTCATGCTCGCGATGTCTTTCCGGCGCCGCCTCTGGGGTCCCGGCTTGGCGCTAGCGTGGGCCGGCGCGCTGGCGTCCATGTCGGCGCTGCTCGCCGGCGGGTTCGCCGGGCTCGTGCCAGTGCCGACGGACAAGTGGAGCGGCCTGCCGCTGACGCTGGTGCTCGCCGGCGCGGCAGTGCTGCTTGCGTTCCCGATGGCCGTCGCGCTCGCGGTCGCGCGCAACTCGCGTCGATTCCCGCTCGCCTCGGGGCTTTCCACCGCGTTCATCGAGCTGACCCGTGGCATCCCGCTGCTCGGCGTGCTGTTCCTGGCCGCGGTGCTGTTTCCGCTGTTCATGCCGCCGGGAGTCGAACTGGACGGCGTAGTCCGGGTGCAGGTCGCCCTCGTGCTGTTCACCGCGGCCTATATGGCGGAGGCGGTGCGCGGCGGGCTGCAATCGGTGCCGCGCGGACAGCGGGAGGCCGCCATTGCGCTCGGCCTCGGCCCGGCACAGGCGCTGCGGCACGTCGTGCTGCCACAGGCGCTGCGCATCAGCGTTCCGGGGCTCGCGAACACCGCGATCAGCGAGGTGAAGAACACCACGCTGGTGCTGATCGTCGGCCTGTTCGACGTGCTGCAGACCACGAGGCTGGTATTGGTCAACGTCGAGTGGCGACCCTACTACATCGAGGCCTATTTGTTCACCGGCACGATCTTCTTCTGCATCTGCTATGCGATCTCGCAAATCAGTGCGCGGCTCGAGAGGACCCAGGACGATGGAAAGCTTGCCCCCAGATAGCCAGAGGACGGCAGGGCGCCGCGCGCGCAGGCCGGGAAACGACGACGGCCGGCCGGTACCGGCGCCGCGCATCGCGACGCTCGCTGCCGGCGGTCCACATGCGCCAGCTTCCGGGCCTATCAACCCGCCGGTCGAGCGGGCCTCGACGATCCTCTACCGCTCCGTAGCGGATTACATGGAGCGTCACAGCGGCTTCTACGACGACGTCATTTACGGGCTGTACGGCACCGAGACGACCTTCGCGCTCGCGGAATCCGTCGCCGCCCTTGAGGGCGGGCACATGGCCGTCGTCACTTCCTCGGGCACCGCGGCGATCGCGCTAGGGCTCACCACCTTCGTGGCGAGCGGCGATCATCTATTGGTGGCTGATACGGTGTACGGCGCCACGCGGCGGTTCTGCGACGAGTCGCTGCGCAGGTTCGACGTCGAGGTCACCTATTTCGACCCACTTGTGGCCGGCGACATCACCGCACTGTTTCGCGCGAATACCCGCGCGGTCTATTTGGAGTCGCCGGGCTCGCAGACGTTCGAGGTGATCGACGTCCCCGCGATCGCGCGGGCCGCAAGGGAACGGGGCGTCGCCACGCTGATGGACAACACCTGGGCAACGCCCGTGTACTTCCGGCCGATCGAGCACGGCGTCGACGTCTCGATCGAATCCGCCACCAAGTACCTGTCGGGTCACTCGGACGTGATGCTCGGCACCCTGACTGCGGCGACAGAGGAGATCTACCGGAAACTCAAGGACACGGCGGGCCGGTGGGGCAATTGTGCCGGTCCGGACGAGTGCTATCTCGTGCACCGGGGCCTGCGCACGCTCGACGTGCGCCTCGAGCGGCATCAGCGCAACGCGAGAATCCTGATCGAGTGGCTGCTCAAACAGCCGCAGGTGGAGCGCATCCTGTACCCGGCGCTCGAAACCGACCCCGGCCACGCCCTCTGGAAGCGGGATTTCCGCGGCGCCTCCGGCCTGTTCGGGCTGGTGCTCAAGGAAGGCCTCGAGGCCGCGGCGCCGCGACTCTTCGACCGGCTGCGACACTTCAGGATCGGGTCCAGCTGGGGCGGCTTCGAAAGCCTGCTGGTGCCGGCCTGGCCGCCGCCGCGACGCGTCCACCGGCAGCCTCCCGAAGCCCGCCGGCTGCTGCGCATCCATGCCGGCCTCGAGGACCCCCAGGACCTGTGCGACGACCTGCAGGAGGCCTTCGCGCGACTCGAGGGGCCGGCATGAGCGGCGCTACCGCGAAGGCGCCAGAGCCGGCCGCCGCGGTCGAATTCCGAGACGTGAGAAAGAACTACGGTGACTTCGAGGCGCTACGCGGTGTCACGCTCGACGTTCGCGAAGGCGAGTGCCTCGTGGTCTGCGGACCCTCGGGTTCCGGGAAGTCCACGCTGATCCGCTGCGTCAACCGTATCGAAACGCACGACGATGGCGTGGTCCGGGTGCTTGGACTGGAAGTCAACGACGCGACGGCGATGCAGGTCCGCCGCAGAACCGGCATGGTGTTCCAGCAGTTCAACCTGTTCCCGCACCTAACGGTGCTCGACAACTGCACCCTCGCGCCACGGCTGGTTCACGGCATGGCAGAAGAGGAGGCCCGAGAGGTGGCCAGACAGCACCTTGCGCGCGTTCACATCGAGGACCAGGCGAACAAGTACCCCGGCCAGCTCTCCGGCGGGCAGCAGCAGCGTGCCGCGATTGCTCGCGCCCTGTGCACTTCGCCCCAGGTGCTCCTGTTCGACGAGCCGACGTCGGCCCTCGACCCCGAGATGGTCAAGGAGGTGCTCGACGTGCTGGTCGGCCTCGCGAAGGAAGGACGTACGATGCTCTGCGTCACGCATGAAATGGACTTCGCCCGGCGCGTGGCCAATCGAGTGGCTTTCATGGACGCGGGCGAGGTAGTCGAGGTGGCGAGGCCCGAGAATTTCTTCGACCGCGCCAGCTCGGAGCGGGCCCGGCAGTTCCTGTCGCAACTGCAGCCGGCCGGCGCCGCCAGCTGAGCGTCGGCTCTTGCGGGCCCGGGCCTTGTCCGGCTGCGGCCCTTGGCAAGTCAGGCCATTCTGCCCGCAACCATGCTCCAGTTCACCAGCTTCCAGAACGCCTCTACGTACTTAGGCCGGGCGTTGCGGTAGTCGATGTAGTAGGCGTGCTCCCAGACGTCGCAGGTCAAGAGCGGACGGTCCTTGCCGGTGAGCGGCGTGTCGGCATTCGAGGTGGTCGTGATCGCGAGCGACCCGTCCGGCTTCTGCACGAGCCACGCCCAGCCTGACCCGAAGGCGCCGCCGGCCGCCTTGCCGAAGGCCTCGACGAACTGCGGGAATCCGCCGAACGAGGACTTGATCGCCTCGGCCAGCGGGCCGCGCGGCTCACCGCCGGCCTTGGGCGCCATGCCTTCCCAGTAGAAAGTGTGATTCCAGACCTGCGCGGCGTTGTTGAAGACGGCCCCGGAGGACTTGCGGACGATGTCCTCGAGCGACGCCTTCTCGAACTCGGTGCCGGGGATCAGCTTGTTGAGCTTGTCGACGTAGGCCTGGTGGTGCTTGCCGTAGTGATAGTCGATGGTCTCGGCTGAAATGTGCGGGGCGAGCGCGTCGCGCGCGTACGGCAAAGCGGGCAGCTGGATGGCCATGTCGGTCTCCTGGATTCTTCTGGGGGCGGGACATGGGCAGGCAGAGACCTGCTCACCCTTTATCGGATCGCCCCAGGTGCCGTTTGTTCCGCGGTTCGGCCATCGTTGCGGACGCCCGCCACCTTGGGTCGCGGCGCTATACTCCGCGACGCAAGCGAAAGGAGCGTCGTGGTGGCCTTTGATCCGGACGTCGCGACTGCGGCGTACATCGATGCGCTGGGGCCCGACGCTCTCGCCCGGGCAGCCGCCTATACCGCGGGAAATCACTGGCTCCTGCTGTGGGGACTCTGCGTCTCGGCGGCGGCGACCTGGATCGTGGTCCGCTCGGGCATCCTGGACCGTTTCGCCCGGCGACTCTCCACGCGCGGCCCGGGACCGCGCTCGCTGCTGCTCGGACTGCTGTTCTTCCTCGTTCTTTCCGCGCTCACGCTGCCCTGGGATGTCTGGGCGGAGTGGGCGCGAGAGCGCGCCTATGGCCGGACGAGCCAGTCGCTCGGCGACTTCCTCGCGCAGGCCGCCCTGGCCGCCGCCGTGTACTCGACGCTCGGCGCGGCGTTCTTCACCGGGCTCTATGCCGTGATGCGCCGGGCCGGTGGCCGCTGGTGGCTGTGGGCGGGCGGGTTCACGGCCGCCTCCCTCGCCGGCTTCCTGCTGGCCGCCCCCGTCCTGATCCAGCCGATGTTCAACGACTATCGCCCCCTGCCGGAGGGCGAGGTCCGGGACGCGGTCGTGGCGCAGGCCCGGCAGGCCGGCGTGCCGGCGGAGCGCGTGTTCGTCTTCGACGGCTCGCGCCAGTCCAACAACTTCACGGCGAACGCCGCGGGCATCGGCGGAACTGCGCGGGTCGCGATTTCCGACGTGGCCTACAGGGGTGCGTCACTCGACGAGGTCAGGGCCGTCGTCGGCCACGAGATCGGGCACTACGTCCTGAGCCACGTGTGGAGAAACGTGCTGGTCTACTCGACGCTCTCCGTCGCGCTGTTCTGGCTGGTCGACCGGCTGTACCTGCGCTTCGCGCGGGCCTTCGGCAGCGACGCGCGCCTGCCCGACCCGGTCGGACTGCCCGTGCTCGTGTTCATGCTCGCCCTCTTCGCGCTCCTCGCGCGGCCCGTCACCAACACCTTGAGCCGCGTCGCCGAAACGGAAGCGGACCGCTACTCGCTCGAGACGGTCGGGCAACCGGATGCCCTCGCCACCGCGCTGGTCAAGACCGCGGAGTACCGCGACCCGCGGCCACACCGGCTTCAGGAGCTGCTTTTCTACACTCACCCGTCCGTGGAGCGGCGGGTGCGCATGGCGATGGAGTGGAAGGCGGCGCGAGAGTCGAACCTCGCGCCGGAACGCTGACTCCTCGGCGGGCCGCTGCCAGGACTCGACCGATGAACATCACCGAGATCTACCTGGTCGCCCTGCTGATCATCTTCACGGTGCCTTATCTCGTCTGGCGGCTCGGCCGGACGGAGTACTTCGCGCCACTCGTGGTGGTGCAGATCGTCGCGGGCATCCTGCTGGGCCCGGGCGTGCTCGGCGCCGCGTTTCCGGACTACTACCAGTTCGTGTTCACGCCGCCGGTCGTCCAGTCGCTGAACGGCATCGCCTGGTGGGCGGTGATGCTCTTCGTGTGGCTGGCCGGCATCGAGCTGGACCTGGGCGGCGCCTGGCGGCACCGCCGGGAGAGCACGATCACCGCGGGGCTCGCGCTCGGCGCACCGCTCGCGACCGGCTGCGCGGCGGCCGCCCTGCTGCTCGCCGCCTCCGACGGCTGGCGCGGCCCGAACGCCACGTCCTGGCAGTTCCTGCTCGGCATCGGCATGTGCTGCGCCGTCACGGCGCTGCCGATCCTCGTGCTGTTCATGCAGAAGCTCGCCATCCTGCGCGAACCGCTCGGGCAGCGGATCCTTCGCTACGCGAGCATGGACGACCTTGCGATCTGGGCGGTGCTAGCGCTGATCCTCGCGGACTGGGAGCGGGTCGGCCGGCAGGCGCTGTTCTTCGCCGCCTTCCTCGGCCTGGCCTGGGTCTTCCGCCGGTTCCTCAGCAGGCTGCCGCAGCGGGACCGCTGGTACTGTGGGCTGATATGGCTCGCCGCGGTGGCGCTCGGCGCCGACTGGTCAGGGCTGCACTACATGGTCGGCGCGTTCCTCGCCGGCGCGGTCATGGATCGCGACTGGTTCGACCACGCCGAGCTCGACGCGGTGCGCGACCACGTGCTCCTGCTGCTGATGCCGGTGTTCTTCCTGAGCACGGGCCTGCGCACCGCTTGGCAGCTGGGCGGCGCCAGCGTGTTCATCGCGGCTTTCCTGCTGCTCGCCGCAGCGGTGGCCGGCAAGCTGCTCGGCGCCTGGCTCGCCGGCCGCATCCTCGGCTGGCAGCCGGAGGAGTATCGCCTGATCGGCTGGCTGCTCCAGACCAAGGCCCTGATCATGATCATCTTCGCCAACGTCCTGCTCGACAAGGGGCTGATCACCAGCACGACGTTCACCGCGCTGCTGCTGATGGCCGTGTTCAGCACCATGCTGACGATTCCCATGGTGACGCCGCAGCTCGCGCGCCTGCGGGCCCTGGTCGGCAAGGCGGGCTGACACACGCTCCGGCAATCATCATGGGCCCCGGGCGGCGTCTGCTGGGGCCGGGGCGGATACGCGGCCGATGTAAAACATGTTTGACATGAGCGGCCGGTCCGCCTAGCATGTAAAACACGTTTTACATGGACGGGAGCTGCGTCATGTCGACCACCGAAAAACAGGCCTGGACCGAGATCGTCCTCTGGTCGGGAGCCCTCGCCTACGTCTGGATCCGCTTCACCGCCGGCTGGGACGTCGCCGGGCAGAGCTTCGGCCTCGAGATCATCGAACGGAGCGCCGCCAGCGTATTCGCGACCTACCTCGGCATCGGCCTCTTCGTGGCCGCGCTGCAGCTGGCCGTGCGCGCGATCTTCCACTCCCGTGGCGAAGATCCGGAGCTGCGCGACGAGCGCGAGCAGATGATCGAACAACGATCACGGCAGATCGGCTACTGGACCGGCATCGTGGCGGTCAACGTCATCATCGTGCACGTCATCGCGACGCAGGCGTTCGCCTTCGGCCGCGACATGCCGCTGCAGCTCACCTCCATGACCGGCATCGTCTTCGCTCTGCTCGCCACCCTGATCATCCAGGAGGTGGTGCGCAATTGCGCCACGCTGCTGCTGCACCGGGTCACATGAAGCCGGGGGAGGCCAAGGGCCACGTCGGCAACCGCATCCGGGTACTGCGGCTCGCCGCCGGGCTGTCGCAGCAGGAGCTCGCGGAGCGCGTCGGCACGACCCGCCAGACCATCAATGCCATCGAGCAGGAAAAGTACGCGCCGTCGCTCGAACTCGCCTTCCGCATTGCCGAGGCTTTCGAGGTCGGGTTCGAGGAGGTCTTCCACTATTCGGCGCGGTGATGGGCGCGCGCCGGCGCCATGCCGCCGGCAATCCCTCCGCCACGCCATCCCGCCGCCTTGACGGGACGCAGGCGCGACTGAAAAAATCGGAACTGCGCGGGTGTAGTTCAATGGTAGAACTGCAGCTTCCCAAGCTGCTAACGTGGGTTCGATTCCCATCACCCGCTCCACTGCATCATTCTGCGGACTTCCGCA
>CAYORU010000035.1:0-36204 GCA_964406445.1 uncultured Steroidobacteraceae bacterium
CGTCATCAACTAACGGCACGGACGGGCACTGAAGATGCAAATGTTCGACGTCCCCAGGAAAGCCAGGAATCAAGAGAGAGCAGTTGCCATGTCGGTACCAGGTTTTCTAAAGCGCGCGAAATCTGCCCTTGCCCTGCTGGCGGTGCTGCTGGTCTCCAGCGGTCCGCTGGCGCTTCAGGCGGGCGCCGCGGACGTGGTGACGACGCAGAAGGACGAAAAGGGCTGGAAGCTCAAGGTCAACGGCGAGGACTTCTTCGTCAAGGGCGTCGTCTGGGGCTACTCCCCGCGGGGCCAGAACTACACCTATAACCTCTGGGGCGAGTCGGACGACTTCATCCGCAAGGTGCTCGACTACGACTTCGGCCTGATGAAGGCCGCGGGCATCAACGCGGTCCGCACCTTCAGCATGGTCCCGCCGCGGTGGATCTCCTACGTGTACCGCGAGCACGGGATCATGACGGTCGTCAACCCGCTGATGGGCCGCTACGGCTACTCGGTCGGCGGCAAGTGGATTCCGTTCACGGACTATTCCGACCCGCTGACGCGCGAGACCCTCAAGCGCGACATGCTGGAGATCGTCCGGGAGTACAAGGACGTGCCGGGCGTGCTGATGTTCGCCTTCGGCAACGAGAGCAACTACGGCCTGTCCTGGTCGAGCTTCGAGATCGAGAACCTTCCGGTCGGCGAGCAGAACACCGCCAAGGCGCGCTACCTCTACAGCCTGTTCAACGAGGTGATGGCCGCCGGCAAGGCCATTGCGCCCAACCACCCGTTCACCATCGTCAACGGCGACATCCAGTACATCGACCTGATCGCCGAGCTCTGCAAGGACATGGACCTGCTCGGCGTCAACGCCTACCGCGGGCCGAGCTTCACCAGCCTGTGGGCGGAGGTGAAGGCCAAGCTCGACCTGCCGGTGATCTTCTTCGAGTTCGGCAGCGACGCCTTCAACGCGCGCCGCTTCGAGGAGGACCAGCGGGCGCAGGCGCTGCTGCTGAAGGACCAGTGGCAGGAGATGTACAACAAGGCCTGGGGCAACGGCGAGGAGGGCAACTCCCTCGGCGGCTTCGTGTTCGAGTGGCGCGACGAGTGGTGGAAGTACCTGCAGATCGAGAACCTCGACAAGCAGGACACCAACGCGTCCTGGTCGAACCAGGGATACCTGTTCGACTATGCCGAGGGTCGCAACAACATGAACGAGGAGTGGTTCGGCATCACCGCCCTCGGCCTGCCGAACTCCGACGGCGTCTACGAGGCCCGGCCGCGCATGGCCTACGACGTCCTCGCCGAGGTCTTCTCGCTCGACCCTTACACCGCGGGCAAGTCGCGCATCAACGAGACTTTCGCGAGCATGGACGTCGGCCTCTACGAGCTGCGCGGCGAGGTGCGGCAGCTCAAGGCGGACAATCGCGAGAGCCGGCGCATGCTGCGGCTCACGGGCGGCGACGTCCGGACCGAGTTCGCCTTCCAGGGCAGCGAGGAGGAGATCCGCATCGACGGCGAGGACGCGGTAGAGTTCTCCGACGGGCAGATGCTGTTCGTCGACTTCGCGTTCGAGCCCAACGAGGACGTCGAGGGCCAGTTCACGGTCAACATCCTCGGCAACGTCGCCGAGAAGCGCCCGCTGGAGTTCACCTACGGCGACCGTGGCCTGCCGCTGACGCTCGAGGCGAGCCAGCTGGTCGGCGAGGAGTTCCAGGAACGCAGGGTCACCCTCGAGGACCGCGAGCGGATCGAGATCTACGACTTCAGCACGACCTACCGGGGCCAGCACTTCGACCTCGAGGCCTTCTACCACACGCCCCGCTTCCACTGGGGCTACGAGGGAGACTTCTTCGGCCTGGTGCGCGAGGCCACCGACATCTACGGGATGGACGTGTGGAACTCCAAGGCGCCGGAAGGCGTCCAGATCGAAGGCAAGGGCATGTTCGACGGCCTGACGCTGCTCGGCGGGCCGGAGGTCTACTGGGGCGCCAACCCGAAGTTCGTCGTCAAGTACGACTTCGAACTCGGCGGCGTGGACCTGAGCTTCATTCATTCCGAGGACGTGGCTCGGCTCGGCGAGGGCGCGGCCGCGACCCAGGCGACCGAGCGGCAGTCGCGGCAGACGACGCTGTACGCCACCACGACCCTGTTCGACGATTTCAAGATCGAACTCGGCGGCATCATGTCGGCGACGGAGAAGGAGGACGAGCTCTTCACCCGGATCGACGGCGCCGGCAACATCTACCGCGACAAGATCGAGTTCGAGGACACGCTCGGCCTCAAGGCCAAGCTGACCTTCCCGTTCCCGTGGCTGGGCGCGGAGACCTACCTCTCCGCCCACCAGGCGGGCCTGGTCGCCGACGGCGGCGATCCGCTCAAGACCTTCGGCGTCAGCGATCCGAGCCGGCTGCCGTACTCGGGCCTCGGCAACAAGCGCGAGTACGAGTTCGGCATGCTGATGAACTTCGGCAACCTGATGGTCTATCCGCGGGCCATGTACCGCGAGAACCTCGTCGACGCCAATCCGTTCATCGCGCCGTCGATCAGCCCGGACGGCACGCTCAACCCTGGCCTCAGCCCGCGCGACCGGGACAACGATCCCTTCGCGGTGCTCGGCAACCGCGAGGCGCGCTCGGCGGAAGTCTTCTTCACCTGGGACCCGACCGGCGCGACGCCGTTCTACGACTGGGACAACGACTGGCGCGAGGACGCGAAGTTCGCCTTCAACATCGGCGGCAACTACACCGAGTACCCGACGCCGACCGACGCCTACCTGTTCTTCTTCGAGCCCGCGGGCATCAACGCCTCCTTCGGCCGCGGCCTGCCGGCGGAGGACGTGTGGTCGGTCAGCTCACGCCTCGTGTTCAACCCGAGCCAGACCTCACGCTACGTGTTCCGGCTGATCCGCGGCTTCGACCAGTCGACGGGCGACCCGACCGGCGGCACGCGCGACTACTTCGAGCTGCACGGCAAGGCCCTCATCAACCGCCGGCACCTGCTCCAGGGCTACTTCATGAAGGATCGCTGGGGTCCCTACGACTTCTACCGGCAGTTCAACATCACCTACCCCGAGCAGTACCGGCTCGACTACGCCTACCTGCTAGGACGGCCCGGCATGCTCGGCTCACGCCTCGACGAGGAGCGGGCGACGCGGATCGGCGTCCGGGCGACGCTTCGGACCACCGACGAGAACTCGCCCGACGAGGAGTTCCTCGATGGCCTGAACGACCATCTCTTCCTCGTCGTCGTGTACTTCACCTACCGCTTCTGAGGAGGCGCGCAGGCATCGCGTGGAAACCACAGTATGAACAACCCATTCACGATGAACCTCTCCTCCCGCGCCGGCCGCCTGCCGGCGGCGCTCATGGCCTGTACGCTCGGGCTGCTCGTCGCCGGCTGCGACGGCGGGCGCGATTCGGGCGACGGCGAGATCATCAACGCGATCGTGCTGCCGACCGATACGCTGCTGAACCTCGCCTGCGAGGACGTCGGCATCTTCGCCGAGCGTTGCGTGCTGCAGGATCCAGAGAATCCGTTCTCGACCGTGACGATCCTCGAATTCGACGTGAACAACCCTGGGGCCGAGAACAAGTTTCAGCTGTTCAACCGCATCCCCGCCGGCCGGATCGGCGCCAAGGCCCGGTTCTATTTCTGGGCGACGGCGCTCGCGCGCAGGCCCTCGGGCGAGAACCAGTTCTACACCGCGCTCGCGCTGCACGAACTCTGGAACTACAACCAGGACCCGATCATCCAGGCGCAGGCCCTCAAGGCCTACCGCTCGGTGCTGGACAATTTCTTCGGCTCGGTGACGGTGTTCACCTGCTGCCCGGCGGCGAGCCCGGTCGGCCAGCCCATCCCGTTCGCGGTGGGACTCAACGAGCTCACCGCCGACAACCTCTACCGGACGGACGCGACGGGCTTCCGGCGCCTCGTGCCGGGGGACCCGCTGCTCGTGCTCTCCCTGCTGCTCGACTGGGGCTATCGCTACCGGCCGGCGAACCCGCCCAACTACAGCGACGGCCTGGTGTTCGTCAACGCTGGCTGAGGCGACCGTCGCCTCCCGCGCGACCCGCGGCGGCGGCGTGCCGGCCATGGCGCTCGCCATGGCCGGGCTGCTGGCGGGCGAATCGGCTGCGGAGGCGGTCCCGGTGGAGTTGCGGCGGACCGAGTCCGGCTGGCAGCTCCTTCGCGGCGGCGAGCCCTACTTCATCCGTGGCGCCGGCGGCGAGGGCTCGCTCGAGGCGCTGGCGGCCGCGGGCGCGAACTCCGTGCGCACCTGGGGCGGCGATCCCGGGCCGGTGCTCGACGCGGCGCACGAGCTCGGCATGACCGTGACCGTCGGGCTCTGGCTGGGCCACGCCCGCCACGGCTTCGACTACTCGGACGAGCGACAGGTCGCCGGGCAGCTCGAGGCCGTGCGCGAGCTCGTGCTGCGCTACCGCGATCATCCGGCGCTGCTGGTCTGGGGCCTCGGCAACGAGATGGAGGGTTTCGAGGCGGGCGACGACCTGCGGGTGTGGGCCGCCGTCGAACAGGCCGCGGCCATGGTCAAGGAACTCGATCCCCACCACCCGACGATGACCGTGACCGCGTTCGTGCACGGCAGCCGCATCGAATTCGTGCATCGCCGCTGTCCCTCCATCGACATTCACGGCATCAACGCCTACGGCGGCGCGCCGAGGCTCCCGGAGCTGCTGCGGGCCGGCGGGGCGGTCAAGCCCTTCATACTCACCGAATACGGCCCGCCAGGGCCCTGGGAGGCGCCGACGACGGACTGGGGCGCGCCGCTCGAACCCACCAGCGCGGAGAAGGCGCGTTACTACCGCGAGACCTACGCGTCCGCGGTGCTCGGCGCGCCCGGCCTGTCGCTCGGCTCGTACGCATTCCTCTGGGGGCACAAGCTCGAGGGCACCGAGACCTGGCTCGGGTTGCTGCTGGAGGACGGCTCGCGCACCGCGGCCGTCCACGCGCTGACTGAGCTGTGGACGGGGCGGGCACCCGGAAATCGCGCCCCGGTGACTGGCCCGGTGCGGATCGCCGGCGCCGCCCGGGTCCAGCCGGAAGAGATCGTCGTCGCCAGCGCGGACATCGCCGATCCCGACGGCGACCCGGTCGAGGTCGAGTGGGCGCTTCGGCCGGAGTCGGGCGAATCCCTGACCGGAGGCGACTACCGCCGGCCGGCGCGCCCGATCGAGGGCGCGATCGTCGAGGCCGACGGCGGCCGCGTCCGCGTTCGCATGCCGGAGGCGCCCGGCGCGTACCGGCTGTTCGTCGAAGCGCGCGACGGCGCGGGCAACGCGGCGACGGCCAACGTGCCGCTCCTGGTGCTGGGCGAGCCGCGTCCACTGCTGCCCTTTTCGGTCTACGACGACGGCTTCGAGGGCATGCCCTGGGCACCGTCCGGCTGGATGGGCGCCACCGAGCACCTGAGTCTCGACGGGGCCCACGGCGAGACCCGCTTCGACGGCGAATCGGCGATCCGCATCCGCTACGAGGGTCGCTTCGGCTGGGCGGGAATCGCCTGGCAGCACCCCCCGGACAACTGGGGCGATCGCGACGGCGGCTTCGACCTGCGCGGCGCGAGTGCGCTCGAGGTCTGGGCGCGAGGCGAGTGGGGCGGGGAGAAGGTGGGCTTCGGCGTGGGCCTGATCGGGGCCGATCGCGCCTACCCGGACTCCGGCATGGCGCGCGCCGAGGGCATCGTGCTCACGCCCGAGTGGCGGCGCTACGTCGTCCCGCTGGACGGCGTAGACCTGTCCCGGCTCAGGACCGGCTTCGTCGTCACGCTGACCGGCCGCGCGAGTCCGGTGACGGTCTACCTCGACCGCATCCGCTTCATCCGCTGACTGCGGCGCTCCGGCGCCGGGCCCGTCGAATCGCGCACGACCAGCGAGCTCTCGACCGCGATCACGCCTTTCCGAGGCGTCGCGCCGTCGGCGGCGTCCACGAGCGCCTGGACGGCCGTCTCGGCCATGCGCATGAGCGGCTGGCGCACGGTGGTCAAGGCCGGGAAGACGAGCCGGGCGAGCGGGCTGTCGTCGAAGCCTGCGACGCTCAGGTCGCCCGGGACCTGCAGGCCGCGACGGTACGCCACGCGCAGCACGCCCGCGGCCATGTCGTCGTTGGCGGCGAAGATGGCGGTCGGCGGCTCGCCAAGGCCGAGCAGCGTCTCCGCCGCCGCCTCGCCCGCGGCCAGCGAGTTGTCGCCGGGCGCGACGAGTTCGGGTGCCGGGTCGAGGCCGCTGTCCCTCAGTCCGTCGAGGTATCCAGGCAGCCGGTGGGTCACCGCCCGGTGATCGGGGTTGCCGGACACGAAGCCGATCCGCCGGTGTCCGAGCGAGGCGAGGTAGCGGGTCATCTCCGCGCAGGCCTCGCGATCGTTGGTGGCCACGGCCATCCGGCCCGGGGTGTCGACGCCGGGCGAGAGACAGACGAACGGCGTCTTCGCGCCGGCCACGGCGTCGACCACCGCGGCGACATTCGAGACCGGCGCGGCGATGATCACGCCGTCCGGGCGCATGCGCCGGATCAGCATCCCCAGCTCGAGGCCGGCATCCGCGGCCAGGTAGCGGCAGGGGTGGATCACCAGCTCGTGTCCATGCCGGCGGCAGGCGCGCAGGGCGCCGTCCTGCATCCGGATCACGTACCCGGCGCTGTGGGCCTCGTACTCGCCGGGATCGTCGTAGACGAGCACGATCAGGTGCGAGCGCTGGCTCGCGAGGTTGCGGGCCGAGAGATTCGGCCGGTAATCGAGCCTCGCGATCGCGCGGTTGACCTTGTCGCGCGTCGACTGCCTCACGTTCGGCTCGTCGTTCACCACGCGAGAGACGGTCTTGATCGAGACGCCCGCGAGCGCCGCGACATCCTGAATGGTGACGTTGGTCATCCCGACTCCTCCGTCATTGCCGGCATGGCCGAGCACAGGGCGGGCCGGGCCTCGGCAACGCGCTGTGCTGTCAGCGCCGGATCAGCTCCGGAAACACGTTCCTCACCGCCAGCTTCGGGCTGCGGTCGACGTTGAACAGCCCCCAGTGCTTTTCCGGGTCGAGGGGATCCGGCGATCCCTTCCACGGCTCGTCGAAGGCCTCGAAGACGAACGTCAGGATCCTCTCCCGCGCGGTCCATTCGACCAGTTCCCGGTAGTGACGCGCCTGCAGCGACTCCGAGGCATTGTGCGGCTCGATCCCGCGCCCGTTCGCCGCGGTGGTCCAGCCCGCCTCGGTGATGACCACCGGCTTGTTCGGATAGCGCTCGGCCACGGAGCGGTAGTTCTCCTTCGTGTGGGCCAGCGCGTCGTCCACCGACCGGTACTCCCAGACCGGATAGGTGTGGACGGAAATGAAGTCGAGGGCCTCCACGAGAGGCGCCAGCTTCTGGGTCCAGGGCACGTAGTTCTCGCAGAAGGTCACGGGCTGCACCACCGCCGCGCGAAGCTCCCTCGCGTAGGCGACGAGGCTCTCCACGGGAACCATGTGGTCGGTCCAGTCCACGCTCGCCTCGTTGCCGATCGACACCGAGAAGACGATGTCGCGATGCCTGTTGGCGAGGTCGATCAGCCGCGCGAGCTGCCGGGCGTTGGCCTGACGGTTGGCGGCGAGGACGTCCTCCGGATAGTCGGCGCCCCAGGGGCAGCCGGGATTGCTGACCTCCGCGGCGACGTCCATGCCGAGCATCACGCGCAGGTCGAGCGATTCGCCGCGAATGACGTCGAGCACCAGCTCGGCATGGCGGCTGGCGTCGTACAGCCGCAGGTAGCGCCAGTGCCGGGCGAGGATCCGCAGGTCCTCGCGGACCTCGGCCCGGGAGGGATAGGTCTGCGTGACCGGGCTCTGGCCGTCCCGATAGCCCGAGTAGCAGATCGCGTTGCCGTGCGGAATGCCTCGCAGGGACGCTCGTGGCGCGGCTCGGGTTCGCTGCTCAGGCATGTTTCGGCGCGCCGTCCTTGTCCCACAGCCCCCAGTACGCGCCCACGTCGCCTTCCGCGGCCACCTTCCAGGCCTCGTCGAAGGCCGAGAAGTAGAACACCTCGATCCCGTCCTCCTCGGCCCAGCGGCAGGTGTCGATGAAGTACTTGATCGCGTTCACGGGCGAGGGCACGGCCCCGCCCGTCGCCGTGCCGGTGTCCGGCCAGCCCGTCTCGCTGACGATGACGCGCTTGCCGCCGCCGGCGCGGATCGCGCGGCGATACATTTCCTTCATGTACAGCAGCGAATGCTCGGCCGGGCAGCCCTCCCAGAACGGGTAGCAGTTGGCGAGGATGACGTCGCAGGCGGCGGTGATCCGCGGGTGGTCCTCGAACTCGAAGTAGGCGTCCACGTAGCCGACCGGCACGCCCCCGGCCGAGCGACGCGCTCGCTCGATGTAGCCGAGCAGCCCGTCCTCGTCGAGGTCGCCGCGCAGCAGCACCTCGTTGCCGACGCCGAGGATGTCGGCATGCCCGGCCCTGGCGATCCCGAGCGCGTTGTCCAGCTCGAGCCGGTTGAGGCGCTCGTCCTTGCCGAGCCATACGCCGACGAGGGTGCCGAGCCCCATCTCCTTGGCGATGGCCGGAATCAGCTCGTGGCCATCGGTGCAGGAAAAGGTGCGTATCCACCGCACGTGCGGCCGGATGATCTCGAGTCGCTCCCGGATCTGGCGCTCGCTCACCTGGTCGCCGGGCCGCTGCCCTTCGAGAT
The DNA here is from genome assembly GCA_964406445.1 of uncultured Steroidobacteraceae bacterium. Taxonomy (GTDB): domain Bacteria; phylum Pseudomonadota; class Gammaproteobacteria; order Steroidobacterales; family Steroidobacteraceae; genus SG8-30. The sequence continues at coordinate 8,661 of CAYORU010000035.1, forward strand.
AGGGGCTGAAGCACAGGCCGTGGATCCCTGCGTCGAGGATCCGCCGCAGCAGCGCCCGCAGCTCGTCGGCAGTCAGGGCCGACGCGTCGAGCCCCGCGAGCGACTGCCGTCTGTGGTAGAGATTCGACATTCGATGCCTCCGCGGCTCAGCCGCCGAAAAGCTGGTTGGGACGCAGGGTGACGAGCAGGCCGCGGACGCGGCCGTCGCGGCGGAACAGCGAGGCGCTGTCCTCCGCGGACAGCATGGCGCCGTTGCCGCCGTGGGTCCCGGCGCCGTCGACCGTGACCGCGAGCGGCGCCGGCGCGTCGGGATCGAGGCGGTAGACGACCGGCACCTGGCACCAGCTGAAGGCGAGCCCGCCCGCCGGTACCTCCAGGTGGCGCCACTCCCCGCGCACGTCGAGGAAACGGTAGGCGCGCCGCTCGCGCAGGAACTCCTGCCGTCGCAGCAGGGCCGGCGCGAATCGCGCGCGGCCGCCGCTGACGCGCACGCCGAGCTCGCCGAAGCGCGCGAGGATCTCCTCCTTCACCTGGCCGGTCATGCCGGGCTGCCGCGCGCCGGCGTGTCCCGGCGTGTGCGAGTAAGGGTCGGTGGGGAAGGCTCCGTACTCCGCGGGCGTCTTGTTGAAGCCGAGGCCGCCGCGGACCCGGTAGTACAGCTCGCCGAGCCGTCGCGTGACGACCGGATCGACCTCGCCGTCGACGGCCGCGAAGAACACCTCCTGCACGGCGAGCAGCAGCTTGGAGACCATGTGCCAGTAGATGCAGCCGAGCCCCTCGAAGCCGAACATCGTGCCCGAGCGGCCGGTGAAGGCGCGGTGGTTGAAGACCTCCTCGAACAGCGAGCGCAGCGCGGGCCGTGAGCCCTCGACGAGCCCGGAGTAGGGCGCCTCGAGCCGAGCGAGTTCTGCCTCGAGGTCGCCGGCATTGCGGAACTCGGCGCTGAAGCGCCAGCAGCCGTCCGCGTCCTTGAGGACGATCGCTCCGTGGCCTTCCGCGGCGAGCCGCTGCAGCAGCGGGATCTTCGCGATCGCCTCTGGCGGGATGAGGTTCTTCTCGAGGAAGCCCGGCAGCGCGCGGTCGGGATAGAGCAGGAAGCTCGACTGGTCGGCGCGGTAGAGGTCGCTGTCGAACAGCGCCTCGAGCAGCCCCACGGCCTCCGACGGCATGATCGCTCCCGAACTCAGGGCGGCCACCTGGCCCTCGAGCATCGGGTAGAGCGCGTCCGCGTCGACCCCGCCCGGCCCGCGACGCAGCAGGTTGTAGGCGTGGTAGAGCCCGTCGTCGCGGCGATTGCGGGCGATGCTGCGGTCCGTGACCGTGACGACGTCACGCAGGAAGTCGCGAAGCAGCGCCGCCGGCAGGCTGCGCCGGCCGGCGGGACGGCCCTGCCGGTACACGGTTTCCCGGTAACGGCTGGCGGCCTCGCCCAGGGCCGTGAGCACCTCGAGACGCTGCGCGGGGCTCAGGCTCCGCCCGCCGTCCAGCCGGACGGCGCAGTCCGACAGCGCGCTCGCGGTTTCCTCGAGCCAGGTCGCGACCTCGGCGGACAGCTCGATCGGAGGCTCCGCGGCCGCCAGCAGTGACTGGAGGAAATGCACGTAGCGGCGCAGGTAGTAGAGCGTCACCATCGACAGGCCGTGGCCGACGAGCGCGTTGTTGGCGTCGTTCCACTCGGGACGCTGGGTGTTCATCCACAGCCCGCCGTCAGGCACGAGGTTGCCGAGCTTTGCCAGCAGCGGAACCAGCAGCTTCTCGAGCAGCGTGACGAGGTGCACGTTGCCCTCGGCGTCGAGCACCAGCTTGCCGTCCGCGCCGGTCCTGGCGACGGTCTCCTCGATGCGCTGCGCGAGCGCCGCGTCGTACACCACGGTGTTCTTCGCATCCTCGAGCAGGGCCGGGAACGGCCGGATGCGGTAGGGGACGTTCGCGTAGGCGAACAGCCGCTCGTTGAGCAGCGTCGCGAGGCGGGCCGGATGGAAGCTCCGGGAGATCTCCAGGAACTTGAGCAGGTAAATGAGCTGGTGGTCGCCCCAGTAGCCGATGTGGCTCCACGGGTCCTCGGGATCCTCGACTTCCCAGTCGATGCCGCCCTTGGTGATGCGGTACGGGTTGTGCCCGTCCATCGTCGAGGCGTTCACGAACTTGGCGATCATGCTCTCGACGAACTCGGGAAAGCTCCAGGCCAGCGCCTCCCAGTTCTGGAAGATGTCGCGCCAGTTGCCGGCGTACCAGTAGAGCGGCAGGCCCTGCCGGTCCTTCAGCCTGATCTCGAACTGGTTCCAGGGGCGGCTCGGGTCGCCGTGGCGGCGGCCGAAGGCGATCGGCAGGTACTCGAGGCACAGCCGCGCGAGCTGCGGGTCGCCGGTGTCGCGGACGGCCGCCCACAGCTCGCCCGACTCGAGGAAGTCGGGCAGTGAGGCGAACAGGCTCGCCCAGCGCTCGTGGACAGGGCGGTTGAAGGCCTGCACCGTCGCGGCGAAGTCGCTGACGGGCAGCCGGTACTGTCGCGGGAAGTGGCCGCCGCGCAGCACGTTGAACAGTACGTTGGCGTAGTGATGGACGCTGACCGGCTCCTCGTCGGTCGCCTGCAGGCCGTCGCTGCCGGCCATGATCCGCTCGAGCTCGTCGGAGCCGCGGGCGATGGCCGCGTCGACCGCGCGCTGCAGCGTCGCGCGGTCGGCGAGTGTCCGGCGCAACGCGACGACCTGCGCCTGGCCCTGTTCTACGTCGGCGACCAGGCTCCAGCGGCGCGCGGCGCCGCCGGCCAGCTCCAGCCGATGGCAGGCGAAGAAGGCGGCGCGCAGGCCGCGGCGCCGGTCTTCCGCGCGCGGGTTGCCGCGGCGCCGGAAGGCGTCGAGCTGCGAGGTCGACAGCAGCAGCGTCGGGGCGTCGAGCCCGAGGCAGTAGGCGACCGTGGCCTTGAGCGACTCGCAGGGCTCGGCGCGATCCGTGATGCCGGAGTAGAGCGTGAACAGCGCGAGGCCCGTCCGCGGATCGGCCTCGCTCCACTTGTAGGCATCGACCAGGTTGCTGGTGTTGGTCTGCGCGAAGCGGGGCGTTCCTGCAGGCAGCAGGTTCTGCAGCCCGTCGATCAGCTCGACGACGCGAGCGGCGCCGCCGAGGTTGCGCAGCTCGCAGGTCCGGACGAACCCGTGCTCGTCGCTGGTCCGCCACGTGTAGCGGAAGCCGAGCTCGAGATCCTGGTTGATCTCCTCGAAGCAGAGCTTGTCGCCCAGCACGCTCTTGTACAGGTTGCGCGTGACCCGGTAGCGGTGGTCGTGCTCGCGATTGAAGGGTTCCCAGGTTCGTCCGGCTTCGCCGTCGGGGAGCCTCAGCAGGGTCTTCGGCCCGGTGTGCGGCCCCGCATCGTGGAGCTTGTCGACGGTCACGTAGGGGAACAGCGCCGTGTCGGGCGAGGTCCGGCCCGCCGTCAGTCCGCCGGCGGAGGAGACGTACATCCAGTGCTCGCCGCTCGATACGACGCTCACCAGGAAGGGCGGCATGCGGTCGACCTGGCGGATCGCGTAGAAGCGCTCCCCGTCCAGGTCGACGAACTCGCCGCTGGGGAGGTTCTCGCGCGGCTGCGGTGCGGGGGTCGGAGACTGCGTGCCCATGCCGTGTCCCTCAGCGAACGAGTTCGAGGGTGCCAAACAGGCCGGCGTCGATCCAGCCCCGGTCCGGAGGGCCGTCCGGCACCGACTCGGAGCCCACGAAGTTCTCGCGCAGCGGGCTGCCGTCGTTGTCGCACCAGGCGACCATCAGGCCGAGGAGCTTGCCGGGCTCGAGCGGGACTGGCCGGTTGTCGTCGGAGTCGTCGACGTAGCTGTCCGGATACACCGAGATCGCCAGCTCCCAGACCAGCCGGTCCGGGTACTGGCGCCAGCGGCTCTCGACGTGGTGGGAGTAGTCGCGCGCCCGCCGGTCGGTGCCGATGTCGATCGCACGATTGTCGAGCGACATGTGGTAGGCGAACGCGTTGTGATTGAACTGGTGGTCGCCGCCGGAGTGGTCCTCGTCGAGGAAGATCTCCAGGCAGTCGTCGTCCCAGTACTGGACGAGGGGGTCGCGGTGCGTGTCGATCAGCACGTCGTCGACGATTTCGACCAGCAGGTACAGGCGCTCGCCGGTCCAGGTCACCTTGAAGCGGCCCTGAAAGTCCTCGGCGGAATAGGGCGGTCCCAGCCAGCGGTGCGACAGTTCCTGCCAGCGCGCCGTGTCCCAGGCGGCGTCGTCGGGGACACCGTCCACCACCGGCGCGACCTGGGCCTGCGGCGCCCGGTAATGGGTGCGCCCCGGGGCGTGCGTCGCGCTTGCCTCGGCCAGTGCGAGGCTCGGCAGCAACAGGGAGGCCGCGACCCAAGGGCGGGCCTGCTTGCTACGAGTCATCCGGTCCATCCCCTTCGCCGGCGCGATACCGGTCTGGACCGAAATGCTACCTGAAGCTGACAGCGCTGTCAGGCCTCCATCCGCACGCTGGACGGCCCTGCGGCCCGGGTGGGAGGGGCTACAGGCCGCCGGCGAGGATCCGCTCCTTGATGCGCCGGAACTCGTCCTCGGTGAGATAGCCGGCATCCTTCAGCTCGCCGAGCTGGCGCAGCTGCTCCAGCGCGGTCGAGATGCGCTCGCGACCTCGCGTTTCAGCCGCGGTACCGGCGGACGGAGTGGCCGGCGCAGCGGCGGCCGGAGCCGGGGCCCGCAGGACGCTGCGCGGCGGCTCGGCCTGGGCAGGGCCCGGGTACGCTGCCGTCGGCCTGGGCGCGGCAGCGGTCTCGGCGGCGCGCCGGGCCTGTTCGGCCCGGGTTTCCTCGCGCGCGCGCAGCTCCGCCTCGGCGCGGATCCGCTCTTCGCCAATGCGGGCGCGCTCGGCGGCCGCAGAATCGTAGGATTGCGCAAGGGCCGCGGCCGGGGCCACGACGAGCAGGGCCAGCAGCACAGCGGATTTCAGGCGTCCCATTCGCTCATCCCGGTATGCGGCTGCGCCGCGGGGCCGCACGGCGCGGACCGCCCAGCGCGGCCCGGCCGGCGAGATTGGTGGAGGCGGCGGGAATTGAACCCGCGTCCGCAAGCCCTACGTCCAAAGACCTACATGCTTATCCGCGTCTACTGATCTCGCTGGACGCTACCCGACGGGCAGGGAAGACGTACAGCCAGCTCAGGTTTGTTTTAACGGGCCGGCCCTCAGCACACCGGTTCCGCGATCTTGTGAGAGATGACGCCTGGGACCTGAGCGCACAAGCACGGCCTCAGCCAGACGGCACCCTACTGGGTATTAAGCAGCGAGTGCGTAGTTGTCGTCGTTGGCAACTAAGGGTTTGCAAGTGGATTTACGAGGAGTCTTGCACCTCGGCATGCACCTTGGGTTTCGTGACCCACGTCGAAACCGGTCGCCCCCATTGGAAGCTTGGCCAGTCTACTCGCGTGTGGGGCCGACGGCCAGCCAATCAAGGGTGACAGCGCGGGGGGAACTAGGGACGGGACCCTTTTCTGCGAGGCAGAAACAGGGTCCCGTCCCTAGTTCCTAGGCCTCGCCGAGAGCCTCCAGTTCGATCTGCAGCGCGAGCCAGCGCTCCTCCGCCGCCGAAATGGCCGCCACGAGTTCGGCCCGCCGCCGGTTCAGCTCGCGGATGCGGGCCGCATCGCCGGCCCTGTACAGCCCGGGGTCGGCGAGCGCCGCCTCCACCTCGCGCTGTTCCGCCTGCAGCTGCGCAAGCTTCTTCTCCAGCTGGCCCGACTCCCTGACCAGCGGCCGGCGCCGCGCGAGGCGCGCCTCGCGCCGTTCCCCGGCGGCCTGCCGCGACTGGATGCGCTCTGCCTTCGCCGCGCGGGCCGGGTCCTCGCCCGCCCGGGCGCCAGTGGCGCGCCGCGCGGTGAGCCACCCGAGGTAGTCGTCGACGTCGCCGTCGAAGGGCTCCGCCCGGCCGTCGGCGACCAGCAGGAACTCCTCGCAGACGGTCTTCAGCAGTGCGCGGTCGTGCGAAACCAGCACCACGCTGCCGGTGAATCCCGCCAACGCGCGCGTCAGGGCGTGGCGCATCTCGAGGTCGAGGTGGTTGGTCGGCTCGTCCAGCAGCAACAGCTGCGGCTTCGCCCGGGCGATCAGCGCCAGCACGAGACGCGACTTCTCGCCACCGGACAGCCGCCCGGTCGGCGCTTCGGCGAGGTCGGCGCCGAAATCGAAGCCGCCGAGGTGGTTGCGCAGGTCCTGCTCGCGCGCGCGGGTCTCGAGCCGGAGCAGGTGCTCCAGCGCCGAGGCTGCGGGGTCGAGTTGCTCGAGCTGCTGCTGCGCGAAGTAGCCGATCTCCACGCCCGGTGCCGTGAAGCGGCGCCCGGCCAGGAGCGCCTGGGTTCCGGCGAGCAGGCGCATCAGCGTGGACTTGCCGGCGCCGTTCGGCCCGAGCAGGCCGAGGCTCGCCCCGGGCCGCAGCTGCAGGTCGACGCCCTCGAGCACGACCTGTTCGCCGTAGCCCGCGTTCACCTCCTCGAGCGCGAGCAGCGGGTCCGGCAGGCGTCCCGGCTCCGCGAACTCGAAGTCGAAGGGTGCATCCACGTGCGCAGCCGCCACGCGCTCCATGCGGGCCAGCGCCTTGACGCGGCTCTGCGCCTGCCGGGCCTTGCTGGCCTTCGCCTTGAAGCGCGTGATGAAACGCTCCATGCGCGCGACCTCGCGCTGCTGGCGGTCGAACATCGCCTGCTGCAGGACGAGGCGGGCCGCGCGCTGCTCCTCGAAGGCCGAATAGTTGCCGGTGTAGAGCGTGAGCCGGCGCTGCTCGAGGTGCAGGGTGTGCGTGGTGAAGCCGTCGAGGAACTCCCGGTCGTGCGAGATCACCACCAGCGTCCCCGGATAGCTGACGAGCCAGCGTTCCAGCCAGACGATCGCGTCGAGGTCGAGGTGATTGGTGGGTTCGTCGAGCAGCGCGAGGTCGGCCCGCGCCACCAGCGCCCGCGCGAGGTTGAGCCGCATGCGCCAGCCGCCGGAGAACTCGGCGACCGGCCGCTCGAGGTCGGTGGCGGCGAAGCCGAGGCCGGCGAGCAGGCTCGCAGCCCGGGCGCGGGCCGCGTAGCCGTCCAGCCTCTCCAGCTCCGCGTGCATTTCGGCGATCCGCAGGCCGTCGCGGTCGGCATGGGCGCTGGCGAGGGCGTGCTCGACGTGCCGCAACTCCGCATCGCCGTCGAGCACGTGCTCGATCGCGGGCTGTGGCAGGGCCGGGGTCTCCTGGGCCACCGAGGCGATGCGCCAGGCCGCGGGGAGGCGGCAGTCGCCGCGCTCGCCCTGTAGTTCGCCACGCAGCAGCGCGAACAGGCTCGACTTGCCGCTGCCGTTGGCGCCGACCAGGCCGACCCGCCAGCCGGCGTGCAGCTGCAGGTCGGCATCCTCGATGAGCGCGCGCGAGCCGCGCGCGAGCGTGAGCGATTGCAGCTGGATCATCCGAGGGCCTGGCGAAGCTCGTCGAGGAAAAGGCGCAGCCTGAGCGGCATGCGGCGCGAAGCGTACACCGCGTGGATCGGCACCGAAGGTCCGCGCCAGCCAGGCAGCGCATCGACCAGCCGGCCGTCGTCGAGTTCCCGGCGCGCGATGGGCAGCGGCACCAGCGCGACGCCGGCGCCCGCCGCCGCCAGCTGGATCAGCGCGGTCATGTCGTTCACCCGCAGGTTGCCGCGCGGCGCGATGGTCGCCCGCTGGGCCCCGTGCCGGAGGAGCCACTCCTGGTCGGCCCGCCGCGCCGGCATCACGAGCGCGTTGACCTGCGTGAGGTCGCGGGGGTGGCGCAACGCGGGGAGGGCGGCCAGGTAGCCGGGGCTCGCGCACAGCGCCGTCGGCATCTGCGCCAGCGGCCGCGCGGTGAGGCCCTCGGGCACGTCCTCGCCGGCGCGAAGCGCGAGATCGAAACCCTCCCCGACGAGGTTCACGACGCGGCCGGTCAGGTCGAAATCGAGGCGGATGTCCGGGTGGCGCGCCGCGAATGCGGCGATCGGCCCGGCGAGCCAGGCTTGCGCGAAGTCCGCAGGCATGGTGACGCGCAGTCGCCCGCGCGGGCGGCGCGTCTCCTCGCCGAGGCAGTCCAGCGCGTCGGCCAGCGCCCGCAGCGGCTCGTCCGCGCGCGCGAGCAGCAGCGCGCCGGCGTCGGTCGGCTCGACGCGGCGGGTGGTCCGGCGCAGCAGCTGCGCCCCGAGCCGGCGCTCCAGCGCGGCGATGCGCCGGCTGAGGGTGGCCACCGGGATGGACAGTTCCGCCGCCGTTCTCGAGAAGCTCCTGAGGCGGGCTACCGCCGCGAACAGCTGCAGGTCCTCGAGCGGCAGCGGGGTCGGATCGGTCACGGCTTATTATTGCAAAAATGAAATAAAGAATTCCATTGCAAGCTATTTATCCATCCAGTCAGGGCGGCCAGACTGGCTCCCATCGAACTGCCGGGAGAGCCGCATGATCGTCCTTAGACCCGCCGCCGAGCGCGGCCACGCCGAGCACGGCTGGCTCGACTCCTTCCACAGCTTCTCCTTCGCCAGCTACTACGACCCGGAGCACATGGGCTTCGGTCCGCTGCGCGTGATCAACGAAGACCGCGTGGCGCCGGGCCAGGGCTTCGGCACGCACGGCCACCGCGACATGGAGATCCTGAGCTACGTCCTCGACGGGCAGCTCGAGCACAAGGACAGCCTTGGCAACGGCTCGGTGATGAGGCCGGGCGACGTGCAGCGAATGAGCGCCGGCACGGGCGTCCTGCACTCCGAGTTCAATCCCTCGCGACGCGAGCCGGTGCACTTCCTGCAGATCTGGATCGAGCCGAGCCAGCGGGGCATCGCGCCCTCCTACGAGCAGGTTCACTTCGACGTAGCGGCGAGACGCGGACGGCTCGCGCTGATCGCCTCGCCCGACGGCGCGGCCGGCTCGGTGCGGATCCACCAGGACGCGCGCGTCTACGCCGGGCTTTTCGACGGCGCGGAGGAGGCGACGCTGCCGGTCCTGCCGGCCCGGCGCGCCTACGTGCACGTCGCGCGCGGCGCCGCCGAAGTCAACGGGCGGTCGCTCGCCGCCGGCGATGCGCTGCGCCTCGAAGGCGAGGCGTCCGTGCGCATCGGCCGGGCGCGCGGCGCCGAAGTACTGGCTTTCGACCTTCCCTGACCCCTTCGTCCCGCCAGGAGTCCTCCCATGACGCGAATCGTCACCCTCTTCCACAGCGGCTACGGCCACACGCGGCGCCAGGCCGAGGCATTCCACGCCGGCGCGGCCTCGGTGCCGGGCACGAGCGCGACGCTGGTGGCCATCGACGCCGACGGCAGCCTGCCCGAGGGGGGCTGGGAGGCGCTCGCGGCCGCCGACGGCATCGCCTTCGGCAGCCCGACCTACATGGGCGGGCCCTCCTGGCAGTTCAAGCGATTCGCGGACGCGAGCTCCAAGGCCTGGGCCGCTCAGGCGTGGAAGGACAAGGTCGCGGCCGGCTTCACCAATTCGGCGAGCATCAACGGCGACAAGCATTCCACCTTGCACTACATGGTCACGCTCGCCATGCAGCACGGCATGCTGTGGGTCGGCACGGGGCTGATGCCGGCGAACACCAAGGCAGCGAACCGCAACGACGTCAACTGGCTCGGATCCTCGACGGGGGCGATGGCGCAGTCGCCGGCGGATGCCGGCGTCGAGGACGGTCCGCTGCCGGGCGACCTGGACACCGCGAGGCAGGCCGGCGCGCGCTTCGCCACCGCGGCGAAACGCTGGGCTGCCGTGCGCCCGGAGGCGCTGCGCGAAGCCTCGTGATCAGCCGCGGCGCGGCGGCATCGGGAAGAACGCGCTGGTGCGCCGCACGTAGTCGGCGTACTGCGGTTTCGTCTCCGACAGAGACTTCTCGAGCAGCGTGACGCCGGACACGCGCAGCAGGAAGAAAGTCATGACCGCCGGGCCGACGGCCGTCCAGGCCGTCCCCGGCGCGTCGCAGGCGATGATCCACAGGCCCCACCACAGGCAGGCGTTGCCGAAGTAGTTGGGGTGGCGGGTGTAGCGCCACAGCCCGGTGTCCAGCACCTTGCCGCGGTTCGCCGGGTCGGACTTGAAGCGCCGGAGCTGCCAGTCGCCGACGGCCTCGAACAGGAAGCCGACGGCCCACACCGCGGCGCCCACCCAGGCGAGCGGCCCGAGTCGCGAAGGCTCCGCCGGGAGCTGCGCCAGTTGCACCGGCAGCGAAACGATCACGATGAGGAGCCCCTGCAGCCCGAACACCATGAACAGGCTGTGGAGCGCGTAGCTTCCGCCGCCGGCCTCGTGCCGCTTGCGCCACGCCGCGTAGCGCGCATCCTCGCCGTGGCCGAGGTTGCGCACCGCGAGGTAGAGGCCGAGGCGCAGGCCCCAGGCCGCGGTCAGCGCGGTGAGCAGCCACTGCCGCGGCGCGTAGCCATCGACCAGCAGCAGCGTCGCCACGGCGACGATCGCGAAGCCGGGGCCCCAGAAGATGTCCACGATGCTCGCGTTCCTGAGCGGCAGGCTGACGATCCAGAGCAGGAACATGCATCCGAGCACGATGGCGAGGTTGGTCGCGATCAGGGTGTAGGCGTTCATCGGGACTCCAGGCTCCTAGCGGGAGGTTTCGCCGGCGCGGCCGGGGCGGATGCGGGCTTCAGCCGCGGCGCTTCATGACGCGCGACCGTTCGCGCTGCCAGTCGCGGTCGCGCTCGTCGGCGCGCTTGTCGTGCTGCTTCTTGCCGCGCGCGAGGCCGATCTCGACCTTGGCGCGGCCTTTCTTCCAGTAGACCGACAGCGGCACCAGCGCATAGCCCTTGCGCTCCACGGCCCCGAGCAGCGTGTCGATCTGGCGCCGGTGCAGCAGCAGCTTGCGCGAGCGCGTCGGGTCGGCGATGACGTGCGTCGAGGTCGTCGGCAGGGGCGAGAGGTGGGCGCCGAACAACCAGGCCTCGCCGTCCTTCATCAGGACGTAGCCTTCCTTGAGCTGCAGTCGGCCCGCGCGCAGGGCCTTGACCTCCCAGCCCAGGAGCGCGAGGCCCGCCTCGTAGCGCTCCTCGATGAAGTAGTCGTGGCGCGCCTTGCGGTTGACGGCGACGGCGACGCCCGGCGCGGGTTTCTCGGACATTCGGCAGACCTCTCGAGGCCCGCATTCTACAGGGCCGCGCGCAACCCACCGGTTGGGTTGTCGCACCCGCGGCCATCCCGGACAATCCCGGGCCGGAGGTGCGACGGATGCGGGAAGTCAGGCGCAGCGCGCTCGTGCCGTACTCGGCCGGGCAGATGTTCGCGCTGGTCGCGGACGTCGAGCGCTATCCCGAGTTCCTGCCCTGGTGCACCGCGGCGCGCGTGCTCGAGCGCGAGGGCGACTCGGTGCTCGCTTCGCTCTCGCTGTCGCGCGGGCGCGCCGAGGCCAGCTTCACCACGCGCAACACGCAGGTGCCCGGCCGGTCGCTCGAGATGCGCCTCGTGGACGGGCCGTTCTCGCGGCTCGAGGGCCGCTGGGACTTCTCCGACATCGGCCAGGCCGGCAGTCGCGTGGAACTCGGGCTGCGGTTCGAGGTGTCCGCGACGCTGGCCGGGATCCTGCTGGGCCCCGCCTTCGAGGGCGCCTGCAACCAGCTCGTCGACGCCTTCGGGCGCCGCGCCCGCCAGGTCTATGGCCCCTGAGCAACTGCGGGTGACCGTGGTCGTCGCCGGCGAGGGCCGGATCACCGTCCGTCGCGTCGTGGTGGAGGGTGGCGCGACCGTCGCGGCCGCCGTGCGGTCCTCGGCCGCGCTCGAAGAGCACCCGGCTCTCGACCCGGCGCGGCTCGGCTACGCGATCCATGGCCGTGCGGTGGAACCCGGACAGCCTGTCGAGGACGGCGACCGGGTGGAGGTGCTGCGGCCGCTGCTGCAGGATCCGCGCGAGCGGCGCCGAGCGCTGGCGAAGGCGGGACGCAGTCTCGGCCGGTCAGCCCGGGACCGCTGAATCCTCTCCGTCCGCGCCGGGGGCGGGGAGGGTCTTCGGGGCCGGACGGTCGCCGGGCAGCGCGCCCGAGGCGGGGCGATCGATCCGCGCCACCTCGTCACCTTCGAACCACACCGTGACCTGCGTCTTGGAGACGCGGCCGCTGGTGCCGCGACGCTGCCAGTACACGTAATCCCAGCGGCTCTGGTCGAAGGGATCGGCGATCATCGGCGTGCCGAGCACGAAGCGGACCTGGCTGCGCGTCATGCCGACCTGGACCTGCTCGATCTGGCTGGAGTCCAGGATGTTGCCCTGCTGCGTGTCGAGCCGGTAGACGCAGCCGGACAGCAAGGCGGCGGCGGTTGCACCGAGCAGCGCCGCGCGGCCAGCGGAAAACGAAGGTCGCATGGTCAGGGGTCCTGGGCGATAATCACAGACATCATAGCGGATCGCGGCCGGCGCGCCGAACGGACGTGCGACATGGACAGCGATGAACTGCGCAAGGCAGGGCTCAAGGTCACGCTGCCGCGCGTCAAGATCCTCGAGATCCTCGCCGGCAGCGGCGGCCGTCACCTGTCGGCAGAGGACATCTACAAGATCCTGATCGAGCAGGGCGAGGAGATCGGGCTGGCCACGGTCTACCGGGTGCTCACCCAGTTCGAGCAGGCGAGCCTCGTGCAGCGGCATCACTTCGAGGGCGGCACCTCGGTGTTCGAGCTCAACCAGGGCGAGCACCATGACCACATCGTCTGCATGGATTGCGGCAAGGTCGAGGAATTCATGGACTGCGGCATCGAGGCGCGCCAGCTCGACGTCGCCAAGCGGCTCGGCTTCGAGATCGCCGAGCACAACCTGATCCTGTACGGGCGCTGCCGCCGCAAGGACTGCCCGAACCGGCGGCCCCGGGGCTCGGCCGCTTCCTGAGACCGTCGCTCAGCCGGCCCGCGCGCTCCGCGCGGCCTTCAGCATCTCCCGCGCGTGTTCGCGGGCCTTGCGCGTCAGCTCGACGCCGCCGAGCATCCGTGCCAGCTCCTCCACCCGTTCGTCGGCGCCGAGCTCGGCGACCGTCATGCGGCTCGCGCGGCCGTCGGTGAGCTTGCTCACGCGCAGCTGGTGATCCGCCTGGCTCGCCACCTGGGCGAGGTGGGTGACGCAGAGCACCTGGCCGCGCGCGCCGAGCGTGGCGAGCTGCCGCCCGACCATTTCCGCCACGGCGCCGCCGACGCCGGCGTCGACCTCGTCGAAGATCATGCAGTTGCGGTCCGCACCCTGCGCGGCGGCGACCTGGACGGCGAGGCTGATCCGCGACAGCTCGCCGCCCGAGGCGACCCGGCCGATCGGCCGCGGCGGCTGGCCGGGGTTGGCCGCCACCAGGAAGTCGACCTGGTCGTCCCCCTCGGCGGACGGCGCGGCCGGCGCGTCGGCCGAGACCTCGATCTCGAGCCTGCCGCCGGGCATGCCGAGCACGGCCATGAGCCCGGTCACTTCGCCGCCGAGCTTCGCCGCGGCGGCGCGCCGCGCGGCGCCGAGTCTGGCCGCCGCGCGATCGTAGGCGGCGCGACGCTCGGCGAGCTGCCGCTCGATGCCGGCGAGGGTCACCTCGCAGTGCTCGAGCCGGCCGAGCTCGGCGCTGAGCGAGGCGAGCTGGCCCGCGAGCTCCACAGTCGCCACGCGGTGCTTGCGCGCGAGGTCCTCGATCGCGGCGAGCCGCCGTTCCACCCAGTCCTGCCGGCCCGGGTCGACGTCGAGCGCATCGAGGTAGGCGCCGAGTTCGGCGCCCGCCTCCTTGAGGCCGATGGCGGCATCCTCCAGCAGCCGCGCGGGCGGCGCGAGCCTCGGGTCGAGCGCCGCAGCCTGGCGCAGCTGCGACGCGGCGCGGCTCGCGAGCGCGTGCGCGTCGCCGCCGTCGCCCTCGTAGGCGAGCGCGAGCGCGAGTCGCGCCGCCTCGGCGAGCCGGCCGCGATTGGCGAGGCGCGACTGCTCCTCGGCGAGCGCCTCCGCCTCGCCGTCGCCGAGGGCCAGCGCCTCGAGCTCGCCGACCTGGTAACGCAGCAGCTCCAGCCGCGAGCCGCGTTCCGCGGCCGCGTCGGCCAGCGACTGGCGCTCGGCGTCGAGCGCCCGCCAGGCTGCCGCCTGCTCCCGCACGGGTCCGAGCAGCGCGGCGTGGCCGCCGAAGTCGTCCAGCAGGCGCCGCTGCGCGTCGCGGCGCGTCAGCAGGAGGAACTCCTGCTGGCCGTGGATCTCGACCAACGCCTCGCCCAGCTCGCGCACCGACTGCGCTGGCAGGGTCTGGCCGTTCACGTAGCAGCGCGAGCGGCCGTCGGCGCCGACCACGCGGCGCAGCACCAGCTCGTCCTGCGGGTCGAGCGACTGTGCCTCGAGCCAGCGGCGGGCGGCCGCGTTGCCGGTGATGTCGAAGGTGGCCGCGATCTCGGCGCGCGCCGCGCCGTGGCGAACGACGTCGGCCGCGGCCCGGCCGCCGACGGCCAGCATCACGGCGTCGACGAGCATCGACTTGCCGGCGCCGGTCTCGCCGGTGAGCGCCGTCAGCCCGGCCGACAGCTCGATCTCCACCGAGTCGATGATGGCGAAGTCCCGGACCTGCAGGTGGACGAGCATCGCGGACCTCAGGACGGCTGCTCGGCTTCCCGGGCGCTGCGGCCCCAGTGCAGCTTCGAGCGAAGGATGCGGTAGTAGTCGTGGCCGTGCGGGTGCAGCAGCGTCACCGTCTCGCCCGCGGGGCCGATCACCAGACGGCCGTCGGCCTCCAGGTCGCCGAGCACGGTGCCGTCGAAGGTCACCTGGGCGCGCGAGCTGGAGCGTCCGTTCAGGCGCACCTCGATCTCGCTGTCGCGTCGCACCACGATCGGCCGGTTGCTCAGCGTGTGCGGGGAGATCGGCGCGATCACCACCGCGTCGAGGCTCGGGTGCATGATCGGCCCGCCGCAGGACAGCGCGTAGGCGGTGGAGCCGGTCGGCGTGGCGATCACCAGCCCGTCGCCGCCGTGGCTGTTCACGAAGGCGCCGCCGATCCAGGTCGCCAGCTCGATCATCCGGCCGGTTTCGTAGCGCTGGATGACGATGTCGTTCAGCGCGTGGCAGGTCCGTGGCGGCGCGCCGCCGGCCGTGAGCCGCGCGGTGAGCAGGCTGCGCACGTCCTGCTCGTACTGGCCCGCCAGCACGGCGTCGAAGCTCGCGGTCATCTCGGCGGGCGAGACGTCGGCGAGGAAGCCGAGCCGGCCCCGGTTGATGCCGAGCAGGGGCACCGGCCGGCCGATGACCAGCTGCGCCGCATAGAGCATGGTGCCGTCGCCGCCGACGGCGACCAGCAGGTCGAGCGCGTCGGCGAACCCGGCGTCGGCGACCCGGCGCACGCCGTCCGGCAGGGGCCCGGGACCGGAGCGCTCGTGCACCACCACGTCGAGGCCGCGCGCGAGGATCGCGCGCGCGAACGCGTCCACCGAGTCGGCCACGCGGGCGTCCTCGAATCTTCCGACCAGGCCAATGCGCTTGAAACGGCTGCTCATGACGCAGCGCTCCTTGTAGCACGGGCTTCGCCCGTCGCGGGAGAGCGGCGCACGTTGCCGCCGGAAAACGCTGCGAAGGCGGCGCGCCAGCGCCCCGGCAGGTCGCCTTGACACTCTGGAAGGGGGACTGCTAACGTCGGACCGAAGGTCGCCCGGACGCACAAACTGCTTTCGAGACAAAGGTTTATGCCAACTCCCGGTCCCGGGATCGAAGAGCCGCTCAACGAGCGGGCCCGGCTGCTGCTGAAGGCGCTGGTGGAGAACTACATCCGCGACGGCGAGCCGGTGGGCTCGCGGGCGCTGTCGCGCTCCTCGGGACTCAACCTCAGTTCCGCGACGGTGCGCAACGTCATGGCGGACCTCGAGGAACTGGGCTTCGTCGCCTCGCCGCACACCTCGGCCGGGCGCATTCCGACGGACAAGGGCTATCGCTTCTTCGTCGACACCCTGCTCAAGGTCGAACCGCCGGACCTGCGCGACGTCGAGAGCCTGCAGCGCGCCCTGGAATCGGTCGCCGACGAGCCGCGCCAGCTGATGGCGGTCGCCTCGCAGCTGCTGTCGAGCATCACCCGGCTGGCCGGCGTCGTGATGGTGCCGAGGCAGGGGACCGTGGCCTTGACGCAGATCGAGTTCCTGAACCTCTCCGAGAACCGCGTGCTGGCGATCCTGGTCACCAACGACCGCGAGATCCACAACAGGGTGCTGCACCTCGACCGGCCGTACTCGCCGGAGCAGCTGCGCCGCGCCGCCAACTACCTGAACGAGCAGTTCCGCGGGCGCGCGGTGGGCGAAGTCCGCCGCCAGCTGCTCGCGCAGCTGCAGGAGACCCGCGACCAGGTCAGCTCGCTGATGTCGGACGCCATCACCATCGCCCAGCGCGTGTTCTCGCGCGAGCCCGAGCGCGAGGAGGGCGACGTGGTCATCGCCGGTGAAGTCAATCTCATGAACTTCGCCGAGCTGTCCGACGTCGACCGCCTGCGGCGGCTGTTCGAGGCCTTTGGCGAGAAGCGCGACATCCTGCACCTGCTCGACCAGAGCCTGCACGCCCAGGGCGTGCAGATCTTCATTGGCCACGAGTCGGGCTACCAGATCCTCGACGCCTGCACCGTCGTGACCGCCCCCTATACGCGCGACCGCGAGACCGTCGGGGTGCTCGGCGTCATCGGCCCCACGCGCATGGCCTACGAGCGGGTCATCCCGATCGTGGACATCACGGCCCGCCTGCTCGGCTCGGCCTTGAATTCGCGGTCCTAGGCCCCATTCGCGCTGCATCCGCGGGCCGCCACCCGGCGGCCGGCCCCTGTGCTGGAGGTCCCCCGATGTCCGATCACGATCCCGCTGCGCCCGACGAGGCCGCCTCGGCGTCCGCCGCGGGCGATGCGCCGGCCGAGGATCTCGCCGCGCGGCTCGCGGCCGCGGAGGCGCGCGCCGAGCAGGCTCGCGACGCCCAGCTTCGCGCCGCCGCCGAGATGGAGAATCTGCGGCGGCGGGCCGCCCGCGAGGTCGAGGCGGCGCGGCAGTTCGGCGCCGAGCGGCTCGCCGCGGGCCTGCTGCCCGTGCTCGACAGCCTGGAACTCGGGCTCAAGGCCGCGGGCGAGGCCGACGCGGCGACCCTCAAGGAAGGCCAGCAGGCGACGCTCAGGCTGCTGGTCAAGGCGCTCGAGTCCTCCGGAGTCACCGAGGTCGACCCCGCCGGCCTGCCGTTCGACCCCGCCCAGCACGAGGCGATCGTCGCCCAGCCCACGGCGGAGCGGGCGCCCGACACGGTGCTGGAGGTGGTCCAGAAGGGCTACGTGCTGAACGGCCGGCTGCTCAGGCCGGCGCGCGTGGTGGTGGCGCGGGCGCCCGACGCTTGAAACGCGTGGCCGGCGTCCCCAAGTAGCCTCGCAGTAAAGGCATCAACCCGTCTCACGGAGCGTCCCGCATGGGCAAGATCATCGGCATCGACCTCGGCACCACGAACTCCTGCGTCGCCGTCATGGAAGGCGGCGCGTGGAAGGTGATCGAGAACAGCGAGGGCGACCGGACGACCCCGTCGATCGTCGCCTTCACCAAGGACAGCGAGGTGCTGGTCGGCCAGTCGGCCAAGCGCCAGGCGGTCACCAACCCCCAGAACACGTTCTACGCGGTCAAGCGCCTGATCGGGCGTCGCTTCGACGATGCGGTGGTCCAGAAGGACATCCCGCTCACGCCCTACAAGATCGTCAAGGCCGACAACGGCGACGCCTGGGTGGAGGTGCAGGGCAAGAAGACCGCGCCGCCGGAGATCTCGGCGCGCGTGCTCATGAAGATGAAGAAGACCGCCGAGGACTACCTCGGCGAGGCCGTCACCGACGCGGTGATCACCGTGCCGGCCTACTTCAACGACGCGCAGCGCCAGGCGACCAAGGACGCCGGCCGCATCGCGGGCCTCGAGGTCCGGCGCATCATCAACGAGCCGACCGCGGCGGCGCTCGCCTACGGGCTCGACAAGAAGGGCGGTGACCGCAAGATCGCCGTGTACGACCTCGGCGGCGGCACCTTCGACGTGTCCATCATCGAGATCGCCGACGTCGACGGCGAGCGCCAGTTCGAGGTGCTCGCGACGAACGGCGACACCTTCCTCGGCGGCGAGGACTTCGATCGCCGCGTCATCGATTACATCGCGGCCGAGTTCCAGAAGGAGAGCGGCGTCGACGTGAGCCGCGACCCGCTCGCGATGCAGCGCCTGAAGGAGGCGGCCGAGAAGGCCAAGATCGAGCTTTCCTCGAGCCAGCAGACCGAAGTCAACCTGCCCTACATCACGGCCGACGCCTCCGGGCCGAAGCACCTGAACATCAAGCTCACGCGCGCCAAGCTCGAGTCGCTGGTCGAGGAACTGGTGCGCCGCACGATCGAGCCCTGCCGCGTCGCGCTGAAGGACGCGGGGCTGTCCATCAACGACGTCAACGAGGTGATCCTGGTCGGCGGCCAGACGCGGATGCCGCTGGTGCAGAAGGCCGTCAAGGACTTCTTCGGCAAGGAGCCTCGCAAGGACGTCAATCCGGACGAGGCGGTGGCCATCGGCGCCGCGATCCAGGGAGGCGTGCTGGCCGGCGACGTCAAGGACGTTCTGCTGCTCGACGTCACGCCGCTGTCGCTCGGCATCGAGACGCTGGGCAGCGTCATGACCAAGCTGATCGAGAAGAACACCACGATCCCGACCAAGGCGACGCAGGTGTTCTCGACGGCCGACGACAACCAGACGGCCGTGACCATCCACGTGCTGCAGGGCGAGCGCGACCGCGCCGGCGACAACAAGTCGCTCGGCAAGTTCGACCTCTCGGACATCCCGCCGGCGCCGCGCGGGATGCCGCAGATCGAGGTGACCTTCGACATCGACGCCAACGGCATCCTGCACGTGTCGGCGAAGGACAAGGCCACCGGCAAGGAGCAGAAGATCGTCATCAAGGCCTCGAGCGGCCTGTCCGAGGACGAGATCGCGCGCATGGTGCGGGACGCCGAGGCGCACGCGGAGGAGGACAAGCGCTTCCGCGAGCTGGTCGAGGCCCGCAACAAGGCCGACGCGCTGCTGCACTCGACCGAGAAGACCCTCAAGGACCTCGGCGAGAAGGTCGAGGCCTCCGAGCGCGCGGCGATCGAGTCCGCGCTCGGCGACCTGCGCACCGCGCTCAAGGGCGACGACAAGGCCGCCATCGAGCGCAAGGCCGAGGCGCTCGCCCAGGCCGCGGCGCCGGTCCTGAAGCGGGCCTACCAGGCGGAGGCGGGCGCCGGTGCCGGCCCGGGCGAGGCGGGCCCGGGCCCGGGCGCTGGCCGCGATGCCGGGAAGGACGACGTCCTCGACGCGGAGTTCGAGGAAGTGAAGGACAAGGGCCGCAAGGCGAACTGAGCGTCGCAGGCAGGCACCGGGTGAGCGCCGCCGCCGGGGGACCTCGGGTCGCCCGGCGGCGGCCTGTTCCGGAGAGAGACCACGGACCCGAGCATGTCGAAGCGCGACTACTACCAAGTGCTGTCGGTGGCCCGAAACGCCGGCGAGGACGAGATCAAGAAGGCGTACCGGCGCCTGGCCATGAAGCACCACCCGGACCGCAATCCGGGCGACGCGGAGGCCGAGGAGAAGTTCAAGGAGGCCAAGGAGGCCTACGAGGTCCTGACCGACCCCAAGAAGCGCGCCGCCTACGACCAGTTCGGTCACGCGGGGCTCGACGCTGCCCGCGGCGGTGGCCCGGGTTTCAATCCTTCGGACGCGTTCGGCGACATCTTCGGCGAGGTCTTCGGCGACATCTTCGGCGGCGGCCGGCGCGGCGGGCGCGGCGGGCCGTTCCGGGGCGCCGACCTTCGCTACGAGCTGGCCCTCGACCTCGAGCAGGCGGTTTTCGGCACCACCGCCGAGATCGAGTTCCCGACGGTCGTCGAGTGCAGCGCCTGCGGCGGCAACGGCGCCGCGCCCGGTTCGACGCCCACGTCCTGCGGCACCTGCGGCGGGGCGGGGCAGGTGCGCGTCAGCCAGGGCTTCTTCACCGTCCAGCAGACCTGCCCGCGTTGCCGGGGACGCGGCTCGATCGTCACCCAGCCCTGCAAGACCTGCGGCGGCCAGGGCCGCACGCAGGAGGCCCGCCGCCTGTCGGTGAAGGTGCCGGCGGGCGTCGACACGGGCGACCGGATCCGCCTGCCGGGCGAGGGCGAGGCCGGGCGGCAAGGGGGACCGCGCGGCGACCTGTACGTCGAGATCGCCGTGCGCGAGCACCCGATCTTCGAACGTGAGGGTGCGCACCTGTCCTGCGAGGTGCCGATCGGGTTCGCGACGGCCGCGCTCGGCGGCAGCGTGGACGTGCCGACGCTGGACGGCCACGTCACCCTGAAGATTCCTTCGGAGACGCAGTCGGGCCGGGTCTTCCGCTTGCGGGAGAAGGGCGTCCGGCCGGTCCGCGGCGGCCAGACCGGCGACCTGTTCTGCCGCGTCGTGGTCGAAACGCCGGTCAACCTGACGGACGAGCAGAAGGACCTGCTGCGGCAGTTCCAGGAGTCCGTGACCGGCGACGCGCCACGCCACAACCCGCGCGAGCGCAGCTGGCTCGAGGGCGTCAAGCGTTTCTTCGAGAGCATCGGGAGCTGACATGGCGAACGTGGCTGTCTTCGGCGTGACCGGCCGCATGGGCCGCTGCCTGGTGCGCGCCCTGCGCGAGGCGGACGACCTCACGCTGAGCGGTGCGCTGGCCTCGGCCGGCAGCTCGGCCCTCGGCCACGACGCCGGCGACGTCACCGAGGCGGGGCCGATGGGCGTGGCGGTCACCGCCGACCGCGGCCGCGCGCTCGAGGGCGCCGACGTGCTGGTCGACTTCACGCTGCCGGACGCCACGGTCGCCAACCTCGAGGCGGCCGCGGCCCGCGGCATCGCGGTGGTCCTCGGGACGACCGGCCTCGGCGACGGGCAGCAGGAGGCGGTGCGCGCGGCGTCCCGCGCGCTGCCGGTGCTGATGGCGCCGAACATGAGCCTCGGGGTGAACCTGATGTTCAGCCTCGTCGCCCGGGCCGCGGCCGCCCTCGACGACGCCTACGACATCGAGATCCTCGAGGCGCACCACCGCAACAAGGTGGACGCGCCCTCCGGCACGGCGCTGCGGCTCGGCGAGATCGCGGCCGGCGCCCGCGGCGTCACGCTCGCCGACGCCGCCATTCCGGCGCGCTCGGGCAACACCGGCGTCCGCGGCCGCGGCGGGATAGGCTTCGCGGTGCTGCGCGGCGGCGACATCGTCGGCGAACACCGGGCGTTGTTCGCCGCTGCTGGCGAGACCTTCGAGATCGCCCATCGGGCCACCGACCGGATGACTTTCGCGTACGGGGCGCTCGCGGCGGCGCGCTGGATCGTCGGCCGGCCGCCGGGTCTCTACGGCATGGCCGACGTGCTCGGCCTGGAGTAACGCTCGGGCGCGAAATGCCCCCTGATGCGGGTGGACGGCCCGCGCCACGGTCGCGTAGAATTCCGGCTCGGGTCGGATCCCCAGATGGCGGGTTGAACAGAGGCGGGCGGAGTCTGCGAATGGCTCCTCCCGCTTTGTGTATGCGGCCTGCGCGACGCACGGGCGGCGCGCCACCTGCACGGGAGGCAGCGTAGTGAACCGTATTCCCGCAGTGCTGGCCCTCGAGGACGGAACCCTGTTCCGTGGAAGGTCGGTCGGGGCGCGCGGGAACAGCGCGGGCGAGGTCGTCTTCAACACCGCGATGACCGGCTACCAGGAGATCCTGACGGATCCCTCCTACGCCCGGCAGATCGTCACCCTGACCTACCCACACATCGGCAACACCGGCGCCACGCCCGAGGACCTGGAGGCGGGCCAGGGCTACGCGGCGGGATTGGTCATCCGCGACATGCCGCTGCTGCACTCGAACTGGCGCGCGGCCGAGTCGCTTCCCGAATTCCTCGAGCGCGCGCGAATCGTCGCGATCGCCGACATCGACACCCGCCGCCTGACCCGGATCCTTCGCGAGAAGGGCGCGCTCGCCGGCTGCATCATGACCGGCGAGGACGTCGACGAGGCCGCCGCGGTGCACGCCGCGAAGCGCTTTCCGGGCCTGAAGGGCATGGACCTCGCCCGGGTGGTGACCGTGCAGCGGCCCTACCAGTGGTCCGAGGGCAGCCTGTGGCGGCGCGAGACGCGGCCGCCGCGCCCGGCGGCCCGGCTCAACGTCGTCGCCTACGACTTCGGCATCAAGCGCAACATCCTGCGCCTGCTCTCAGACCATGGCTGCCGGATCACGGTCGTGCCGGCGCGCACCCCGGCGGAGGAAGTGCTCGCGATGTCGCCCGACGGCATCTTCCTCTCGAACGGCCCGGGCGACCCGGAGCCCTGCGACTACGCGATCACTGCGATCCGCAGGTTCCTCGAGACCGACATCCCGGTCTTCGGGATCTGCCTCGGCCACCAGTTGCTCGGCCTCGCGAGCGGCGCTCGGACCGTCAAGATGAAGTTCGGCCACCACGGCGCGAACCACCCGGTGCAGGATCTCGCGACCGGCCGCGTCTACATCACCAGCCAGAACCACGGCTTCGCGGTCGACGAGTCCACCTTGCCGCCGACGCTCAAGGCGACGCACCGCTCGCTGTTCGACGGCTCGCTGCAGGGCGTCGCCCGGACCGACCGGCCCGCGTTCAGCTTCCAGGGCCATCCCGAGGCGAGCCCCGGCCCGCACGACCTGCGGCCGCTGTTCGAGAACTTCGTGCGACTGATGGTGCGGCGGCTGCAGGCGCTGCTACAGGCGCGCAGCCAGCAGCGCAGCGCCGAGAGCTGAGGATTCCGCCGAAGATGCCGAAGAGAACCGACATCGAGAGCGTGCTGATCATCGGCGCCGGGCCGATCGTGATCGGCCAGGCCTGCGAGTTCGACTACTCGGGCGCCCAGGCCTGCAAGGCGCTGCGCGAGGAGGGCTACCGGGTCGTCCTGGTGAACTCCAATCCCGCGACGATCATGACCGACCCGGAGACCGCCGACGCCATCTACATCGAACCGGTCGAGTGGCGCACCGTCGCGCGCATCATCGAAAAGGAGCGGCCGGACGCGCTTCTGCCGACCATGGGCGGGCAGACGGCCCTCAACACCGCGCTCGACCTGGTGCGCGAGGGCGTGCTGGAGAAGTTCGGCGTGGAGTTGATCGCG
Source organism: uncultured Steroidobacteraceae bacterium (assembly GCA_964406445.1). Lineage (GTDB taxonomy): Bacteria > Pseudomonadota > Gammaproteobacteria > Steroidobacterales > Steroidobacteraceae > SG8-30. The sequence continues at coordinate 31,725 of CAYORU010000035.1, forward strand.
GCCTCCCGCGAGGCCATCGACATGGCCGAGGACCGCGAGCTGTTCAGGAACGCCATGCGCGAGATCGGCCTCGAGACGCCGCGCTCCTACATCGCCCACTCGATGGAGGAGGCGCTCGCGGTGCAGGCGGAGGTGGGCTACCCGGCCGTGATCCGCCCCTCGTTCACGCTCGGCGGCTCGGGCGGCGGGATCGCCTTCAACCGCGAGGAGTTCGAGGTGATCGTCGCGCGCGGTCTCGACGCGTCGCCGACCGCCGAGGTGCTGATCGAGGAGTCGGTGCTCGGCTGGAAGGAATTCGAGATGGAGGTGGTGCGGGACCGCAAGGACAACTGCATCATCGTCTGCTCGATCGAGAACCTCGACCCGATGGGCGTGCACACCGGCGACTCGATCACGGTCGCTCCGGCCCAGACGCTGACCGACAAGGAATACCAGCGGATGCGCGACGCCTCGATCGCCGTGCTGCGCAAGATCGGCGTCGAGTGCGGCGGCTCGAACGTGCAGTTCGCGGTGAGCCCCGACGACGGGCGGCTGCTGGTCATCGAGATGAACCCCCGCGTCTCGCGCTCCTCGGCGCTCGCGTCCAAGGCCACGGGCTTCCCGATCGCCAAGGTCGCGGCGAAGCTCGCGGTCGGCTACACGCTGGACGAGCTCAGGAACGAGATCACCGGCGGCGCGACCCCGGCCTCCTTCGAGCCGGCGATCGACTACGTCGTCACCAAGGTGCCGCGGTTCACCTTCGAGAAGTTCCCCGGCGCCGACGCGCGCCTGACCACGCAGATGAAGTCGGTCGGCGAGGCCATGGCCATCGGGCGGACCTTCCAGGAGTCGCTGCAGAAGGCGCTGCGCAGCCTCGAGACCGGCTGGGACGGGCTCACGCCGATCCTGCAGGGTCCGCTCGACGACGAGGCCTCGCAGCGACTCGCCGAGGAACTGCGCCATCCCGGGCCCAACCGGCTGCTGCTCACGGCCGACGCGCTGCGCGCCGGCTGGAGCCTCGAGCGCGTGAACGACCTCACGCGCATCGACCCCTGGTTCCTGGTCCAGGTCGAGGACCTCGTGCGCGAGGAGTCGCGCGTGCGCGCCGAGGGTCTCGCGGGCCTCACCGGCGAGCGGTTGCGCGAACTGAAGCGCAAGGGCTTCTCCGATGCCGCGCTGGCCCGTCTCGCGGGCGCGGACGAGGGCCAGGTGCGCTCCAGGCGCATTGCCGCCGGCGTGCGGCCGGTCTTCAAGCGCGTCGACACCTGCGCGGCCGAGTTCGCCACCTCGACGGCCTACATGTATTCCACCTACGAGGAGGAGTGCGAGGCGCAGCCGACCGCCCGGCGCAAGGTCATGATCCTGGGCGGCGGGCCGAACCGGATCGGGCAGGGGATCGAGTTCGACTACTGCTGCGTCCACGCCGCGCTCGCACTGCGCGAGGACGGCTACGAGACGATCATGGTCAACTGCAACCCCGAGACGGTCTCGACCGACTATGACACCTCGGACCGGCTCTACTTCGAGCCGCTGACCTTCGAGGACGTCATGGAGATCATCGACCTCGAGAAGCCGGAAGGCGTCATCGTCCAGTACGGCGGCCAGACGCCGCTCAAGCTGTCGCGGCCGCTCGCGGCGGCGGGCGCACCGATCATCGGGACCACGCCAGACTCGATCGACGCGGCCGAGGACCGCGAGCGCTTCCAGAAGCTGATCGAGGGGCTCGGCCTGCGCCAGCCGGCGAACGCCACGGCGCGCAACGAGGAGCAGGCCGTGGCGCTGGCGCGCGCGGTCGGCTATCCCCTGGTGGTGCGGCCGTCCTACGTGCTCGGCGGGCGGGCGATGGAGATCGTCTACGCCGAGGACGAGCTGCGCCAGTACATGAACGAGGCGGTGAAGGTCTCGAACGACAGCCCGGTGCTGCTCGACCGGTTCCTCGACGTCGCGACCGAGGTGGACGTCGACGCCATCTGCGACGGCGCCGACGTGCTGATCGGCGGGATCATGGAACACGTCGAGCAGGCCGGCGTCCATTCCGGCGACTCGAGCTGCTCGCTGCCGCCGGCGAGCCTGCCCGCCGCGGTGCAGGCGGAGCTGCGCGACCAGACCCGGAAGATGGCCCGCGCGCTCGGCGTGGTCGGGCTGATGAACGTGCAGTTCGCGATCCAGAACGGCGTGGTGTTCGTGCTCGAGGTCAATCCGCGCGCGTCGCGCACGGTGCCCTTCGTGTCCAAGGCCACCGGCCGGCCGCTCGCCAAGATCGCGGCGCGGGTCATGACCGGGCGCACGCTGGCCGAGCAGGGCGAGCTGGAAGAGCGGATCCCCAAGTACTTCTCGGTGAAGGAAGCGGTGTTCCCCTTCAGCAAGTTCCCGGAGGCGGACCCGATCCTGGGCCCGGAAATGAAGTCCACGGGCGAGGTGATGGGGACCGGGCGCACCTTCGGCGAGGCCTACGCGAAGTCGCAGACCGCGGCGGGCTCGCGGCTCCCGACCGGCGGGACCGTGCTGTTCAGCGTGCGCGACCGCGACAAGGCCGCAGCGGTCGAGGTCGCCCGGCGCCTGCTGGGCCGGGGCATGGAGATCGTCGCGACCGAGGGGACGGCGATCGCCTTCGAGGCGGCCGGCATCCCTTGCCGGCGGGCGCTGAAGGTCCGCGAGGGCCGGCCGCACATCGTCGACATGATCAAGAACGACGAGATCGACCTGATCGTCAACACCACCGAGGGCAAGCTCGCGATCCGCGAGTCGCGCTCGATCCGGCGCGAGGCCGTGCTGCGAAAGGTGACCTACTACACGACCGTCGCGGCGGCCCGCGCCACCTGCGACGCGCTGGAGCACCTCGGCAGCCTCGAGGTCAACCGGCTGCAGGACCTGCACGAGGAGTTGATCGCATGACAAGGACGCCCATCACCCTGCGCGGCGCGGAGAAGCTGCGGGCGGAGCTCAAGCGCCTCAAGAGCGAAGACCGGCCGAACGTGATCAGGGCGATCGCCGAGGCGCGCGCGCACGGAGACCTGTCGGAGAACGCCGAGTACGCGGCCGCCCGCGAGCAGCAGGGCTTCATCGAGGGTCGCATCAAGGAGATCGAGTGGCGGCTCGGGCATGCCCAGGTCATCGACACCGCTTCCCTGCCCGCGAACGGCAAGGTCGTCTTCGGCGCCACCGTGGTCCTCGAGGACGAGTCCGGCGGCAGCGTGACCTACCAGATCGTCGGCGACGACGAGGCCGACATCCGTCAGGGCCTGATCTCCGTCAATTCGCCGATCGCAAGGGCGCTGGTCGGCAAGCAGGCCGGCGACGAAGTCGAGGTGGCGGCCCCGGGCGGGGCCAAGGTCTACGCGGTGGTCGAAGTCCGCTACGTCTGACCCGGTCCGGAGCTACGCGTCGGGCAGAAGAATCCTCGCCAGTTCCTTGTTTTTTCTGTAGAAAAGACCGGTGTTCCCGATCTGGAACGCGAGTTCCGAGTGGGTTGCTTCGGCCAGCCTCGAAAGGATCTCGTCGCGCAGCCTGCGGTCGCCGGTGCGGGCACGGACCTTCACGAGTTCGTGGGCGGACAGGGCGCCGTCGAGCTCGGCGGCGACCGCGTCCGTGAAGCCCTGCTGGCCGACGAGCACGACGGGCTCGAGCGCGTGGCCGAGGCGGCGCAGGTGCTTCTTCTGGTTCTGGGTCAGCGGCATGGGCGGATTATAGGGAACCGCGCGACGCGCGGCGCCCGCGGCCATGGGTCGCGGCGCGGACCTTGTGCTTCCTGACCTCGCCCCCAATGTATCGACAGCGGTCAGGCGGCAAAAACCCGCGACCCGGCCGCTGGCGAGCGGACCCCGCGCGTAGTAAGGTCGAACCGGCGCTGAATCCCGGGGTCTCAATCGTGCGAAACCAGTAAGGCGCCACGCAGGAGCAAGCATTTGAACGACCTGACCAAGAACATCGTGCTTTGGGTGGTCATCGCGATCGTCCTGCTGGCGGTGTTCTCGAACTTCGGCACCCGGACGGGTGCCCCGCAGGCCCTGCCTTACTCACAGTTCCTCGAGCTCGTCCAGTCGGACGGGATCCGCTCCGCCACCTTCAAGGGCGACTCCATCGTCGGCCTGCGTGCGAGCGGCGAGCCCTACGTCACCTACAATCCCGAATCGGACAACTCGGTGCTGATCGGCGTGCTGCAGAAGGAGGGAATCACCTTCGACGCGGCCCCGCCCGAGCGCCAGTCGCTGCTGCTGCAGCTGCTCATCTCGTCTTTCCCGATCCTGCTGCTGATCGGCGTGTGGATCTACTTCATGCGCCAGATGCAGGGCGGCGCCGGCGGGCGGGGCGCCATGTCCTTCGGCAAGAGCCGCGCGCGGCTGCTGTCCGAGGACCAGGTCACGGTCACCTTCGCGGACGTCGCCGGCGTGGACGAGGCCAAGGAAGAGGTCCAGGAGATCGTCGACTTCCTCAAGGACCCGGCCAAGTTCCAGAAGCTCGGCGGCAAGATCCCGAAGGGCGTGCTGATGGTCGGCTCGCC
>CAYORU010000036.1:0-35635 GCA_964406445.1 uncultured Steroidobacteraceae bacterium
CCTAGCCCGCAGCGCCAAGCCATGCTTTACCTGGAACTCCGCATTCCACCGGTGGCCCTCGTGATCATCTTCGCCACCGTCATGGCGGCGCTGGCCTACGCCGTGCCCGCCGCGATTTTCGTGCCGGCCAGGCGGGCCGTAGCCGTCGCTCTCGTTGTCGCCGGCGCGCTGGTCGCGCTGGCCGGCGTAGTCGCCTTCCGGCGCCAGAAGACCACGGTCAACCCCTTGACGCCGGAACGGTCGTCGTCGCTCGTCGCCACGGGCATCTACCGCATCAGCCGCAATCCCATGTACCTGGGATTTCTTCTCATGCTGCTCGGCTGGGCCGCCTGGCTGGCCAACTGGGCGGCCGCGCTCCTGCTCCCGGTGTTCGTCGCGTACATGAACCGCTTCCAGATCGGTCCCGAGGAGCGCGTACTCAAGGAGCGATTCGGACCGGCATTTCTTGCTTACGCGAAGTCCGTCCGGCGGTGGTTGTGATGATGCGGACTTCGACCAAACGGGGCGATGACCCCACCGGGACAACGCCTGTCCGCCCCTCCTTCCACCTCTACCTCGCAGGCATCGGCGTCATGCTAGCCTGATGTCGACAGCGGACGGCCCGTGGAGATTGGTCTTTGCCCGGCGAGAAACCGAAAGTTACAGGCGGCTCTCTGGCAAAGGCGGTGTTCTGGATCGTCCTCGGTGCGCAATGGGCCTGCGTGCCGTTCCTAGCGCTCATGCTCTTCTTCGGACTTCTGGGCTATACACACTTCTCCCCGGAAGAAAGGCGCGCGTTCTTGATGGCAGCCGCGTACATTCCGGCGCTCATCGGCAGCGGATTCCTCGGCGTCAGGCTCCTTCGCAGTCAGCGGCATCCCCTCGCGATTGCGCTCGCCCTTGCGCCAGTGCTGCTGATCGCTCCCACGGTGATCGGCGTGCTGGTCGGGGGCTGACCGGCTCTCAGCACTCCGGCACGTTGACGGCGAGCCCGCCCTGCGAGGTCTCCTTGTAGATGGTCGACATGTCGCGGCCGGTCTGGCGCATGGTCGAGATCACCTGGTCGAGCGACACCTTGTGCGAGCCGTCTCCGCGCAGCGCGAGCCGCGCCGCGTTGATCGCCTTGACCGCGCCCATGGCGTTTCGCTCGATGCAGGGGATCTGCACCAGCCCGGCGATCGGATCGCAAGTGAGGCCAAGGTTGTGCTCCATGCCGATCTCGGCGGCGTTCTCGACCTGCTCGTTGCTGCCGTTCAACGCTGCGGCAAGGCCGGCGGCCGCCATCGAGCAGGCCACGCCGACCTCGCCCTGGCAGCCCATCTCGGCCCCAGAGATCGACGCATTGCGCTTGTACAAGAGCCCGATCGCCCCGGCGGTCAGCAGGAAGCGGCGCACGCCGGCGGTATCCGCGCCGCGACACAGCTTCACGTAGTAGTGCAGCACTGCGGGCACGATCCCGGCCGCGCCGTTCGTCGGCGCGGTGACGACGCGGCCGCCGGCGGCGTTCTCCTCGTTCACCGCGAGCGCCCAGGCGTTGACCCACTCCATCGGGTCCACGCGCCCCGCCGCCGCCTCGGACTCCAGCTGGCGATGCAGCTTCGGCGCCCGCCGCCGCACCTTGAGCACGCCGGGCAGCAGCCCGCTCGCCGCGAAGCCGCGCGCCACGCAGTCCTGCATGATCTGCCAACGCTCGTCCAGCGCCCGCTCGACCTCGGCCTGCGGCTGACGGGCGCACTCGTTGGCCAGCGCGAGCTCGTGGATCTCGAGCCCGTGCCCGCGGCAGGCCCCGAGCATCGAGGCCGCGTCCTCGAACGGATACGGCACCAGGACGGCCTCGGCCTCGGCCGGCGCCTCCCCGGCCCGCTGCACCGCGCCCCCGCCGATGGAGTACATCTCCTCCTGCAGCAGGACGTCGCCGCCCTCGTCGAGGGCCGCGAAGCGCATCCCGTTCGAGTGGCCGGGAAGGCGCTGGTCGCGGAGGAACAGGAGGTTCATCGGCTCGTCGAAGGCGATCTCGTGCTTGCCGGCGAGCCGCAGCCGGGAGGTCGAGCGAATTCTCCTGAGCGCCGGCTCCATCGCGGCCGGGTCGAGGGTCGCCGGGTCGTGGCCCTCGAGGCCGAGCAGCACGGCGCGGTCCGTGCAGTGCCCGTGCCCGGTCAGCGCGAGCGAGCCGTACAGCCGCGCATAGACGCTCGCGGTTCGCGGGAGGAGGCCCTCGTCGTCGAGACGCGCGGCGAACAGCCGCGCCGCGAGCATCGGCCCCATGGTGTGCGAGGACGACGGCCCGACGCCGGGCTTGAACACTTCGAGGATCGAGCCTTCCATGGCCGTCAGAGGACGGCGAGGCGGCGCATGACGAGGCCTGCGAGGTCGCGGGCGAGCGCCTCGCGGATGACGCGCTCCTCGTGCTCCTTGGCGAGGATCCGGGTCTCGTCGTAGGTGTATTCGCGCGAGAGCGTCAGCGACTGCGGCGGCAGCAGTTCCTCGCCATCGGCGGTGACCGAGTACTCCACGGTGTAGTACACCTCGTACTCGGCCGGCGTGTTCTGCGCGGTCACCGAGAGCACGTTCCGCCCCGTGACGTCGCGGCGCACGCGCACCACTGCGGACGCGCCTTCGCGGGAGGACCGCAGGGTGGCACCGGAACCGGCCAGTGCCGACTCGAGGGCGGCAGCGAAGGGCGTGTAGCGATCCTCGACCTCGAGATACGGCGACGCCATGCGCGGCGAGAGCGCCGTCGACCCGCGCAGCTGGAAGCCGCAGCCGGCAAGCGCCAGGACCGCGAGCCACAGCGTTGCGCGGAGCGCAGCCATCACACCACCACGTTGACGAGCTTGCCGGGCACGTAGACGAACTTGCGCACGGGCGACCCGCCGACGAACTTCGCGACGCCGGCATCGGCGAGCGCCGCCGCACGCGCGGTCGCCTCGTCGGCCCCCGCCGGCACCGCGACCCGGCCGCGCAGCTTGCCGTTGACCTGCACGACGATCTCCACCGTGTCCTGCACCAGCGCCGCAGGGTCGGGCTGCGGCCAGGGCTGGTCGAGCGCAGCGCCCTCGCGGCCGAGCGCCTGCCACAGCGCGTGGGTCGCGTGCGGCACCACCGGCGACAGCGCGAGCACCGCGATCTCGAGCGTCTCCTGCACCACCGCCCTGCCCTGCGGGGAGGCGTCCTCGAAACGGCCGACCGCGTTCATCAGTTCCATCACCGCGGCAATCGCGGTGTTGAACGTCCGTCGGCGGCCGTAGTCGTCGGTGACCTTGGCGAGCGTCTGGTGGGCGAGCCTGCGCAGGTCGCGCTGTGCGGAGGTCAGGGTCCCGGTCTCGAGCGCCGGCGCCGCCCCGGCGGATACGTGCTGGTGCACCGCGCGCCACAGCCGCTTCATGAATCGGAACGCGCCCTCGACCCCCTCGTCGGACCACTCGAGCGTCTGCTCGGGCGGCGCGGCGAACATCATGAACAGCCGCGCCGTGTCCGCGCCGTAGCGGTCCACGAGGGCCTGCGGGTCCACGCCATTGTTCTTGGACTTCGACATGGTGCCGATGCCGCCGCTCTCGACCGGCTGGCCGTCCGCCTTGAGCACCGCACCCGTTCTCGCGCCCTTGTCGTCCACCAGCACCTCGACCTCGGCCGGGTTGAAGTAGGCCACGCGGCCGGACGCCGGCTTGCGGAAGTAGATTTCGTTCAGGACCATGCCCTGGGTCAGGAGGCGCGTGAACGGCTCGCTCACCTGCGACAGCCCGACGTCGCGCATCACCCGCGTCCAGAAACGCGAGTAGAGCAGATGCAGGATCGCGTGCTCGATGCCGCCGATGTACTGGTCGACGGGCATCCAGTAGTCTGCCCGCGCGTCGACCATCGCCTGGTCGTTGCCCGGGCAGGCGTAGCGGAAGAAGTACCAGGACGAGTCGACGAAGGTGTCCATCGTGTCGGTCTCGCGCCGGGCGGGCCTGCCGCAGCTCGGGCACTCGCACTCGAGGAACGACGGCGTCTTCGCGAGCGGATTGCCGGAGCCGTCCGGCACGAGATCCTCCGGCAGCACCACGGGCAACTGGTCGTCGGGAACCGGCACGGCGCCGCAGGAACCGCAGTGGATGATCGGGATCGGGCAGCCCCAGTAGCGCTGGCGCGAGATGCCCCAGTCGCGCAGCCGCCAGTTCACCTGCTTGCGCCCAAGCCCGCGGGCGTCGAGGTCGGCCGCGATGGCGTCCACGGCGTCCTGGTAGGCGAGGCCGTCGTAGCGCCCGGAGTTCACGCAGCGGCCGGGATCCGCATACCCGGGCTGCCAGGCGTCGGTGGAGTACGCCTGGCCCTCGACGTCGATGACCTGCGCGATCGGCAGGCCGTACTTCTTCGCGAAGGCGAAGTCGCGCTCGTCGTGGCCGGGAACGCCCATCACCGCGCCTTCGCCGTAGCCCATCAGCACGTAGTTGCCGACCCAGACCTCGACCTTCGCCCCCGTCAACGGATGCGCGACGAACAGGCCGGTCGGCACGCCCTGTTTGTCGAGCGTGGCGAGGTCGGCCTCCATCACGGAGCCGCGACGGCATTCCTCGACGAAGGCGCGGACCCGCTCGCTGCGCGCCGCGGCGAGGGTGGCGAGCGGGTGCTCGGCGGCGACCGCGACGAACGTGACGCCCATGATGGTGTCTGCACGGGTCGTGAACACGCGCAGCTCGCCCTTCTGGCCCTCGATGTCGTACGGGAAGGCAAGGTTCACGCCCTCGCTGCGGCCGATCCAGTTCGCCTGCATCAGGCGCACGCGCTCGGGCCAGCCGGGCAGCTCCTCGAGGGCGCCGAGCAGTTCCTGCGCGTACTTCGTGATGCGCAGGTAGTACATCGGGATCTCGCGGCGCTCCACCAGCGCGCCGGTCCGCCAGCCGCGACCGTCGATCACCTGCTCGTTGGCGAGCACGGTCTGGTCGACCGGGTCCCAGTTGACGGTGCCGGTCGTCTTGTAGGCGATGCCACGCTCGAGCATCCGCAGGAAGAGCCACTGGTTCCAGCGGTAGTAGTCGGCGCTGCAGGTCGCCACCTCGCGCGACCAGTCGATGCCGAAGCCGAGCGACTTCAGCTGCCGCTTCATGTAGGCGATGTTGTCCCAGGTCCACTTCGCCGGCGGCACGGCGTTGGCCATCGCGGCGTTCTCGGCCGGCAGGCCGAAGGCGTCCCAGCCCATCGGCTGCAGGACGTTGTAACCCTGCATGCGCATGAATCGGCTCAGCACGTCGCCGATGGTGTAGTTGCGCACGTGGCCCATGTGCAGCCGCCCGCTCGGGTAGGGGAACATGCACAGGCAGTAGTACTTCGGCCGCGACTCGTCCTCGGTCACGGCGAAGCTGCCCTGCTCGTCCCAGAAGCGCTGGGCGGCGGGCTCGATCTGGGCGGGGTCGTAGCGTTCCTGCATGGCTCTCGGGGCGCTCGGTTCGAGCCGCCAAGGATACCCGACCGGGCGCCCTAGACCACGAACTCGACGACCCCGCCACCCCCGGCGCCGGCGTCTGCCCAGCAGCCGGCCGCGTCCTCGAGCAGCCGCGCGCTGGCGCCCATGACGGCGCGCGTGGCCGCCAGGTCGCGGACCCGCAGCGCATGGCCCGCCAGGCAGGGCGCCTCGGGCAGCCTCGCGCCGGGAAAGCGCGCCGCGAGCGCCGCCGGCGTCATCACGCGCAGCCAGCCGCCGGCGAGCTCGAGGCGGTCGCCGCGCGGCACGGCGCCCGCCACGGCGGCGAGCCGCGCGAGCACCAGGCCGGGCTCGGCGGCCGCCACGTACACGCCGGCGAGCGCCACCACGCCGTTCGGATGCCGCTGCACGGCCGGCTGGAAGACGAGCTCCGGCGTGAGGTGGCGGACGCAGCAGACCAGCCCCTCGGGCGCCGCGGCGGGCTCGAGCATGAACCACTCGAAGCGCGCCTCGCCGCGGCGCTCGCCGTACTCGATCGCGCGGCTCGCGCCGGCGACCGCCGTGACCGGCAGGCCCGCGGCGCGGCAACGCGCGTGCGCCGCGGCGATGTCGTCGACCCCGAGCGCCAGGATGTGCAGGCCCTCGTGGCGGCGCAGGTAGGCCGCGAGGTGGTGCGCGGGCGAGGGGTCGTGGACGGCGGACAGCTCGACGTAGCCGGATTCGAACACGAGGTGCGCGCTCGACTGGCCGAGCGACCGCGCCTCGCCCGTCGCGGAATCGCGCCCCAGCAGCGGCTTCGGCTCCGTCGGCGCGAAACCGAGCCTGCGGGCCGCCGCCAGCAGCGGCTCGAGGGAACGCGCAACCAGCCCAACGTGGTCGAGGCTCGCCGGGCCGCTCACGCCGCGGCTCCCTTGGCGATGAGGCTGAGCGGCAGCTCGGTGCCCTCCTTGACCGGCGTCAGCGCCATGCTCGAGCGCACGTCGCGCACGGCGGGGATGCGCGCGAGCTTCTCGCGCAGGAAGGTCTCGTAGGACGCCACGTCGCGCGTGACGACCTTGACCAGGAAGTCCACCTCGCCCATGAGCATGTGGCACTCGAGGACCTCGGGGAGGCTGCGCATCGCAGCCTCGAACTGCTCGAGCGACCGGCGCGGCCCGCGGCTCAGCTTGACGTGCACGAAGACCATCACGCCGAGACCGAGCCGCTGGCGGTCGAGCAGCGCGACGCGACGGCGGATGAACCCCTGCTGCTGGAGCCGGTCGATGCGCCGCCAGCACGGCGACTGCGACAGCCCGACCCGCGACGCGATCTGCGCGGCGCCGAGCGAGGCATCCTCCTGCAGCAGCCTGAGGATGCGCAGGTCGGTCGCGTCCAGTTCTGCTTGCATGTTTCTTCCCTTTCCTGGCTTCTGGACGTAATCATCATGCAGGCTTTGCGCGAGCACAACAGCCGCCTGCAGGCGTCATGCGGTGACAGGGAAACAGGAAGAAACGCGCGAGCAACTCCCGCCGATGGCCGCGCTGCGGCCGATCAGCGCGACGCTTGCCGCTGCAGGCGCAGTCTTGCATGATCGGCGCCCGCCGCGCATCGTTCATGCAGCGCACCGATTTCACCGGAGGTCTCGCCATGTCCCGCAACCGCCCCGTCTCGCTGGTCGCCGTCGCCGTCGCCACCGCGCTCGCCGCGCAGGCGCATGCCCAGGCGCCCGTCGGTACGCTGGAGGAAATCGTAGTCACCGCGCAGAAGCGTACCGAGTCGCTTCAGGACGTGCCCGTCGCCGTCACGACCTACTCAGGCGACGCCATCCGCAAGCTCGCGATCGCGGACATCGAGGGACTCGCGGTGCAGACGCCTTCCTTCGCCTTCAGCAAGGCTGGCGGCGAGGCGCAGATCTACATCCGGGGCGTCGGCACCAACATCTTTGGCGTGGGTGCCGACCCGAGCATCGCCGTCAACCTCGACGGGGTGTACCTCGGCCGCACCAACATGGGCTTGACGCAGTTCCTCGACGTGGACCGCGTCGAAATCCTGCGCGGTCCGCAGGGCACGCTGTATGGCCGCAACGCCACGGGCGGCGCTATCAACCTCGTCTCCCGCATGCCGACCCGGCAACTCGAAGGCTACGCGTCCGCCGGCTACGGAGAGTGGGACCGCGTCGAAGTTGAAGGCGCCGTGGGCGGCCCGATCAACGACGCCTGGGGCTTCCGCCTCGCCGCGCGCTACATGAAGGACGACGGCTACACGGACGACCTGGACCCGCGCGGGACCAACAAGCTCGACGACAACGACATCCAGTCCTACCGGGGCATCCTGCGGTACGCGCCCGGCGACGCCTTCACGGCGACGCTGATCGGCGAGTACTCCGAGTTCTCCAACGGCAACACCAGCATCGTGCCGCGCGACGACCTCGGGCTCGCCGAGACGCGGGGCGCCGTGCCGACGGGCTCCATCCACAAGGAGCGCAACGACCTGCCGACATTCTTCGACTGGGACTCCTCGGGCGTGACGCTCAACCTCGAGTGGCAGCTCGCCGGGGGCCTGACGCTGACATCCATCACCGGCTGGAAGGACTACAAGAGCGACTTCCTGTTCAACACCGACGGCACCGAGATCGACGTCACCCGCTCGAACTTCAAGTACGACAGCGAGCAGCTTTCGCAGGAGCTGCGGCTCGCCTCGGACGGCGACGGCCGCTGGAACTGGCTGCTTGGAGCCTACTGGTTCGACGAGCGGAAGGAAGGCGGCCTCGGCCTCGTCCGCGCGTCCCTCTCGCCGGCGCGATCGTTCATCATTCCCTCGGAGAACGACACCGAGGCATGGGCCCTCTTCGGCGAGGTGGGCTTCGACGTCACGGACAAGCTCAAGCTCACGGCCGGCCTGCGCTACAGCGACGAGCGCAAGGACGACTTCTCCGCGTTCGGCCTCGTGTTCGACGTGCTGGGCCTGGAGAGCCCCGGCCCCGTCACGCCGGTCGGCGCGCCGCGCAGCGAGTCGGACAGTTGGGACGCCTGGACACCCAAGTTCGGAATCGACTACCGGCACACCGAGGACCTTCTCTACTACTTCTCGGCGACGCGCGGCTTCAAGTCGGGCGGCTACAACAGCCTGCAGCCGAGCAACCCGCCCTACGAGCCGGAGTACATCTGGGCCTACGAGGCCGGCGTGAAGTCCGAGCTCGCGGAAGGCCGCGTTCGCCTGAACGTCGCCGTCTTCCACTACGACTACACGGACCTCCAGGTGTCGACCTTCCTCAACAACCTGACCTTCATCACCAACGCCGCCGAGGCGACGGTCAACGGGATCGAGGTGGAACTCACCGCGCTGCCCGCGCCGGACCTCCAGCTGGGCCTCGCGGTGTCCTACCTGGATGCCGAGTACGACGAGTTCCTGACCGCCTTCGGCAGCTCGCCCTGCACGCCGGTGCCGCCCGCGACGAGCTGCGCGCGGCCCCTGCGTCCGTTCGACGCCAGCGGCAACCGGATGGTCAATGCGCCGGAGTGGAAGGCTAACGCGACCGCTCAGTACACCTTTTCCCTGGGCGACCGCGGCTCGCTCGTGCTGGCCGGCCAGCTGAGCTACCAGGACGACATCTTCTTCACGCAGATCAACGAACCCGAGGTCGGCCAGGAGGCCATCACGCTGCTGGACGCCCGCGCGAGCTGGTTCTCGCCCAGCGGGCAGCTCGAACTCTCGGCCTACGGCAAGAACCTGTCCGACGAGGAATACTTCCACAACGGAGTGCGGTTCACCTCCACCTCCGACCCGGCGAAGGACGTATTCCAGATCGGCAACGCGCTCGGCTATCCGTCGCCCGGCCGCAGCTGGGGCGTGCGCGCGACGTATCGCTTCTGAGCCGCGACGGGAGAACGCGGTGGCACGCCCCCACATCTGCTTCGTCCAGGCGCAGATGCTGCCCTGGCAGGCCGGCCTCCACGGCGGCGCGCGGCCGGAGGTGCAGGTCAAGACGCTGTCGGCGGACGACGCCGACGGCAGCGCCTCGCTCGTGGTCCGCTACCCGCGCGGCTTCGAGCGGACCTCGCCCGAGCACCTGACGGCACACGAGGAGTTCCTCGTGCTGGACGGCTGGATCGAGATCAACGGCCGGCGCTACGGCACCCACAGCTACGGCTTCCTGCCGGCCGGATACCCGCGCGAGCGCGCGCGTGCGCCCGACGGGGCCGTGCTGCTCGACCTGTTCTACGGCGAGCCGAGGGCCGTCGCCGGCGCGGGCGGCGGCTACGACGATAAGCTCCTCGTCGAGTACGTCGACCCGCTCACGATGGACTGGGACCCCGGGCTCGTGGACCCGCAGCTCGCCAAGGGCGTGGCCATCAAGCCGCTGCGCACCGATCCGTACACGGGTGAGGTGTCGTTCCTGTATTGCTCGCCGCCGCATCGCGTGCCGCCCGGCATGGCGAAGCCGCAGTGGACCCACCCGATGGTCGAGGAACTCTACGTGCTGGAAGGCGAGTACGTGTGGGGCGACCTCGGGCGCATGCGCCGCGGCGGCTATGCCTGGTGGCGCGAGAACGTCTACCATGGCCCGTCCGGGACCGACACCGGCTACAACCTGTTCGTGCGGACCATCGGCGGGCCCCTCGTGAACGTGTTCGCGACCGAGAAGAAGCCCTTCACCTGGCAGCCCGAGCACCGCCCGGCGCTGCCGGACGAGCTCAAGCCCTACGGCCAGCCGCTCGCGCTTCCGCCGAACTACTGAGTGTCGACCGACTCCGACTGGCCGCGGCCCGCCTACGCCTGGTACACGACCGGCGTGCTGATGCTCGCCTACACGCTCTCCTACATCGATCGCCAGATCCTCTCGATGCTGGTCGGGCCGATCAAGGCGGACCTGGGCCTCAGCGACACGCAGATCGGCCTGCTGCAGGGCTTCGCCTTCGCGGTCTTCTACACCTTCGTCGGCATCCCGATGGGGCGCCTGGCCGATCGCGGCGACCGGCGGCGCATCATCGCCTGGGGCATCTTCTTCTGGAGCATCGCGACCGCCGCCTGCGGGCTCGCGAAGACCTACTGGCAGCTGTTCCTCGCACGCGTCGGAGTCGGCGTCGGCGAGGCCGCGCTGAGCCCGGCCGCCTACTCGATGCTGGCCGATTCATTCCCGCCGCACCAGCGCGGCCGCGCCCTCGGCGTCTACTCGATGGGCGTCTACTTCGGCATCGGACTCGCGGCCATCATCGGTGGCGCGGTGGTGGGCGGGCTGTCCACGCGGCCGCCGATCGACGTGCCGCTCGTCGGCGAGCTTGCCGCCTGGCACGTCGCGTTCCTCGTCGTCGGCCTGCCCGGCGTCGTGCTCGCGCTGTGGGTCCGCACCCTGCGCGAGCCGGCACGGCGCGGCCTCACGGCCGGCGCGCCTGCGGAGGTGCCGCTTCGCGAGGTGATCGGTTTCCTCGCGGCCCACTGGCGGCTGTTCGCCGGCCATTTCCTCGGCTTCTCGCTGCTCGCGCTCACCTTCAACGCGGTCGCCTTCTGGATGCCGCCCTACCTGCAGCGGGTGCACGGCCTCTCGCCGGGGGAATTCGGCACGCCCTTCGGCCTGATCCTCGGGATCGGCGGCGCGGCCGGTATCCTCGCCGGCGGCGTGGTGGCGGACCAGCTGCGGCGGCGCGGCGTGGCGGATGCGGAGATGTGGCCGGGCATCCTCTCGGCGGTGGCGATCTGGCCGCTCGGCGTGCTGACCACCCAGGCGGACGACGGCTGGACCTCGCTCGCGTGGTTCGCCGCCTTCATGTTCGCCTCGAGCTTCCCGTTCGCGGCGGCGGCTTCGGGGCTGCAGGCCGTCTCGCCGAACCGGCTGCGCGGCCAGGTCTCGGCGCTGTACCTGTTCGCGATCAACCTGGCCGGGATCGGCCTCGGCACCTTCCTCACCGGCTTCGTCAACGACTACGTCTACGCGGACGAGTTCCGGGTCGGCGACTCGCTCGCGTGGATCGTCTCGCTGGGGGCGCCCGGCGCGGCGCTGCTATTGTTCCTGGCGCGCCGGCCCTACGCCGAGCGCAGCCGCCAGCTCACGCCGTGACCGCCGCGTCGAGCGGCGCCGACAGCGGGTCGTAGTCCATCAGGCCGAGCGTGCCCGCGCCTGCCACGATGACCGACAGCGATCTCACCGCGACCACGATACGGGCGGCGTTCTCGGCGCGCCAGCGCCGCCTGCCGTGCTAGGCTTTTGCGCATGAACAGGCCCAGGCTCATCTACTTCGACGCCCCGGTCAGCCGCGGCGAGGAGTGCCGTCTCGCGCTGCACCTCGCGGGCGTCGACTTCGAGGACGTCCGGATCCCCGCCGCCGACTGGCCGGCGCTCAAGCCGCGCATGCCCTACGGCGCACTGCCCGTGCTCGAGCTGCCGGGCAAGCCGCCGCTCGCGCACTCGAACGCAATCCTCGTGCTCATCGGGCGGCGCCACGACCTGCACCCCGCCGACGACTTCGTGGCCGCGCGCCACGCAGGCATGATGGAGCACGTCGAGGCGCTGCGCGCCGCCGTGTCGCCGACCATACGCATGCCCGAGGCGGAGAAGAAGGTCGCCCGCGAGGCGCTCGTCGCCGGCTTCCTGCCGGCCTGGGCCGAGGCGGCGGAACGGAACATCGAGGGCTCGCCGTTCTTCGGCGGCGACACGCTGCAAGTCGTCGACCTCAAGCTCTACATGGCCGTGCGCTGGTTCGTCGGCGGCAAGGTGGACCACATCCCCGCCACGATCTTCGCCGGCTATCCGAAGCTCATGGCGGTCCACGCAGCGGTACACGACCACCCGGGCGTGCAGGCCTGGTACGCAAGCGCCTGAGCGCCGGGGTGGCCGGCAGCCAGGCAAGGAGACATCGATGACGACCCGCCCCCGAAGCATGGCTGCCGCGCTGGCGCTCGGCTTCGCCCTCCTCGGCGCCGCGGCGTTCGCCGCCCCGCCGGGCCCCGGCGTGGGGGCCGCGTTCCCCCATGCACTGTCGGCTCCGGACCAGACGGGCAAGCAGCGGACGCTCGATTCGCTGATGGGCGAGAAGGGTCTTGCCGTGTTCTTCGTGCGCTCGGCCGACTGGTGCCCGTTCTGCCAGCGCCAGCTCGTCGACGCGAACCGGCACCTGGCCCGCTTCCGCGAGCTCGGCCTCGGCGTCGTCTCCGTGAGCGTCGACGAGGTGGCCGAGATCGCCGCCTTCGCTACCGCGCAGCAGATCGGCTTCACGATGCTCGCCGACCCGAAGGGCGACATCAACCTCGAGCTCGGCATCCGCGACCCGCAGTATCCGGTCGGCAGCGCTGCCTTCGGCGTGCCCTTCCCCATCGTCTATGTGCTCGATGCGAGCGGCAAGGTCCGGCTGCGCTACATGGAGCCGACGTATCGCACCCGCCCTGACCTGGAGAAGGTGCTGCAGGACGTCGAGGCGCTCGGGCTGTAGTCCCTTGCTGGGCATGCCGGCGGGCATCCCTGTCGTCGCCCCACCGGTTCGATTCCGGGCGGGAAGCGAAGTGGAGCACCTGGTCGACCGTCAACGGCGGGAGCCGCTCGACGCGCCGTTCGAGGCGCAAGGCGTCACGGTGCTGCGCTGGACCGAATTCGCTGCGCGCAATCCGGCACGGTGACTACCGATGCCGCCGGGCCGCGCCGCTGGGCTAGGATCTGCGGTGATTCCGGGCGAGGACGGCCGATGGCGAGGATCCTGCTGCTGTACTGGAGCGGGTACGGACAGACCCGCCGCATCTGCGAGCGCATTGGCGCGGTCGCGGCGCAAAGCGGCCACTCGGCCGAGGTGGCGGCGGTCGACGCCGCGCCCGACCTCGGCGCCTACGACGCGGTGGTGATCGGCGCGAGCATCCGCCACGGCAAGCACGACCCGTCCGTGCTCGCCTTCATCCGTCGGCACCGGGCCGAGCTCGAGGCAAAGCCGAGCGCGTTCTTCTCGGTCAGCCTGGTGGCACGCAAGCCCGCCAAGAACACGCCCGAGACCAACCCGTACATGCAGGCCTTCCTCGCCGGCAGCGACTGGCGGCCCCCGCTCCTCGGCGTTTTCGGCGGCGAGCTCGACTACCAGCGCTACGGCGCCTTCGACCGCGCCGCGATCCGCTTCATCATGTGGCTCACCCAGGGACCACGCGACCCGCACACCAAGGTCGAGTTCACCGACTGGGCGGAAGTCGACCGCTTCGCCGGGCGCGTTGCCGCGCTCGCGCCCGCCTGAGCGCATGTCCGCACCCGCCGGCTCGCGCACAGGCGGGTTGCACCTGCCGGTCACGCTGGTCACCGCCTGGCTGCTGCTGACGAGTCCCTGGGTGTCCCTGCTGCGGAGGATCCCGGCCGGCGCCGGCTGGCTCGACTACGCGCACGTCGGCCTGGGCCTCGCCGCGCTGCCGCTCGCCACGGCCTATGCCTTCGCCTGCGCGCGCGGCGGCGGCTGGCGGACCTACCTGCCCTTCCTGTCGGGGCGGATGGGCGTCGTCGCGCGCGACCTGGGGCAGCTGCTGCGCGGGCGCATACCCTCCGCGGAGGCCGGCGGCCTGTTCGCGCTCATCGAGGGCCTGCTGCTCGTGGCGCTGCTCGCGGCGGCGGTCACCGGCGCCGCGTGGCTGGCCGCGGCCGGCGGCCCGGCGGCGCTCGACTGGCGGACCTGGCACCTGCTCGCCGCGAGGATCTCGGCCGGGCTCGTCGTCCTGCACGTCGTGACGGTGTCGCTGCACCTCGTCGAGCTGCTGCGCGACTGAGCGCCGCGCGGCCGCCCGCGGGTCAGCGCCGGCGGCGCCGCGCGGCGAGACCCGCAACCACCGGCAGCAGCACCAGCAGTCCCGCCAGCAACAGCACGGGCCCGTTGCCGGTGCGCGCGTACGGCGTGAGCCCGGTGAAGGGCCGCACCTCGCCGAGGAGAACCTCGGGCACGAACTGCGCGGCCCGCGAGACGACCGCGCCGTCCGGACCGATGATGGCGGTGATGCCGTTCGACGTCGCGCGGACGAGGTACCGTCCGGCCTCGAGCGCACGGAAGCGCGCCATCTGCATCTGCTGGTGGGGCGCGGTCGAGTCGCCGAACCAGGCGTTGTTCGTGACGTTGACCAGCAGTTCGGCCTCTCGCAGCACGGCGAGCTGCTCGGCGCCGTAGGCGTCCTCGTAGCAGACGGTGACGCCGATCCTGACCCCTGCGGCGGACAGCGCAGGCTGGTCCTCCGCCCCCGGCGTCATGTCCGAGTAGGCGAGGCTCATGAGCCGCATCCAGCTGCGCACGAACGCGGGCACCGGGAAGAACTCGCCGAAGGGCACCAGGCGGCGCTTGTAGTACCAACCGGCCTCCTCGCCCGCGAGCGCGAGGACGCCGTTGTAGTAGTGGCCAAGATCGAAGTCGTAGCGCAGGAGGCCCATCACGAGGTCGCTGCCGGCGCGCTGCGCCTCGCCCCACATCGCGGCGAGGTACGGCCCCGCCTCGTGGGCCAGCACGGGAATCGAGGCCTCGGGCCAGACGATCAGCCGTCGTCCGAGCACCGGCCGGGTCAGGTCGCGATAGGTGGCGAGGATGCGGTCGCGGTTCGCGTCCTCCCACTTGTCGTCCTGCGGCACCGCCGCCTGCACCAGCGCGACGCCGATCGGCGGGCCGGACGGCTCGGTCCAGGCTCGCCCGCCGAGCGCCGCCGCCCCCGCCCAGACCGCGGCCACGGCCACGGCGGCCGCCACGCGCTCGCGCGCGCTGCCGTGCACGAGCGCGACGATGGCGCCCGCCGTCAGCGCGGATGCGAGGGTGACCGCGTGGATCCCCGCCAGCGGCGCGAGGCCCGCCAGCGGCGAGTCGCTGTGCGCGTAGCCGAGCGCCAGCCAGGGGAAGCCGCTGAACAGCCAGCCGCGCAGCCACTCGACCAGCACCCAGCCGCCCGGCAGGAAGGCCAGCCAGCGCAGCGCCGTCGGCCGCGGCGCGAGCCTCGCGGCCAGCGCGCCGAGCAGCGCGAAATAGGCGGCCATGATCGTGACCAGCCCGGCGAGCAGGAACACCGCGAGCCAGGCGGGCGCGCGGCCGACATCGTGGACGGCGATATAGATCCAGTAGGTGCCGGCAAGGAACAGCCCGACGGCGTAGGCGAACCCGATCAGCGCCGCCGCGCCGGGCCGACGCCCCTCCCAGAGCAGGAACAGCAGCGCCGGGCAGAGGACGGCGAGCGGATAGAGGCCGGCCGGCGCGAAGCCGAGCGAGGAGCCCGCGCCGGCGGCGAGCGCGAGCCACGCGCCGTAGCGCGCGGCCAGCCTTTCGACCCAGGGCAGCGCCACGCGGGCCCGGCTAGCCCGCGCGGGGCGGGACGTCCGCCGGGGTGATCACCCGCAGCAGGTCGATGCGCCGGCGGTCGGCGCGCAGCACCCGGAACTCGAGACCGTCGATGTTCACCGTCTCGCCGCGCCTCGGCAGCCGGCCGAACTGGTGCATCACCAGCCCGCCGATGGTGTCGAACTCCTCGTCGCCGAAGCGGGTGCCGAAGTACTCGTTGAAGTCCTCGATCCGCGCCAGCGCGTGCACGGCGAACTGCCGGTCGCCCTCGCGGCGGATGGTCTGGTCTTCCTCGATGTCGTACTCGTCGGCGATCTCGCCGACGATCTCCTCGATCACGTCCTCGATCGTGACGAGCCCGGACACGCCGCCGTACTCGTCCACGACGATCGCCATGTGGTTTCGGCTGACCCGGAACTCCTTGAGCAGCACGTTGAGGCGCTTGCTCTCGGGGACGAACACGGCCGGCCGCAGCAGCTCGCGGATCTCGAAGTCGGCGCGGTCGGCCTCGCCGAAGTAGCGGAGCAGGTCCTTCGCGAGCAGCAGCCCGACGACCTGGTCGCGGTCCTCGCCGATCACCGGGAACCGGGAGTGGCCAGACTCGACGATCGCGGGGAGCAGCTCGTCGAGCGGCGCTTCGCGCTCGAGCACCACCATCTGCGAGCGCGGCACCATGATGTCGCGGACCTGAAGGTCGGACACGCCGAGCACGCCCTCGATCATCGCGAGCGCATCGGCGTCGATCAGCCCGCGCGCGCTCGCCTCGCGCAGTTCCTCGACCAGCTCGGCCCGGTCGCGCGGCTCGCCGGCTCCGACCAGGCGGCGGAACCAGCCGCTGCGGTTGGCATCGTCGCTCATGCGGCGCTCCTGTAGGGGTCCTCGAAGCCGAGCCCGCGGAGGATCTTCGCCTCGAGCGACTCCATCGCCTGCGCCTCCCGCTGTCGCACGTGGTCGTGGCCGAGCAGGTGCAGCACCCCGTGCACGACCATGTGGGCCCAGTGCGCCGTGAGCTCCTTGCCCTGCTCGCGCGCCTCGCGTGCCACGACCGGCGCGCATACGACCAGGTCGCCGAGCGGCGCCGGTCCCGGCACGCCGGTGGGCTCCGCGCAGAAGGACAGCACGTTGGTCGCATGGTCGCGGCCGCGCCAGCGGCGGTTCAGCGCACGGCCCTCGGCCGCGCCGACGATGCGGATGCCGAGCGGGCGGGCGCCGTCCTCGCCCTGGAGCGCCGCCTCCGCCCAGCGGCGCAGCGACGCGACGGCGGGCGCCCAGGGTCGGCGCGTCCCGTACTGCACGGCGAGCGCGAGGCTCACGTGGCCCCCTCCGCGCCGTCGCTCCGCTCGTAGGCCTGCACGATCCGCTGCACCAGCGGGTGGCGCACCACGTCGCGGGCGGTGAACTGGGTGAAGGCGATGCCGGGCACGTCGCCGAGCACCGCCATGGCGTGGCGCAGGCCCGAGGGCCGGTGGCTCGGCAGGTCGGTCTGGGTGACGTCGCCGGTGACCACCGCGCGCGAGCCGAAGCCGACGCGGGTGAGGAACATCTTCATCTGCTCGACGGTCGTGTTCTGCGCCTCGTCGAGGATGATGAAGGCCTCGTTCAGCGTTCGTCCGCGCATGAACGCGAGCGGCGCGACCTCGATGACGTTGCGCTCGATCAGCCGGGCGACCTTCTCGAAGCCGATCATCTCGTACAGGGCGTCGTACATCGGCCGCAGGTAGGGGTCGACCTTCTGCGCCATGTCCCCGGGCAGGAAGCCGAGCCGCTCGCCGGCCTCGACGGCCGGACGGACCAGCACCAGCCGGCGCACGGAATCGCGCTGCAGGGCCTCCACGGCGCAGGCGACCGCAAGGTAGGTCTTGCCGGTGCCGGCGGGCCCGATGCCGAAGGTCAGGTCGTGCTCACGGATGTTGCGCAGGTACTCGGCCTGGTTCGGGCCGCGGCCCCGCACCAGCCCGCGGTGCGTGTGCACGGCGACCACGTCGGGCGGCGCCTCGCCCATGCCCGACTCCTGCAGGGCGAGGTGCACGTCCTCGGCGGTGACCGGACCCTCGGCCGAGCGGGCGTACAGTCCCCGCAGCACGGCCGCGCCGTCCTCGGCGCGATCGCCGAGCACCGTGAACTGCCCGCCGCGGCGGCGGATCTCGAGGCCGAGCCGGTCCTCGATCTGGCGCACGTGCTGGTCGAGCGGACCGCAGAGCACGGCCAAGCGGTCGTTGCCGGCGCCCTCGAAGCTGACGCTGCTCTGGCGCGGGGTACTCAAGCAGTGGCCCGGCGCGGGGCGACCGCCGCGGCGTCCTCCGACGCGCCGGCAAGCCGGCCGCGCAGGGAATTGGGCAGCGCCTCGGTGACCTGCAGGTCGACGAAGCGCCCGACCAGCGAGGCCGGGCCGTCGAAGTTCACCCAGCGCATGTTCTCGGTCCGCCCGGCGAGCTGGCGCGGGTCCTTCTTCGAGGGCCGCTCGACCAGCACCCGCTGCACCGTGCCCACCATGCGCTCGCTGATCGCGAAGGCCTGCTGGTCGATCCGGCGCTGCAGGATCGCGAGGCGCTCGAGCTTCACTGCCTGCGGCACGTCGTCCGGCAGGGAGGCCGCCGGCGTGCCCGGGCGGCGGCTGTAGACGAAGCTGAACGACTGGTCGAAGCCGACCTCGGCGATCAGGTCCAGCGTCTGCTCGAAGTCGCGGTCCGTCTCGCCCGGGAAGCCGACGATGAAGTCGGAGGAGAGGCAGATGTCCGGGCGCGCCGCGCGCAGCCTGCGCAGTTTCTGCTTGTACTCGAGCGCGGTGTAGCCGCGCTTCATCGCCGCCAGGATGCGGTCCGAGCCGCTCTGCACCGGCAGGTGCAGGTAGTTCGCGAGCTTCCCCACCTCCGCGTAGGCCTCGACCAGCGAGTCGGTGAACTCGACAGGGTGGGAGGTCGTGAAGCGGATGCGGCCGATGCCGTCGACGCGCGCCACGAGGCGGATCAGCGCCGCCAGGTCGCACTCCGCGCCGTCCGCGAAGGCGCCGCGGTAGGCGTTGACGTTCTGCCCGAGCAGCATCACCTCGCGCACGCCCTGCGCGGCGAGCGCCTCGACCTCGGCCAGCACCTGCGCGACCGGGCGGCTCATCTCCTCGCCGCGCGTATAGGGCACCACGCAGAAGCTGCAGTACTTGCTGCAGCCCTCCATGATCGAGACGAAGGCGGTCGCGCCCTCGGCACGCGGCTCCGGCAGCCGGTCGAACTTCTCGATCTCCGGGAAGGAGACGTCCACCTGGGCGCGGCCGCTGCCGCGCAGTGCGCGGATCATCTCCGGGAGGCGGTGCAGGGTCTGCGGGCCGAACACTAGGTCCACGAAGGGCGCCCGCTCGAGGATGCCCTCGCCCTCCTGGCTCGCCACGCAGCCGCCGACGCCGATGACCAGGCCCGGCTTGCGCTGCTTCAGCAACCGCCACTGCCCGAGGTGCGAGAACACCTTCTCCTGGGCCTTCTCGCGCACCGAGCAGGTGTTGAGCAGCACGACGTCGGCTTGCTCGGGATCCTCCGTGGGCTCGAGCCCCTCGGCCTCCCGCAGCACGTCCACCATCCGGGCGGAGTCGTACTCGTTCATCTGGCAGCCGAAGGTGGTGACGAACAGGCGGCCGGCCATGGGCGGTGCGGTCCCGGTGAAAAGGGCCGTTAGGTTAGCGGTTTTGGCCTCGCGGTTGAAGGCGCAGTCGGCCGCGGCGACCCGGCGACGGAGGCCTAAGTCTCTGAAAAATATGGATCCATGGCCTCAGCGCCGGTAGGTGCCGGTGGCCGCGAGCTCCTGCGGGGGATCCAGGAACTGCGGGATGCGGAAGCGGCCGGTGGCGCTCGTCTCGGCGCTTGCGGGCAGGTCCTCGAGCAGCCGGCGCCGCAGCCGCGCCTGGTGCGAGTACTCGATCTCGTAGAGCATCGCCGGCTTCGACCAGTAGTAGCCCTGCCCGGCCACGCAGCCGATCTCGAGCAGTCCCTGCAGCTGGTGCTCGAGCTCGATGCCCTCGGCCACCACCTCGAGGCCCAGCGTGTCGCCCAGCATCACGATGGCGCGCGCGAGCTCGGTGCCGTCCCGCTCCTCGCCGAGGCGGGTCACGAACGAGCGGTCGATCTTCAGGATGTCGAGCGGGAAGCGGTGCAGGTAGGAGAGCGACGAGTAGCCCGTGCCGAAGTCGTCTATGGCGATGCGCACGCCGAGGCTCTTCAGCAGGTTGAGCTTGGCGAAGGTCGCCTCCGTGTCCTGCATCACCACGCTCTCGGTCATCTCGAGAACCAGCGATCCCGCGCTGAGCCCCGAGGACGCGAGCGCCGCCTTCACCTCCGCGACGAGGTCGCCGGACTGCAGCTGCTGGCTCGAGACGTTGATGGAGACCCGCAGGTCGTGGCCGCGCGGCATGCGCTCCTGCCACTCGCGGATCTCGCGGCAGGCCGCGTGCAGGACCCAGCGCCCGAGCGCCATGACCTGGCCGCTCTCCTCCGCGACCCCGATGAACTCGGCCGGCGAGACCAGCCCGCGCTCCGGGTGCTGCCAGCGCACCAGCGCCTCGACGCCGAGCAGGTAGCCGGACTTGAGGTCCACGATCGGCTGGTAGAAGAGCCTGAGCTCGCCGTTGACGATCGCCCGGGTGAGGTCGGCCTCGACGCGCAGCCGCTGCTCCACCGCGTGCTGCATCTCGGGCCGGAAGACCTCGAAGCGGCTCTTGCCGTTCGACTTCGCCTTGTACATCGCGACGTCGGCGTTGCGCAGCAGCTCCTCGACGCCGTCGTCGGGCTCGGCGAAGGCCACGCCGACGCTCGCCGCGACCCTGAGGCTCGAATCGAGGAAGGTGAACGGCTCCTTGAGATTCTCGACGATCCGACGCGCCACGTCCTGGACCTGGGCCTCGTCGCTCGCGTCCTCGATGAGCACCGCGAACTCGTCGCCGCCGAGGCGCGCCACGGTGTCCGCGGTCCTCGTGCACTTGCTGAGCCGCTGCGCCGAGGTGCGGAGGACGCGATCGCCCTCGCCGTGTCCGAGGCTGTCGTTGATCTTCTTGAAGTTGTCCAGGTCCACGAAGATGACCGCCACGCGCTGCCGGCGCCGCTTGCCGACTTCCAGCGCGTGCTCGACGCGGTCGCGGAACAGCGCGCGGTTCGCGAGCAGCGTCAGCGGATCATGGAAGGCGAGCCGCTTGAGCTGGTCCTCGAGCATCCGCCTTTCGGTGACGTCGCGCACGTTCAGCACGCAGCCGGCCACGGCCGGCTCGTCCTCGAGGTTGGTGGCGACCACCTCGATCACGCGCATGCGCTCGCCGCCGCGCGGCACCCTGAGCTCCAGTGTGGCGGAGGCGCCGCGCTGGCGGAGCTCGCCGCCCAGCGCGGCCTTCAGGCGCCCGCGATCCTCGGTGGCGACCAGTTCGGCGATGTTCCGGCCGGCGAGCGCGGATGGCGGCAGGCCGAAGACGCGCTCGGCGGACGAGGTGGCGAAACGCAGCTGACCCGCGCCGCCGCAGATGAGGATCACGTCGGAGGAGTTGCGAACCAGCGCGGTGAAGCGGTCCTCGGCCTCGCGCCGCGCGATGCTGCGGCCCGCGGCCACGCGGAAGTCCGCGTGAAGGTGCTGGCGCGCCAGCGTGAGGAGCGCCACCAGGCCGGCGACGGCGGCGAGCCAGGCCTCCCAGCCGGCGCTGCGCGCGAGATGGACGTGCAGCGCCGCGGCTTGCGCCAGCATCAGGCCGGCCAGGGGCAGGACCGGCAGCGGGCGCACGCCGGCGGCGACCTCGTCCTGGGCGTCGCCGCGGCTCAGCGCGACGTGCTCGGTTTGCGCCGCGAGCACGAACAGGGCGCATGCCAGGCCCAGCAGGGGATCGGTCGCCGACAGCACGGCGCCGGCCGATAGCCGCACGGCGACCAGGTCCGCGATGAAGACCGCGACGCAGGCGCCGAGCAGCCAGAGGCGGGGACCCGGCCGCGGCATCGCGGCCCGCACCAGCGGCAGCGCCGCCGCGACGACGAGCGAGGCGCCACCGAGGGCGCTCCACAGCGCAAGGTTCAGGCCGAGCCCCGCCGCCGCTCCGGCCGGACCGAGCGCGTAGAGGAAGCCGCCGCAGCCGAGCGAGAGAATGGCGGCGTCGAGCCAGAACAGGCGGCGCAGGCGTGCCCGAGGCGCCGCCGCAGAGAAGCCGACCAGACCGGCCAGCATCAGCCCGTGGGCGAGCGCCGCGCCGCCCGCCAGGACGGCGAGTCCCGTCGACTCGAGCGGCTCCAGCACCGGGACGGCGAGGCGCGCGAGCCCCCAGGTGCAGGCGCCGGCTGCCAGCCAGCGCCATCCCCGGCGGTCGGCCGCCGCGAGGTCCGGGTGGCCCGAGACCGACCAGGCGAGGAGACCGGCGGCGAGTGCCGGCCCGCCCGCCCACAGGGCGGCGAGACCCGGCCCCGTCGCGGGCAGCACGGCCGCCACCAGGGCCCCGGAGACGGCGAGCGCGACGACGACGAGGGTCAGCAGACCCCGCGGCTCGGCCAACCAGGGACGCCAGCGGCCCGGCGCTGCAGGCGGCGTCGCGTCCTCGAGATCTTCGGCTGACATCGCGGCCCAGGCCCCGGTCCATGGCAGCGCCTCTCCCTGCGGAGACCGGCGCCCGATGTCGCGCACATTAGCCGCTGGCCGGACGCCGCCACGTGAACTGGATCACGTGGCGAAGGGCCGGCAGCGGCCGGCAGCCTCAGAACGGAATGTCGTCGTCGAAGTCGCCGCCGCCGGAGCCCGCCGGCTCGGCCGCGCGGGCCGGGCGGCTCTCCCCGCCGCGCTCGTAGCCACCCGCCGGGCCGCCGGCGCCGGCGCCGGCACGGCCACCGAGCATCTGCATCTCGTTGGCCACGATCTCGGTCGAGTAGCGGTCCTGGCCTTCCTTGTCCTGCCACTTGCGGGTGCGCAGCTCGCCTTCGATGTACACCTGCGAGCCCTTGCGGAGGTACTCGGCGGCGATCTCGGCCAGGCGGTCGAACATCACGACCGTGTGCCACTCGGTGGCTTCCTTGTTCTCGCCCGTCTGGCGGTCGCGCCACTGCTTGCTGGTCGCGACCCGCAGGTTCACCACCGCCTTGCCCGAGGGCATGGCGCGGCTCTGCGGATCCTGGCCGACGTTGCCCAGCAGAATGACCTTGTTGACCCCACGCGCCATGGCACACCTCCCTTCCGGAGCCTCATTGTAGTCGCCCCCGCCGGCCGCGGGCAGCGCAAATCCGGCGCATGTGGCGCATTACGGCGCGCTGCGGCCCGGTCGCGGCCGCCGCAAGGCCTGGAACCGGCCGTACAGGACACTGTCTCGCCACCCGCGGCCCTTTGCGCGGGGCCGAGCCAGACCCGTATCCTATCCGGCTCTCCATGAGCACCCCGACCATCCGCATCCGCGGCGCGCGGACCCACAACCTCCAGGGCATCGACCTGGACCTGCCGCGCGACCGGCTGATCGTGTTCACCGGCCTGTCGGGCTCCGGCAAGTCCTCGCTCGCCTTCGACACCATCTACGCCGAGGGGCAGCGGCGCTACGTCGAGTCGCTGTCGGCCTACGCCCGGCAGTTCCTGTCCATGATGGAGAAGCCGGACGTCGACGCCATCGACGGGCTGTCGCCGGCGATCTCGATCGAGCAGAAGTCGACCTCGCACAACCCGCGCTCGACGGTCGGCACGGTCACCGAGATCTACGACTACCTGCGCCTGCTGTACGCGCGCGCCGGCATCCCGCGCTGCCCCGACCACGGCATGGACCTCGCCGCGCAGACGGTCAGCCAGATGGTCGACCAGGTGCTGCGGTTGCCGGAGGGCACGCCGCTCGCGCTGCTCGCGCCGGTCGTCAAGGACCGCAAGGGCGAGCACGTGCAGGTGTTCGAGGAGCTTCGCGCCAAGGGCTTCGTCCGGGTCCGGGTGGACGGCCGGATCGCCGAGATGGACGCACTGCCGAAGCTCGACCTGCGGCGCAAGCACAGCATCGAGGCGGTGGTCGACCGCTTCAAGGCGCGCGGCGACCTCGCGCAGCGGCTGGCGGAGTCCTTCGAGACCGCGCTCAGGCTCGGCGACGGCGTGGCCCGCGTCGCCTTCCTCGACGAGCCGCGCCGCGACGAGCTGGTGTTCTCGGACAAGTTCGCCTGCACGGCCTGCGGCTACTCGCTGCCGGAGCTCGAGCCGCGCCTGTTCTCCTTCAACAACCCGGCCGGCGCCTGCGCCACCTGCGACGGGCTCGGGGTCCGGCAGTTCTTCGACCCGGCGCGGGTGGTGTCGCAGCCCGCGCTGTCGCTCGCCGGCGGCGCGGTGCGCGGCTGGGACCGCCGCAACGCCTACTACTACCAGATGGTGCTGTCGCTCTCGCGGCACTACGGCTTCGACCCGGAGGCCTCGTGGGCGTCGCTGCCGGACAAGTCGCGGGACGTGCTGCTCTACGGCAGCGGCGGGGAGGAGGTCGAGTTCGAGTACTTCGACGCGCGCGGCCGGACGGTGCGCCGACGCCACCGCTTCGAGGGCGTGATCCCGAACCTCGAGCGCCGCTACCGCGAGACCGATTCGCTGGGCGTGAAGGAGGAGCTGTCGCGCTACCTCGGCAACCAGGTCTGCCCCGACTGCGAAGGCACGCGCCTGACGCGCTCGGCCAGGCACGTCTACGTGGGCGGACGCAGCATCCCGCAGGTCTCGGCGCTGTCGGTCGCGGCGGCGCTCGACTTCTTCCGCGACCTCACGCTCGCGGGCTGGCGCGGCGAGATCGCCGCCAAGGTGGTCAAGGAGATCGCCGACCGGCTGGGCTTCCTGCTCGACGTGGGCCTCGACTACCTGACGCTCGACCGCAGCGCGGAGACCCTCTCGGGCGGCGAGGCCCAGCGCATCCGGCTCGCCAGCCAGGTGGGCTCGGGCCTGGTCGGCGTGATGTACATCCTCGACGAGCCCTCGATCGGGCTGCACCAGCGCGACAACCAGCGGCTCCTCGACACGCTGCACCGGCTGCGCGACCTCGGCAACACGGTCATCATGGTCGAGCACGACGAGGACGCCATACGCCAGGCGGACCACGTGGTCGACCTCGGGCCCGGCGCCGGCGTGCACGGCGGGCAGGTCGTGGCCCAGGGCGCGCCCCGCGACGTCGAGAAGAGCGCGGCCTCGCTGACCGGCCAGTACCTGTCCGGCCGGCGCGCCATCGAGGTGCCGGGGCGGCGCACGCCGCGCGACCCGAAGCGCCGCCTGCGGCTCGCCGGCGCGCGCGGAAACAACCTGCGCGAGGTCACGGTCGAGTTCCCGCTGGGGCTCATGACCTGCGTGACGGGCGTCTCCGGCTCGGGCAAGTCGACGCTCGTGAACGACACGCTCTACCGCAAGGTCGCCGAGCACCTCAACGACGCCGCCTACGACGCGGGCCCCTGCGACGGCGTCGAGGGCCTCGATCAGGTGGACCGCGTCATCGACATCGACCAGAGCCCGATCGGCCGCACGCCGCGCTCGAACCCCGCCACCTACACCGGCCTGTTCACCCCGATCCGCGAGCTGTTCGCGGCCACGCCCGAGGCGCGCGCGCGCGGCTACCAGCCCGGCCGCTTCAGCTTCAACGTCAAGGGCGGCCGCTGCGAAGCCTGCCAGGGCGACGGCGTCATCAAGGTGGAGATGCACTTCCTGCCGGACGTGTACGTGCCCTGCGACGTCTGCAAGGGGCGGCGCTACAACCGCGAGACGCTCGAGGTTCACTACAAAGGCAAGAGCATCCACGAGGTGCTCGAGCTGACCGTCGAGGACGCCCTCCCCTTCTTCCAGGCGGTGCCTGCGGTCGCCGGCAAGCTCCAGACGCTGGTCGACGTCGGGCTGACCTACGTGCGCCTCGGGCAGAACGCCACCACGCTGTCCGGCGGCGAGGCCCAGCGCGTCAAGCTCGCCAAGGAACTTTCCAAGCGCTCCACCGGACGAACGCTCTACATCCTCGACGAGCCGACCACGGGGCTGCACTTCCACGACGTCGAGCAGCTGCTCAAGGTCCTGCACCGGCTCCGCGACGAGGGCAACACCGTGGTCGTGATCGAGCACAACCTGGACGTCATCAAGACCGCCGACTGGATCGTGGACCTCGGCCCGGAGGGCGGCGACGGCGGCGGCCGCATCGTCGCCGAGGGCACGCCGGAACAGGTCGCCGCCTGCCCGGAATCGTACACGGGCCGCTACCTCGCGCCGCTGCTGGCCCGCCGCGGCGCGACACGCAAGAGGAATCGCGCATGAGAAAGCTCGCTTCGCTGGCGCTCGCCGCCGCGCTCGCCCTCCCCGGCTCCGGTGCGGCCGCGCAAAAGCCATCGCTGGAGGTCACGCGCGCCTGGAGTCGCGCCACGCCGCCGGGCACCACGGTCGGGGCCGCCTACCTGGTGATCGACAACCGCGCGAAACGCGCCGACCGCCTGCTGTCGGTCAGCTCGCCGCGCGCGAGCAAGGTCGAGGTGCACGCGACCGTGCACGACGTCGACACGGTTCGCATGAAGCGCGTGGATCCCCTTCACGTCGGCGCCGGCGAGCGGCTCGAGATGGCGCCGGGCGGCGTCCACCTGATGCTGATGGGCCTCAGGTCGCCGCTGAAGGAGGGCCAGAAGGTGCCGCTCGTGCTGCGCTTCGAGGTCGCTGGGGAACTGCGCACCGAGGCGAGCGTGTTCGCCCCGGGCAAGGATGGCGGCGGGGAGCACGCCCACCACCAGCACTGAGCGGCCGGCTCAGGTCCCCAGCGCGACCTTGAGCGACTGAACCTCCACCTCGGCGTCGCGCAGCACGGCCGCGCAGGTCGGCCCGTCGAGCCCGAGCCGATCGAAGGCCCTGACGCCCAGCATGTTGAGCTCGAGGTCCTCCGGGTGGCCGGCGTAGGCCGCCATCATCACGCCCACGATCAGCACGTCGGCGAGGTCTACGTCGCCGCGCGCGTCGCGCTCGATGTCGTCCTGCACGCCGACCGCCTCCGCGACCGCCTCGGGGAAGCCCCAGGCCTCGAGGATCGCCTTGCCGATGCTGGCGTGCCAGTCTCGCAGCACCTGGCTCAGGCTCGCCGGATTGTCGAAGAGCTCGGGGCAGCTGTCGGCCCGCCCGAGGATGTAGAGCTTGCCCACACCGTGCATCAGCCCGGCGAGCATGGCCTCGTCGGCGTTGAGCGAGGCCTGGCGGCGGGCCACGGCCTGGCAGACGCCGGCGACCAGCACGCTCTGCATCCAGATCTCGGCCAGCCGGTCGCGGACCTTCCTCAGCCGCGCCGCGTCGCGCAGCTGCGCGACCGCGAAGGCCATGGCCGCGCTGCGCAGGTTGTTGAAGCCCATCATCGTGATCGCCCGGCGCAGGTCCGAGACCTTTCGGCCGTCCGGGTTGATCGCGAACGAGGAGGCCAGGTGCATGATCCGCGCCGCCAGCGCCGGCTCGGAGCCCACCACGCGGGCCAGCTTCGCCGCGGTCACGTTCGGGTCGCGCAGCGCGTCGCGGACACGCACCACGATCTCGGGCGAGGCCGGCAGGTCGAGCCGCCGGTCGGACAATTCGCCCGCCAGGCGCTGCACGAAGGCGAAGGCCGCCGCCGCCCCGTCCTGTTCCGTCCCCCGCGGCGCCGTGTCGACCATACTGGCTTCCCTCAGCCCCGCAGCGCCCGTTCGAGGTCGACGATCTGCTCGCGCGAGTCCCGCAGCAGCTCCGCGCAGGCCGGCCCGTCGAGGCCGAGGCTTGCCAGCCAGGCGGAGTCCGCGGCGATGAGCTCGATGCCCACGGGCTCGTCCAGGTAGTCGGCCAGCAGCCTGGCCGTGGCCAGAACTTGCGCGAGGTCGACGGCCGGCGGCCGGTGGGCGGAGTCGATCCCGTCCTGGCGGCCCACCGCGTCGGCGATCTCTTCCGGCAGCTTCCAGTTCTCGAGGATGGACCTGGCGATGTTGGCGTGCCAGCCGTCCATGACCCCGGCGAGCGCGGCCGGAGGGTCCCCGGCCGGGCGACGGCTGGCGAACCGGGTCAGTATGTAGGTCTTGCCGATCGAGTGCAGCAGCCCGACGAGCATCGCCTCGTCGGCGTTGCAGCCCGGGACGCGCCTCGCAATCGCGTGCGACACCGCGGCGACCCGCGTCGCGGACTCCCACAGTTGGCGGAGCTGCCCGGAAATCGGCTCGAATTCCTTCGCGTGCTGGATCTGAGACATGGCGAAGGAGATCGCCGAGCTGCGCACCAGGTTGGAGCCCATGCGCGTGATCGCAGCCTTGAGTTCGGTCACCGGCTTGCCGCCCGGATTCAGGGCAGCGGAGTTGGCGAGCCTGAGCAGCCGGGCGGCGAGCGCTGCCTCGGTCGCGACCAGCTTCGCGACCCGCTGCACCGCGACGTTCTCGTCCGCGAGCGCCTCGCGGATGCGGATCACCACTTCGGGGAAGGCCGGCAGCTCCAGCTTGCCGGAGGACAGTTCGGCGGCCAGCGTCGTCGCGAGCGACACCTGCCACGCCGTGTCCCCGGTCGGGATCTCCTGCTGGATCGCCACCTCAATACCCCTCCGAGGCCTGGCCGGCCCGGCCACGCCTGCGCTGGTTCTTGGGGTCATGTCGGCTGCGGGCGGCCCGACTTTAGCGCCGGGGCGCCCGCGGATCGCCTGGCGTCGGCGGGCTGGTGAAGCTGTGACGCACCTCGCCGTCGGCGAGCCGCTCCTGGTAGCGGCCGCGCGTCCAGCGCGAGATCACCCTCCGCCAGAAAGCCACCGCGGCGCCGTTGCGGGTCGACTCCGAGACCAGCCAGTCGCCCCCGAAACGGGTGAAGATGAGTTCGGCCGCGGCGCCACCGACGCCCGCGCGGCGCAGCCTGCGATGGACGAAGAACTCGGTGAGCCGGAACTGCGGGCGGCCGCCCACGCTGGCGCGCTCGACCAGCGCGAAACCAACGGGCGCGTCGTCGCGCAGGATCAAGAGGGGCAGCGCGTTGTCTCCCGTGAACCAGTGCGCGAGCAGGTCGCGCTCCGTCTGGCCAGTCACGTCGAGCGAGGGAAAGACGCCGGTGGCGCCGCCCTGCAGGTCGTCGAGGTAATCGCGATAGGCCGCCTCGATCCACGCCCGGTCGCCACGGGCCGGGCGCGCGTCGCGGATGCTGATGGTCATCTTCCGTCCCTGAAAGCAAACCGGGCGGCGCCGCGGTTGAGGCCGCGTCGCCGCCCGGCGATTCCAGCCAGATGCGCCGGCGCTTACTGCGCGGGAGCAGCCTCGGCGGGAGCAGCCTCGGCGGCTGCGCCCTCGATCGTCGCAGCGGCGTCGGCGGCGGCGCCCTCGACGGCAGCAGCGGCGTCGCTGGCCGCCTCACCCATCGTGTCGGCAGCCTCGTTCATGGCGCCGGCAGCGTCGCTGGCCGCCTGCTCGACGGCGGCCGGAGCGGCCTCCATCGCCGAAGCAGCCTCTTCCTTCTTGCCACAGGCCGTCAGCACGAGGGCCACGGCAAAGGCACCCCAGATCTTCGCGTTCATCGTCAGTACCCCGAAATTTAGAAATATGAGAGGGAGGAGCGATCCGCGGTGCGAGCACGGGCGAGGGCCCTGTTCGAAACTTCACCGCGGCCCGCAATTCTAGCGGTTTTGCGGCGTTTTTCAACGCGGCTCCGAACGCGCTGGCGCGGCCTGGCGTACCGCGTGGCCCCGCAGGGCCCCCACGAGCCCCGTGGCCCCGCGGGCCGCAGGGCGGTAGTCTGGCGACCAGCCGACCCGGAGTGCCCCATGGACGCCGCGCCGCC
Organism: uncultured Steroidobacteraceae bacterium; assembly: GCA_964406445.1. Lineage (GTDB taxonomy): Bacteria > Pseudomonadota > Gammaproteobacteria > Steroidobacterales > Steroidobacteraceae > SG8-30. The sequence goes on from CAYORU010000036.1 coordinate 29,332, forward strand.
AGCGCTCTACGCCGATCACCTCGCCACGATCTCGGCCCGCACCGCCGCGGCGCTCGACGCCGCCGGTTTCGGGGGGCTGATCCTGCCGTCGGGGCTGCCGCCCTGCCCGGTCTTCGACGACAACCCGTACCCGTTCCGGGCAAACCCCCACTTCCGGCTCTGGGCGCCCGTCGCGGAGCCAGGCAGCTTCGTCCTGGTGCGACCCGGGGAGCGGCCGAAGCTCCTGTTCCACCAGCCGGCCGACTACTGGCACCAGCCCCCGGAACTGCCCTCGGAGCCGTGGATCGACGCCTTCGACGTCGAGGTGCTGCGCGACCCGGCGGAGGCGCGGACCTTCGTCCAGCCGGGCCGCCGCTGGGCGGTGGTCGGCGAACGGCACCCCGCCTGGGACGGCCTGGGCGAGTCCAACCCGCCGGCCCTGCTGAGCCGCCTCGACTGGGAACGGGCGGCCAAGACCGCCTACGAAATCGAGTGCCTGGCCCGCGCCAGCGCGCTGGCGGCCCGGGGCCACGCCGCCGCGGCCGCCGCCTTCCGGTCCGGCGGCAGCGAGTACGACATCCACGCCGCGTACCTGCGCGCGCTGCGGGCCGCCGACGACGACCTGCCCTATCGCAGCATCGTCGCGCTCGACCGGCATGGCGCCGTGCTGCACTACCAGCACCTCGAGCGGTCGCCGCCATCGCCAGGAGCCTCGTTCCTGATCGACGCCGGCGCGGCCTACGCGGGCTACGCGAGCGACGTCACCCGAACTCACGCGCAGCGGCCGGGGCCGTTCGCGGACCTCGTCGCCGCGCTCGATGCCGAGCAACGGGCGCTGGCCTCGGCCGTCCGGCCGGGGCTCGAGTACTGCGAGCTGCACCTCGCGGCCCACGCCGCGGTGGCCCGCGTGCTGGGGGCGGCCGGGTTGCTGCGCTGCACGCCCGAGGCCGCGGTGGAATCCGGCCTGACCCGCACCTTCTTCCCGCATGGCATCGGCCACCTGCTCGGACTGCAGGTGCACGACGTCGGCGGCCTGCTGGCAGGCCCGGAGGGCGGCGAACGGCCGCGGCCGGCGGGCCACCCGTTCCTGCGCCTGACCCGCAAGCTGGGCCCCGGCTTCGTCGTCACCGTGGAGCCGGGGATCTACTTCGTGGACCTGCTGCTCGCCGAGGCGGCGGCCGACGACCGGCGCCCGCTCGTCGACTGGGAGGCCGTGGAGCGCCTGCGGCCTTTCGGCGGCGTGCGCATCGAGGACGACGTGGTCGCTCTGCCGGACGGCCCGCGGAACCTCACCCGCGAGGCCCTCGCCGCGCTGGCCTGAGACGCGCAGGGGCGCCGCGAACGGCGCCCCTGCGCGAGGGCTCAGCGGTTCTTCAGCAGGTCGCGGATCTCGGTCAGCAGCACTTCCTCCCTCGGCGGCGGCGGCGGCGCGGCGGCCGGGGCGGGCGCGGGCGGGCGCTTCAGCTTGTTGATGCCCTTCAGCGCGATGAAGATCACCATGGCGATGATCAGGAAGTCGATCGCCGACTGGATGAATGCGCCGTACTTGATCAGCACGGGGGCCTCTTCGCTGCCGATGTTGGCGGCCATCTCCGAGAAGTCGACGCCACCCACCAGCACGCCGACGATCGGCATGATGATCGCGTCCACCAGCGACGATACGATCTTGCCGAAGGCGCCGCCGATCACGACACCGACCGCCAGGTCGATGACGTTGCCGCGCATCGCGAACTCCTTGAATTCACTCGCCAGGCTCATCGTGCTTCTCCTTGTTTCCCGGACGGGCCGGCGGCCGCAACGGGCGGCCGCACCGCCGAACCTTAGCGCAGGGGGAGCGCGCGAGGAACCGGATTCCCCAAAAAAGAAGCCGGGCGAACCCGGCTTCCTCCACTGGCGACCAAGAAGGCTGCGCCGCAGCCTGGATGGAGTGGAAACCTGTCGGCGTCAGCCCGCTGCGGCCTTGCGGCGTCGGGGCTTGGCCGCGGCCTCCGGCGCAGCGGCAGCTTTCTTGCGCGCGCGCTTCGCGGGAGCCTTGGCCTCCTCCGCCGGAGCCTCGGCCGCGGCAGGAGCCGCGGCCTTGTCGACGAGCTGCATCAAGGCCATCGGCGCGTTGTCGCCGGGCCTCGGCTCCATGCGCAGGATGCGCGTGTAGCCGCCGGCACGGGCCTTGAATCGCGGGCCGAGGTCCTCGAACAGCTTGGTCACGATGGCGTCGTCGCGAAGCTGCGAGAACGCGCGACGGCGCCCCGCGAGGCTGTCGCTCTTGCCGAGCGTGATCAGCGGCTCGACGACGCGCCGCAGCTCCTTGGCCTTCGGCAGCGTGGTGCGGATCGTCTCGTGGCGCAGCAGCGCGGTGGCCATGTTGCGCATGAGCGCCTTGCGGTGGGCGCTGTTGCGCGACAGCTGCCGGCCGGAAAGATGATGACGCATGGTCGTGTGTCCTGCTCGTGCCGGCGGCTCAGGCCGACTTCAGCTCGTCTTCGCGGCGCAGGCTGGCCGGCGGCCAGCCGTCGATGCGCATGCCGAGCGTCAGCCCGTGGCTCTCCAGCACTTCCTTGATCTCGGTGAGCGACTTCTTGCCGAGGTTCGGCGTGCGCAGCAGCTCGACTTCCGTGCGCTGCACGAGGTCGCCGATGTAGTGGATGTTCTCCGCCTTGAGGCAGTTCGCGCTGCGCACCGTGAGCTCGAGCTCGTCGACCGGGCGGAGCAGGATCGGGTCCGGCAGCGGGCCGGTCTGCTGCACCGGCTGCTCGCCCTGGCCCTCGAGCTGCACGAAGACGGTCAGCTGGTCCTTGAGGATGCCACCGGCGCGCCGGATGGCCTCCTCGGGGTCGATGGTGCCGTTGGTCTCGATGTCGATGATCAACTTGTCGAGGTCGGTGCGCTGCTCGACGCGCGCCGACTCGACGCCGTAGGTCACGCGCCGGACCGGCGAGAACGACGCGTCGAGCTGCAGGCGACCGATCGGCCTGCTCTGCTCCTCGAACTCGGCGCGCTGCGCCGCCGGCCGGTAGCCGCGGCCGCGCTCCACCTTGAGCGTCATGTTGAGGTCGATCGGCTTGGTCAGCGTGGCGATGACCATGTCCGGGTTCACGATCTCGACGTCGTGGTCGGTCTGGATGTCGCCCGCCGTCACCGGGCCGGGGCCCTTCTTGTGCAGCCGCAGCTCGGTCTCGCTGCGCGCGTGCATCCTGATGGCGATGCCCTTGAGGTTGAGCAGGATGTCCACGACATCCTCCTGCACGCCCTCGATGCTGGTGTACTCGTGGAGCACGCCGTCGATCTCGACCTCCGTGATCGCGCAGCCGGGCATCGACGACAGCAGCACGCGCCGCAGCGCGTTGCCGAGCGTGTGGCCGAAGCCGCGCTCGAACGGCTCGATCACGATGCGGGCGTGGCGCGGCGCGGTGGCCGTCACCTTGACCGACTTGGGCTTGAGAAATTCCGTGGCGGATCCCTGCATGGCCGTCACCTGTTACTTTGAGTAGAGCTCGACAACGAGATTCTCGTTGATGTCGGGCAGGATCTGATCTCGGTCCGGCAGCGACTTCAGCGTGCCGGAAAACTTCTTCTCGTCGACCTCGACCCAGTCCGGGAAGCCGACCTGCGCTGCGATCGCGAGCGCGGCGGCCACGCGGGCCTGCTTCTGAGACTTCTCGCGAACGGCGATCACGTCACCGGCCTTGCACTGGTAGGACGGGATGTTCACCGCCTCGCCGTTGACCTCGATGCCCTTGTGCGCGACCAGCTGGCGCGCCTCGGCGCGAGTCGCGGCGAAGCCCATGCGGTAAACGACGTTGTCCAGCCGGGCCTCGAGGTAACGCAGCAGGTTCTCGCCGGTGGAGCCGGGACGGCCGGCCGCCTTGACGTAGTAGTTGTGGAACTGCCGCTCCAGCACGCCGTACATGCGGCGCAGCTTCTGCTTCTCGCGCAGCTGCAGCCCGTAGTCCGAGAGGCGCGTACGACGCTCGCCCTTGATGCCGCCGGGCGGCACCTCGAGCTTGCACTTGCTCTCGAGCGGCTTGATCGCGCTCTTGAGGAAAAGGTCCGTGCCCTCGCGGCGCGAGAGCTTGCACTTGGGACCGAGATACCTGGCCATGCTGTCTAGACCTCAGACGCGCCGCTTCTTGGGCGGGCGGCAACCGTTGTGCGGGATCGGGGTCACGTCCTCGATGCTGCTGATCTTGAGCCCGCAGGCGTTCAGCGCACGCACCGCCGACTCGCGGCCCGGGCCGGGGCCACGGACGCGCACCTCGACGCTGCGCAGGCCGTACTCCTGCGCCGCGGTGCCCGCCTTCTCGGCGGCGACCTGCGCCGCGAACGGCGTGCTCTTGCGCGAGCCACGGAAGCCGGAGCCGCCCGAGGTCGCCCAGGCGAGCGTATTGCCCTGCCGGTCGGTGATCGTGACGATCGTGTTGTTGAAGGAGGCGTGGATGTGCGCGATGCCATCGGACACCTGCCGCTTCGCCTTCTTCCGCGCCTTGGAGGCGGCGGAGCTCTGCTGCTGCTTGTCGACCATCTCTGCCTGTACCCGATGCTGTTAGGGCCGTTCCCCGCGGGGAACGGTCAGTGCTTGCCCGGCTGGACGTTCGTCTTCACCGCGGCGCGACGCGGACCCTTGCGGGTGCGCGCGTTGGTGCGGGTCCGCTGGCCGCGGGCCGGCAGGCCCTTGCGGTGGCGGATGCCGCGGTAGGAGCCGAGATCCATGAGCCGCTTGATGCTCATCGCGTTCTCGCGGCGCAGGTCGCCCTCGACGGTCAGGCGCGCGACCGCGGCGCGCAGCGCGTTGACCTCCGCCTCGGTGAGGTCGCGGACCTTCGTGTCCGGCTTGACGCCGGCCGCCTGGCAGATCGCCGCGGACGCGGAGCGGCCGATGCCGTAAACGTGCGTCAGCCCGATCACGACGTGCTTGTTGACAGGGATGTTGATGCCGGCGATGCGCGCCATTGCTATCTACCCTTTCGCCGCGGAAAACGCAGCAGTATACGTGGAAACGACACTCACCTCAACGCTCAACCCTGGCGCTGCTTGTGCCGGGCATCCGACGAGCAGATGACCCGCACGACGCCGCGGCGGCGCACGATCTTGCAGTTCTTGCAGATCTTCTTGACCGATGGACGAACCTTCATCACTCGACTCCAGGGGCTGCCCGCGGCGGCCCGTCAGCGCGGCGTGCCCGGGCGGCCGTAGCCGCGCAGGTTCGCCTTCTTCATCAATCCTTCGTACTGGTGCGACATCAGGTGCGCCTGCAGCTGCGCCATGAAGTCCATGGACACCACGACGATGATCAGGAGCGACGTGCCGCCGAAGTAGAACGGCACGCGCCCGTAGGCCATGAGGATCTCGGGCATCAGGCAGACGGCCGTCACGTACAGGGCGCCCCAGACGGTGAGGCGGGTCAGCACCTTGTCGATGTACTCGGCGGTCTGCTGGCCAGGGCGGATGCCGGGGATGAAGGCCCCGCCCTTCTTCAGGTTGTCCGCGGTCTCGCGCGAGTTGAACACGAGCGCGGTGTAGAAGAAGCAGAAGAAGATGATCAGGCCCGCGTACAGCACCATGTGCAGCGGCTGGCCGTAGCCGAGCGCCGCGGCGGCGTTCTGCAGCCACTCGGCGCCGCCGGAGGTGCCGAAAAAGCTGGCCATGGTCGCCGGGAACAGCAGCAGCGAGGAGGCGAAGATCGCCGGGATGACGCCCGACATGTTCAGCTTGAACGGCAGGTGGCTGGTCTGCCCGGCGTAGACCTTGCGGCCGACCTGCCGCTTCGCGTAGTTGACCGGGATGCGTCGCTGGCCGCGCTCGACGAACACGCAGAAGGCCGTCACCGCCGCGATCAGCAGCAGCAGCAGCATGGCGAACGCGGGGTTCATCTCGCCGGCGCGCACCTGCTCGAGCGTGCCGCCGATGGCGGCCGGCAGCCCGGCGATGATGCCCGCGAGGATCAGCATCGAGATGCCGTTGCCGATGCCGCGCTCGGTGATCTGCTCGCCGAGCCACATCAGGAACATCGTGCCGGCCGACAGCGTGATCGTGGCGACGATGACGAACTGCGCGCCCGGGACCAGCGCCACGCCCTGGTTCTGGAAGGCGGTCGCCGCGCCGGCGCCCTGGAACACCGCGAGCACGAGCGTGAAGTAGCGGGTCCACTGGGTCAGCTTGCGCCGCCCGGCCTCGCCCTCCTTCTTGATCGCAGCCATCGACGGCACGACCACCGCCATCATCTGGATGATGATCGAGGCGGAAATGTAGGGCATCACGCCCATCGCGAAGATGGAGAGGCGCGACAGCGCGCCGCCCGAGAACATGTTGAACAGCCCCAGGATCGTGC